>NZ_CP078091.1:2400000-3000000 GCF_025917005.1 Porphyrobacter sp. ULC335
CCGGGCCATTTATGCGGCCAGGGCAGAGGTGTAGATGAGTGAGAAAACATACACCTTTAGGACCGTGGCAGCGTGCGAAATGTGTGGGTCCGAGCGAAGTCGCACTTTGGGTATGAGGCTCGACGCCAGTCAGGGCAGCCGTCCACGTGCGGCCACTGGTATCGCGGTTTCCGTTAAACAGTGTCTCGATTGCGGACTGATATATGCTGATCCACAGCCCATCCCACAGGCCCTGTCCGATCACTATGGCATACCGGCGGACGAATACTGGTCGCCGGAAGCGTTCGATTGGTCGCCTGCGTATTTTGCAGCCGAAATAGAAGCTGCAAAACGTCTGCTACCGTTTGCGGACGGGATGACAGCGCTGGATATCGGGGCGGGTCTCGGTAAGGCGATGCGGTCTTTGACCAATGCCGGTTTCGACACGTGGGGTATCGAGCCATCTCTACCATTCTTCGAACGGGCCGCAGAACAGGTCGATCCGGTGCGCCTTCAGATTGCCGCTATCGAAGACGCTGAATTCCCAGAAGCGAGCTTCGATTTCATCACGTTCGGAGCAGTCCTCGAACATATCTACGCTCCATCCTTAGCGCTGCGAAAAGCCTTGGGATGGTTGAAGCCCGGCGGCATCATCCAGGTCGAGGTGCCATCATCCGGTCACCTCATCTCGAAGATCGCCAACGCCTATTTCAGACTGCGCGGCACGAGTTTTGTGACCCACATCAGTCCGATGCACGCGCCGTTCCACCTCTACGAGTTCGGCTTGGCATCGTTTGAGCGGAACGGGCAGATCAATGGATACGAAATCGCTGATCACAGCTTTCAGGTCTGCAGCATCTATCATGTCCCGAAGATCCTGCACGGGCCTCTGCGATGGTGGATGGAGCGCACCGACACAGGCATGCAGCTGAGCGTTTACCTGCGGAAACTGGGCAACTCACGGCCCGCACATCCTCTGGGATAAATCGCATCCCTGCACAGCGACCTAATCGCGCTGCGCCCGTTTTTCATATTCCAAAAGATGAGGATGGTGGACGCACTTGGGCTCGAACCAAGGACCCGCTGATTAAGAGTCAGCTGCTCTACCAACTGAGCTATGCGTCCATCCCGACGTTCCCGCGAGGGGCCGGAAACGCGATGCGGGGCGGCGAGGCCGTGTCCCGATTCGCGTGAGGCGCTGCATTTAACGCGTCCGGCCCTGATAGCAAGGGCCTAATCGCGAAATGCTGACTAGACTGAAAGACCGCGGCGCGGAGCCTCTCTGTTCCAGCGGTTGACCATCATCAGCAGGCCGATGCAGATCATGTTGGTCATCATCGATGAACCCCCGTGGCTCATCCACGGCAGGGGAATGCCCTTGGCCGGGGCCATGCCCATCACCATCAGCAGATTGATCGCGATGTAGAAGAAGATCGTGGCCGTGGCCCCGGCGGCGAGTAGCGCGCAGAAACGGTCCTGGCTCTCGCTCGCGACCTTCCAGCCCCAGCGCAGAATGAGGGTGTACATGGTCAGCACGAACAGCCCGCCCATCAGCCCCCATTCCTCGGCCATGGTGGCAAACACGAAATCGGTGTGCGGTTCGGGCAGGTAGTTGAGGTGGCTCTGCGTTCCGTTGTTGAACCCCTTGCCGAAAATTCCGCCCGATCCGATCGCGATCTTGGACTGGGCGATGTGGTAGCCAGCGCCCAAGGGATCGTTTTCGGGATCGAGGAAAGTCGTCACACGTGCCTGTTGATAGGGGCGCAGCGCGAAGAAGTAGACCAGCGGCATTGCGGCGATCCCGGTGCCGCCCGCCAGCAGAAACCACCACAGCGGCAGCCCCGCTAGGAACATCACGACGACGCCGCCGAACGCAATCGCCACCGATGTCCCAAGGTCGGGCTGCAACAGCACGAGCGAAATCGGCAGCACGATCAGCATTCCCGATGGCACCACCGATCGCCACGATCCGATCATCCCCGAAGGCAGCGTTTCATAAAAGCGCGCCATCGCAAGCACCACGGCGGGCTTCATCAGCTCGGAGGGCTGGATGCGGATCGGTCCGGCCTCCAACCAGCGCTGGCTGCCGCCGCCAACCTGGCCGACAATCTCGACCCCCAGCAGCATCAACAACACCGCCAGATAGGCGGGATAGGTCAACACCCGCACCGCCTCGCGCGGCAAGGATGCGATGATCGCGGTCATCACCGCAAAGACTCCGAAGCGGATGAAGTGCGACAGGGCAAAGGGCTGCATGGCCCCGCCGCCCGCTGAATACAGCACCAGCCCGCCGAAGGTGGTGAGCAACACCAGCGGGATCAGCATTTCCCAAGGCTGGCGGGCAATCGGTGCCGGAACGATCCCGCGGGCGGCAAGCGTGTTCATTCGCCGGCCTCCACGGACGGAGCAGCGGGCGCAGCCGAAGGAGTGGCAGCTTGCGGAGCAGCGGGAGCAGTGCCGCCGGGCGGTGTACCCGAAGGATTGGCCTCGGGCCGCGGAGCGATCACTTGTTCGGCAATAGCGTCAGTCTGGGTCGCCGCTCGGCGAGCCTCGGCCTCAACCCGGTCAAAGATTTCTTCCTCGCGGCGCGGCGGGCGGCTGACCGTCGTCCCGCGTTCGGCTGCATAAGCGGCATAGCGCCGCTCCAACCGCTGCTGCGCGGTGCCGCCCCATCCGGCCTCCAGCACGGAGAGAGCTTCGAGCCCTTTGGCCGGATCGAACAGGAAGGTCATCACGTCGCGGGCAATCGGGTAGGCCGCGCCGGACCCGCCGCCATGCTCAATAACCACCGCGCCCGCATAGCGCGGGTTGTCATAAGGCGCGAAGAAGATGAACAAGCCGTGGTCGCGGTACTTCCAGGGTCCGGTCTTGCCGTTCGATTTGCTGAGCGAAACGACCTGCGCGGTGCCGGTCTTGCCAGCCATCAGCGTACCATCGATCGGCAAGCGGGCACGGCCGGCAGTGCCGGGGCCGTTGACCACATCACTCATCGCCTTGCGGACATACTCCACCTGGTCGGCGGGGAAGTCGATGTCGTTGAAGCCCTTGGGTTTGGTGTCCAGCGTCAGGCGCGGCATCACGTGGCGGCCGGTGGCAATGCGCGAGGCCATCACCGCCAGCTGCAACGGGCTGGATAGCATATAGCCCTGTCCGATGGTGGCATTGACCGTATCGAAGGCCTGCCATTCGCGGCCCCACTTCTTCATTTTCCACGCCGGATCCGGGACAGTGCCGAAGAACTGACTGGTGACGGGGAGGGGGAATTCCTCCCCCATCCCGCAGCGCCGCGCCATCGCCGCGATCGGGTCCATGCCGACGCGTTGGGCCATGGCATAGAAATAGACGTCACAGCTCTGGTAGATACCCTTGGCCATGTCGACCGAGCCGTGGCCGCGCCGGTTCCAGCAGCCGAACCGCCGATTGCCGACCTGCAGGCCGCCTCCGCAGAACACTGTCTCGTTCGGATCGATCCCGGCCTGCATAAACGCCATCGAGACCATCGGCTTGACGGTGGAGCCGGGCGGATAGAGCCCCTTCAGCACCTTGTTGCGCAGCGGCACGCGCTCGTCGTCGCGCAGCATCGCATATTCGACCCCGCCGATCCCGTCCGAGAAGGAGTTGGGATCGAAGCTCGGCATGGATGCCATGCACAGCAGATCGCCCGTGCGACAGTCCATCACCACCACCGAGCCGCTCTCAAGCCCGATACGCCGCGCTGCATAGTCCTGGAGCGGGCCGTCGATGGTGAGGCGGACAGGTGCGCCCTGCACATCCTCGCGTGTTTCGAGATCGCGGACGATGCGCCCGCCCGCTGTCACTTCCACGCGCCGTGCGCCCGGCACGCCGCGCAGTTCCTGTTCGAACTGCTTTTCGAGCCCGTCCTTGCCGATCTTGTAGCCCGGCGTAATCAGCAGCGGATTTGGGTCTTTCTCGTATTCCTCGGCAGACGCGGGGCCGACATAGCCGATCAGGTGACCGACGCTGGAAGCGGTCGGATAGAAGCGCGAAAAGCCGCGCTGGGGCACCACGCCGGGAAGATCGGGCAGGCGCACGCTGAGCGCGGCAAACTGTTCGTACCTCAGGCCGCTAGCGACCTCGACAGGCTGAAACCCGCGCGCGGTGCTGACCTTGTCCTTGATATCGGCGATCCGCGCGGGTTCGAGCGACAGCAATTCTCCAAGCTGGTCGATTGTCGCATTCGCGTTCTGGAGCCGTTCGGGGATCAGGTCGACGCGGAAATCTGCGCGGTTCGAAGCGAGCGGCGCTCCATCACGGTCGAGAATCCAGCCCCGGCGCGGCGGAACCAGAGTCAGATTGACGCGGTTGCTTTCGGATTCCAGACGATACTTCTCGTTTTCGGCGATCGCCAGATAGCCAAGCCGGAGCGCCAGCAGCACCCCGATCCCGCCTTGCACCGCGCCGATCACTACAGATCTGCGCTCGAAAGTGCTGCGCAAGATCGAGGCATTGATCATCCGGGCGGGGCGCTGCGGTCCATCTCGCAGGAACGGGATCTTCATCAGTCGATCTTTCGCGCACGGGCGAGGCGGAAACGGTCAAGTCCGGCAACCATCCGGGCGATTATTGGATAGAGCAGCACTGAAAGCAAAGCCTGCGGTGCGGCCACCGCCACCATTTCTGGTGTCACGCGCGCACCGGAAAGCAGCAGTGTCGCCGCCCAATAGCAGACGCCCATGACGCCTGCGGTAAACCAGTCCTGCCAGAACCCGCGCCAGGGGAAGCGCGTTTCGATCAGCTCTATGGCGATCATCGTGATCGACCACAGCAGGATCGCACTGCCGAAAGGCTGGCCGCTCACCAGGTCGTCGAAAGCACCCATCGGCGCGCCTGCCCATAGCGGCAAGAGGCCGGGGCGCACCATGCGCCATGCGAGCAGAAGCAAAAAGCCGAAGGAAGGTGCGAGCGGCATCAGATCCGCGATGAGCAACACCGGCAGCAATGATCCGAGCATGATCGAAAGGTAGGGCACGCTGTTCGCACGCCATGGCGAGGACGCGCGGTTAATCCGCCGTCCATACATGTCGGATCGGGCACGAGGGTCGAGCCGCTCCATCACTCCTCCGCTGGAGCGTCGCTGGATGCAGGCGCAGGCGCGCCGGATGCGGATGTCGGCGGGGCACCGCCGGGGTTCGCCGCATCGGTCTCCTCAAGTTCCGCCACCGCCGCTGCCTGATGCACCGGTTCGATCGCGACGTAGGAGGTTGCAGCAGGCTCTGCGACGAGCCGTGCAATTCCGCCATCGGGGGTGATCTTGGCGATAACCGCCACCGCCACGCCGGGCCGGTAATAACCGCCGGCGCCGCTGGTCACCATCATGTCGCCGACCTTCAGCGGATTGACGCCGAGGTTGACGAGACGGATGCGCAGCATGCCGTCGCCACGTCCCTCTGCAAAGGCGATGACATTGTCCTTGGCGCGGCGCACCGGCAGCACGCTTTCGCTATCGGTGAGGAGCAGCACGCGCGCCGAACTGCGCCCTGTCTCGAGCACGCGGCCAATCACGCCGCGTTCTGACAGGACCGGCATTCCGGGCTGCACGCCCTTGCTTGCCCCGGCGCTGATATAGGCGTGACGCCGGCCGCTGGTCGCAGTGGAGCCGACCAGTCGCGCCATCGCAACCGGTTTGGTCTCGCCATCGCGCAGGGCCAGCAGACCTTTCAGTCGCTGGTTCTCGGCTTTGACCGCGTCAGCCTCGGCGAGACGAATACGGGCGATTTCCATTTCGCGGCGCAGCTCGGCATTCTGGGAGCCCGCGCTGAAATAGCCCGCGATGCTCTGGAACAGCCCCTGCGATCCCTCCCGGGCCGCCGCGCTTCCCGTGCCGACCGGCGCCACAACGTCGCTCGCGACGCCGCGCAGGGGCGCGAAAGCCGAAGGCTGCCACAGCGACAGCGCCAGCAACGCAAGCCCCACCAATGCTCCCGCACCGGCCAACAGGTAGCCGGTGAACAGCGAGTATTGCGCTTTCTTCGAGAAGCCCGAGCGGCGCGAAGAGGAGGGCGCCATGGCTTTACAGTCCCTTCTGCCGCTCAGCCCGGCTCATGCTTGTGCGGATCACGCAGTCATCAAAACGCCGCGATAGATCGGATCTTCCATCGCGCGGCCGGTGCCGATGGCAACGCACAGGAGAGGATCTTCGGCGACCGAGACGGGTAGGCCGGTTTCCTCGCGCAGATGCTCGTCAAGACGGCGGATCAGTGCGCCGCCGCCAGTCAGCACGATGCCCTGATCGACGATATCGGCGGCGAGCTCTGGGGCGGTGTTTTCCAGTGCGATGCGCACGCCTTCAACAATGGCGCCGATCGGTTCACTGAGCGCTTCGGCGACATGCGCTTGGTTGATGGTGATTTCCTTGGGCACGCCGTTCACAAGGTCGCGGCCCTTGAGCGTGATGATCTCGCCCACGCCATCTTCGGGGATCATGGCGATGCCGTAATCCTTCTTGATGCGTTCCGCGGTGGCATCGCCGATCAGCAGATTGTGGTGGCGGCGCACGTAGCTGACAATGGCTTCGTCCATCTTGTCGCCCCCGGTACGCACCGAAGTGGTGTAGGCAAGACCGCGCAGCGAAAGCACCGCGACTTCGGTCGTGCCTCCGCCGATATCGACGACCATGCTGCCGACAGGTTCGGTCACTGGCATATCCGCGCCGATCGCCGCTGCCATCGGTTCAAGGATCAGGTGCACATCCGATGCACCCGCGTTGGAGGCAGCATCGCGGATCGCGCGGCGTTCCACCGAGGTCGAGCCCGAAGGCACGCAGATCACGATTTCCGGATAACGGAACATGCTCTTCTTGCCGTGCACCTTCTGGATGAAGTGCTTGATCATTTGCTCGGCCACTTCGATGTCGGCGATCACGCCGTCACGCAGCGGACGGATTGCCTCGATGCTGTCTGGCGTCTTGCCCATCATCATCTTCGCATCATCGCCCACCGCCTTGACGCGGCGGATGCCGTTGATCGTCTCGATCGCGACCACCGAAGGCTCGTTCAGAACGATCCCCTGATCCTGGACATAAACCAGCGTGTTGGCGGTACCGAGATCGATCGCCATGTTCTGCGAACCGAATTTGAAGAAGTTGGACAGGAAGCTCATTGGTGTTGGTGTTCCAGTGGTGGCGGGGCGGGGCCGCTGGCGGCTTGGCAAAGCGACTGCGGAGGAATTCGACCCGGTTATGACATGACACCGCGCGCCTAGCGAATCCTCAGACAAAAGGCCAAAATAATTGTCCACCGCAGAGGTGATTTCTGGGGGCATGGTCTCGAAAAAACGTCCACCTATCGCTAGCGTGCGACAAATGCCCGAAATCCGCCGCCTCCCGTCAGCCCTTGTGAACCGCATTGCCGCGGGAGAGGTGGTCGAACGCCCGGCAGCAGCGCTGAAAGAGCTCGTTGAAAACGCCATTGATGCAGGCGCGCGGCGAATCGGTGTCGTGCTGGCCGAAGGTGGCCTTTCGCGGATCGAAGTGGTCGATGATGGCTGCGGGATGGGGCCGGAGGGCATGGCGCTGGCGCTGGAACGCCACGCCACATCGAAGCTGCCCGATTCGCTGATCGGACCCGAAGGCGCGATCGAACTGGTGACAACCTTGGGCTTCCGGGGAGAGGCCCTGCCGAGCATCGCGAGTGTTGCGCGCCTGACCATCGAAAGCCGCGAGGCAGGCGCTGCCGAAGGCTGGCGGCGAGTGGTCGATCATGGCGCGGTGATAGCCGATGAGCCTGCCGCGCTTCCGACCGGCACCCGCGTGCGGGTGGAAGAACTGTTCGCCAAGGTGCCCGCCCGCCGCAAGTTCCTGCGCTCGGCCCGTAGCGAGCACGCGGCGTGCCTCGATGTGGTGCGCCGCCTTGCCATGGCGCGGCCTGATGTGGGCTTCACGCTGGAGACAATAAGCGATGCGGGCAAGCGCACGGTGCTGTCGCTACAGGCTGGCGAAGAGTTGGCTACCCGCGTGGCGCGGATCATCGCGCATGAGCTGAAGGACAATTCTGTCCCAATCGCCTTGGAGCGCGACACGCAGCACGGTGTGATGCGGCTGACCGGCGTTGCGGGCCTGCCGACGTGGAACCGCGGTGTGGCCGATCACCAGTACCTGTTCGTCAACGGCCGTCCGGTGAAAGACCGGTTGCTGGTGGGCGCAGTCCGCGGCGCCTATGCCGATATGCTCGCGCGCGATCGCCACGCGGTGCTGGCGCTATTCCTTGATCTCCCGCCGCAGGATGTCGACGTAAATGTCCACCCGGCGAAAACTGAGGTGCGGTTTCGCGATAGCGCGGGGGTGCGCGGCTTCATCGTCTCGGGGCTGCGGCAAGCGCTGGCGACGGGGGATCGCCGCTCTGCGCAGGGGCCGGATCGTGGAGCGATGGCGCGGTGGCAGTCGGAGCCGGTAGCGCCGCCCTCGGCCCCCTTGTCGCCGACGCTCGACAGCATTTTCTCTGGTCGGGATTGGACAGCAGCGGAACAGCGGCTTGGGGAAGCGCGCCCCGTGTGGAGTGCGCCCTTGCCTCAACCTCAAGGCCGTGCCGAGGAAGCTGCGCCTGTGCCTGCCGAGGCGCAGCAATATCCCCTCGGCATCGCGCGCGGGCAAGTCGCCAACACCTATATCGTCGCCGAATCTGCCGATGGCCTCGTGCTGGTCGATCAGCACGCGGCGCATGAACGCCTCGTACTCGAACGCCTGCGCGCTTCCGGGGCCGAGGAAGCAACCCGCCGCAGTCAGGCCCTGCTGGTGCCGGATGTGGTGGAGATGGACGAGGTCGATTGCGACCGGTTGGAGGACGCGGCCGAGGGCCTCGCGCGCTACGGCCTCGTGATCGAACGCTTCGGGCCAAGCGCGATGCTGGTCCGCGCACTCCCCGCCGCGCTGCCCAAGGCCGATAGCAGCGCCCTGCTGCGCGACCTTGCCGACGATATCGCCAAGCATGGCAAGCAGGAAGACAGCGGCGCGCTGCTGCTCGCCGAGCGGCTCGAACTGGTGCTCGCTACTATGGCCTGCCACGGATCGGTGCGGGCAGGGCGCACACTCAGCGTTGCGGAGATGAATGCCCTGCTGCGTGAGATGGAGACAACGCCAAGGTCGGGCCAGTGCAATCACGGGCGCCCGACCTGGGTGAAGCTGAGCATGGAAGATGTCGAGAAGCTGTTCGGGCGGCATTGATCTGACCGCCCGCGCTGGGTTCTTTAAGCTGTTGATCCGTACTGGTGCGTTTGCGCAAGTTGTCGCGCTGTGCGGGTAAGCCTAGCGGGACCTCGGCACTTTTTTGACGGAGGCGGCCGTGGCGAAACGATTTATTGGGGCGGTCGAAGGTGTTCCCGCTTCTCCATCGCCAATATCGAATGCTGTCGTATGCGGAAACACATGCCACATATCGGGCCAGTTGGCCGTTTACGATGACGGATATCGCCCAGGATCCGCGCGCGAAGAAGCCGAGCGAGCTTTCGGTCTGGTGTTCCTGATCGCCTCGGCGGCGGGGTTCGACCGAAGCGACATCGTCTATGTCGATATCGCCTTCACGAACCTTGAGCAGGATTTGCCCGAGGTTAATGCGCTTTGCCGCGAGTTGTTTGCTCCCTTTCCAGCGCGGACGATCTATCAGGCAGCTGCATTGCCGTTCGGTGCCAAGATCAAGGTTCAGGCTATCGCCCAGCGGGATTGATTGCACGAGTAGATTACGGGCGATACTGCGGGGCTTCCCCCTCAAACATTAAACTTGAAGAGCAGCACGTCCCCGTCCTGCACCACGTATTCCTTGCCTTCCTGGCGCAGCTTGCCCGCTTCCTTCGCGCCCGCTTCGCCGCCCAGTGCGATGTAATCTTCGTAGGCGATGGTCTCGGCACGGATGAAGCCGCGTTCGAAGTCGCTGTGGATCTCGCCCGCTGCCTGGGGGGCCTTGGCGCCGTCGGGGAAGGTCCAGGCGCGGGCTTCCTTGGGGCCGCAGGTGAAGAAGGTTTTCAGGCCGAGCAGCTTGTAACCGGCGCGGATCACGCGGGCGAGGCCGCTTTCGGTGAGGCCCATAGCTTCAAGGAATTCGCCGCGGTCTTCTATCGGCATCGTCACCAGATCAGCTTCAATCGCAGCGGAGACGACCACCGCCTGCGCGCCTTCGGCCGCCGCCTTGGCGAAGACCTTGGCCGACAGTTCATTACCTTCCGCCGCGTCTTCCTCGGCAACGTTGCACACGTAGAGCACCGGCTTGGCGGTGAGCAGCTGCGCTTGCTTGAACAGCCGTTCTTCCTCGTCATCGCCCGGCACGGTCAGGCGCGCGGGCTTGCCTTCGCGCAGCAGTTCCAAAGCCTGACCGAGCACGCTCGCCATTGCTTTGGCTTCCTTGTCACCCGCCGCGCCGCGCTTGGCGGCAGCAGGTACCCGCTTTTCGAGGCTTTCGAGGTCTGACAGCATCAGTTCGGTCTCGACCACTTCGGCGTCTGCGATGGGATCGACCTTGTTGGCGACGTGCTGGATGTCGTCATCCTCGAAACAGCGCAGCACGTGGACGATCGCATCGACCTCACGGATATTGCCGAGGAACTGGTTGCCAAGGCCTTCGCCCTTGCTTGCGCCCTTCACAAGGCCCGCGATATCGACGAAGCCGAGCTGGGTCTCGATGATCTTCGCGCTCTTGCCGATGGCGGCGATCTTTTGCAGCCGCTCGTCCGGCACCGCGACCTGGCCGACGTTGGGTTCAATTGTGCAAAACGGATAGTTGGCCGCCTGCGCCGCCTGCGTTTCAGTGAGCGCATTGAACAAGGTGGACTTGCCGACATTCGGCAGGCCGACGATCCCGCAACGGAAACCCATGATGATTATCTCTTGGCTAGCTGGAAAGCGCTGGCCCTTAGCGGGGAAGCAAGTGTTCCGCCAGCCCGCAAGCGCTACCTTCCGTTCCAAGCGTCAGTAAGGGTGCGGTATGCTCGACAAGTCCTGACCTGATTGCCAGATCGAGGCGATGATCGACCAGTCCCGCAGAGACAAGACATCAAAACCGCGTGATCGCGCGTTCTCGCCAGCGGATATATTCCGCTTGGCGTTGAGATCCATGATGCGCGTCGCGCCGTTTTCAAACATGAGGATCTGCTGGCGCGATGCATCATCATTCACGTTTACCGCGATGACCTTCCCGTCATAAAGCTCTGTGATCTGCTTCACCACGGTATGCGCGATCACGATCCGCTTGCCACCAAAACGTGCCAGTGCCCGGTCGACTTCCTCGGCGTTGGCCCGGCTGTAAAGGTCCGGCATGTCCATGACGTAGCCCCGGTACTGTGTAATCCCCGCCGGTCCAAATACCGCCTCTCCCATTGGTGAAGGCTTGCCGTGCAAGGCATCGTAGGCCCAATATTCGCGGGAGAAGGCATTCAGCGCCTCCAGATCAGCCTCGGGTGGCAATGTCGAGGCAGCTATCCCGCCATGCACGAAAACGATCTCGCCCAGTTGCAGTGCGACCGGCTGATTGCGCAGCCAATCGCCAAGTACGTTACCCTTGCTGAAGGACTCAACCGGACCGCCAAGCCGTTTCAAGGCGTGGATCATCTCAGGATGCGCGCGCGAGTAATTGCCTCGGAGCATGTATTGTTCGTGATTGCCGTGAATCAGATGGACCACTCCACCCGAATTTTGCGCATCAATGGCGAGTTGGTGGAGCAGCCAAAGAGTTTCAAAGACGTCCCCACCGCGGTCAACGGCATCACCAAGGATGACAAGATGCCCGTCGCCGAACACCCACTTGTTGCCATCATCGATGATATTCGCCTCGCGCAGCGCCGCCACGAGAAACGCGTGATTTCCCTCAATGTCGCTGAGTACTGCAACCTTTTCCGGCATCTCTCGCTGCGCAGACACAATGGTCGGCTTAGCTAATTTGAAATTACGCGATTTTTCGCCGCATGTGATGGAAAGCGTGTCGCCAGAGCCTTGCCGCGATATCGCATCGGCACCGCATAACCAGCTTGCAGACCATGTTCCGTCCGCGCCCGAGCGCACGACTGGCCCCACAAGGGAGTTCCCGAAGTTCACCCGCTCTCCTTCTCCCGAGTAAATCGGGATGGTGATGGTGCCAAGAGCCGGAAGGGCCACGTTCAGGTCGCGGTAAACGCCCGCACGAGTCATGGTGATTGACGCCTGCGACAACACTGCAAACAGCAGCCCGGTGCCAAGCAACACGAGCACCAGTATTGCCAGACCCAATCGCGACAGCCATTTCGGCATTCGTGTCATTCGAGTGATCATCGCAGGCCGATATCGAGGCGACCTCAACTAATCAAACGCTCGCATGAACTAGTACTGCTCATCATTACGAAGATGCAGCGCATTGGCACCACCCTCTAAGGTTAAGCTGAAGCGAGTTCATTGCTTGCGCGCCATTGCGCAAGCGCCTCAGGGTTTCGCAAGCGGATCACCTTGCCGGCGTAGGGGGCAAGTTGCACCTCGGTACGCACGCGCGGTCCGCTGTTCCAGTTCATTACGTACCAGAAGAACGCGGCATCAAAGCGTTCCGGGCAGCCATCGGGCATATCGGGCCGCGATTGGCCGCGCAGGCTCGTCACCCGGCGGATCAGCCGCCACAGGCACAAGCGGATCGGGAAATCGAGATAGATCACAGTATCGGCCCGTTCGAGGCGGGGGGCGAGGGTGCTGCCGTAATTGCCCTCAATCAGCCAGCGCTCTCCCGCCACAGCCTCGGCGAGGCGGGCGTGAAGTTCGGCTTTTTCGGTTTCGATCCAGCCCGCTTGCCAGCCAAGCTGATCCATGTGGATGAGCGGCAGACCCATGAGCGGAGCGAGTTCGCGGGCGAGGGTGCTCTTGCCCGATCCGCAGGGGCCGATGATGAGGACGCGGTTCATTCCGTTACTACCACTTCGTTCGGGGAGTTCTGACGCCTGAGGTATTCTCGACGCTTCCGTTTGAGATAAGCGGTGAGGGCGATCCCACCCTTTTCCATGCCCGGGTGGATGAAATATCCCGCAAGCCACAGGTTGCACCAGTGGCGGCGGGGGAGATTCGTGCCGTCCACCTCGATGCCGACATGATAGCCGGGCAAGCGAAAATTGTGCCGCTTGGTTATCAGCGTGATCTCATTCCACGTGATGTCGTGGGTGTAGAGATTTCCGACGATCCTGAGGCCGCGTGCATCCAGTTCGACCCGGTATGTGAATAGCGCGTTGAGCGCGATGACAAACGCAAGGCCCATCACACCCGCGCCCACTAGCAAGAAAGGCGCCTTCCACCATCCACCCGCATCGAAAAGAATCTCGAACGATGCCATTGCCATGACGGCGCAGAGGACAGGGAAGACCACCACGGGCAACACAATTACCAGATGGGCCCACCACCGCCTGCGGATGACGATCACGCCCGCCGACATGGTCAGCCCTGCATTCTCAGCGCGATATCGTTCATGAAGCGCACGTCATCGCCCTTGGCGAGCCATTCCGCCTCCGCACCGATTGCGCCGAGCATGGCGACCAGATCGTCCTGTTCGTCCTTGGCAAAATTGCCGAGCACGTGGCCGGTCACGCGGTCCTTGTGCCCCGGATGGCCGATGCCGAGGCGAATGCGGCGGAACTCTGCGCCCAGATGCTGGTCGATGGATCGCAGGCCATTATGCCCTGCGTGCCCGCCCCCTTGCTTCACTTTGACCTTGAAGGGCGCAAGATCGAGCTCGTCATGGAACACGGTCAGCGCCTCGGTGCCCAGCTTGTAGAAGCGCAGCGCCTCGCCCACCGCGCGGCCGCTTTCGTTCATGAAGGTAGCAGGCTTCAGCAGCAGCACCTTGTGCGTACCGATGCGGCCTTCCTGTACCCAGCCCTGAAACTTGGTCTGCACCGGGCCAAAGCTGTGCATGTCAGCAATGACGTCCACGGCCATGAAGCCGACATTGTGCCGGTGGAGCGCATAGCGCGGTCCGGGATTTCCGAGGCCGACCCAGATCTGCATGACACCCTCCCTAACTGCGACCGCTGCAATGTGAAACGCCGGACTTCTTGCGAAGCCCGGCGTTCCGTTAGCCGTTGCTGGCGCTGGCGGATTACTCCGCTTCGGCGGCTTCGCCTGCGCTGCTCTTCAGACCCGACGGGGCGATCAGCGTCGCGATGGTGAAATCGCGGTCGGTGATCACGCTGGTGACGCCCTTGGGCAGGGTCACTTCGCTGATGTGGATCGAATCGCCGATTTCCTTGCCGGTGACATCGATCTGGATTTCGTCCGGAATGTCAGCGTTGGGGCAGAGCAGTTCGAGTTCGTGACGCACGATGTTGAGCACGCCGCCCTTCTTGAGGCCGGGCGAATCTTCTTCGTTGATGAACACCACCGGCACCTGCACTTCGACCTTGCTGTCGCCGGTCATGCGCAGGAAATCCACGTGAAGCGGACGGTCGGTTACCGGGTGGAACGCCACATCCTTGGGCAGAGTGCGAATGATCTTGCCACCGATCTCGATGTTGACGATCGAGTTCATGAAGTGACCGGTGCCGAGTTGCTTCACCAGTTCCTTCTGCTCGACGTGGATCAGGGTGGGTTCTTCCTTGCCGCCATAGATGACTGCAGGAGTCCGACCTTCGCGGCGAATTGCACGGGAGGCTCCCTTGCCAGCCCGTTCGCGCGCTTCAGCCGGCAGGTTCAGAGCTTCGCTCATAATCGTGCCTTTCGAATGCGTGTTGATTGATAGTCCAACGGCGCAACCGCCTCCAGGGATGTCCGGAAGCGCCGAAGCGCGGGCCCTTAGAGAGAGAAGGCCGGTTTGGCAACTGCTTTGGGGCGCAGACCTCAGGGCAGGCGCCGGATGCGGTAGCCCTGTGCTTCAAGCATGGTGGCCAGACCGTCCGGCCCCACCAGATGCGCGGTGCCGACCGCGATGAGGGGGCGGGGGCCCTGTTCCAGCAGTGGAATGATCGTGGCGACCCAGCGCCGGTTGCGGCCCGTCAGCAGCGCTTCACGAAGGGCTGGCTCGGCAAGAAAACCCTCGCGGGTCGATTGCTCGATGGTGGCAGCGTCGCCTGCCAGCCATGCGCGCTGGAGCCGTTCCGGGTCTTTGCGCGCCTCGTCGCTTCCGCGCACCACGGCGGCGAGCATCGCGCGCTGCTGCGCTTCGGGCAGACGGTCAAAGATCGAAAGCTGGCCGCGCAGCCCCTCAAGCTCGCGCACCGGACGGCCTGCAAATTCGTCGATTAGCGCGGCGTCGACCCCATTGGCGGGATCGCCGGTCGCATCGACGCGCGCCAGGGAGATAGCGGCGGCCCACGTCTCGGTCGATGCTATCCACTCCGCGGAAAAGTCGCCGCGCTTCGCCAACTCTGCCAATTGCGGGTGGAGTTCACTGGGGAGCCTCTGTTCGAGCGGTGGCTGGCCCGGACTTTGCGCGAGGCTGAAATAGATCGAGGGGCCTTCGTCCCGGCCCCTCAAATCGCCAACTTCAACGACCAAGAGGTTGGCCTTAGCAACAGCCTTGGTGACCGCCGGTGTCCGCCACTCGGTGCGGTCGGGGAGAGCGTGGATGGTTCCGAACATCCAGCCCTCCACCGTCCCGTCGGCCGAGGCGATTTCGTAGAGCAGCGGGTTGGGCGGAGGCCCGTCCGCCGACGCCGCTCCGGGTGCATCACTGCAAGCGGCGAGGAGGAGCAGAAGGAAAGGGGCGACAACGCTTGCAGTCAGCCTAGCCGCGCTGCGCATCATCGCCCCTTCCGTTTCATTCATGGCGCTTACTTGACTCGCGTGACCGTGATGCCCTTTTGCGCGAGGTAATCCTGCACGCTCTTGGCACCCGCAAGATGGCCCGCACCGACCGCGATGAACACCGTGCCGGGGGTGTCGAGGCGGGTGTCGATCCACTCGGCCCAGTTGGCGTTGCGGCTGTAAAGCAGGGCTTCGGCGACTGCCGGATCGGACATGCCTTCGTTCATCACGGCGGCGAGTTCGTCGGCATCGCCCTCGGCCCATTCGGCGACCATGCGGTCGAGCATCGGCTTGACCTCATCCATGCCGGCGGCCGCTTCCATCATGAAGGCAATCTGCGATTCCTGGGTCATCCCGTCGAAGATGCCGAGCTGGAATTCGGCGGTTTCGAGCGCGCCCTTCGGCTTGTCACCGACCTTTGAAAGCAGCACCTTCTCGACACCCGCATTGGGATCATAGCCCTGCTGCATCAGCGGGAGGATCGAGAAGGTGAGGCCAGCCAGCCACGGCTTGAGCGGATCGAAGGCTTCCACCGGAATGCCGATCTTGCCCATGGCAGCGTTATAGGTTGCGGTCTGTTCCGGGGTCAGCAGCGAACGCAGCGTGGTGCCGGCGGGAAGCTTCCCCTTGGCGGCGGTAAGCTGCTGGAGTGCCGCTTCGCTCGAAGGGTCCATCGGGATTTCGGTGACGATGATCTCCGAGCTCTCAAGTGCGCTGGCAATGGTCGCGTCATACCAGTCGATCCCCTGCGGCAGCACGTGGACCGTGCCGAACAGGTAGATCGTGGTGTCGGCATCGGCGACCTTCCACATCGCGGGGCCCTTTGCCGCGGGCGCGGTGGCGGCGTGGCCAACGTGGTCCTGAGCCAGCGCCGGGTTCGCAGCGAACAGCGCCAGGGGGGCGGCGGTGAGAGCAAGCAGCGAGGCAAGTTTCATAGCGGTTACCTTTCAGGGGGTTTGAAGATGTGTGGGGTTGGGGGCATCGTTAAACAAGCGTGCTGGCTCGATTTAGAGGGTCAGAGCCGCCAGCGGGCATAAAGGAACGAAAGGATCATCGAGACGTAGGCCAGAGCGAAGATCCCGAAAGCGTGAGGCGGCGGCACAAGCCCTCCGGCATGCAGCACCGCCCAGACCGGGAAGCCTGCAATCACCGACAGGCATCCGCCGGTGAAAGCGACGAGGTTCTGCTCGCGCTTGTAATCGTCGATCATGCGGAAACCGTAGAGCGGCAGGGCCACAAACCCGCCCAGCACCATGATCGCGACACCGATCGCCAGCAGCGGCGGCAGTTTGAGTTGCTCCCAGTCTCCGCCGAACAGGCTCCCATCGCCCTGATCGAAAATGCCCGTGGCAAGGCCGATCATGCCGCCGACGGTGCCTGCGAAGGCGATATAGATCATCTGAGTGCGACTGCGCTGCCGGGTGCGAATTTCTCCGGGCCCGCTGGGGGGCAAATCTGCGGAGGTGTCGCGCCGCCACAGACGCCAGATCGCATAGGCGATACCGCCAAAAACAAGTGCGAGACCGCTGATAACAGCGACATCCACGGCGTCGGCGCTACGCTGCTCGATCAGCACGCTGATGTAACCGGCGGCAGTTGCAGCAACGAACAGCAGTGCGAAAACTGCGCCAATCGCAAGCGCAATGCGAGCAAACACCGAGTATCCTTCGGACAGGCTGGGATCGTTGTTCGAGGGATCAAAGTTCGTCATCGAATATCTCCTCGATCCGCATGTCGAACAGGCGAGCGATACGGAAGGCGAGTGGAAGGGAAGGATCGTGCTTGCCCGTCTCGATGGCGTTGACCGCCTGACGCGACACGTCGAGCCGTCCGGCCAGTTCCGCCTGACTCCAGTCGCGTTCGGCGCGCAGGACTTTGAGGCGGTTTTTCATCAGGTCAGCGGTCCCGGATACGACGATAGACAATCGCCGCATGGAAGATCAGCGCCATGATGGCGAGCATCGAGCCCTGATCCAGCTCATGATCGCGGGCCCACGGCACAATCTGGGCAAACAGGACCACCCCGGCAAAGGCGAGTGCGAAGTTGGCAGCGAATCCGACTTCCGCGCGATAGACCTCGTCCTGCCAACCGCTGAAAACCTGCCCGAAGAGGGTGCCGCAAACGAACCCGCCGGCAAGCGTAGTGAAAATCGACAATGCCTCGAACTGCATGCTGGCGAGCAAGATGATCGACAGTGGCAGACCCAGCCACAAGGCGTTGTAGGCGAAGGTCCGGTCATCCTGCGTCGGGGCTTTGGGATTATACGGCATGGCGTCAGAAGCCCAGAGCAGTGATCAGCTTGGCAAGCATGTTTCCAAGTGCAAATCCGCTCAGGCCGAGCAGCACGCAGGCCTGCCAGCGGCGCATAGTGATAGTCGAGTTCATCACGAGTCCCTCCAGCGTAGGAATTGAAAAATCACAACAAAGACCATCATGTAGCCGATCCAGACATACATCAGGGCATCGCCCCAAACGACTTTGTCTGCCATCCAGCGTAGCGACCAGTGAACCTGCTTCGCGTCGGTGTGTCCGGTGGCAAAGTACCATATCCAGCCGAGAATGAAGCAAAGCAGCGGGGTTGCGGCGGTGGCATAGGCCAGCACCACCGAAGTGCGGCGCCACAATTGCTCGGCGTATTCGTCACGCATGAAGCGGGCGCAGATGAGGAACATCGGCACCAGGAACATAAAGACGAGGATCGGGCCGTAGAAGATCGGTACAGCGAAGGTGGGCATGTAATCTTGCGGATCGAACCCGGTCACGCGGCCGACCAGCAGTTCCACGAAGCTGTAGATAATGGCGAAGAACGAGGCGTTCATCAGCCAGAAGTAGGCGCGATAACGAAATTGCCTGTCGATCTTTCCGGTCGATTGCATCGGCGTCCTGTTCCTCGTGCAAAGCTGGTGAAGGGGCGGCGGAGGGGCGGGGCATGCCCCTCCGCCTTTGGGCATCACGCGCCGGGAGTGGCGGCGGGTGATGAGGGGGCCTG
This sequence comes from Porphyrobacter sp. ULC335, assembly GCF_025917005.1. NCBI lineage: Bacteria > Pseudomonadati > Pseudomonadota > Alphaproteobacteria > Sphingomonadales > Erythrobacteraceae > Porphyrobacter > Porphyrobacter sp. ULC335. The sequence goes on from NZ_CP078091.1 coordinate 2,418,658, forward strand.
TGCGGCAAGGCGCACGCGATCGAGCCGCGCGTTGCCGATGACGACACGAATGGCGGGCGCAGTCGCTGCCAGCGCGGTCTCGCGGCATTCGCGCTCAAGCCGCAGCGATACGCCATCTCGGCCGCCATTGGCGCAGAGCTGGCGGATCTTGGTGCGCACACGTTCGTCGAGGCGCGCTGCGCCATCGGGGGTAGCCAGATCAAGATCGGAATGAGGGACGTCCACCTCGAAATCGGTCTGGTTTGCGGGATTGGCGAAGACCGCCACCGGGCTGGTGAGAGCGAGCGCGGCGACAGCAAGGGTAAGACGAAGGGACATGCGGTTTCTCCTGGGGAGGAAGAGTGAAGTAAGCCACGACAACCGTCCAAATGTCAGGTTGTCCTGACTATATGTCGCGATTCGCTGACTATGTCAAGACAACCTGACTTTGTGTCACCATAGCCTGACCCATCATCGCGGCACTCCCCGTGTTGCTGCGCTGCGGCATTGACGCAAATGGGGTGTTCGGCCATGGCCTGCCGCCATGAGTGCAGCACCCGCTTTCACCCCCGTAGCCCGCGATCCTGCGCGCTCGTTTCAGGACATGATCCTGACGCTCCATGATTTCTGGAGCGCCAATGGCTGCGTGATTCTGCAACCCTATGACATGCGCATGGGCGCGGGCACGTTTCACACGGCAACCACGCTGCGCGCTTTGGGGCCGGAGCCGTGGAATGCGGCTTTTGTGCAGCCCTGCCGCCGCCCGACTGACGGGCGCTATGGCGAGAACCCCAACCGGCTTCAGCACTACTACCAGTATCAGGTGATCCTGAAGCCCTCGCCGTCTGACATTCAGGAGCTGTACCTCCAAAGCCTCGCGGCGATTGGCATTGACCCGCTAGCGCATGACATCCGGTTCGTTGAAGACGACTGGGAAAGCCCGACGCTGGGTGCTTGGGGGCTGGGCTGGGAGGTCTGGTGCGACGGGATGGAAGTCACCCAGTTTACCTATTTCCAGCAGATGGGCGGCTTTGATTGCAAACCGGTCGCGGGCGAGTTGACCTACGGGCTCGAACGGCTCGCGATGTATATTCAGGGCGTCGACAACGTCTATGACCTCGCGTTCAATTCCTCGGGCGTATCCTACGGCGACGTGTTCCTTGAGAACGAACGCCAGATGTCGAAGTGGAACTTCGAAGTCGCGGATACGGACGCGCTGTTCGACCTCTTCGCCAAGGCCGAGGCCGAGTGCCGCAACGCGCTGTCCGCTGGCGTGCCCATCGCTGCCTACGAGCAGGCGGTCGAGGCCAGCCATGTATTCAACCTGCTGCAAGCGCGCGGCGTGATCTCGGTGCAGGAACGCGCCAGCTACATGGGCCGGGTGCGCGACCTCGCGCGTTCGTCCTGCGAGGCTTACGCCGTCAAGATGACACCTGAATGGGAAGCGAAGTATCCGGGATGGAGTCTCGTCTGATGGCTGACTTCCTGCTCGAACTGCGCTGCGAGGAAATCCCTGCCCGGATGCAGCCCAAGGCCAAAGAGGATCTGGCGCGGCTGTTTGCCGATGCGCTGGCCAAGGCTGGCTTGACGGCAGGTTCGGTCGAAACCTTCGCCACCCCGCGCCGGTTGGCGCTGATTGCCAAGGACCTGCCGCTGGCGACCGCCGCCGTGAGCGAGGAGACCAAAGGGCCGAAAGTCGGCGCACCGCCGCAGGCGCTCGAAGGATTCCTCCGCAAGGTTGGCCTCACTGCGGAGCAACTGACCGAGCGTGACGGAGTCTATTTCGCCGTGGTCGAAAAGCCGGGGCGCGAGACCGCAGCAGTGCTGGCCGAAACCATCCCGGCGATCATCCGCGCCTTTCCCTGGCCCAAATCGATGCGCTGGGGCGCAGCATCGCTCAGCACGGAATCCCTGCGCTGGGTGCGTCCGCTTTCAGGGATCATCGCCTTGCTGGACGGCGCGGTGGTGCCTTGCGAGATTGACGGGATTGCCAGCGGGCGCACGACGATGGGGCACCGGTTCCATCATTCCGGTCCGGTCGATATCGCCAATGCCGGGGCCTATATCGAAACCCTGCGCGCAGCCCATGTGATCGTCCACTTCTCCGAACGCTGCAAACTGATCCGCGACGGCGCTGCCAAGGCCGCGGCCGTGGCGGGGCTGACATTGGTCGAGGACGAAGGCCTCGTAATCGAGAACGCAGGCCTGACCGAATGGCCCAATGTCGGACTCGGAATTTTTGACGAGGCTTTTCTCGATGTTCCACCCGAGGTCATCCAGCTCACCGCGCGGGTGAACCAGAAGTATTTCGTCTGTCAGGGGCCTGACGGGAAGCTTTTCAACGCCTTCATTTGCACGGCCAATATCGTCCCGCGCGACATGGGCATAGTGATTGAAGGGAACCATAAAGTCCTCGCCGCGCGGCTATCCGATGCGCGCTTCTTCTGGGAGCAGGATCAGAAGACTTCGCTTGAGGATCACGCCAAAAAGCTGGCGCGGATTACCTTCCACGAGAAGCTGGGCACCGTCGCCGACAAGGTTGAGCGGGTGGCAAAGCTGGCGCGGTGGTTGGTTGAAGAACGCATTGTCATCCCCGCGAACGCGGGGACCCAGAACGGGACAGAGCAACAGGACGCCCTGGGTTCCCGCGTTCGCGGGAATGACAAGGAAATTGCGGCGCTCGCCGACATGGCCGAACAGGCCGCGCGCCTGTGCAAGGCTGATCTCGTCACTGAAATGGTCGGCGAGTTCCCCGAATTGCAGGGCCTGATGGGCGGCTACTACGCCGCGAAGGAAGGCCTGCCGCAGGAGGTCGCCGAGGCAATCCGCGACCACTACAAGCCGGTCGGGCAGGGTGATGACGTGCCGACGGCTCCGGTGACGGTGGCGGTGTCGCTGGCGGATAAGCTGGATACCATGTTCTCGTTCTTTTCGGTGGAACTGTACCCAACCGGTTCCAAAGACCCCTTCGCTCTGCGGCGTGCGATGCTGGGGATCATCGCTACGGTACTTAAGTCCGACCTGCGCGTGCCGTTTACGAAAATTGCCCGAACGCATTACGCTCTTCCGGACGGCCCGCTCGCGTGGTTCTTGGATTTTCTCGATGAGCGCCTCAAAGTCCAGCAGCGCGAAGCCGGCGTCCGTCACGACCTGATCGACGCGGTCTTCGCACTCGGGGGCGAGGACGATCTCGTCCGCCTGCTCGCCCGCGTCCATGCGCTCCAAACCTTTGTCACCACCGAGGACGGCACCAACCTCCTCGCAGGCTACAAGCGCGCGGCGAATATCCTCAAGAAGGAGGATTGGCGCGGGATCGAGGGGGAGATTTCCCAGACCGGCGAGGAAGACCCGCTGGCAATGGTTGACGATCCCGATCTCGCGCCGGTAATCGCCGCAAAGATGGCCGAGCGCCATGCGGCAGCCGAGCACCTTACCTACACGCCCGAGCCTGCCGAGCAGGCGCTGATCGACGCGCTCGACGCCGCCGCGCCTCAGGCCGCCGCAGCGGTCGAGGCCGAACGCTTCGCCGATGCGATGGCCGCGCTCGCGTCCTTGCGCGCGCCGATCGACAGGTTCTTTGAAGAGGTGACCGTCAACGCCGACGAGGCCAACAAGCGCGCCGCGCGCCTTGCCCTGCTCGCGCGGTTCCGCGATGCGGTCCACCGGGTTGCCGATTTCAGCCGGATCGAGGGATGATCCTCTTCACCGCCCCAACTCTAATGCGGGAACTGCCATGACATTGAAGACGGTCTATGTTTTCGGAGGCTCGGCCGACCACTCCGATCCGCGCCAGAAGGACAAGACCGTGGCAGGTGGCAAGGGTGCGAACCTTGCCGAAATGGCGAGCATCGGCCTGCCAGTTCCTCCGGGTTTCACAATCACCACCGAAGAATGTGTGCGTTATCTTCAGGATGGTGCGGATTTCTCCGATGCCCTGCGCACCGCCGTGGCAGAAGCTCTGACCCATGTCGAAGCCACCGTCGGCAAGCGGTTTGGCGATGCCGCCGATCCGCTGCTGGTCTCGGTCCGTTCGGGCGCACGGGTTTCCATGCCGGGGATGATGGACACGGTTCTCAACCTCGGCCTGAATGACGCGACGGTCGAAGGGCTGGCGCAGTCCTCCGGCGACGCGCGCTTTGCCTGGGACAGCTACCGCCGGTTCATCCAGATGTACTCGGACGTGGTGCTTGGCATCGATCACGGATTGTTCGAAGAAGCGCTGGAGATCGCAAAGGAAGACAAGGGCTTCTACAACGATACCGAGATGGCGGCTGAAGACTGGCAGGCGCTGGTCAGCGAATACAACGGCATCGTTGCGGATGAACTCGGCAGGCCGTTCCCGCAGGATGTGCACGAACAACTGTGGGGCGCGATCCGCGCCGTGTTCGACAGCTGGGATTCTGACCGCGCCAAGGTCTATCGCCGCTTGAACGATATCCCGGGCGACTGGGGCACCGCAGTCAATGTGCAGGCGATGGTGTTCGGCAACATGGGCGAAACCAGCGCCACCGGCGTCGCCTTCACCCGCGATCCCGCAACGGGCAACCGCGCCTACTACGGCGAGTACCTGATCAACGCGCAGGGCGAGGACGTGGTGGCGGGCATCCGCACGCCGCAATACCTCACCAAAGCCGCGCGCGAGACCGCCGGGGCCAAGCCGCTGTCGATGGAAGAGGCGCTGCCGGAAGCCTATGGCGAGCTGGCCCGCGTGTTCGATCTGCTCGAGCTGCATTACAAGGATATGCAGGACATCGAGTTCACTGTGGAACGCGGCAAGCTGTGGATGCTCCAGACCCGCTCGGGCAAGCGCACCGCCAAGGCTGCGCTCAAGATGGCGGTCGACATGGTGGCCGAGGGCCTGATCGACGAGCGCGAGGCAGTGCGGCGGGTCGACCCGATGGCGCTGGACCAGCTGCTTCACCCGACGCTCGATCCCAAGGCCGTGCGCAATGTGCTGACCACCGGGCTTCCGGCCTCGCCGGGTGCTGCGGCGGGCAAGATCGTGCTCGACGCCGATACGGCCGAACAATGGGCCGGACGCGGCGAGAAGGTCATTCTGGTGCGGGTCGAAACCTCGCCTGAGGACATCCACGGTATGCACGCCGCGCAAGGCATCCTGACAGCGCGCGGCGGGATGACTAGCCACGCGGCGGTCGTCGCGCGCGGCATGGGGCGGCCCTGCGTTTCGGGCGCCGGGGCCGTGTCGATCGACCGGGCGAGCCGCACGCTGCGGATTGGCGCGACCGAGTTGAAGGAAGGCGACGCCATCACCCTCGACGGGGCGACGGGGAAGGTGATGCTCGGCATCGTCCCCACCGTCGAGCCGGAGCTGGCGGGCGATTTCGGCGTGCTGATGGTGTGGGCGGACAAGCTGCGGCGCATGAAAGTGCGCACCAATGCAGAAACGCCGGAGGATTGCCGCATGGCGCGCCAGTTCGGGGCCGAGGGCATCGGGCTGTGCCGCACCGAGCACATGTTCTTCGAAGCGAGCCGGATCAGCCTGGTGCGCCAGATGATCCTCGCTGATGACGAGGCCGGCCGCCGCCGCGCGCTGGAAAAGCTTCTGCCCGAACAGCGCGCCGATTTCACCGCGATCTTCGAGGTTATGGCGGGGCTGCCGTGCACCATTCGTCTGCTCGACCCGCCGCTCCACGAATTCCTCCCCCACGCCGATGAAGACTTCGCAGAGCTGGCTGACGCGACCGGGCTTGGCGTCGATCACCTGAAACGCCGCGCGGGCGAGCTGCACGAATTCAACCCCATGCTCGGCCACCGCGGCTGCCGCCTTGGCATCACCTATCCCGAAATCTACGAGATGCAGGCACGCGCGATTTTCGAAGCCGTGTGCGCGGTAAAGATCGCGAGCGGCGCGGCACCCTTGCCCGAAATCATGATTCCGCTGGTCGCTACCAAGCGTGAACTGGCGATCCTGAAGGCGCTGGTCGACAAGACGGCCGAAGCGGTGTTCGCCGAAGTCGGCACGCGGGTGGAATATCTCGTCGGCACGATGATCGAACTGCCGCGCGCCGCCTTGATGGCGGGCGAGATTGCCGAGGAAGGCGCATTCTTCAGCTTCGGCACCAATGACCTCACCCAGACCACGCTCGGCGTGTCGCGCGATGATGCGGCACGGTTCCTTAGCGTCTACGTCGACAAGGGTATCTTCCCGCGCGATCCGTTCGTCAGCCTCGACATCGAAGGCGTCGGCCAGTTGGTCGAACTGGCAGCGGAGCGGGGTAGGGCGACCCGGCCCGACATCAAGCTCGGCATCTGCGGCGAGCATGGCGGCGATCCGGCGAGTATCGCCTTCTGTGAGAAGGTGGGACTCGATTACGTCAGCGCCTCGCCTTACCGCGTACCGATTGCGCGGTTGGCTGCTGCGCAGGCTGCGCTGAAGAAGGCCTAGGTACCGGCGAGGGATCGCCGCCCGGTGAGGGTAATGATCTCGAACGTTTCGGTCACCTTCCCATCGGCCCCCGCGCGGGCGGCAAAAGCGGTGCGAGCGCGGGCGAGGGCGGCTTTGCCCAGTGGCAAGGCTGGCTTGGCAAGCGCATTGCCCAGCCCCTGATCGCGAAGGTCACCGATCAGTCGGTCGAGAGTGGAATACCGCACGTTCAGGGTATGGGTATCGACCACAGGGTCCTTCCACCCGGCGCGCTGGAGCAGGGCCGGGGCTGCGCGAGAATCGACCATCGGGTGCAGCCGTGCGGCCGGCCTGTCCGGCTCGGCCGCCATCATTGCAGCCCGCAAGGCAGGGAGGCTCTGGCCACCGATGAAGCTGGCGATCACCAACCCGCCCGGCGTCAGCGCATTGCGCAAGTGGATCAGAGCGCCGGGCAGATCATTGACCGCATCCAGCTGGCCAATGACACCGATGAAGTCGTAGGGACCGCCCGCAAGGGGCTCGGCGGGGTTGGCGGCGGTCTCGACTGCGAGCATCGCACCGTCACGCTCGATATAGGCGGCTAGTGGCTGGGTACAGGGCCCGATCAGCATCGTCGAGCGTGGTTCGTGCCGGACGAAAGACAGACGATCGATCATGTCATCGGCGATGTCGTGGATCAGAAATGCCGCCGCATCGGCATGGACTTGCTGGCGATCCGATGAGCGCTGGGCACGTGCGATGCGCCGGCGTTCGGAGAAAATCGTGGGTACCTGGTCGGCCGTCATACTGACTGCCCTGCCGCGCTTGATTAGAGAGCGCAAGCCATGCGACACTCGCGCAATGGCAGTGGTCGCTCAACTTGCCCGACAATTCGCGCCGGTGGTGGATCTGCTCTATCCGCCGCGCTGCCCTTCGTGCGGGGGTGCGGTCGCGGCCCAAGACGGGCTGTGTCTGGACTGCTGGAGCACGCTCGATGTTCCCGACAACACCGACGTGGCGGGCCATGCAGTGCCTGTGCACGCTGCCACCTATTACAATGACACTTCGCGCAGACTTGTGCTGGCTTACAAGCATGGGGGACGGATTGCGTTATCGCGGCTGCTTGCCCGGCTCGTCGCGGCGCGCTTGCCCGATCCGCAGCCTGGTGCGAGCCTGCCCGTGCTGGTGCCCGTGCCGCTCCACCGCTGGCGGCTGTGGCAGCGCGGGTTCAACCAATCAGCGCTTCTGAGCCAGGAGCTTGCGCGGATGGGAAAGGGCGAAGCCGAGGTTGCGGCGCTGGTCCGCCACAGGCGCACGCCCAATCTCGGCGGTCTGGGCCGCGAAGCGCGCGAGCGAGTGTTGAAGGGCGCGATCCGGATTGATCCTTCGCGCGCGGAGTATCTTGCGGGCCGGGATGTGATCCTGGTGGATGACGTGCTGACGAGTGGTGCAACGAGCCGTGCCTGCATTGCCGCGATTGCTACGGCCGGTCCTGCTTCGATCGCGGTAGCCTGCTTCGCAAGGGTGGATGAAGGGCACCGGTTTGCCCCACCTTGAAAACATAACGCCCGAGGTCTTTCGACCCCGGGCGCCACGTGACGAAACGGTGCGGATCCACCCTTGCGGGCCGAGGCAGCCACCCCCTAACTTGGCTGCCGGGATCCAATCCCAATCGTTCAACCGGTCGCGCTGGCACCCCATTGCCAGTCTGCGGTCCGGTCACCCCCTGAACCTGACACCGGGCGGTGTCATTGTTCGGTTGAGAACCCCTTGCGAGAGTTCCAGCGCTCTTCTTCCACCGTGCGGCATCGCGCGGAAGATGAAACAGCAAGCGTGCGCATTTTTTGCAGGCCCCTGTTGTCTGCTTGCAACAATCGTCGCATGAGCGACCCGCTTGCGCCACATTTGGCGCGGGCCTCTCTCTCCGGAGTTGCACGTTGTGACTGATGCATCACTTACCACCGAAGAACGCGAAGGCGGTGCGGTCTTTGCCCCGAAATTCGATGCCGCCGGGTTGTTGACGGCGGTCGTGGTTGATCATGCGAGTGGCGAAGTGCTGGTGGTCGCGCACATGAATGCCGAGGCGCTGGAGGCCACGCTTACCACCGGGAAGGTCCATTTCTGGTCGCGGTCGCGTGGTAAGCTCTGGATGAAGGGCGAGACGTCTGGCCATGTGCTTCAGGTGGAATTGATGCTGGTGGATTGCGATCAGGACGCTTTGGTTATCCGTGCGGTGCCGGCCGGGCCGACCTGCCATACCGGCGCGCGCAGCTGCTTTTATCGCGCGATTGTTGCGGGGGAGGGCGGGCCTGTACTGGCTCGTACCGACGCTTGACGCTCACGTAAACGTAAGGTAGATAGCGGTCATGGCAACCGCTCCTGCAACCAACGCCGCTTATGATGCACCCAAGGATTCGGGGAGCGAATCGCGCCGCAATGGCGCGCATCTCGACCGTCCCGATGTGCATGAGCGCGAGCATTTCGCGATCTCCGATCTCACGTCGGAATTCGGCTGCACCGCCCGCGCACTGCGGTTTTATGAGGATGAAGGGCTGATCAATCCGGCCCGCGTCGGCCTCACTCGCGTCTATTCCAAGCGCGACCGTGCGCGTCTTGCGTGGATCATGCGCGCGAAGAACGTCGGCTTCAGCCTCACCGAAATTCGCGAGATGATCGATCTCTATGATCTTGACGACGGACGCGTCGAACAGCGCCGCGTCACGATCGAGAAGTGCCGCGCGCATGTCGCCAAGCTCAAGGCGCAGCGCGATGATATCGATTCGTCGATCAAGGAACTCACCGAATTCGTGGCTGAAATCGAGAAGCTCGATTTGCGTTGAGCCGATGAGGCCACACCATTCGCTAACCTGACTGCTCACTAAAGGGATCATGTGATGCCGACATATACCGCGCCAACCCGCGACACGCGTTTCATCGTCAACGAGGTTCTCGACTTGGCGAGCTATGGCAATCTGCCTGGCTTCGAAAATGCTACGCCCGATATGATTGACACGGTCATCAACGAGGCAGGCAAGTTCTGCGCCGAGGTGCTCGCGCCGGTCAATCAGGCAGGCGACGAACACGGCTGCACTCGCCACGAAGACGGCTCGGTCACAACGCCCCCGGGTTTCAAGGATGCCTATAATGCCTATGTTGAAAGCGGTTGGGGTACACTCGCGCAGCCTGAAGAGTTCGGCGGACAGGGCCTGCCCCATGTTCTCGGCTTCGTGCTTGAGGAATATTCAGGTACGGCAAACCAGGCATTCGCCATGTATCCCGGCCTCACCGCGGGCGCGATCTCGGCGATCCTTGCCAAGGGTTCTGACGAGCAGAAGGCGGCCTACGTCCCCAAGATGATCTCGGGCGAATGGTCGGGCACGATGAACCTGACCGAGCCGCATTGCGGCACCGATCTGGGTATGATCCGCACAAAGGCTGTACCGAACGGCGACGGTTCCTATGCCATCACCGGTACCAAGATTTTCATCTCGGCCGGCGAACATGACCTTACCAGCAACATCATCCACCTCGTGCTGGCCAAGACCCCGGGCGCGCCGGATAGCGTCAAAGGCATCTCGCTGTTCATAGTGCCGAAGTTCATTCTCGACGAGAATGGCGAACCGGCAGCGCGCAATGGCGTGACCTGCGGATCGATCGAAAAGAAGATGGGCATTCACGGCAACGCTACCTGCCTGCTCAACTATGACGGCGCGACCGGCTACATGGTGGGCGAGGAGAACAAGGGCCTCGCCGCGATGTTCATCATGATGAACGCTGCGCGCCTCGGCGTCGGCATTCAGGGCTATGCCCAGGCGGAAGTCGCCTACCAGAACGCGGTGAACTACGCGCTTGATCGCCGTCAGGGCCGTGCGCTGACCGGCCCCGCCGATCCGGCGGCGAAGGCCGACCCGATCTTCGTCCACCCTGATGTGCGACGGATGCTGATGGACGCCAAGGTCTTCACTGAATCGATGCGGGCGCTGTGCCTGTGGGGTGCGTTGCAGGTCGATCTGACCCACAAGGCGCAAACCCCCGAGGAGCGCGAGCAGGCCGATCTGCTGATCGGGCTGATGACCCCGGTCATCAAGGGCTACGGCACCGACAAGGGCTACGACATCGCCAACAACATGCAGCAGGTCTTTGGTGGCCACGGCTATGTGCGCGAGTGGGGCATGGAGCAGTTCGTGCGCGATAGCCGCATCGCCATGATCTACGAAGGTGCCAACGGCGTGCAGGCGATGGACCTGTGCGGGCGCAAGCTCGCCGCCGGCGGTGGAAAGGCGATCCAGGCATTCTTCGCGATGATCGACGAGGAAATCGCCGCCGCCAAGCAGGTACCTGAACTGGCTTCGGTTGCAGAGCGGCTCGAAAAGGCGCTGGGCGAGCAGAAGGCGGCAACCATGTGGTTCATGCAGAACGCGATGGCCAACCCAAACCACCTCGGCGCGGGCGCGCATCATTACATGCACATCATGGGCATCGTGACGCTCGGCTTCTTCTGGCTGAAGATGGCCAAGGTCGCTCTGGCCAAGCTGGCAGGCGAGCCGGAGGACAAGGCCTTTTACGAGGCGAAGCTCGTCTCGGCCAATTACTACGCCGAACGCTTCCTGCCCGATGCAGGTGCACTGCGCCGCAAGCTGGAAGCGGGCAGCGAATACATGATGAAGCTCCCGGCCGAGGCATTCGCCACCGCCGCTTGAGTTTGGGCTGAATAGCTAAAGAAAAGGGCCGTCCTGCGATCTGCGGGGCGGCCCTTTCGCTTTTGGCGCCTTACTTTGAGGCCTCTTCGGCAATCACGTAGAGGTAGTCGATATAGCCCATCGTGACTTCATCAAGGCCGGATACCTTCGGATCGCTGCTTTCGATCAGGAACCATTCGTTGGGAGCATGTGCGCCACCCCCGCGGCCCAAGCCGAATTGCGAAGCTGGGAGGCTGAGCGGCGGCCCGTTGAAGATCACCCCTGGCCAGCTCCCGGCGTTGCGGGGACGGATGGTGTAGGGGATGCCCTTTTCGTCGAAGAGCCGCTTCTGCGCGCGGATCAGCACGCTGTCCTCGGCGGTTTCGTTGGGCCCATAGCCGCCCGAGACCGTCACCCGCACGTCATCAAAGCCGCGCTTGGCGAGGTGTGCCTGCAATTTGCTGACCGCCTCGGACTTGGTCATATTGGGGACAAGCCGGAATTCCAGTTTTGCCTCGGCGCGGCCGGGCAGGACCGTCTTGCCGCCTTCTCCCGTATAGCCCGAAACAAGGCCCTGAATGTTGACGGTAGGCTGCGAGAAGAACCGCTCTAGGCTGGTGGTATAGTCCTCGTCATCAATCCAGCGACCGACGCCGAGAAGTGCTTTCTCCTGCGCTTCCAGTTCCGGCTTCGCGCTCTGTGCGATCAGCTCTCTCTGCCGCGCGGTCAGTGGCTGGACGTTCTCGAACCAGCCGTCGATTGCGGGGGTGTGCCCGTCATCGGCAACCAGCGTATCGAGCGCCTTGACGAGCCGCCATGCCGGGCTCTCGATCCGCGCATAGTTGGAGGAGTGGATATCGGTCTTGGGATATTTGTCCGAGGTCTCTCCGCCCACCACGAGCTGGAATTCGACCGCGCCCTTGGCTCCCAGCGTGATGCCGGCACTGCCGTCGCGGTTCTGGTTGGCGGATGGGATGAACACGCCGACCGCCTTGGCGAGCGCGGCCTGCACCTCGGGTACGGCTACGACCTGATCGAAGTGGGTCGAGGCAACCTCTTCCTCGCCCTCTGCTACCAGCACCAGATTGACGGGGAGTGGGTGGCCACTGGCCTGGATTGCCTTGATCGCCGCGAGGAAGGCCATCTGCGGCCCCTTCTGGTTGACCACGCCGCGACCGACGATGCTCAAGCCTTCACCGGGGCGTTCGACCAGCTTGGCATCGAGTGGGGGTGAATTCCATTCTGCGGGATCGAACTGCTTCACGTCATACATGAAGTAGATGCCGACCGTGATCTTGGCTCCCGCATCGAGCGTCGCGAACACCGCAGGGACGCCATCGGTGGGGATGATCTTGGCCTGCTGGAAGCCCGCATCCAACGCGAGCTTTCGCATATATTCAGCGCCCTCGGGCGTGCCGCGCTTCTCGGCCGCAATGGTGGGGAGGGCGACCCAATCCTGAAGGGCTTTCACGGTTTCATCGTGCTGGGCGTCAACCACAGTGACGAGCCGATCGCGCGCGGGTGTCTCCGCCGCTGCATGCCCCGCCACCAGCGCAAGCGCCGCCACCATACCAAATCCGCTCAACTGTCGCATCATCCGCTCTCTCCCCCGGAATGTCAGGGTAGAGGTAACACCTGCCAGTGCTTTCGCAACGGCTTTGGCAGGGACGGGAGCTTGAGCTCTATTCGAAGCGGCCCATCATCCGCTGCGAGCTGGCCTTGACCTTGATGCTTTTCGGCGGCGCAGCGGGTCGCTCCCAGAGGCTTGCCGACCGGGCAGCGGCCGGACGCGGGCGCGTTGGCACCGTTGCGGAGGCGGGTGCGGGGGTAGGGGCGGGTGTCTCCATAACCGGTTCAGGATCGGGCTCCAGTTCCGGTTCGGGTTCGGGCGCTGCTGGTTCGGGTTCAGGCGCCGCCACTTCGGGTTCCGGCTCAGGCTCGGGCTCGGGAACAGGTTGGGGAGCAGGTGCGACCGGCTTGGCAGGCGCGACTTCGGCAGCAGCTTGTGCCGGTGCCTGTGCAACAGGAGCGGGAGGCGGAACTGGAGCGGGCGCGGGCGCGGCGGGTTCATCTCCCTCTGCCGCGCCGGCGAGGATCTTCGCCGCCACTTCCTCGATCGTCCCGACAACCAGCAGTGGCTGCCCGCCAACGATGCCAACATTGGTCTGGCCGTTCTCGCCCGTGCGGAGCCAGGCGACGTTCTCGGCCACGACGAGATAATTTCCGCCGCGCGATTCGAGCTTGATGAACTTCATGGGCGCCGTTTCCCGATCAGCTACGCAATTGCGTGAATATCGAAACTCGGGAATAACACGGAGCGGGTTAAGGAATCGGTTTACGCCATTAGCGGAAAAGCAGTTTCGCTCAGAGCGGCGGAGGCGCGACTTCGTCGATCAGGCCCAGTAATGCCGCCCAAGACTGGCGGTCGGCAGTGGCGTGGTAGGCGGGATTGGCGCTGCCGTCGGGGTTAAGGAGGTTGGTGAAGCCATGATCCACGCCCGCAAATGACATGAATTGCCAGTCTGCCCCGACCCGGTCCATCTCCTCCCAGAAGGCCAGAACCTCAGTGCGCGGCACGAGCCAGTCCACATCGCCATGGCACACAAGGATACGGGGAGCGATGGGTGCGGTCGCCGGCAAGGGCGTTGCGAGCAAGCCATGGAAGCTGGCGACCAGCGCTAGGTCCGCGCCGTCGCGCGCAAGTTCCAGCACCGACATCCCGCCGAGACAGAACCCGATCGCAATCATCGGCAAGCCGGGGGCTATATCGGCCAGCTTTGTCAGTGTTGCCCGCAATCGCTTGCGCATTGCCACGGGATCGGCGCGCAGACTGAGCATCGCAGCAAGCGCAGTATCGGCATCATGAGGGGAGTCCGGCCCATAGAAGTCGCCGACGAAGGCCACGCAGCCCGCCTCTGCGAGCGCAAGCGACTTCGCTTCGACTGCGGGCGTGGTGTTCATGTAAGTCGGGAACACCGCCACCGCGGCCCGCGCTTCGCCTGATGGCCGCGCTAGCCAACCGGTCAGCGGCGTCGCCCCGTCGGCATATTCAATACGCTCGATCACGCTCACTCCACCGGCAGGAAGTCAGGCACCGAGAGATAGCGCTCACCGGTGTCGTAGTTGAAGCCGAGCACGCGCGAGCCAGCGGGCAGCTCAGGAAGCTTTGAGGCGATGGCGGCAAGCGTAGCGCCCGAGGAAATACCAACCAGCATCCCTTCTTCGCGGGCCGCGCGGCGGGCCATTTCCTTGGCTTCCTCAGCATCAACCTTGATCGCGCCGTCGATGACGTTGGTGTGGAGGTTCCCGGGGATGAAGCCTGCGCCGATACCCTGAATCGGGTGTGGACCGGGCTGACCGCCATTGATCACGGGCGAGAGCGCGGGCTCTACGCCATAGGCCTTCAATGCCGGCCAATGCTTCTTCAGTTCCTCGGCGCATCCGGTCAGGTGACCGCCAGTACCCACGCCGGTTATCATCACATCAATCGGCGAATCGGCAAAGTCGGCAAGGATTTCATGCGCAGTGGTGCGCGCGTGGATCGCGGGGTTGGCAGCGTTATCGAATTGGCTCGGCATCCACGCTCCGGCGGTTTGAGCGACCAGTTCCATAGCGCGCTCGATCGCGCCCTTCATGCCGCGTTCCCGGGGCGTGAGGTCGAAGCTCGCACCATAGGCCAGCATCAACCGGCGGCGCTCGATCGACATCGATTCGGGCATCACCAGCACCAGCTTGTAGCCCTTGACCGCAGCGACCATCGCCAGCCCGATCCCGGTGTTGCCGCTGGTCGGCTCGACAATGGTGCCGCCGGGCTTGAGTGCACCGCTCGCTTCTGCGTCCTCGACCATGGCGAGCGCGATGCGGTCCTTGATCGACCCGCCGGGATTGGCGCGTTCGGACTTCACCCAGACATCGTGATCGGGAAACAGCCGGGCGAGGCGGATATGCGGGGTGCCGCCGATGGTGGCGAGGATGTTGTCAGCCTTCATGTCGATACCTCTTTCTTGAGCTCTTGCGGCTCGAAGCTGCGGGCGCGGCGCAGTTCGGGGAAGTACCACGCCCAGATCAATGTCACGAATATCGCACCCGCACCGCCGAATACAACCGCTCCGACCGCTCCGAGGAGCGCTGCGGCAAGACCCGACTGCATCTCGCCCAATTCGTTGGAGGCAGAAATGGCAAGCCCGGAGATCGACGACACTCGGCCGCGCTTGTCGTCTGGCGTGAACAACTGGACCAGCGAACTGCGAATGAAGACCGAAACCATATCGACAGCGCCCATCGCCGCGAGGATTGCCAGCGACACGATGAAGCTGCGCGAAAAGGCAAAGGCAATCGTCAGCGCTCCAAAGCCCGCGACGGCCCAGAGCATCTTGACCCCGACCTCGCGTTGGAGCGGGCGGAACGACAGCCACAGCGCGACGCTTGCCGCGCCCAGCGCCGGAGCTGCACGCATCAGGCCCAGACCCTCCGGCCCCACAAACAGGATGTCGCGCGCAAATACCGGTAGCAGCGCAGTCGCTCCGGCCAGAAGCACGGCAAACAGATCGAGCGTGATGCACCCCAGCAGGAACCGCTCGCGCCAGACATAAGCCAACCCCTCGCCAATCTGCTTAACCGGCTTCAATGGCGGCCCCTCATGCTTGGCACGGATCGGGCGAACGGTCAGGATGAGAAGCATCGCCGCCCCGAGCAGAACCGCCGAAAGCGCGTGGGGCAGCCATTCGGCCTGCGCGAAGATCAGTCCGCCCACTGCGGGACCCGCCACGCTCGCGGTTTGCCAGGCGATCGAGGAGAGCGCGATGGCGCGCGGCAGCAGTGCAGGGGGCACAATGTTGGGAGCAATCGCGCTCATCGACGGCCCAACAAACACCCGCGCCGCGCCATGCGCTGCGGCGAGCGCGAACAGGATCGGCAAGGTTAGCGCATCAGTCCATGTCGTGATCGCCAGAACCACTGCCACGCACCCGTCGATACCATTGGCAAAGGCCGCGACATGGCGCCGGTCGAACCGGTCGGCGGCAAGGCCGGCAACCGGCGTAAGCAGGAATAGCGGGACGAATTGCGCAAGGCCCAGCAAGCCAAGCTGGAACGAAGCTTCGGCCACGCTCATCCCGTAATCGTCGCGCGCGATCGCGTAGAGCTGGTAGCCGAGCAGCACCACCATCGACATCGTGGCGAACACGCCCATGAAGCGGGCTAGCCAGTAACGCCGGTAATCACCGATCTGGAGCGGGGAGGTGGGTTCCATCGTGCCAGCGCCATGGCAGGCGTTTGCGATGCTGCCAAGCTGGCGAAACTTGCCGCCCTGTCAGCCAGGCTATTCCTTAGCGGGAACGGCGCAGGCGCGGGTTGGGCTGAAGCTGGTCGATAATTGCAACGAAATCGTCGAGCCGGATGATCCGTTCGAACTGGAAGCCGGCGCGGGTATCGCGCGTCCATATGACATAGGCTTCGATGCGGCCCACCACGGGCAAGCGGATGATGATGCGGTCACCGCGTTGCAGTTGGCCCGCATTGTCGACCATGAAGCCATGGGCGGACAGGTTGCAGATGTGCAGGTGCAGGTCGCCGTGCACGAAGTGCTCGACGATTGCGGGAAAATCGACCGGATGCCGCGCCGCTCGGCGCAGATCGGTCACACTGAGGTTAGCTCCACCCGACACGCGCTGCGATCCTTCCGTCCGCTTGGGCCAAGTGGACGAGATGCCGCAGAAAGGCTGACAATTGGTAAAGGCCGCGCCCTTAGCGTTGAACCAGTGCGTGCCGCTTCTTGCCGAGGCTGAGGCGCAGGGCCTGCCCTTCGACGGGAAGCACGAGGTGAGCAGGGTCGGTAACGGTCTCGCCTTCGAGCTTCACGGCACCCTCCGCCAGCTTCCGTTTGGCCTCGCCATTCGAGGTGGTCAGCCCGATCTCCGTCAGCAGCGCGGCCATGCGCATACCTTCCGCGCCAACCGAGAGCGTGGGCAAATCTTCGCCTGCGCCGGACCCGGCAAAGGTTTCGCGGGCGGTGGCTTCGGCGCGGGTCGCTGCGTCTTCTCCGCGGACAAGCGCTGTGACTGCGTTGGCGAGGACCACCTTGGCGGCATTTACCTCTGCACCTTCAAGCGCTTCCAAGCGGCGAATCTCATCAAGTGGCAGGTCGGTGAACAGGCGCAGGAACTTGCCGACATCGCGGTCATCGACGTTCCGCCAGTATTGCCAGAAATCGTAGGCGGGAAGCTGGTCCTCATTGAGCCAAACCGCGCCCGCAGCGGTCTTGCCCATCTTGGCGCCATCGGCCGTCGTCAGCAGCGGGGTGGTGAGGCCGAACAGGTCGGTCCCGTCCATGCGCCGGCCAAGTTCGATCCCGTTGATGATATTGCCCCACTGATCGGAGCCGCCCATCTGCAGCCGCACGTCAAGTTCACGCGACAAGTGCCTGAAATCGTAACCCTGCAAGATCATGTAGTTGAATTCGAGGAAGGTCATCGGCTGTTCGCGCTCAAGCCGCAGCTTCACCGAATCAAAGGTCAGCATCCGGTTGACTGTGAAATGCGTGCCCACCTGCTGGAGCATCTCGATGTAGCCCAACTGGCCCAGCCAATCGTGGTTGTTGACCATCACGGCATCGGTAGGGCCGTCGCCGAATTTCAACAGCTTGTCGAAGACAGTGAAGATCGACCGGATGTTCGATTCGATGGTTTCGTCGGTGAGCATCTTGCGGCTCTCGTCACGTCCCGTCGGATCGCCGATCCGTGTCGTGCCGCCGCCCATCACGACGATCGGCTTGTGCCCCGTTTGTTGCAGGCGCCGCAGCATCATGATCTGCACCAGGCTGCCGATATGCAGCGAAGGCGCAGTTGCATCGAATCCGATATAGCCCGGCACAACCTGCTTGGCGGCCAAGGCATCAAGCCCGGCTGCATCGGTCAGCTGGTGGATGTAGCCACGCTCGTCGAGCAGGCGGAGAAGGGCGGATTCGTAGGTGCTCATGGGCAGCGCCCCTACCAGCGCCTTGGCTTTACGGGAAGTGGCTTGCCCGAGGCAGGGCGAGGGGGCAGACAGATGCGATGCACCCGTTGATGCTCCATGTCGCCTGCGACCTCGGCCCGATCCGCGCCGTGACCGCGTCTGTCACCGCCACGCCTAATGGCTGCGAGGCCGAATTCCGGCTCGAAGGGATGGTTCCGGCGACTATCGTGCCGCCCCCCGCCAAGGCTGAGCGGATGGACAACCTGTGGCAGACCACCTGCTTCGAGATTTTCTGGCAGCCGCTCGGCGGAACAGCCTATCGCGAGTTCAATCTTTCGCCTTCAGGGCGCTGGGCCGCCTATGATTTCGATTCGTTCCGCGAAGGCATGCGCGACGCTCCAGTCAGCGCCATCGCCATCGCCTGTTCGCATGACGACGCCGGGCTTGTTCTCAAGGCCAGCATCGCCGCCGATCTGCCCACTCCCGCGCAAGTGGCACTCAACGCGATCGTCGAGCATGCCAACGGAGCCAAGCAATATTGGGCGCTCGCCTTCCCGCCGGGGAAGCCGGAATTCCATTCCGAAGCCAACCGCCAACTGATCCTGGAGCGCTAGCTTGCAGCAGCCTCGCGACCAAACGGACGGTTCAACTGCACAATTTTGAGGTTCAGCACGAAGGCAAAGCTGACCCAGATGAAGTAGGGTACATTGAGCCAGCCTGCGAAGCTGTCACCAATGATGCGTGGCAGAACGACCATCAGGGCGACCACCGAAAGCCACAGGAACACATTCTCTGCCAGCGCCCAGTCTGGCCGCTTCAGTTTGAAGAACAGCGGCGACCACAGGAAGTGGAACACGAAATTGGCAATGAAAAGCAGCCACACGGCGGCACGCGCTTCGGGTGAAGGGGCCTGAGTCAAGCCGATGTAGAAGCTCCACCCCGCCAGCCCGAGGATGATTGTCCAGGCTGGGCCGAACAACCAATCAGGCGGCTGCCACGGCGGCTTGCGCAGATCACTATACCATTGGCCGATGTCGGTAAGCACGCCACCCGCACCGCCGAGGATGATCGCCCACCCTGCGGCGATGGCTACTGGTGTCCAATCAATTTCCATGGCCCCTTAACAACACGACAGGGCGCAATGTTCCCAAACACCCGCAAAGCGATTGCCTTTGCTGCCGCACTGATCCAACGCTTGGTCCTATGAAGACAGGTATCGACCGGCTGCTTGCCGACCCCGAACTCCTCCGACAGCTCAAGGGCCGCCGCGTCGCTTTGGTAGCGCATCCCGCGAGCGTGACGGCAGATCTTACGCACAGCCTTGATGCACTGATTGCGGCGGGGGTGCAGATCAACAGCGCCTTTGGTCCGCAGCATGGGCTGAAGGGCGACAAGCAGGACAACATGGTCGAGACCGCGGACGAGATGGATCCGCGCTACGGCATCCCGATCTTCTCGCTCTATGGCGAGGTGCGTCGACCGACAGGACAGATGATGTCCAGCGCGGATGTGTTCCTGTTTGATCTCCAGGATCTGGGCTGCCGGATCTACACCTTCGTCACCACCTTGCTGTATTTGCTGGAGGAAGCGGCCAAGGCGGGGAAGGAAGTCTGGGTGCTCGATCGGCCCAATCCGGCCGGCCGCCCGGTTGAGGGCACGCTGCTGATCCCCGGCCAGGAGAGCTTTGTCGGTGCCGCCCCGATGCCGATGCGCCACGGCCTCACCATGGGAGAAATGGGCCACTGGTTCATCGAACACTTCAGCCTCGACGTCGTTTACAAGGTGGTGTCGATGGAGGGCTGGCGTCCCGACGATACTGACGGCTTTGGGTGGCCGACGTCACGCCTGTGGATCAACCCCTCGCCCAATGCCGCCAACGTCAACATGGCGCGCTGCTACGCTGGCACCGTGATGCTGGAAGGCACAACGCTGTCCGAAGGGCGCGGCACTACCCGCCCGCTCGAGGTTCTGTTCGGCGCGCCGGATGTGGACGCGGGCGGGGTGCTCAAGGTGATGAACAAGCTCGCGCCCGAGTGGCTGGCGGGCTGCGCGATCCGCGAATGCTGGTTCGAACCGACTTTCCACAAACACTCAGGAAAGTTGTGCAATGCATTGATGATGCACGCGGAAGGTGCGTTCTACGATCACCATGCATTCAAGCCGTGGCGCCTTCAGGCACTGGCGTTCAAGGCAATCCGGTTGCTCTCTCCCGATTACCCGCTGTGGCGGGACTTCCCTTACGAATACGAACTGACCCGGCTCGCAATTGACGTCATCAACGGCGGCCCAGCCCTGCGCGAGTGGGTCGACGACCCATCCGCCCGGCCCGACGATCTTGACGCCATGACGTCACATGATGAAGCCGCCTGGGTTGCCGAAGTTCGACCGCATCTGCTTTACTGAATGACGCCACTCCGGCACGGGATCTCCCGGCCGCGGATCACCAGGATGACGGAGCAACCGTCACCGATGGGAGAGAACAGAACATGGCAACCGCGGCAGCGAGCGGTACGGGTACGCAATCCGTGAGGCTGACCCTGTGGGTGCTGCTTACGGTTTACATCTTCAATTTCATCGACCGGCAGATCGTCAACATCCTCGCCGAGCCGATTGCCCGCGATCTCGACCTCAACGACACCCAGATCGGGTTGATGACCGGGTTGGCGTTTGCGCTGTTCTACACCGTGCTGGGCATCCCCATCGCGCGCTTTGCGGATCGCGGGACAACAAGCCGCCCGCGGCTCATCGCCGTGGCGCTGGGGCTGTGGTCGGCCATGACCGCCCTGTGCGGCGTGGCGCAGAACTTCGCGCAACTGCTGCTTGCGCGGATCGGCGTGGGCGTGGGCGAGGCAGGCTGCACACCCCCGGCACACTCGCTGATCAGCGACATGGTGCCCCCTGAAAAGCGCAGTTCGGCGCTCGCGTTCTACTCGCTCGGCATACCGGTGGGCACCTTGCTCGGCATGGTGATTGGCGGAACGCTGGCTGACCGGCTGGGCTGGCGCGAGGCGTTCGTGGTGGTCGGTCTTCCAGGGGTCGCGCTGGCATTGGTGGTGTGGTTCGTCCTCAAGGACCCGCGCCGCAGTGACGCCGCGACGATCTTGCGCAATGCCAGCCAACCCGCCGCGCTGCCGCTGCGTCAAGCAGTGGCTGAAGTCATGCGATCGCGCGCCTTTGTGCTGCTGCTGTTCGCTGGCTCCGCGGCGTCATTCCTCGCTTACGGCAAGACCACTTGGACGACGATCTTCTTCCAGCGCACTCACGATCTGACGCCCGGGCAGGTGGGGCTGTGGTTCGGTCTGCTGGCAGGGGTGGGGGGAATGCTGGGCACATGGCTCGGCGGCTATCTGGCTGACCGTTTCGGTGCCAAGAACCGCCGCCACGTGCTGAGCGCGCCTGCGATCGGCATGGCGCTGGCAGTGCCGCTGGCGATCCTTGCGTATCATGCGCCAAGCTGGCCTATGGCACTCGCGCTGCTCTTCGTCCCGACCGTGTTCAATTCGTTCTACTACGGCCCGACCTATTCCGCGGCACAGGGCCTGGTGCCGGTGCGGGCGAGGGCGATTGCTGCGGCGACGCTCTTGTTCTTCCAGAACCTGATCGGGCTGGGTCTGGGGCCGCTGTTCTTCGGGATGCTGTCCGACTGGCTGCAGCCGGTCTACGGCGCGGATTCGGTCCGCTACGTGCTCTACGGCGCGGCGGTGCTGGGGCTGGTGCCGGCGTTCTTCTTCTGGCGGTGCAGCCTGCATTTGGATGCGGAACTGGACCGCAAGGGGTGAGGCTGGACGCTGGCGGCGAGGTCTACTTGCTCTCAGCCGGATCGTCGCTTGGCTACGGCATCCAGCGCGCCTCACCGGGCAGCGGCGTCCGCAGGCTCACAGCCCACTTCCTGCCGCCAATCTCGACCGCTCCGCGCGGCTTGCGGGTTTCGAGAAACGCCATCAGCGCCTCCTTGTCGCTGATCGGGACGAACAGGCTGTAGCTGTCACCGCGTTGCACCGTGGCCGGGTGATCGAGGCCCGGCCATGTCTCCGGCCAGATGATCGAAGCCTCGGGCGCGTATTCGTAAGGCCAGATCATCACTTCGATTGCCTCCGGTTCCCACACCTTGGCATCAGGGCTCTGGTACTCGCTCAGCAGGGTGATCATGGTAAGAAGCTTGTCGCCGCGATCGCCGCGTTTGCGATGGCGTGACGTCGCGCCATAGGCCATCACCGCCTGCTTGGTACGGAAATCAATGATGATCGACGAAGGCTGATCCGTGACGTTGGTATAGTCTGTGTGTTCCTTGATCCCCGCCAGACGGACCTTGGCGGCCAGCGCGGCGCTGTCGGCGGGTGCCAGGGTCACGGACTGATAGCCTGCATCGGTCCGATAGATCACCGTCCCGTCTTGGTAGAGCACGAAGCGCGTAGAGTCCGAGCCGATCACCATCGTCCAGGGGTCAGTCTCGATATAGACAATCACAGGCTCGGCATTGGCTGAGGGCGGATTTGCGAGGGCGGGTGCCGCCAGCACCACTGCCACTAGCGCAGCGACCAGCCTGCCAAGCATTATCGCCGCTCGCTCAGCGGCATAACCAGCATTGGCCCATCGGACGGTGCCGGGAGCGGACGGATGTCGGCGGGATTGCCGGCGGTGACCATGACCGAGCATCCGGCCTCTCTGCGGTCGACGGCATAGATGTGGTAGGGTTTGTCAGGCGAGGCCGGTTCGCGGTCCAGCAGCGGCGGCATGCCCGCCTTCTCCCGCGCCTGCGTGATGACGTCACGACATTGCCTGTCGGATGGCGTGACGGACTGTGCTGCGGGCGTGGCTGCTTGCGCCTGAGAGTCGGGATCCGAAGGCGGCGGAGCCTCGGCAGCGGTGACAAGCGCGAGTGCGGCGAGCGGCAAGGTGATCGGTTGCATGGCGTTCTCCTCGGGCCGAGGAATACCACGATTCCAAGCGGTTCAGAAGACCCTGATCAAGCCCCGTGCTTCCGGCTCAACTCCCGCATGGCGTCATCCAGCCCGTCGAGCGTCAGCGGGTACATCCGGTCGTTGACGATCTGCTTGATCATCTTGGTCGACTGGGAATAGCCCCACTGCTTTTCCGGCACAGGATTAAGCCACACTGTCGCGGGGTAGGTGTCAGCCACGCGCTTCAACCACACCGCGCCCGCTTCCTCGTTCATGTGCTCGACCGAGCCGCCGGGATGGGTGACCTCGTAAGGGCTCATCGCGGCATCGCCGACGAACACGATCTTATAATCGTGGCCGTATTTGTGGAGCACATCCCAGGTTTTGGTGCGCTCCTGCCAGCGGCGCTTGTTGTCTTTCCACACGCCTTCGTAAAGGCAGTTGTGGAAGTAGAAGAACTCCATGTTCTTGAATTCGCTGGTGGCCGCGCTGAACAGCTCCTCGACCAGCTTGATAAAGGGGTCCATCGATCCGCCGACGTCGAGGAACAGCAGCAGCTTGACGGCATTGCGGCGCTCGGCGCGCATGTGGATGTCCAGCCAGCCTTGCTTGGCCGTCCCCTTGATCGTGGCGTCAATGTCGAGCTGATCCTGCGCGCCTTCGCGGGCGAAGCGGCGCAGACGGCGCAGCGCCATCTTGATGTTGCGGGTGCCGAGTTCCTTGGTGTTGTCGAGGTTCTTGAACTCGCGCTTTTCCCAGACCTTGATCGCCTTGCCGTGCCGCGCCTCGCCGCCGATGCGCACGCCTTCGGGGTTATAGCCCGAATTGCCGAAGGGCGAGGTGCCGCCGGTGCCGACCCACTTGTTGCCGCCCTGGTGGCGCTTTTCCTGCTCTTCGAGCCGTTTTTTGAGCGTCTCCATGATCTCGTCCCAGTCACCCAGCGACTTGATCTTCTCCATCTCCTCGGGCGTCAGGAACTTCTCGGCGACGGCCTTCAGCCAGTCTTCGGGAATGTCGACGGGGTTCTGGCCGTAATCGGTCATGATCCCTTTGAAGACCTTGTGGAATACCTGGTCGAACCGGTCGAGCAGGCCTTCATCCTTCACGAAGGTGGCGCGGGAGAGGTAGTAGAACGCCTCGGGCGTCTGGTCGATCACGTCCCGGTCCAGCGCCTCAAGCAGCGTGAGGTGCTCCTTGAAACTGGCGCCGATCCCGGCCGCGCGAAGCTCGTCGATGAAATTGAAGAACATGGGCGGTTGCTTAACCCGCTGGTGGGGGCCTGACCAGCCTCATTCTTGGCAGGTGAGGCCCGTCCGCTTAACCCTTCACTTACCATCCTGCGGCTAGATGTTCCTCACACAAAACAAGGGCCGCCGCCGCAATGCAACAGATCGCCATCGACACCGCCAACGCCCAAGCCTTGGCGATGATCCCCGAAAGCTGCGGCGCGGTGACGGTGGGGTGCACCGATGTGGCCGGGGTGGTCGAGGCGGTGATCGCTTCGTCCAAGTCCCTGCGTTCCGAGCACGAGGCGCTGGCCGAGACGGTCCGCGCCCTGGAAGCTGACCAGAACAAGGTCGCCGAAGCGAGCGACGAAGCGCGCCTGCTGTCCGAACGCGCGATCGAGCGCCTGTCGGAAGGCACTGCGCTGATCCAGTCCTCGCTGGGCCAGATCGCCTCGCTGATCGAGCTGGTCGACACCCTCGGCCAGCACGTCACCAGCTTCTCGGCCGCGATGGAGCAGGTGCGCCGTTCTGCACAGGATATTGATAATATTGCCGAAACGACCAACATCCTTGCACTCAACGCCACGATCGAGGCGATGCGGGCAGGGGACGCTGGCCGCACTTTCGCGGTGGTCGCCGCCGAGGTGAAAAGCCTGGCCAGCGACACCCGCAAGGCGACCGAGGAAATCGCCGCCACTATCGACGCTCTCGGCGGAGAAGCTGAGGAGATGATTGGGCGGATCGAAGCCGGGTCGAAATCCAGCGGCGATGCCCGCGCTTCGGTGGCCCGGATCGAGAGCACCATCACCAATGTCGGCGCTCTGGTGGAGGAGGTCGACAAGCAGAATGACGTCATCGCCCGTTCGACCGGCACCATTTCCGGCCACGTCGATAAAGTCCAACGCGTCCTGACCGGATACGACGCCGCGTCGCGCAAGAACGAAGATCGCCTACACGGTGCCCATCGCAAGATGGAAGAGCTTGAAATCACGGCTTCCGAGATGTTCGACCGCATCGTCCACGCCGGGCTCAGCCCCGAGGACAGCGCGATGGTCTCTCAGGCGCAGGCGATGATGAAGGAGCTTGCCGCGCATACCGAGGCTGCACTGGCGAGTGGCAAGATCAGCACATCGGCGCTGTTCGATACCGACTACCTTCCCGTCCCCGGCACCAATCCGCAGCTCTATCGCACCCGCCTGACCGACTGGGCCCATGCCGAGTGGCGTCCCTTCCTCGACCGAGCAAAAGCCAGCGATTCCCGTGTCTTGGCGGCCGCCTGCACCGACATGAACGGGTTCCTGCCGACCCACCTGACCGAGCGTTCGCGCAACCCCACGGGCGATCTCAACCACGACACCCAATTCTGCCGCAATGGCCGGATCATGCTGGAGGCGATCGACCGCAAGGCCAAGATTTCCAGCGCGCCCTACATGATGGCGGTCTATCGCCAGGAGGGCGATGGGGATTCCTACGTGGTGGTCAGGAACGTCTATGTCCCGCTGATCTTCGGCGGCCGCCGCTGGGGCGATTTTGAACTGGCTTACAGCTTCGACTGAACCGCCGCTTGCGCAATGTTTCACGCGAAACATTGCGCAGCCTCCGCCCTTAAGGGGGGTCTAAGAGGGGTCTAGAGGGGGTCTAAGCCGGCTCTAACCGCATTCAAACCTGCGGTGGAGCGGCGCGAGCGTGGGGGTGCCTCGGCGGCATTTCCGCAGAACCCGGCCCGCCCTCAAGCACGGTCATGCCAGCGGGAAAAGGCGCCCAGCTAGGCGCGCTTGCACCCCAGATGATCGTCGTTGGTGGGCAGATTTCGGGATCGTCGAGCGTGCCTGCGCGCACCCGCATCGGCTGCTTTGGGCCGACGACGGTGCGACTGAACATCTGCGCGCCGCAGACCTTGCAGAACCCCCGCTCCACGGTGTTGCCGCTGTCGGCGACAAGGCGCAGGAGCGTCATCTCGCCTTGATAAGTGACGGCTTCCTCGTCGAACAGGACGTTGACCGTCGCCATGCCGCTGGCGATCCGCTGGCAATCGCGGCACCAGCAAAAGCGAGCGCCCTGCGGCTCAGCGGCTATCGTGAAGCGCACTGCGCCGCACAGACAGCCGCCGGTATGGGCGCCTTGCCGGATCACCGCGCGCCGGTTTCAGCTCGGGTTGCGCCGCGCCATGAACGCGAGCCGCTCGAACAGCATGATGTCCTGCTCGTTCTTCAGCAACGCGCCGTGCAGCGGCGGGATCGCGCTGGCCGGATTGCTGCTCTGCAACACTTCCAGCGGCATGTCCTCGTTGAGCAGCAGCTTCAGCCAGTCGAGCAACTCGCTGGTCGAAGGCTTCTTCTTGAGGCCCGGCACTTCGCGCAGGTCGTAGAAGATATCCATTGCCTTCTTCACCAGCACCTTCTGGATGCCGGGGAAGTGGACGTCGATGATCTCCTGCATCGTCTCGCGGTCGGGGAACTTGATGTAGTGGAAGAAGCAGCGGCGCAGGAAGGCGTCGGGCAGCTCCTTTTCATTGTTCGAGGTGATGACGACGATCGGGCGCTCCTTGGCCTCGATCCGCTCCTGCGTTTCGTAAACGTCGAAGCTCATGCGGTCGAGTTCCTGAAGCAAGTCGTTCGGGAACTCGATATCGGCCTTGTCGATCTCGTCGATCAGCAGCACGGGCAGTTGCGGGGCGGTGAAGGCCTCCCACAGCTTGCCCTTCTTGATGTAGTTGCGGATGTCGTGGACGCGCTCTTCGCCCAGCTGGCCATCGCGCAGACGCGCCACGGCGTCATATTCATACAGGCCCTGATGCGCCTTGGTGGTGGACTTGATGTTCCACTCGATCAGCGGGGCGTTCAGCGCCTTGGAGATTTCATGCGCCAGCACGGTCTTGCCGGTGCCGGGCTCGCCTTTGACCAGCAGCGGGCGGCGCAGCGTCACGGCAGCATTGACGGCGACCTTCAGGTCTTCGGTCGCGATATAGGACTTGGTGCCTTCAAAACGCTGCTGATCGGTCATGGGTTTTCCTGTGAGACTGAATTTCGACGCGCAGCGATAAGGCGCAGGCGGCGCGGGTGCAAGAGGGTGGGGCCTCTCGGTTTAGCGAGGGAGGAGCAGGATACGCTGGGCGATGGAGAGGAACTTGCCGTCATCCACCACGGCGGCCGCATTGTTCCACCCGGCCGTCAACACCCAGTCGCGCCCGGCCTGATCCGTGAGCAGCCATGTAAGGTTGATCACGCCCGGCTCGCTGCCGCCTTTGTAGCCGATATAGCGCCAGTTGGCCTTGATCGCCGGCGTTGCCGAGGGACTGATCGCCATGATTGCGAAGGCCTTTGGGTCGGCGGTGCGGCGCATATGGGCGAACAGGCCGGCAAGATCGGCGGGCGAGGCAAACCATTCGACATCGATCGCCTTGGGGCCTTGGGTGAAGGCGGCGTTGACCTCATCAAGCGAAGGCGGCGCATCGGCGTTCAAGACGTCAAGCGCATCCTGCGCGGCAAGCGGTCCACTGCGCCAGCGATCAAGAACCCCGGCGTCGCTGGCCTTCAGGGTGAAGAATTCGCGGGTGGTGAGGAAAGGGGTGTTGGCGGCAGGGTTGCTGTGCCCGCTTTCGCGCATCAGGTTCATGATACGGGCCTTGCCCAGCACCACGATCAGCTGGTCAGTCGCGGTGTTGTCGCTGATCGAGATCATCAGGCTGGCGAGGGTGTGGAGCGAAACCGGCGAACCCTCGGGCCAGTCCTGCAACTGCCCGCTGGGATAGCTCTTTTCGGTTAGCAGCACGACGTCAGACCACTTGCGCCGGCCCGCCTTCACATCCTCGGCCAGCGCCGCCAGCACATACAGCTTGAAGGCCGATCCCAGCGCAAGGGGCTGGTCGGCGTTGAGAGCAATCACCGGCGTTCCGCCCAGCGGGCCGAACCATGCATTGACCATGCCGGGTAGCGCGGCAAGATCAGCCGAGATCGCCTGCGGCGTATCGCCCGCCACGGCAAGCGCATCGATAGAGGTGAAGCGCAATTCGTTGATGCGGTTATCATTTGCGGGATCAATCGCGATGCCGCCCTTGGCCAACCCGCGCTCGAAACGGATTTCAAGCGCCGCTCGCGTCCCGTCGCGCGGGGCAAGCAGGGACACCTCGACCGCCGCGCCGAACTGTGCGGTGAAGTTCGCGCTCAACGCCTTGATCTGCGCGTCGGCGACAGCGGCGCGGAAGCCTTGCGTGAACAGATCGGCGGGTTCGGCCTTGCCATTGAGCAGCGCCACGACCTGATCGGCGCGGATTTCCAGCTGGGTCTGTTCAACGGCGGCGGTCGGCGCGGTCTGCGCAGCCAGCCCGGCGGCGGGCAGGGCCAGCACCCCAAGAGCGAGCGAGGCAAGGATCTGGCGCTTCATCATTCTCTCCCGGAACACTGTTTGATTATCAATGCCAAGCGCAAGGTGCCACGAAGTTTCCCCACATGCCAGCGCGCCGCAATGATGGACATGCGCGCGGCCAATCGGCAGGGACAGGACATGGGTTGGGATGTTCTTCGCAAGGCAGAATGGCTTGGGGAAAGCCGCGCGCGTGGTTACCTGGTGCTGCTCGCACTGGCGCAGGCTGGCATGCTGGTTTTCCTGCTGGCGACGGCCAGGAACGGGATCGACCGCAACGGATTTCTGATCGGCACGGATTTCATAAGCTTCTGGACATCGGGCCGGATGCTGATGGCTGGAGCGAACGTCTATGACGTCTCCGCCCATATTGCCTCCCAGCGCGAACTTTACACGCTGCCGGGCGAATACACCGCGTTCTTTTACCCGCCGAGCTTCCTGCCCTTCGTCTGGCCACTGGGCTTCATGGGCTATTTCCCGGCGCTGGCGATGTGGCTGCTGGTCACAGGGGCGGCTTGGCTGGCGGCAATGCGGGCGTGGTTCGCCGCGCTCGGGCTGAAGGGGCCGGCGCTGGTGCTGCTCTGCGCCTTTCCGCCGCTGATGATCACCCTGACGCATGGGCAGACGTCATTTCTGGTGGCGGCATTGCTTGGCGGCGGCTTGCTGTTGGTGCCGAACCGGCCCTGGCTAGCGGGCGTGCTGATCGGGCTGGCGACGATCAAGCCGCAGTTCGGCCTGCTGGTGCCGGTGGCTTTGCTGGCAAGCGGACAGTGGCGGACGATTGCGGGCGCCGGTGCATCGGCGCTCGCCCTTGCTGCGCTCGCCGCACTCGCCTTCGGGCCGCAGGTGTGGGGCGATTGGCTCGCCATCACCCAGACCGCTGGAGACGCGACCGACAGCGGCTCGATCGGCTTTGCCAAGATGGTGAGCCTGTTTGCGGGCCTGCGTCTGGTCGGGGTGCCGAGCGGGCTGGCGATGGCCGCGCAGCTTGGCCTCACGCTGGCGGTGGCGGCAGTGGTTGCGATGGCCTGCTGGCGGCGGAGCTTCACTCCGGGGCACGCCGCGCTGGTGCTGGCCGGCGCGCCGCTGGCGACGCCTTTCGTGCTCGATTACGACATGCTGCTGACCGCGTTCCCGCTTGCCTACCTGTTCGCGCAGACGCGGGAGCGGGGCTTTGCCGATTGGGAACGCATCACTATCGCCGCGGTCTTCGCAGCGGGAGTCTTCGCACGCCCGCTTGCGATCAGCACCAGCGTGCCGATTATGCCGCTGTTGCTGATTGCGCTGTTTGTGGCTGTCTGGCGGCGGGTGCGGGCTGAGGCTGCTTAATTCACGCGTCGATCAGATCGCGGTCGATCTCGCCCGCACGGTTCTGGATGAAGTTGAAACGGTGTTCGGGGTTGCGGCCCATCAATTCATCGACAAGTCGCGCCACGCCTGCGCGATCTTCAAATTCCTGCGGCAGGGTGATGCGGATCAACCCGCGCGTTTCGGGCGCCATGGTGGTTTCGCGCAATTGCTGCGGGTTCATTTCGCCGAGGCCCTTGAAGCGTGACACTTCGACCTTCTTGCCCTTGAACACGCTCGCTTCCAGTTCGGCGCGGTGCGCGTCGTCGCGGGCGTAGCGGCTCTCCTTGCCGGCGGTGAGGCGGTAGAGCGGGGGCTGGGCGAGGAACAGGTGCCC
Source organism: Porphyrobacter sp. ULC335 (assembly GCF_025917005.1). Lineage (NCBI taxonomy): Bacteria > Pseudomonadati > Pseudomonadota > Alphaproteobacteria > Sphingomonadales > Erythrobacteraceae > Porphyrobacter > Porphyrobacter sp. ULC335. The sequence continues at coordinate 2,448,807 of NZ_CP078091.1, forward strand.
GCGCTTCACGATGTCGGGCATTTCCTGGAAGAAGAAGGTCATCAGCAGCGTGGCGATATGCGCGCCGTCGACATCCGCGTCGGTCATGATGATGATGCGGTCGTAACGCAGATTGTCGGCGTTGCAGTCCTTGCGGGTGCCACAGCCCAAAGCGAGCGCAAGGTCGGCGATTTCGCTGTTCGCGCGGATCTTGTCGGCGGTGGCGCTGGCGACGTTGAGGATTTTGCCGCGGATCGGGAGGATCGCCTGCGACTTGCGGTCGCGCGCCTGTTTGGCGCTGCCACCTGCGGAATCGCCTTCGACGATGAACAGCTCGGTCTCGCGGTCGCCTTCACCGCTGCAATCGGTGAGCTTGCCGGGCAGGCGCAGCTTCTTTGCGTTTGTGGCGCTTTTGCGCTTGATCTCGCGCTCCTGCTTGCGCTTGAGGCGCTCGTCCATGCGCTCCATCACCTCGCCGAGCAGCGCCTTGCCGCGCTCCATGTTGTCGGTGAGGAAGTGGTCGAAATGATCGCGGATCGCGTTCTCGACCAGACGCGCAGCCTCGGGCGAGGTGAGGCGGTCCTTGGTCTGGGACTGGAACTGCGGATCGCGGATGAAAACGCTGAGCATCACCTCGGCGCCGGTCATCACGTCATCGGCGGTGATGTCCTTGGCCTTTTTGGCGCCGACCAGCTCGCCAAAGGCGCGAAGTCCGCGGGTCAGCGCGGTGCGCAGGCCTTGCTCGTGCGTGCCGCCATCGGGGGTGGGCACGGTGTTGCAATACCAGCTTGTCGAACCGTCCGAGTAGAGCGGCCAGGCGATCGCCCATTCGGCGCGGCCTTGTCCGATGCCGTCGATGACGGGGAAATCCTGCGAGCCGGTGAAAGGCTGGGCGGTAACGCATTCGCGCGCGCCGACCTGTTCGGCCAGATGATCGGCAAGACCGCCGGGGAACTTGAACACGGCTTCTGCCGGCACATCCTCGGAAGCGAGCGACGGCGCGCATTTCCAGCGGATCTCGACACCGGCGAACAGATACGCCTTGGACCGCGCCAGCTTGAAAAGGCGCTTGGGGTTGAAGCTGCGATCACCGAAGATCTCGGGATCGGGGACGAAAGTCACCGTCGTGCCACGCCGGTTGGGCGTCGGGCCGAGGTTCTGGATCGCCCCCTGCGTCACCCCGCGCGAGAACTCCTGCGCGTAAAGCTGCTTGTCGCGCGCCACTTCGACCCGCGTATGGACCGACAGCGCATTGACCACGCTCACGCCCACGCCGTGCAGACCGCCGCTGGTCGCATAGGCCTTGCCCGAGAACTTGCCGCCGGAGTGCAGCGTCGAAAGGATCACCTCCAGCGTCGACTTGCCGGGAAATTTGGGATGCTCGTCCACCGGGATGCCGCGGCCGTTATCGGCGACCGACAGGCGATTGCCCTCGTCCAGTCGCATCTCGATCCGTGTCGCATGGCCCGCGACTGCCTCGTCCATCGCGTTGTCGAGCACTTCGGCGGCGAGGTGGTGGAAGGCGCGGTCATCGGTGCCGCCGATATACATGCCGGGACGGCGGCGGACGGGCTCCAGCCCCTCCAGCACCTCGATGGCCGAGGCGTTGTAATCGCCGCTGGATGTTGGCGTGTTGGCGAAGAGATCGTCGGGAGTGGGGTCTGCCATGGGCGGGCTTATAAGCCCGCGCGTTCATCCCTCACAAGCCACCACGGGGTGTTTTGCTCACTTGCCGAAGCCGGTCGGCGCGGGATCGACGGGTGTCACCTCGCCACCTCTGATTTCGCGAACTTCCAGGGCGCGCTCAACCACGCCGTTCCGGCCGAAGCGGAAGGCCCCGTCCACCCCGAGGAAGCCGCCGCGATCATAAAGCTCGTTTTTGGGGAAGGGTGTGCCGACCTTCCAGTCCCGCGCCACGCGCAAGGTCAGCAACACGGCATCATAACCGAGCGTGGCGACACGGTGAGGCTGCGCGCCGAAGCGGGCGGAGTAGCTGTCGGCAAAGCGGGCATAACGCTGGTCGGAAACGGCGGCGAACAGCGCTCCTTCAAGCCCCGGCGCGCGGGTAAGCGATGCCTCGCCGCTCCACAGCTCGGTGCCGAGGATGCGGGCGCGATTGCGGGAAGACTTGTTGAGCTCGCCCGCCGCGTCGATGCCGAGCCGTGCGCTATCGGCGATCAGCACGGTGTCATAGCCGCCGGCCGCACGCAGACGCGCAGCCGCGCTGACGATCGAGGTGTTCCCGCGCGCATAGCTTTCCTGTCGCACCAGCGATCCGCCAAAGTCACGCAAGGCGTTCTCCAGCGACGAAAGCGCGCGGGTGCCGTAATCGCCTTCAGGCGCGAGCACCGCGAAACGCGCCGCGCCCTTGCCGCGGGCATATTGAACAGAGCGGCGGATCGATTGTTCGGGCATGTGCCCGATCACGAACACATCGACGCTAGCAGCGCTTGCATCATTGGCGAAGGCAATCACCGGCACCCCGGCCGGGCGCGCGGCGGCCTGCACGGCTGGTACGGCATCGGCGGTCAGCGGGCCGAGGATCAGCTTGTTGCCATCGGCAATCGCCTTGCGCGCCGCAGTCGCGATGCCATCGGAGGTATCATAGCTGGTGATGCGCAGATTATCCGCGCCGGTATCCAGCAGCGCCATGGTGGTGGCGTTGGCGATAGCCTGACCGACGGGCGCGGTATCCCCGCTCATCGGCACGAGCAGCGCAATGCGATGCCGGCCGGTGTCGGTCGGCAAGGCCGTCGCCGAAGGTTCAGGCGCGGGGGCAGGGTCCGGTGCGGTAGCGACATCGGCCTTGGGGGTGACCGAGCACCCCGCCGCAAGCAAAGCAGCGCTGCCGAGCGCAAGATTGCGCCCCGCGCGGCCAAACCGTTCGGCCCAATTCGCCTTTTGCGAAAGCTTCATTCTTGCCGACCCCTCAACCGTGCGCCATGGACCGATCCGTGAGACCCATGGAGCAACCATCCATTCCCGCGTGGGAACCCGTCCCCGGGCTGTATATCGTTGCGACCCCGATTGGCAATCTCGGCGACATCACGCTGCGGGCGCTTTCGGTGCTGGGCGGAGCAGCCCTGATTGCGTGCGAGGACACGCGCGTCACCGGCAAGCTCCTGAAATATTTTGGTATAAAAGCCCGGCTGCAAAGGTTGGACGATCATGCCCCGCCCGAGGTGCGTGCGCGGATCATCGACGAAGCGAGGCATACAGCGGTTGCGCTGGTCAGCGATGCGGGAACGCCGCTGATTTCCGATCCGGGCTATCGTCTGGTGCGCGAGGCGAAGGCGGCTGGCGTGACCGTGACAAGCATCCCGGGCGCCTGCGCAGCGGTCTCGGCGCTCGCCATCGCGGGCCTGCCGAGCGACCGGTTCCTGTTCGCAGGCTTCCTGCCGGTCAAGGACAAGGCCCGGCGCGAGGTGCTGGAAGGGGTAGCGGAGGTTTCTGCCACGCTGGTTTTCTACGAAACCGCACCCCGGCTTGAACGTTCGCTGCTGGCAATTGCCGATCTGTGGCCGACGCGCGAGGTGGCAGTGGCACGCGAAATCACCAAGCTGCACGAAGAATGCCGCAGCGGCACCGCGGCCAGCCTCGCCGCGCATTACGCCGCGCACCCGCCCAAGGGCGAGATCGTGCTGTTGATCGGCCCTCCGGCCCAAGAGGAAGCGCCGGTTCTTGATACCGATGCGCTGCTGCGTGCGGCGCTGGCCGATGCGGGGCCGGGCAAAGCTGCGGGCGTGGTGGCCAAGGCGACCGGCATCGACCGCGCGGTGCTCTATGCCCGCGCGCTGGAACTGAAGGGAGAGTGACCTCGCCGCGCACCCCTGATGCGCGGCGCGAAGCCGACAGCCGGGGCCGCGAGGGCGAGGCCGAGGCGGCGATGTTCCTAACCCAGATCGGCTGGCGGATCGTGGCCGAGCGGGTGAAGACCAAGGCAGGCGAGATCGACCTCGTTGCCAAGCGGACCGGGCTGGTCGCCTTCGTCGAGGTCAAATGGCGCGCGCGGGCCGCCAGTCTTGCCGATGCGATCGACGAGCGGCGTCTGACACGGGTGGCGGCGGCAGCGGAATCGGTGATGCATCTCTATGCGACCGAGGGCGAGGATATCCGCATCGACGTCATCCTGCTTGCGCCGGGCCGAAAGCCGACCCACATCGAAAACGCATGGATGCCCTTCGGCTGATCCTTCGGAGTTGAATGAATGACATTGCGCGTCGCCGTCCAGATGGACCCCATCGACCGGATCAACATTGCGGGCGACAGCTCGTTCGCGCTGATGCTGGCTGCGCAGGCGCGCGGGTACGCGGTCTTCGAATACAACGTCGAAAGCCTGACGCTGGACGAGGACGACCGCCTGTTCGCCCACGCCTTCCCGGTGACCGTCCAGCGCGTCGAAGGCGATCATTTCACGCGCGGAGAGCAGGTGCGGCTCGACCTCGGCAAGGATGTCGACGTTGTACTGATGCGGCAGGACCCGCCGTTCCACATGGGCTACATCACCGCCACCCACTTGCTGGAGCGGATCGCAGCCGAGACGCTGGTGGTGAATGATCCCGCCAATGTCCGAAATTCGCCTGAAAAGGTGATGGTGCTGAACTACCGCCGCTTCATGCCGCCGACGCTGGTGACGCGCTCAGTCGACGAAGTGCGGCGCTTCATGGCGAAGCATGGCGCGATTGTGGTCAAACCGATCCACGGCAACGGCGGCAAGGCGATCTTCCGCATCGGTGAGAATGCGGAGAACCTCACCGCCCTGTTCGAAGTGTTCAACCAGACCTGGCCCGAGCCGCACATGGTGCAACCCTTCCTCCCCGAGGTGGCGCAGGGTGACAAGCGCATCGTGCTGATCGACGGCGAGGTCGCGGGGGCGATCAACCGCATTCCGGGGGAGGGAGAGTTCCGCTCCAACCTCGCGATGGGCGGCAGCGCACAGGCGACGCAGCTGACCGAGCGGGAACAGGAAATCTGCGCGGCGCTCGGCCCGGATCTGAAACGGCTCGGCCTCACCTTCGTTGGCATCGATGTGATCGGGGGTAAGTGGCTGACCGAGATCAACGTCACCTCGCCGACCGGCATCGTGGCGATTGACCGGTTCAACAACACTGATACGGCGGGGATGATCTGGGATGCGATCGAACGGCGCCTGACCGAGCGCCGGAACGCGGCCTGATATCCTCTCAAGCGAATTGACCGAGACCCATGACAGACTTCCTCCTCGAACTGCTCGACAAAGGCGGCTACATCGGCATCTTCTTCCTGATGATGGCCGAAAACGTGTTCCCGCCGATCCCCTCCGAGGTGATCATGGGCGGCGCGGGCCTGCTGGTCGCCAAGGGGCAGATGACCTTCGGCGCGGTGTGGGTCGTCGCCACTGCCGGAACGGTCGCCGGCAATCTGTTCTGGTACTGGATCGGGGTGCGTTGGAGCGAGGAACAACTCAAGGCGATCATCGACCGCTGGGGCCGCTGGCTGACCTTCGAATGGGACGAATTCACCAAGGCGCGCAACATCTTCCGCAAGTATGGTGACTGGATCGTCTTCCTGCTGCGCTTTTCGCCGATCCTGCGCACCATCGTCTCACTGCCTGCGGGGCTGGCGGGGATGAAGCTGTGGCGCTTTGTGCTGTTCACGGCGCTCGGTTCGGCGATCTGGAACGGCATCCTGATCTTCGGAGGCCAGGCGCTTGAGCCGCTCGTGGACCGGTTCGAGAAGCTGGCGGGCTACGGCGTGGTCGCCTTCGTCCTCGCCGGAGTGGCGTTCTATATCTACCGCGTGGTGACGTGGAAGCCGGTCAAGGCGCACGAGGCAGAGGATCAGGCCTGACTATCCTCTGGGATGGGCTTTCCGATAATTCTCCAGCAGGCTCGCCGCATCGACGCGGGTGTAGATCTGGGTCGATCCCAGTGATGCGTGCCCGAGCAATTCCTGCAAGCTCCTGAGATCCGCTCCCGCGCTCAGCAGATGCGTCGCGAAGGAATGCCGCAGAGCGTGGGGCGTAGCCGTATCGGGCAGGCCGAGCGCGCGGCGCGCCTGTGCCATCGCCCGCTGCACCATGCCGGGCGATAGCGGCCCACCCTTCGCGCCGCGAAACAGCGGTTCAGCGGGGGTGAGGGGCCACGGACAGCCCCGCACATATTCCGCAATTGCCGCACGCGTGATCGGCAGCACCGGCACGACGCGCTGCTTGCCGCCCTTGCCGGTGACTTGCAGCACCTCACCCGCCGCCGCCGCGTCGCGTCCGGTCAGTGACAAAGCCTCGGCGATCCGCAGGCCTGATCCATACAGGAGCAACAGCACCGCCCGGTCGCGCGCGCCGATCCAGTCTTCTGCCGCCAGGTCATCGACATGGTCGGCGAGGTTTATCGCCTCGTCAGGTGTGACGGGGCGGGGCAGGCCCTTCTTGATACGGGGGCCGCGCAGACGGGGGGCGGCAGGATCGGGATCGCCGCTCTGCTGGCGGGCGAAGGTGATGAACGCCTTGCACGCCGAGAGTTCGCGCGCGGTACTGGCGTTGCCCAAACCTTCGGCACGGCGCGCGGCGAGGAAATTGCGCAGATGATGCGCTTCGATCCTGGCGACGGCGGGCCAATCCTCAAGCGCGTTTGCGCCCACCAATCGCGCGGCCACAGCAACATAGGCGCGCACTGTATGGGGCGAACGCCTGCGGTTATCGGCAAGATGCCTCTGCCATGTGCTCAAAAGATCGGCAGCGCTCATGCCGCAACCAGCGTATCGGCCACCACCTCGCCGAGCAGCGCGTCAAGCACACCGCGCCCCGCCGGTGCCACCCCGATGCGCGTGCCGTCCTGCCACATCAGGCCAAGGCTCACGAGGCGGGCGAGAGCGGCTTCCTCGATCAGCCCCGCACGGGGAAGCGCGAAACGGGCCGATAGCGCGGCCAGATCCAGCCCTTCGGTAAGGCGCAGCCCCATCAACAGCGCCTCGGCCGCCTGATCGGACACCGTCAGCGTGCGCGCTTCGGCGATACCGTTGCCTTGCCGATCGACTGCCGAGAGGAAGTTCTCCGGCTTCTTGTGCCGCACCGTGGCGATACCGCCTCTGCGTCCATGCGCGCCGGGGCCGATCCCGGCATAATCCTGATATCGCCAATAGACGAGGTTGTGGCGGCTTTCCTCGCCCGCGCGGGCATGATTGCTCGTTTCGTAGGCAGGCAGACCGGCAGCTAGGGATAATTCCTGAGTGATGTCGAAAAGTTGGGCAGCCTCGTCATCATCGAGCGGGACGAGCCGTCCGCGCCGCACATCGCTGGCAAAGCGCGTGCCCGGTTCGATGGTCAGCTGGTAGAGTGAAAGATGCCCGGTCCCGAACCCGAGTGCGCGGGTCAGGCGATCGTGCCACAATTCGGGCGTATGGCCGGGCAGGGCGTAAATGAGGTCAAAGCTGACCCGCCGGAAATGCGCCTGCGCGGTGTCGAGCGCGGCCAGCGCCTCATCCGCTCCGTGCAGCCGCCCGAGAAAGCGCAGTTCCGCATCATCCAACGACTGCACGCCCAGCGACACACGGTTGATCCCTGCGGCCGCCAGCGCGGCGAAATTCGCGGCTTCGACAGAGGAAGGGTTGGCCTCCAGCGTGATCTCTATGTTCGGATCGAACCCCCACAATCGCTCCGCTTCGGCCAGCAGCGCGGCGACCAGCGCAGGCGGCATCAGCGATGGCGTGCCGCCCCCGAAGAAGATCGAAGTCAGCGCTTCCCCGCCAGCCACCTCGGCCTCGGCGCGCATGTCGGCAATCAGCGCCGCCTGCCACCCGGCGACATCCACACTGTCACGGACGTGCGAGTTGAAGTCGCAATAGGGGCATTTCTTCGCGCAGAAGGGCCAGTGGATGTAAAGCGCACGCGCCACGGTGGGAATTTTCAGCCTCGCTTAATCGTTACGGGATAATTCGTTCTCATGCGGAGTATCTCGTTCGTGTCCACCATCATCCGGCTCGCCGCGCTGGCGCTGCTTATGACAGCCGCGCCCGCGCTGCCGCAAGCGTCTCGCTATCCTTCACCCGAGCAGCGCGACTGGCTGGCCGCGCATAACCTTGCCCGCGATGATGTGGGCGTCGCGCCGCTGGTGTGGAGCGACCGGCTGGCGCGCGACGCGCAGGGATGGGCCGATCATCTTGCCGCGCGCAATCTCTATGACCATGCCTCACTAGACCAGCGCAAGGGGCAGGGTGAAAATCTGTGGCGCGGTCCGCGCGATCAGTGGTCGCCGTGGGAAACCGTGGGCTTCTTCGTCGAGGAGAAGCGCCATTTTCGCCCCGGCAACTTCCCCGACGTGTCGCGCACCGGGCGATGGGCCGATGTGGGACACTACACCCAGGTGATCTGGCCGCAGACCCGCGAGGTCGGCTGCGCCATCTCCCGCACGCGCGATGATGAAGTGCTGGTGTGCCGGTACTGGCCTGCGGGAAATATCTGGGGCCAGCGCATCGACCCCGGCGAACACATCGCCCGCCGCTGACGGTCAGCCGAACTGTTCGGCAACTAGCTTCGCAAAGGCATCGGCGCGGTGGCTGATGGCGTGCTTTTCTTCGGGCGTGATTTCGGCAAAGGTCTGGCTGCGGCCCGTGGGCACGAACACCGGATCATAACCGAAGCCCAGTGTACCGCGCGGCGGCCAGGTGAGCGCCCCTTCGCAGCGGCCCTCATAGATCGCATATTCGCCATCCGGCCACGCCAGCGCCAGCACGCAATGGAACGCGGCGGAACGGTCAGTCTCGGGGCCTTGCTCGGCGAGCAGCCCTTCAACCTTGCCCATCGCCATGTACCAGTCACGCCCCGGTGCGCCCTCGAACCATTGCCGCACCGCCCAGTCGGCGGTGTAGACACCCGGTCGCCCGCCGAGCGCGGCGACGGTGAGGCCGCTGTCATCCGCCAGCGCCGCCAGCCCCGAAGCCTCCGCCGCAGCCCGCGCTTTAAGCAGCGCGTTCTGGGCGAAAGTCGTGCCGGTCTCGTCCGGTTCAGGCAGGCCCAGCGATCCGGCAGAGAGGCACTTGACCCCATAGGGATCGAGCAGCGCCGAAATCTCCTTCAGCTTGCCCGCATTATGCGTGGCAATCACCAGAGAACCGGAGCCGAGCCGGCGTGTCATTTCACCGCGTCCAATTGCGCGGCGAAGATCCGGTCGCAGCCGATGCGGGCAAGGCGCAGGAGGCGCAGCAGCGCTTCCTCGTCATAGGTCGCACCTTCGGCGGTCGCCTGCACTTCGGCGATCTTGCCGCCTGACAGCAGCACGAAATTGCCATCGGCCTCGGCGTTCGAATCCTCGTCGTAATCGAGGTCGAGCACCGGGTTGCCCTTGAAGATGCCGCAGGAAATGCCCGCGACCTGCGCAGTGATCGGATCGTGCTTGATATCGCCCGAGGCCATCAGTCCATTGATGGCGAGCCGCAGTGCGATCCACGCACCGGAAATCGCCGCCGTGCGCGTGCCGCCATCGGCCTGGATCACATCACAGTCGAGCGTGATCTGACGCTCGCCCAACTTCTGCAAATCTACCACCGCGCGCAAAGAACGCCCGATAAGCCGCTGGATTTCCTGCGTACGGCCAGATTGCTTGCCCTTGGCCGCTTCACGCTGCCCCCGGGTGTGCGTGGCGCGCGGGAGCATCGAATATTCGCCCGTCACCCAGCCTTCGCCCTTGCCGCGCAGCCATGGCGGGACGCCCTTTTCGACGCTGGCGGTGCACAGCACCTTGGTGTCGCCGAAGCCGATCAGCACCGATCCCTCCGCGTGACGGGTAAAGCCGGTCTGAATCGTGATGGCGCGCATTTCATCGGGCGCGCGTCCTGAAGGGCGCATAAGGTGTTCCTTTTGTGGTCGGGCAACGCGCTAGAAGAAAGTGCAGGCGTTCGACAAGCTTGAGGCGAAGGGAAATTGAGAAAGTTGGCGATAGGGCTTAGCATTCCCCCATGACCTCGCTTCCCGTTACCGAACTGACCCAGCGCGCGCGCGACATTTTTCAGCGCGTGGTCGAGGGATATATCGACAGCGGGCAGCCGGTGGGTTCCAAGACGCTGGCGGCGGATGGCACGCTGAACCTCTCTCCTGCCTCGATCCGTTCTGTGCTTGCCGATCTGGAGACCGCAGGCCTGCTCGCCGCGCCGCATACCAGCGCGGGGCGGATGCCGACTGACGCGGGACTCAGGATATTCGTCGACGGTATGATGCGCGTCTCCGAGCCCACTGCCCAGGAGCAGGCGACGATCGAGGCGCGACTGGCCGAGGCGGGGCCGGTGGAAGCTGCGCTCAAGCAGGCATCGGCGATCCTGTCCGACCTGTCGGGCGCGGCGGGGATGGTGCTGGTTGCCCCGCGCGAACAGCGGCTTGCACAGTTCAGCATGGTCGATCTGGGGCAGGGTCGCGCGCTGGCCGTGCTGGTGGGGGAGGACGGCGGGGTCGAGAACCGCGTGCTCAATATCGGCGGCGCGATCAGCCCCGGATCGCTCGACCGGGCGAGCAATTACATAACCGCACGCCTCGCGGGCCGGACGCTGGCCGAAGCGGCGCAAGCCATGCGGACCGAGATAACCGCCGGCAAATCGCAGCTCGACGATGCCTCGCGCGATCTGGTCGAGCGCGGGCTTGCCGTGTGGAGCGAAGATGCCGCCGCCCGCCCCGTGCTGATCGTGCGCGGCGCGGCCAACCTCCTCGATGAAAGCGCCGTTGGCGATATCGAGCGGGTGCGCAGCCTGCTCGAAGATCTCGAGAACAAGCAGTCGGTTGCCGAACTGCTCGATTCGGCGCGCGAGGCCGAGGCGACCCGTATTTTCATCGGCTCCGAGAACCGCCTGTTCGCGCTTTCGGGTTCCAGCGTCATCGCCTCGCCCTACCGCGATCGCGAGGGGCGGGTGGTCGGCGTGCTGGGCGTGATCGGCCCCACGCGGTTGAATTACGCGCGCGTTGTCCCCATGGTAGATTTAACCGCCCGTTCGCTGGGCAAGCTCATCGCTTGAATGGAAAAAACAGAGACATGACCGAGAATGGAAAGCCGCTGGATCAGGCGGTTGAAGACGAATTGAAGGGTGTGCCCGAGCATCTTCGCGAAGGCGGGGACGAAGCCGACCAGATGGCCGAAGCGCTCGAATCGCTGCGCCGCGATCTTGAGAACGCCAAGCAGGAAGTGCTTTATGCGCAGGCCGAGACCCAGAACGTGCGTCGCCGCCTCGAGCGCGAGAAGGACGAAGCGCGCGCCTATGCCGCGACCGGCTTTGCCCGCGATATCCTGAGTGTCGCCGACAACCTGTCACGCGCGGTGCAGGCGATTCCGGAAAGCCTGCGCGCCGATGATACGATGAAGGGTCTGGTGATCGGTCTGGAAGCCACCCAGCGCGAGCTGGAAAAAGTCTTCGCCAGCCACGGCATCACCCGGATCGCCGCCGTCGGCCTGCCGCTCGATCCGAACCAGCATCAGGCGATGCTCGAAGTGCCGACCACGGACCATGAGCCGGGCACGGTCGTCTCGGAAATGCAGGCCGGTTGGATGATCAAGGACCGCCTGCTGCGCGCCGCGATGGTGGCGGTGGCAAAGGCGCCGGATTGACCGATTGATAGGTGAGGGGCTCCTTCTTGGCGCGCTGATCTGGTTGCTGGGTGCCGCTTTCATCCGGTCCCGAAAGCCGGACCAAAAGTCGGCACCCGATCCACCGGAGCCTTTCTACCACCCTTACACTACAGCGTTTGACCGCGTGTGCCGCGGCGGGGAGCTGCGGGGCCTACTGGCTGCGGAAGGCCGCGTTCTCGGCGCAGGGCGAGCGGTCGGCTCGCCCGACCCCGAGGAGCGGCAGCGCCAGTTCAATGAAGCCCATGCGCGCGCGAAAGCCGAGGGGGTCGGCCTGCCCGATTGCCACGGCGCTGCCATATGCATCCTGCTCGACCAGTCTGGCTCGATGGCACCGACAATGGCGCGCGTTGCAGGAGAATTGCTGGCTGTACTGGAATGCCTTGAGGAGGCTGGCGCGGATGTAATGCTGGCGGGCTTTACCACGGTCGGATGGAAAGGCGGGCAATCGCGTGCGGCCTGGGAAGGCGAGGGAAGCCCGCCCTATCCCGGGCGGCTGTGCGATCTGCTCCACGTGATCTATTCGGACTTCGGGGAGGCCAGCACTCCTGCGCTCTTTGCCCCGCTGCTCGAGCCTGCAATCTTTTTCGAGAATGTCGATGGCGAGGCTATTCAATGGGCCGAACAGCAATTGCTGGCTCACCTTTCCGAGCGGCGCTGCCTGATCGTGGTCAGTGACGGCGCGCCAGTCGACGACAGCACGCTTGCCGTAAACGGGCCGAATTTCCTTTGGCGACACCTTGTCGATAACGTCAGCGCCCTACGTCGGGGCAAGGCGATCTCTCTTGGCGGAGTGGGAATCGATCATGATGTGGCAAGCGTCTATCCGGCTGCACGGCTGGTGACCTGCGAAGGCGGACTTGCCACGGCCATTGGAGAGATTGCCACGGAGTTGCTTGGCGAACATGCCCCGCCTTCCGACTGAGTCCACCAAATGCCCCTGCGCATGGGTACGATGACGACGGTGACGAATACCGCGTGCGCTGCCCCAACTAGGCAGGCTGGAACGGCAGAATGGCGGTGTAGGTTGCAAAGCTTGGCGCTCCGGCAACCTCCACCCCTTCGCGCAGCAGGAACGCGTGCCGCACAATCTCGGCCTGCTGCTCAATCCCGTATCGCTCCAGCGACCAGCCCGGTTTCAGCGCATAATCATAACGGCACCACGGGTGGCGGCGGAACACGAGGTGCCAGCGACCAAGCCGCTGTGCCTGCCACACATGCACCATCTCGTGGATGAAATGCGCCTGCGCGTCGAGGTCGGCTCCGGCGAAGTCGTCGCAGTAATGCTCGGCGTGCGGGTGGAAATGCAGGTGGCCCATCGGGGCCATGGTTACGGTGCGCGGTTGCAGGGGGAAAAACTTGCGGCGCTGGATCGTCACCTTCGCATAATCGATTGCCGCACCGAACATCGAGCGGGCGAGGGCGACCTCTCCGGTGGTGAGCGAACGTGCGCCGCCGACCGGGCAGGCAGGGGCGGGGGCCGGAACGACCTCCGCTCCGCCTGAACCGGTCAGCACCTTTTTCAGCGTTCGTCCCCGGCTGCCCGTACCGGCGCGTCAACGGTGGCGGTGGTTCCGTTGGATAGGGTCAGCGTCACCTTGGCCGTGCCACCCGCCTTCAGCGCGTCAGTCGGCTCCATCGCCATCACGTGCAGCCCGCCCGGCGCAAAACTCACCGGCGTGCCCTCTACCAGCTGGATCGGACCCGCCATCGTCATCTGCATCTTGCCCGCGCTTTCGGCATAGTCGTGAATCATGGTCATGCCCGCACCTTCGACTTCAACGTCATCGAGGGTTACGCCCGGCGCTCCGCTGTAGGACAGATCGAAATAGACCGCCGCCGGGTTCCCCGCGACAGGCGGAAGCACCAGGCGAGCATTGCTAACGGTCAGTCCGGCCGTCGCCGCAGGGCTTGCAGTCTCCTCGCCGGGCGCGTCACCCTGCTGCGAACAGGCAGCAATGCCGGGCAGCAAAGCGACAGCGAATACCGCCAGCGCGGCGTTGCGGATCGAATTCACGGTCTCGTCTCCTTGTGGAATGGCAACAAATCTAGAGGGGGCGCTCTCTTGTGCCAAGCGAAAGCACACCTATATCGCCCTCACAAACGAGCCGCCAAGTTGCTTTGCCGATAACCGGGAAGCCGAAGGCAGCGGTGTCCAACAATTGTCCTTATGGATGGGGAAACAATGGGTAAAGTAATCGGTATCGACCTCGGCACGACCAACTCCTGCGTTGCTGTCATGGACGGCGGCAAGCCCAAGGTTATCGAAAATTCGGAAGGCGCGCGCACCACGCCGTCGATCGTCGCCTTCACCAAGGATGGCCAGCGCCTGATCGGCCAGCCTGCCAAGCGTCAGGCGGTCACCAACCCCGACAACACGCTCTTCGCGATCAAGCGCCTGATCGGCCGCCGCTTCGAAGATCCCCTGACCAAGAAGGATATGGGCCTCGTCCCCTATACCATCACCAAGGGCAAGAACGGCGATGCCTGGGTCAAGGCCGGTGACGAAGAATACAGCCCGTCGCAGGTGTCGGCCTTCATCCTCCAGAAGATGAAGGAAACCGCCGAGAGCTATCTTGGCGAGACCGTGACGCAGGCCGTTATCACCGTGCCCGCCTACTTCAACGACGCCCAGCGTCAGGCCACCAAGGACGCCGGCCAGATCGCCGGCCTTGAAGTGCTGCGCATCATCAACGAGCCGACTGCGGCCGCGCTCGCCTACGGGATGGACAAGGAAGACGGCAAGACCATCGCCGTCTATGACCTTGGCGGCGGCACCTTCGACGTGTCGATCCTCGAAATCGGCGACGGCGTGTTCGAAGTGAAGTCGACCAACGGCGACACCTTCCTCGGCGGTGAAGACTTCGACAACGCGATTGTCGAGTTCCTGGCCGATGCCTTCAAGAAGAAGGAGGGCATGGACCTCAAGACCGACAAGCTCGCGCTTCAGCGTCTGAAGGAAGCGGCCGAAAAGGCGAAGATCGAATTGTCGAGCGCCGCTTCGACCGAGATCAACCTGCCCTTCATCACCGCGCGCATGGAAGGCGGCACCACCACCCCGCTGCACCTCGTGGAAACGATCACCCGGGCCGATCTTGAAAAGATGGTCGATGGCCTGATCCAGCGCACGCTCGATCCCTGCAAGAAGGCGCTGGCGGATGCCGGTGTTTCGAAGGACCAGATCGACGAAGTGATCCTTGTCGGCGGCATGACCCGCATGCCCCGCGTCCGCGAGGTCGTGGAGCAGTTCTTCGGTGCCAAGCCGCACACCGGCGTGAACCCCGATGAAGTCGTCGCCATGGGCGCTGCCATTCAGGCAGGCGTGCTTCAGGGCGACGTCAAGGACGTGCTGCTGCTCGACGTGACCCCGCTGTCGCTCGGCATCGAAACGCTGGGCGGCGTGTTCACCCGCATGATCGATCGCAATACCACCATCCCGACGAAGAAGACCCAGACCTACTCGACCGCCGAAGACAACCAGAACGCGGTGACGATCAAGGTCTATCAGGGCGAGCGCGAGATGGCGGCCGACAACAAGCTGCTCGGCAATTTCGACCTGATCGGCATTCCGCCCGCTCCGCGCGGTGTGCCGCAGATCGAAGTGACCTTCGATATCGACGCCAACGGCATCGTCTCGGTGGCGGCGAAGGACAAGGGCACCGGCAAGGAACAGACCATCAAGATTCAGGCGTCGGGCGGTCTCACCGATTCCGATATCGACCAGATGGTCAAGGATGCCGAGAAGTTCGCCGAAGAAGACAAGAAGCGCCGGGCTGCCGCAGAAGCGCGCAATCAGGCCGACAGCCTTGTCCATGCGACCGAAAAGCAGCTTGAAGAGCACGGTGCCAAGATCGACGCTGCGCTCAAGACCGAGGTCGAGGAAGCCATCGCGGCGGTGAAGACCGCGCTCGAAGGCGGCGATGCCGATGACATCAACGCCAAGGCGCAGGCGCTGACCCAGTCGGCAATGAAGATGGGCCAGCAGATCTACGAACAGCAGCAGGCCGCAGGGCCCGATGCTGAAGCGGACGCTGCGGCTGAGACGGCTGCCGACGAGGAAGTCGTCGACGCCGAATTCTCTGAGGTCGATGAAGACAAGAAGGGCTAACGCCCCGATGCAACCCGACGCCCCGTCGCTTCGTCCGGATCACGCATCCGGCGCGGCGGCGGGCGAAGGTCACGGGGAATAGGTCAGAGCCATGTCCAGCGCCCAATCCGATTACTACGCAACGCTCGAAGTCTCCCGCGATTGCGACGGGGCGACGCTCAAGAGCGCCTATCGCAAACTCGCCATGAAGTTTCACCCGGACCGCAATCCGGGCGACGCCGGTGCCGAAGCCAAGTTCAAGGCGATCAGCGAGGCCTATGATTGCCTCAAGGACCCGCAAAAGCGCGCGGCCTATGACCGCTATGGCCACGAGGCCTTCACGCAGGGAATGAACGGCGGGGGAGGCGGCGGTCCGTTTGGCGGGCGCGGCGGTGACGGCTTTGCCGATATCGGCGACATTTTCGAAACGATCTTCGGCAGCGCCTTTGGCGGCGGTGGCGGCGCACAGCGCCAGCAGAACCGGCGCGGCGCGGACTTGCGGTACGACATGCAGGTCACGCTCGAAGAGGCTTTCCACGGCAAATCGACCGAGATCGAGATCGAAGTCTCGCAATCCTGCGACACCTGCGATGGCACCGGCGCCACGCCGGGCACCAGCGAACGCCAGTGCAACCTGTGCCACGGCATGGGTTCAGTGCGTGCCAAGCAGGGCCTGTTCGTGATCGAGCGCCCGTGCCCGACCTGTAATGGACGCGGCAAGGTGATCGAGAACCCGTGCCGCGTGTGCCGCGGCGAAGGACGGGTCGACAAGGCCCAGACCCTCAAGGTCGATATTCCAGCAGGTGTCGATACCGGCACCCGCATCCGCCTGTCCGGCAAGGGCGAGGCAGGCCAGCGCGGCTCGCCAGCGGGCGATCTGTACATCTTCCTCCACGTCAAACCCCACCCGCTGTTCGAGCGCGAAGGCACGACGCTGGCCACCCGCGTTCCGGTGAGCTTCACCACCGCGGCGCTGGGCGGTGTGGTCGAGATCCCCGATCTGGATGGCTCGACCAATCGGCTCGAAATTCCTGTCGGGATCCAGTCGGGCAAGCAGCTGCGCATTCGCGGGGCCGGCATGCCGGTGCTGCAAGGGCGCGGGCGCGGTGATCTGGTGGCCGAGATCGTGGTCGAAACGCCGACCAAGCTTTCCCGCCGCCAGAAGGAGCTGCTCGAAGAGTTCAAAGCGACCGAGACGGGCGATGAATGCCCTGAAAGCCGCGGCTTCTTCAACAAGCTCAAGGACGCGTTCGGCAGCTGAGGCGCGTGTTACCCTCGCTCCTCATCATCGACGATTTCCTGAGTGATCCCTATGCGGCGCGGCGCGCGGCGCTGTCTCTCGAATATGATCCGGCAAAGCAGCACGGGAATTTCCCGGGCCTCAATTCCTCCGCGCCGCTCGATTCCGCGCCGATCGATGCGGCAGTCTCGCGGCTGCTCGGCGTGAAACTTGGCCCGGCACCCGGCACCCAGCACGGGCATTGCCGTCTCACCCGCAAGGGCGCGAAGGGCAAAAGCGGGGTGCATATCGATCCCGCCGCCTACTCGGGCATCCTTTACCTCTCACGTCCGGAGGATTGTGCAAAGCCTGACGCGGGCGGCACCGATTTCTTCCGCCACAAGCGGACCGGAATGGAAGCCGTCCCGCAGGACCCGGTGAAGATCGCCGCCTCGGGATATGATGATATCAACGCGCTGGTCGAGGATGTGGTCAACCGCGACACCACGAACCCCGCCAAGTGGGAGCGCACCATGCGCGTGCCTGCGCGCTTCAACCGGCTGCTGCTGTTCTCGCCCTGGCAATTTCACAACGCCGCGCCCGGCTTCGGCACGGCGGCGGAGGATGCGCGGCTGGTGATGCTGCTGTTCTTCGGGGCGGCTGCCTGAGGCGCTACCCCATCCGCTCGCGCACCTCGAGCCGGATTTCGTCGAGCAACCAGCGCTGGCACCGCCCGGCGATCTCTTCTTCCTCCAGCACCGCCAGAAACACCGATCGTTTCGCCGCCCGCACCACCTCGGCAGAAACGCCGCCGGTGACGGTTGAGGCGACAAGGTCGATCATCCGCTCGGCCCCGTGCAGGCGGCCCCAGAGGTAATCATTCTCCCGGTAATCGCGGCTGAAGAACGCGCCGAAATTGTAGAACTCGATACCCCTGAGCGTCGCCGCCGTCCCGCCCTCGCGGATCGAACGCGCGTCATCGGGAGAGATGCGGTCGATCTTGACCGGATTGAACTCGTCCAGCCCTTCACGGCGGGATAGCGGGAAGATAACGACGTCGTAGAAGGGAAAGCCGAGATAGGTCAGCAGCATCCGCCGCTTGAGGTTTTTCGGCATGTCTTCGAGCGCGTCGATCAGCAGCTCTTCGGCGGCCAGATCGGTCGCGGGGAGCAGACGCTGCGTCGCAAGGAAATCGAGCACCGCACCGGGCTGTTGGAGACTGTTCGCCGCCAGTTCGCGGAATGCTGCTGAGCGCAGAACATCCTCGTCCGCGTGATAATAAAGCGCGAGAATCTCGTAGAGCCGGTCCCGCGCGCGGTCGAGAACGTCCTCGGCAATGTCGGGATCCTGCTGCCAGTCGCGCGCAAGCTTGCGGGCAAGAAGCTGCAACCGGCGGATGCGGAAGCCGGTGTCATGCGCGCGGAAGAAGGCAATGGCCGCCGCGGTCGCGCCGCCATGTGCGTCGGTCAGCCCGTCGATCCCCCGCGCTTCCAGCTCACAGCGCAAAGCGTGGATCAACGGTGCGGGGTCGGCCCGGCCTTGTCCTGCGGCCTTCAGGGTAAGCCGCGCAAGCTGATCGAGGATACCGTCGAACTTGGTCAGGGCATAGGCGCCAAAGGCATAGCCTGCCCGCTCGGCTGCGGCCTGCTGGGCCTTGGCCCGCCACCCTGCGAGCCGCTTGGGCGTCGGCCGGTCGAGCAGGAAGGTAAAGCCGAACAGCTTCTCAACGGCGCGGTCGATATCGCTTTGGAGGTCCATGACGATGCGCTTGAACCGCGCCGCGTCGCGCGATTGCTGCTCGATCCGTTCCAGATCGTCCCGGATCGGTTGTTCGCGCGGGATCGTGGAGAGCGAGCCGAAGATGGCGCCGAAGAACCCCACCTCGCGGATCCGGGTGCCGGGTGCCGGGCCAGAGCCGTCAGGGCGCGGATCGAGATAGACGAAGCGGCGATCAACCTCGCGCTGGGCAGGGCGGCCGTGGAGCGCACTGAGCGCAGCGCCAAAGGGCGCGTTGACCAGCACCGCGCCGTCGATCAGCGCCACCTGGCCAATACTCCCACGCGCGACATGGGTGGGCATGGTGCGCGCAAGAAAGGCCCCCCGCGTGGCCCAATGGTGCCCCTCTTGCTCGGCGAGCCTGTCGATCTCGGCGAGGGTAAGTGGCGGAAAGGCTCCGGGAAAGCTCGCGGTGGCCCGGGCGGCCAGCACCAGTTCGAGCGGATCGGCGAGCACCGCGCCATCACCCACCCGCGCGCGGAAATTGATCGGCAGGCGATGCTCGGTCTCCTCGACTTGCGGAGGCGAGTTCAGGCGCAGCGTTTCGGGATGCCCGCGAAAATCGGTGACGGTCACCGCCAGATCGACAGGATAACCTGCCGGCAGCAGCGGGATACCGTCGCCTTCTTCGGTCATCCGCTGGAAGGCCTCGAACAGCATTGCCGAAAAGCGCGCGCCCGAAAACGGCGGGCTGAACCAGCGCCCGCGTACCAGACGGGAAACCTTGGCCCGCACTTCAGCGCGGGTCTCGGGAGAGACGGTCGCGCTGACAGCATTGCCGGGGCGCGACAGGAACCATTCCGCAATCGGCTGCGCCCACAGCTTGGCATATCGCCACATGGGCTCGGCATCGGGATCGGTGAGTTCGCTGACATCGGCGTTGGTCAACCACAGGTCCGTCAGCGGTTCGAGGCTGTGTCCGCCGTGAATCGCATGGGCGAGGAATACCGCATTGATCCCCCCCGCGCTCGCGCCGGTCAGAATGTCCGGCAGCACCCGCACCTGCAGCCCGTAGTCGCGCTCAACCACGCGCAGAAACTCGCGGTAGGCCTCCGCCACGCCGTCGAGTTGTGTCGCAGCAGGATGGTGAAAGGCGCGGCTCGCCCGGGCGAGGTGCCACACCTCCTTGGTGATGCCATGCATATAGACCGCGAGGCTGACGCCGCCGTAACACACTAGAGCAAGGCGCAGTTCTTTCTGGCGCATGCACACTGTCTAGCGGGCAAGTCGTTAGCAATGCAATTGCGTTCGTCATCTGTTCTCGTTATGCCGCGCATCTATGGCAAAATCGAAACGCCGATATGTGTGTCAGGAATGCGGCTCGGTCTCGCACCGCTGGCAGGGGCAATGCGCCGACTGCGGGCAGTGGAACACGCTGATCGAGGATGTGCCCGCAACGGTGTTCTCGCAGAAGCACGACCTGTCGAGCGGCGGGCGCAATGTTGCCTTCGAACCCCTGAATGCTCCCACCAAGCTGCCGGTCAGGAAGTCGACCGGCCTTGCCGAGTTCGACCGGGCGCTGGGCGGCGGGCTGGTGCCGGGCAGCGCAGTGCTGCTGGGCGGGGACCCGGGCATCGGGAAGTCGACGCTGCTGCTGCAATGCGCCGCCACCATCGCGCGCGGCGGCAATGATGTTGTCTATGTCAGCGGAGAGGAGGCGGCCGGGCAGGTCCGTCTGCGCGCTTCGCGCATGGGCGTGGCCGATGCGCCAATCCGACTCGCTTCGGAAACATCGGTGCGGGATATTCTGACGACGCTGGGGCAGGGCGAGCCGCCCGCGCTGCTGGTGATCGATTCGATCCAGACGATGCATTCCGACACCATCGAAGGCGCCCCCGGCACTGTCTCGCAGGTGCGCGGCTGCGCGCTGGAACTGATCCGCTATGCCAAGGAAAGCGGCTGCGTGGTGGTGCTGGTCGGCCATGTCACCAAGGACGGCACCATTGCCGGCCCGCGCGTGCTGGAACACATGGTCGATGTCGTGATGAGCTTCGAGGGGGAGCGCAGCCACCAGTACCGCATCCTGCGCGCGCTCAAGAACCGCTTCGGCGCGGTGGACGAGATCGGGGTCTTCGCGATGGCGTCCGAAGGGCTGGAGGAAGTCGCCAACCCCTCTCTGCTGTTCCTTTCCGGCCGCGAGACGCCGCTGGCGGGCAGCGCGGTGTTCCCGGCGCTGGAGGGCACGCGGCCGGTTCTCGTGGAAATTCAGGCGCTGATCGTCCGCCTGCAATCAGGCGCGACCCCGCGCCGTGCCGTCGTGGGTTGGGACAGCGGGCGGCTGGCGATGCTGCTTGCCGTGCTGGAATCGCGCTGCGGGCTGAATTTTTCCTCGGCCGAGGTCTATCTCAACATCGCGGGCGGATATCGCCTCACCGACCCGGCGGCAGACCTCGCCGTTGCTGCTGCGCTGGTCTCGGCGCTGGCCGATCGGCCACTGCCGGACAAGACAGCATGGTTCGGCGAAGTCAGTCTTGCAGGCGAGATTCGCCCGGTCGCCCACGCCCCGCTGCGGCAGCGTGAGGCAGCCAAATTGGGCTTTGCGCGCTGCTATGGGCCTGCGAGTGCGGCAGCGGGAAGCGCTGGTGCGGACTATCACGGGCTTGCTGCGCTTGCGAACGTCGTTGACCAGGTGATGGGCAGCGCATAATCGTCGCATCCCATGGACGGTCTCGACATCATCATCGCTATCATCGTCGGCGTAGCTGCCATCGGCGGCTTCATGCGGGGGCTGGTGCAAGAGGTTCTCTCGCTCGCCTCGTGGATCATGGCAGCCTTTGCGCTCCATATCCTCCACCCGGCGTTGACCGACGGGCTGCGCAGTTTTTACCGCGCGGAACCGGCGGTCTCGCTGCTGGCTTTCGTGCTGCTGCTGTTGATCCCCTATGCCGCGATGAAGGTCATTATCGGCAACGCCAGCGGCGCTTCGGACGGGGCAGTGCTCGGGCCGATCGACCGTGTGCTCGGCTTCGGCTTTGGCGCGATCAAGGGCGCGTTGATCGCGGTCTTCGCTTTTGCGCTGCTCGCCACCGGATTTGATGAGAGCTGGGGCTACAAAGGCCGCCCGCAATGGATCACCGGCGCGCGCACCTATGCCGCCATCGACGCTTTCTCGCGCCAGCTGGTTCCGGAAATTGCCGTGCGGCGTGATCGGCTTCGCGGCGAGGCTGACGCGCGGGAGGACGCCTTGTCCGAAATCACGGGTTAAGCAGTGTGACGGCACGGGTATCGTCAAAGCTGTATTCGCCCGAACTGCTCGGTCTGGCGACCGGCCTTGCGAACTTTCCTCTGACCGGAGATCTGCCCCTGACATCCGAGGCGCGTTCGCGCAGCTGTGGGAGTGTGATCGCAATCGGGCTTGCGCTGGACGACAGGGGCTTGGTTTCAGGGGTGGGCATGAAAGTCAGCGCCTGCGCCATCGGACAGGCCTCCGCCGCCCTGCTGGCGCTATCGATCAGGGGCAACAATCCCGGCAGCGTGATCCTGACTGCGCAAGGCCTTGCAGCGTGGCTGGCGGGCGAGGGTGAATTGCCTGCATGGCCGGGGATCGCAGCGCTTGTTCCCGCGCGTGACCATCCCGGCCGCCACGGCGCGCTTCTATTGCCGTGGAAGGCTGCAAGCGAGGCGCTTTCAAGCGAGGCGGCGCGCGGCTAGGGACTTGAGGCAATAAGGTCGCGGCCGCGCGATAAAGGGGATGTAAGGGACATGTCAGAAGCGCAGGCGCTCACGGACCGCGAGCCGAGCGAAAAAGAAATCCGGCTGGTGATCGGCGCATCATCGGCGGGGACCATTTTCGAATGGTACGATTTCTTCATCTACGGCACGCTCGCCTACATCCTGAAAGACGCCTTCTACGCCACCGATAACGAGACGCTGGGTCTGCTGCTGGTGTGGTCGACCTTCGCGGTGGGCTTTGCCTTCCGCCCGCTGGGCGCGGTGCTGTTCGGCTTTCTGGGCGACAAGCTGGGGCGTAAATACACCTTCCTCGTCACCGTCACGCTGATGGGCATTGCGACGGCGGGCGTCGGCCTGATCCCCACAGTAGACAGTATCGGCATGGCAGCGCCGATCATCGTCATCCTGCTGCGCGTGTTGCAAGGCCTTGCACTGGGCGGGGAATATGGCGGCGCGGCGATCTATGTCGCCGAACACGCCCCGCCGGAAAAGCGCGGCTTCTACACCAGCTTCATCCAGGCGAGCGTGGCGGGCGGCTTTGTCCTTTCGATCATCGTCGTGCTGGCCTGCCGCGCGCTGATCCCGGCAGAGGCTTTCGCCGCATGGGGCTGGCGCGTGCCGTTCCTCCTGTCGATAGCGCTGCTCGCGATCTCGCTGTGGATGCGGTTGAAGCTGTCCGAAAGCCCGGTGTTCCAGGCGATGAAGGCGGCCGGGGAAACCTCGGGCAACCCCTTCATCGAAAGCATGACCTATCCCGGCAATCCCAAGCGGCTGTTCGTCGCCCTGTTCGGGATCACCGGCATCCTGACGACCGTCTGGTACACCGGTTTCTTCTCGGCAATGAGCTTCCTGCGCGGACCGATGCATGTCAACGATCTGACGGTCGAACTGGTGCTTCTGGTCTCGGGCCTGATCGTGATGAGTTTCTACGTCATCATCGGCAAGTGGTCCGACCGGGTAGGCCGCAAGAAGCCGATCATCATCGGCGCGGCTCTTACGCTGGTGCTGTTGTTCCCGCTGTTCTGGCTGATGGGAAGCTTTGCCAACCCGCAGCTCGCCGAAGCGGCCGAGCGCACGCCGGTGGTGGTGAGCGGGCCTGCCTGCGAGACGGATCCCTTTGCCGAGCTGTTCCAGCGCGATCAGACCGATTGCGGCAAGGTGCTCGAGACGCTGACCGCTTCAGGCGTTCTCTACACCCTGACTCCCGGCGAGACGCTGAGCCTGACAGTGGGCGGCAATCCGGTCGCGATGGATCCTGCATGGTTCACAGATGGCGCAGCGCGGCGCGCGGGGCTGCAAGCGGGGCTGGGGCAGTACGGCTTCGACTTTGCCAAGCAGCAGCCGCCGATGGCCAATGTCATCGGGATTGTCGGCGTGCTGCTGGCACTGGGGATGCTCTCGGCGCTGACATACGGCTCGGTCGCGGCGCTGCTGTCCGAGATGTTCCCGCCGCGTATCCGCTATTCCTCCATGTCGATCCCCTACCACATCGGGGCTGGCTATCTCGGCGGGTTCCTGCCGCTGATCGCGGGCGTGATCGTGGCGCGCACCGGCGATATCTATTCAGGCCTGTGGTATACTTGGGCGGTGGTCGCCTTTGGCCTTGCGGTCGCATGGTGGGGCCTGCCTTCGGGACCGCCGCGGGACTTTGCCGATGATTGATACTGGGTCGCTCCAGCCCCCTGCCAGCCTGCGTTTGACGGTCGATACGGATGCCTTGGCGGCCAATTGGCGTGCCTTGGACAGCCTGTCCGGGACCGCCCAGGCCGGCGCTGCGGTAAAGGCAGACTGCTACGGGCTGGGCGTCGACACCTGTGTTCCGGCCTTGCGCGATGCTGGGTGCGAAACCTTTTTCGTCGCGCATTGGAGCGAGGTCGCTGGCGTGACCGCCCATGTACCCGGCGGGCAGGTGGCAGTGTTGCACGGTGTCCTCAACGAGGCCGACTGCGCCTATGCCCGCGCGACCGGAGCCGTGCCTGTCATCAACTCGCTTGAACAGGCCGCGCTATGGACTGCCAGCGGGGGAGGGCGCTGCCACCTGATGGTGGATACCGGCATCAACCGCCTCGGCATTTCGCTCGATGAAGTCAGCGATGCGGCGATCGCCGCGCTCCATGTCGACATTCTGATGAGCCACCTTGCTTGCGCGGACGAGACAACGTCGATGAACCGGATGCAGGCAGAACTGTTGCGCGAGGCCGCCGGGATTGTTGAACACCGGCGACTAAGCCTTGCCAATAGCGCCGGTATCGCACTTGGGCCGAACTTCGCTTTCGACCTCACCCGCCCGGGCCTTGCGCTTTACGGCGGCGTCCCGCGTGCGGAACTCGCAGACCAAATCCGCCCTGTCGTGCAGGTCGAGGCGCGTCTGTTGCAATGCCGCAAACTCGCTCCGGGCGAGGGCGTGGGCTACAATGCGACCTTCATCGCACCCACACATATGCAGGTCGCCACTGTGTCGATTGGCTATGCCGACGGTTTCCTGCGCCAACGCGGTCCGGGCAATGCGCTCACCCATCAGGGCCGACCGTTGCAGATCCTTGGCAAGGTCTCGATGGACATGGTCGTGGTCGATCTGTCGCAGGCGCCCGATTTGCGCGCTGGCGACTGGCTGCAAGTGCCCTGGAACATCGCCGATGCTGCGCAGCAAAATGCTCTTTCGCCATATGAAATGCTTACAGTAATCGGCAGACGGTTGCGCCGCGGTTGATTGCACCGACCGACGTTGTTGCACCGCAGCTTGTGCAGGTGCTAAGATGATGCACAAAGCATCATCCATCGGGGTCAAAAAACAATGGTCGGCAGGTCAAAAGCGGCAACGGGCGAAGCGGGTGATGCGATCATCATCAAGAAATACGCCAACCGGCGTCTCTACAACACGGCCTCGTCCAGCTACATCACGTTAGAGGATCTTGCCCGGATGGTGCGCGAGAATGTCGATTTCCAGGTGCTTGACGCCAAAAGCGGTGACGACATCACTCACGCGATCCTGACCCAGATCATCATGGATGAAGAAGCGAATGGCGAGCAGATGCTCCCGGTCAGCTTCCTGCGCCAGCTGATCGGCATGTACGGCAATTCGATGCAGGCGATGATGCCGTCATACCTCGAAGCCAGCATGGCGAACTTCCGCGACAATCAGACCAAAATCCGCGAGGCCTTCGAAAAGGGTCTGAGCGCAACGCCCTTCGCCGCGATCCATGAAACCAATATGGCGATGATGCGCGCTGCGGCCGATGTGTTCTTGCCGGGCCTCGGCAAGGCCAAGGACAAGCCCGCCGCCAAGCCAGCGGCTCCGGTTTCGGAACCCCGCGACGAGATCGCCGCGCTGCGCGAACAAATGGCCGCGATGCAAAAGAAGCTGGACGATCTGAGCAAATAGCGCGAAGCGCCGCGCGCCAGCGGCAACAGCGCCGCCCGTTCAAGCAGGAAGTCAATCCGTGTCCCAGATCCGCCACGCGCTCACCGTCAAGCGCGAAGACGACTTTGCCAAATGGTATCAGGAGGTGATCAGCGCCGCCGACCTCGCCGAGGAATCGGGCGTGCGCGGCTGCATGGTGATCAAGCCGTGGGGCTATGGCATCTGGGAACGCATCCAGCGATTGATGGATGACCGGATCAAGGCTGCGGGTGTGCAGAACTGCTACTTCCCCCTGTTCATCCCGCTTTCCAACTTCACCCGCGAGGCCGAGCATGTCGAAGGCTTTGCCAAGGAAATGGCGGTCGTCACCCATCACCGCCTGATTGCGGACGGCAAGGGCGGGCTTATCCCCGATCCCGAAGCCAAGCTGGAAGAGCCGCTTGTGGTTCGTCCCACGTCAGAAACCATCATCGGCGATGCGATGGCGCGCTGGGTGCAGAGCTGGCGCGATCTGCCGCTGCTCACCAACCAGTGGGCCAACGTCGTCCGCTGGGAGATGCGCACGCGGATGTTCCTGCGGACCAGCGAATTCCTTTGGCAGGAAGGCCATACCGCGCACGAGAACCGCGAAGATGCGCTGGCGGAAACGCACCGCGCTTTGGAAATGTACCGCGCCTGCGCCGAGGATGATCTTGCGCTGCCCGTGATCGCTGGCGAAAAGCCCGAGAACGAGCGTTTCCCCGGCGCGGTCGAGACCTGGTCGATCGAAGCCATGATGCAGGACGGCAAGGCGCTCCAAGCGGGCACCAGCCACTACCTCGGCACCAATTTCGCCCATGCGGCGGGCATCCAGTATCAGGACCGCGAGGGCAGCCAGCAATATTGCCACACCACCAGCTGGGGTGTCTCCACGCGGCTGATCGGCGGCGTCATCATGACCCACGGCGACGATGATGGCCTGCGTGTGCCGCCCGCGATTGCGCCGCAGCAGATTGTCATCATCCCGATGCTGCGTGAGGCTCCGGAAGACGCCGAGCTGATCGCCTATTGCGAGACCGTGCGTGCCGCTCTCGCCGCGCAAACCGCGCTGGGCGAACGCGTTCGCGTGCTGCTCGATGTGAAGCCGGGCAAGGCAGCGGCCAAGCGCTGGGATTGGGTGCGCAAGGGCGCACCTGTCATCATCGAAGTCGGCCCGCGCGATATGGCCGAGGGCAAGATCGCCGTGCTGCGCCGCGACCAGCTGTGGAACGCCGCGAACGGCAAGCCCGCCTTCACCTATCCCGCCCACGCCGATTTCGTGGGTGAGGCTGGCGGGGTGCTCGAAGCGATCCAGTCATCGCTTTACGAGGAAGCCAAGGCCCGTCGCGATGCCAACATCACCCGAGGGGTGACCGAGTGGCAGGCGGTGGCAGACCACTTCGAAAAGGGCGGCAAGTATCCCGGTTGGGTCGAGGTCGAGTGGGCCAAGCCCACCGGAGCGGCGCTGGACGCCGTGGTCGAGAAGCTGAAGGCGCTGAAGCTCACCATCCGCAACGTGCCCCGCGGCGGCGAACCGGCCAGCGGCGCCTGCATCTTCACCGGCGCACCGGCGACCGAGCGCATCCTGGTGGCGCGCGCCTACTAGCTTGCGCCTAGGCAGGCAGGCGGGCAGACAGGGCGCATGATCAAACATGCTCTGCTGCTCACCGCCGTCCTCGCCGCCCCGCTCGCTGCCCAGACACATCCTGCTGAAGCCGTCTCCGAAGATCGCCTGAAAAGCGATGTCGAAAAGCTCGTCAGCTTCGGCACGCGGCACACGTTGTCATCGCAGACCGATCCCGAACGCGGCATCGGCGCAGCTGTCGATTGGGGGCTGGCGGAGTTCAAGCGTATCGGCGCGACATGCGGCGGCTGTCTTGAGGTGCTCCCCGTTGGCGAAACCGTCACCGGCCCGCGTGTCCCAACACCCACGCTGGTGCGCAACGCCGTCGCCATCCAGCGCGGCAGCGAGCGGCCGAACGAGGTCGTGATCGTGCAGGGGCATATCGACAGCCGCGTTACCGACGTAATGGACGCGACCTCCGACGCGCCCGGCGCCAATGACGACGGCAGCGGCACCGCTCTGGTGATCGAAGCCGCGCGGGTACTGAGCGGGACGAAGTACCCCACCACCATCATCTACGCGCTGCTCTCGGGCGAGGAGCAGGGACTCCACGGCGGCCAGATCCTCGCCAATTGGGCCGAGGCGCAGGGCTTCACGGTGAAGGCCGTGCTCAACAACGACATCATCGGCAATTCCTGCGGTTCGGACGGATATTGCGAGCCCAAGGTCGTGCGCGTCTTCTCCGAAGGCCCGCGCGCTGACCTGACCGACCGGCTGCGCGCCGCGCAGACGCGCTTCGGCGGCGAGAACGATACGCCCTCGCGCAACCTTTCGCGCTGGGTGGCGGGGTTGGCAGAGAAGCACCCTGACGGCCTGCAAGTCCGCCAGATCTGGCGCACCGACCGCATGGGCCGCGGCGGGGATCAGGTGCCGTTCCTTCAGAAGGGCTACCCGGCGATCCGCTTTTCGGTGGGGGTCGAGGATTACGACCACCAGCATCAGGACCTGCGCACCGAGAACGGCGTGGTCTACGGCGACACCATCGACGAGATGGATTTCGCCTATCTCGCCGGGGTGACGAAGCTGAACGTGCGGGCGCTGGATGCATTGGCGCGGGCGCCGATGCCGCCCAAGGTGACGGTGAATGCGGCGGTGAGGGTGGATACCGAAATCAAATGGAACAGGGTGCCCGGCGCTTGGGTCTACCAGATCCGCAAACGCCGAACGGATGAACCGGGTTGGCACACGGGGTCCGATGGTTTCGCGAGTATCGACACGCCAGCCATCGGCAAACCCGAAGTGCAGCAGAACGGCGAAACTCTCGATCATGTCGCCAAGGTGCGCGGTGATGACTGGATGTTCGGCGTTGCGGCTTGCGCGGGCGAATGGTGCTCGCCGGTTTCCAGCGCCGTCCCCGGCGGTGCCTTCGAGCCGGTGGGGAAGGAATAAACCTTCGTCATTGCGAGGAGCCGCAGGCTCCGTGGCAATCCATGGACCGGCGGCGCGCCTTGACGAAACAGCAGTCCATGGATTGCTTCCCCCGGCTCAAGGCCGGGGTCGCAATGACGAGGCTTATGGGTTAGGGCCGTTGCCATGCCCAAGCCCACCAAACTCCCCCAGGGAATGCCGAGCGCGCAACAGGTGCTCGACTTCATCCAGTCCTCCGATATCCCCGCCGGTAAGCGCGAGATTGCCAAGGCCTTCGGGCTGAAGGGGCAAGAGAAGATCAAGCTCAAAGCCCTGCTCAAGGACATGGCCGAGGACGGGTTGATCGACGGCAAGAAAAGCGCCTTCCACCGCATGGGCGGGGTGCCGAAGGTCACGACACTCAAGATCGTCGCCATCGAAGACGGCGATCTGATCGCCGAGCCCGACAATTGGGACCCCGAAGCCCCCGGCAAGCCGCCGCGCCTCACGATCCGCGAACCGCGTCCGAAGCCAGGCATGAAGCGGCCGCCTGCCCTGAAGCGCGGTGACCGGGTGCTGGCCCGCACCGAGGAGACCGAAACAGGCTTGCGCGCGCATGTGATGAAGAAGCTCCCCTCGCGCACCGAGGGGCTGATGGGCGTGGTCGAGATCGACAAGACCGGTAAGGCGTGGCTCGCACCGATCGACAAGCGCGTGCGCCAATCCACACCGATTGCCGATCGCGGCGAGGCCGAGGCGGGCCAGCTGGTCATCGCCGAACGTGTCGGCCGGTCAGACCGTGCAGGCGTGAAGGTGGTCGAGGTGGTGGGTGACCCGCTCGCCCCGCGCAGCTTCAGCCTGATCGCAATTGCCAAGCACGGCATCCCAAACGTTTTCCCTGAAGAGGTGCTGGAAGAAGCCCCGCGCGCCGCCAAGCTGAAGCTGTCCGAAAAGACCCGCGAAGACCTTCGGCACCTGCCGATCGTCGCCATCGACCCCGCCGACGCGCGGGACCATGATGACGCGATCTGGGCCGAACCGGACGGGCAGGGCGGGTTCAACGCGCTCGTCGCCATTGCCGATGTCAGCTTCTACGTCCGTCCCGGCTCCGCGCTCGACCGCGAGGCAAGAATGCGCGGCAACTCGGTCTATTTCCCCGACCGCGTGGTGCCGATGCTGCCCGAAATCCTGTCCGCCGATGTCTGCTCCCTGAAGGAAGGCGAGGACCGTGCGGCGATGGCCTGTCACCTGCACATCAATGCAGACGGCAAGGTATCGAGCTTCCGCTTCACCCGCGCGCTGGTGCGGATCGCGCACAACATCGCTTACGAGGATGCGCAAAAGGCGGTCGATAGCGGCACCCCGCCGGAATATCTCGCCAACCTGTGGGACGCATGGAAGGCGCTTTCTGCCGCCCGCGACGCGCGTGATCCCTTGGCGTTGGAACTGCCCGAGCGTCGCGTGGTGCTCGATGCCAAAGGCCAGATCGCCGAAATCGCCATTCGTGAACGCCTCGACGCGCACCGCGTGGTCGAGGATTTCATGATCGCCGCAAACGTCGCCGCCGCCAAGGCACTCGAAGCCAAGACCGCCCCTGTCGTCTACCGCATCCACGAGCCACCGAGCCGCGAGAAGCTGATCGCGCTGCGCGATTACCTCGCCACGATGGGCAAGAAGCTGGCGCTGGGTCAGGTGGTGACGCCGGGCCTGTTCAACCGCATGCTCAAGGACGTCACCGACGAGGCGGAAAAGGCGCTGGTGATGGAGGCGGTGCTGCGCAGCCAGACGCAGGCCTATTATGGCCCCGCCAATGCCGGACACTTCGGCCTGAGCCTCGGATCATACGCGCACTTCACCTCGCCGATCCGCCGCTATTCCGATCTGCTGGTGCACCGTGCGCTGGTCGACGCCTACAAGCTGGAACAGCCCGCCCCGCCGGGCTCGCTCCCCGCCACATCGGGCCTGTCTGACCGTGACCGCGCCAGCCTGCAACAGGTCAGCGACGCCATCAGCCAGACCGAACGCCGCGCGATGGAGGCCGAGCGTGATACCATCGACCGTTATGTCGCGGCCTGGCTCTCGGCGCGGGTGGGCGAGGTGTTCGATACCCGCATCACCGGCGTGCAGGCCTTCGGCTTCTTCGCCACCATCGTCGGGCTGGGCGGGGACGGGCTGGTGCCGATCTCGACACTGGGGGGCGAGTATTTCCGCCATGACGAAGCCGCGCAGGCGCTGGTCGGCAGCGACAGCGGCACGACCTTTGCCAGCGGTGACCGGCTGAAGCTGAAACTCGCCGAAGCCAATCCGCTGACCGGCGCACTGAAGTTCGTGCTGCCGGATGCGGATGCGGGACGGATCGACGCACGCGGCGCGCGTCCCGATGCCCAAACCGACAATCGCAAGCGTGGCCCTGGCGGGCCAAGAAAGGCGGGCAAGTTCATGGTCGGCCAGCGCGGTCGTCCGGGCAATATCCGCCATCAGGGGCGCAAGAAGTAGCGCCTAGGCCTGATGATCGCTTGTGGTCTCGTCGTAATCGGCGGGGATGATGTACAGGGGGCAGGGCAAGCTGCCCGCCGCGGCCGAGAAATGCGTCACCAGCGGTCCGGGAGCAGCGCCCTTGGCCGCACCCAGCACGAGTGCAGCGACCTCCTTGTGCTCGGCCAGGAATTCGCTGACGATCTTCTGCCCTTGGCCGATCTTGACCGAAATGGTCGGCATGATCCCGCTTTCGGCGAGGAGATTGCCGGCAACGCCATGCGCCAGCATCTCGGCCCGGTCGCGGGCTTCGGCCTCGATCGTGGCCTGCACCGCGCCGAACGCGCTGAAATTCTGCTGCGGCACCAGCGCCAGCAGATGCACCGCACCACCGACCGCCACCGCGCGGCGCGCGGCATAACGCAAGGCGGAAGTCGCCTCCTCGCTCTCGTCGATGATGACCAGAAATGTGCGCATGTTGTCAGCCCCGTAAGGCGTCAGGGTATCAATGCATTCGTATGGATTGGCAAGTCCCCCGCGATTTGCTCCGATTCTGGCCCTTGCCCGACGCTAGGGAATTGGCCAGAGAACGGCCAAGGATCGTTTACGGGAGTTGCAACGGATCATGGCCTTGGACATCAGGATGCCGGCTTTGTCGCCCACCATGGAAGAAGGCACGCTCGCGCGCTGGCTGGTAAAGGTTGGCGATACGGTGCGATCGGGCGACGTGATGGCCGAGATCGAAACCGACAAGGCGACCATGGAGTTCGAAGCGGTCGATGAAGGCGTGATCGCCGAAATCCTCGTGTCCGAAGGCAGCGAAGGCGTGAAGGTCGGCGCAGTCATCGCCAAGCTGACGGTCGAGGGCGAGGACGCCGCACCTGCGCCCGCACCTGCCGCTGCGGCCGAGGCCCCGGCGGCTGATGGCCCGGCAGCGACCCCGACAGCGAAGAAGCTTGCCGAACAGAACGGCATTGATCTTTCGAGCCTCACCGGCACCGGCCCCAAGGGCAAGATCACCAAAGAAGATGTCGAGGCCGCGATTGTCGCTGGCGGCGGCTCGCCAGCGCCTGCGCCGGTGCAAGCCCCTGTGGCTTCGGCAGCGGCTGCGCCCGCTCCGGCGGCGACAGGAGAGCGCGTCATCGCCTCGCCCCTCGCCAAGCGGATTGCGGCGGACAAGGGCATCGATCTGGCACTTGTGAAGGGCACCGGTCCGAATGGGCGGATCGTCAAGGAAGACGTGGAAGGCTTCACGCCTGCGGCTGCTGTGGCTGCAGCACCGGCGGCGAGCGCTGCTCCCGCTGCGGCATCGACGGCTGCGCCGGCCCCCGCCATCGAAGGCGGCGCGCCCTTTGCCGAGGAAAAGCTCTCCGGCGTGCGCAAGGTTATCGCCCGCCGCCTGACCGAGAGCAAGCAGACGGTCCCGCACTTCTATCTCACCATCGACATCCGGCTCGATCCGCTGCTCGAACTGCGCGCGCAGCTCAACAAGTCGCTGGAGCCCGATGGTGTGAAGCTCTCGGTCAACGACCTGCTGATCAAGGCGCTCGCCCGCGCGCTGATCCGCGTGCCGCAGTGCAATGTCAGCTATCATGGCGACACGCTGCGCCGGTACAGCCGCGCCGATATCTCTGTGGCAGTGGCCGCGCCTTCGGGCCTGATCACGCCGGTGATCACCAATGCCGATACCAAGGGCCTCGCCGCGATCTCGACCGAGATGAAGACGCTCGCGGGCAAGGCGCGCGATGGCAAGCTGATGCCGCACGAATATCAGGGCGGCACTGCGAGCCTCTCCAACCTCGGCATGTTCGGGATCAAGCAGTTCGACGCGGTGATCAACCCGCCGCAGGGCATGATCCTCGCGGTCGGGGCGGGCCAACAGGCGCCCTATGTGGTCGATGGGGAGATCAAGGTCGCGACGGTGCTCCATGCCTCGGGCAGCTTCGACCACCGCGCCATCGACGGGGCGGACGGGGCGCAGCTGATGGAGGCGATCAAGCAGCTGGTCGAGAACCCGATGGGGCTGGTGGTGTGATTGATGCTGGAGTCGGTCGGCCTTGGCGGTGATGGCGACGAGGTGGTCGCAATCGAGAACGCCTTTGCGCGTTTTGGTGTCGATGTGCCTATCGAAGACGCATCAAGATGGGTTACTGTGGGAGACGTCTGGTCAAGCCTATGCCGAATTATCCCTAAGGCACCAGATCAACCCGATGCCTTCCTTAGGTTTTGCAGCGCGTTGGCGTACGAAACTGGCGTCGATCCGCAGCAGGTCGACCTCAACTCACGGTTGCTAGTTTGACTGACCGCACCCCTCAAATCCGCGTCACTGCCATGCCGGCAGACACCAATCCCTATGGCGGGGTGTTCGGCGGGTGGTTGATGGCGCAGATGGCACTGGGCGCAGGGTCGCTCGCGAGCCGGGTGGGGCAGGGCAAGGCGGTGGTCGTCTCCGCGACTGACTTTGCCTTTCCGGGTGCCATGGCGGTGGGGGACGAACTCTCGGTCTATTGCGACGTCCTTGCCACCGGCACCACCTCCATGACCATCGCCGCCGAAGCCATCGCGCGCGAGCGTAACGGCGAGGCGACCACCAAGGTTGCCCAAGGCACCTTCAAATTCGTGCTGATCGGAGATGACGAGCGGCCCCGCGCCATCGCCGCCAGCGCAACACTTCTCCTCCCCAAGGAAAACGACAATGGCTAATGAATATGATGTGATCGTGCTCGGCTCCGGCCCCGGCGGCTATGTCGCGGCGATTCGCTGCGCGCAGCTCGGGCTCAAGACCGCGATCGTGGAACGCGAGAACCTCGGCGGCATCTGCCTCAACTGGGGCTGCATCCCGACCAAGGCGATGCTGCGTTCGGCGGAGATCTTCCACTACATGCAGCACGCGGGCGACTACGGCCTTGTCGCGACCGGCATCGAGGCGGACCTGGCCGCGATCGTCAAGCGCAGCCGCGGGGTGGCCAAGCAGCTCAATCAGGGCATCGGCCACCTGATGAAGAAGAACAAGATCACGGTTCACATGGGCACCGGCACGCTGACCGGCGCGAACAGCCTGACGGTGAAGGGCGATAAAGGGGAGGAAACCCTCACCGCCAAGCACATTATCGTCGCCACCGGAGCCCGCGCCCGCGACCTGCCTTTCGCGCCCGCTGACGGCAAGCGCGTGTGGACCTATCGCCATGCGATGACCCCCACAGAACTCCCCGCCAAGCTACTGGTCATCGGATCGGGCGCCATCGGCATCGAATTCGCCAGTTTCTACAACGACCTCGGCACCGACGTGACTGTGGTGGAAATGCTCGACCGGATCGTGCCGGTGGAGGACGCCGACGT
Organism: Porphyrobacter sp. ULC335; assembly: GCF_025917005.1. NCBI lineage: Bacteria > Pseudomonadati > Pseudomonadota > Alphaproteobacteria > Sphingomonadales > Erythrobacteraceae > Porphyrobacter > Porphyrobacter sp. ULC335. The sequence continues at coordinate 2,483,283 of NZ_CP078091.1, forward strand.
CTCGACCTTCCTCGAAAAGTCGCTCCGCAAGCAAGGCATCAACATCATGACCGGGGCCGGGGTCGAGGCGATCAAGGTGTCGGACAAGGGCATCACCGCGACCATCAAGGACAAGGCGGGCAGCAGCGCCACCAGCGAGTTCACCCACGTGATCGTCGCCATCGGCATCGTTCCGAACACCGAGAATATCGGGCTGGAAGGACTCGCCGAGATGGACCGCGGCTTTATCCAGATCGATCCCTATGGCCGCACCAAAACTCCCGGTCTGTGGGCCATCGGTGACTGCACCCCCGGCCCGTGGCTGGCGCACAAGGCGAGCCACGAAGGCGTGACCTGCGCGGAAGCCATCGCCAAGGAACTTGGCAACACCGAGGTTCACCCGCACCCGCTCAACCGCAATGCCATTCCCGGCTGCACCTATTGCCACCCGCAGGTCGCCAGCGTCGGCCTCACCGAAGCCAAGGCCAAGGAGGCTGGTTACGACATCAAGGTCGGCAACTTCCCCTTCATCGGCAACGGCAAGGCCATCGCGCTGGGCGAGGCCGAGGGCTTTATCAAGACCATCTTCGACGCCAAGACCGGCGAACTGCTGGGCGCGCACATGGTTGGCGCGGAAGTGACCGAACTGATCCAGGGCTACACGGTCGGCAAGGTGCTCGAAACCACCGAGGCCGAATTGATGCAGACCGTCTTCCCGCACCCGACACTGAGCGAAATGATGCACGAAAGCGTGCTCGACGCTTACGGGCGGGCGCTGCACTTCTGATTTCGATAAATCGTGCCTTGGCGCGGATAACTTGATCGGAATTCTAATCTAGGTCAGTGAACGGGCATGGCCGTGCTCGCTCCTGACCTTGCCGAACGTGTCCACGCCGCTGACCGGGCGTTGGCGGCGGGAAACCTTGCCGGGGCGCGCAGCATCCTTGAAGAGGCGGCGCGTCACGATCCGCCATCGCCGGAATTCTGGCAGCGCCTCGCCACGGTGCGCAAGATGGGCGGCTCGCCAATGCTCGCGATTGAGGCCATAGACCGCGCCTTGGCCCTTGCGCCGCTCGATTTCGTGAACCTGCTGATGCGTGCACACCTGCTCGAATCCGCAGGCCATCACGAGGCGGGGGAGGCCTATGGCCGCGCACTCGCACAGCCACGGCCGGACCCGCTGCCGCCGGTTTTTCAGCAAACCATTGCCCGCGCCGAAGCCGCATGGGCCGCGCATCAGCAGACAATGCGCCAACGCCTCGGGGCAGCGGTCGAAGCGAGCGGCGCCGACCTCACCCCCGCAGAGCGCCGCCGTGCCGAGCGGTTTGCCAGCAACATCGCGCGAACCACGCGCGCCTATCATTCCGAACCGACCCACTTCGCCTGGCCGGGCCTGCGCGAATGCGAGTTCCACGATCGGGCGGCGTTCCCGTGGCTGGCGGAGCTTGAGGCGCTCACCCCCGCGATCCGCTCAGAGCTGGACCGGGTTGCCAATGCGGCGGATGCGGCGCTGGTGCCTTACGTGAAGTACAGTGACAGCGAGCCGCTCGCCCAGTGGCGCGAACTCAACCACAACCGCGATTGGACCGCGATCCACCTGATCGAACGCGGCCAGACAGTCGCTGCGAACGCAGCGCATTGTCCGGAGACGATGGGCTTCCTTGCAAGGATGGATCAGCCTGCGATCCCCGGCTGCGCGGCCAACGCCATGTTCTCGCTGCTCGCGCCGCGCACCCATATCCCGCCGCATGTCGGCGTCGCCAATTTCCGCCTGCTGTGTCACCTCCCGCTGATCGTGCCGAACCGCTGCTGGTTCAGGGTCGGTGCCGAAACGCGGGACTTTGCCGAGGGGCAGGCGTGGGTCTTCGACGACACGATCGAGCACGAGGCGAAGAACGAGACTGACCAGCTGCGCGTGATCCTGATCTTCGATCTGTGGCACCCCGACTTGTCACCTGCCGAGCGCGCGGCGATAACCGCAGCGGTCAGCGCGGCCGCGTTTCCGGTGGGTGCGCTGTAACAGCAAGGGAAGCAGCAATGACGGATCTGCAAGTGGCATTCCCCAAACCCTGCGAGGAGGCGTGGGAAGCCATGGCCCCGCACGGCTGCAACCGGCACTGCGCTTCATGCGACAAGATCATCCATGATCTCGCTGCCCTAACCTTTGACGAGGCGGAAGCCTTGCTCGCCACCGAGGATGAGGTTTGCGTGCGCGCAAAAGTGAGCGCTGACGGTGTGATCGCGTTGAAACCCTCCGCCGGGAACACCGCGCGCCGCATGGTCGCTGCTGCCGGAGCCTCGCTCGCGCTGGCGACCGCTGCCTGCCAAACCGTTCCCGATAGTGCCGAACCTCGCTTCGAGATCACCGGGAAATTCGCGCACAAGAGCTTCTACAACTCTGCCAAACTGACGTCCGCCGATGGGCGCACGTGGTCCAAGCGCCGCGAGCCGGGTACGGGCCGTTTCATTTTCTCCGGCCTCCCACCCGGGACCTACACGCTCACCGCCGTCGACAGCTGCGGAGATCGTTCCCTTGTCGAAACTTTCACGATTACAGACGCATCGGTCGAAGCCACCCAGAGCTATCCGGAAGAAATGTGCATCATTGTCGGCGCGATGATGAAGGTTGAGCGGCCGGAGCGGGCCTAACTGCGGATTTTCTCCGCCAGTTTGTTCAGACCATCGATCCGCCGGATAGCAAAGCCGTTCGCCAGCAGCACCGCGTCGATGTCATCGTCTCCCGGTGAGGTCTCGTAAAGAATGGCGTCTGTGATCTGCAAGGTGCGCGTTGCGCCTGCGAGCGCGATGGCTTCCGCACCTTCGAGGTCCATCTTGATGACGTTGACCCGTTCTATTCCCGCCGTGATTGCATCGAGAGTGGTTGTCGTCACGGAAATTGCCGCATTGCCTTTCGTCTTGTTGCGGACAATCGAGGCCTGACCGAAGTGGGCCTCATCAGGCATTCCGATTGTCAGCGTTTGGCCCGGCGCATCGGACAGCGCATTTTCGACCACTTCGACAGTGCGCAGATCGTTCAGGGCGATTGTCTGCTTCAGAGATTGCGCGGTCGCGGGCATCATCTCGACCGCGATGACCCGGCCCGAGGGTCCGGCCATGCGCGCAAAATTGGCGGCGAAAATGCCGATATTCGATCCGGCATCGATGGCCGTTCCGCCTGCAGGCAAGTGCGGAGCCACGGCTTCGAGCAGCTGTCGGTGGGTGGTCTGCCGGATATGGCCAAGATCGTCTGTGTGCGCTCGGATAGAAAACGTGAAACCGTCCTTCACCGTGATCGTCGCGTTCCGGATAAGGCGCGGCTCGCGCCATGCGCCCGGCTCGGTGCCGAGATGAGGCAGTCCAGCGCGAAAAGACCTGATGAGAATCGCCTGGTCAGAGGGGGTAACGCCGCGGCAATCCCTCAGCAGCCCGCCCCATAGCCCGAGACGATGGGCTGCCGTCCGCACCGTCTTCTGGGCAAGATCGAGAGGGGCCGGCACGATTGCACGCAGCTTATGACGCAGGCTCATGCAAGCACCTCGCTTCTACGCCGGCCGGGTAGGCCCGGTGCGACCCGGATCGAACGGCAAAGGCTTTGGCGGACAGGGTGGGATTCGAACCCACGGTAGGCTTGCACCTACGGCGGTTTTCAAGACCGCTGCCTTAAACCACTCGGCCACCTGTCCTATGTCGCAAGCGGCTAGCGCCGAATGGCCTTATTGTCACCCCCGATGATGTCTCCGGCGCAATATGCGGCATCGGGCTCACTGGCCTGCGCCTGACCGGTCTGAACGCTCTCTAGACCCCCTTTAGACCCCGGTTAGACCCTGCCCAGATCCCGCTCGAACGCGATTTGCGGCAATGTTTCACGTGAAGCACGCGGCCACGAAGCGGGCGCAGGTTGTCCGCAGGTCGCCCCGGACCAGCGAAGATCATGAGTCATCCCCAGTTCGGTTGTTGGGAATTCATGCAAGGTGTGACATCCCCTGTCTCATGATTCCCCGCCTCCTTCCCGCCGCCGCGCTTGCCCTTGCTGCTTATGCGCTTGTCGGCGCGCCGCCAGCCTCTGCGCCCGCGGGGGCGCAGGTCAGCGCTGACGGGATTCCCTTCGATGCCTATATGGAGCTGTTGAAAGCCCGGGCGCGGGGCGAGGGGGTGGGCGAGGCCACCATCGACCGGATGACCGCCGGGATTACGCCCAATCCCACCGTGATCCGGCTCGACAACAACCAACCCGGAAGCGCCACAACGCGCGGCTATCCGCCGATGTCGAATTACATCGCCACGCATGTCGATGCAGCGCGGATCGGCGGAGGGCGGGCGGTCTACAGCCAGCACCGCGAGACCCTTGCCCGGATCGAGGCGCAATATGGCGTGCCGGGGCCCATCATTGTCGCGATCTTCGGGCACGAGACAAGCTATGGCCGGGTCAAGGGCGACTTCGATCTCGCCCGCAGCCTTGCCACACTGGCGTGGGAAGGACGTCGCCGCGAGCTGTTCGCGGCAGAGTTCGTCGCGCTGATGAAGATCGCCGACAAGGGCTATGACCGGTCGCAACTCGTCGGGAGCTATGCGGGCGCCTTCGGCAACCCGCAGTTCCTGCCCAGCGTCTACCTGCGCCTTGCCACCGATGGCGACGGTGACGGGCGCGCGGATATCTTCACCAACCGCGCCGACACTTTTGCCTCGATTGCCAACTACTTCCGCGATGCCGGATGGCGACAGGGCCAACCTTGGGGTGTGCGCGCGAGCGTGCCTGAAGGGTTCGATGTTTCGCCGTACCGCACCCGGCTTGCCTCGCCCGTTTGCCCGAGAGTGCATGAACGCCTGAGCCGCTGGATGACCGTCGCCGAATGGCGCGCGGTCGGCGTGGTTGCGCAAGGCGGGCTGGCCGATGACGTCATGGTGTCATTCTTCCAGCCAGACGGCCCCGGCACGCGCGCCTGGTTGCTGACCGGCAATTACCGGGCGATCCTCGAATATAATTGTTCGAGCTATTATGCCCTGAGCGTCGGATTGCTGGCTGACGAAATCGTGAACTGAAGGCCCTCGCCGCCTCGCCAAGCGGGGAGGGGGCGGGTATAGCCTGCGCCGTGATGCCCACCTTATCTTCGCGCGCTGCGCTGTCCCTTCTCGCTCTGTTTGCTGCCCAATTCGCGCTTCCGGCCCGTGCATTGGTGCCCGATGCAGGGCCGGTAACGCCCGCTGTGCCGACTGCCGTAGATGCGCCCGTCGCGCTGCTGGTCGATCTGGGCAGTGGTCAGGTGCTCCACGCGCGCAATCCAGACCGGCGCTTCATGCCGGCATCAGTCACCAAGGTGATGACACTCTACCTCGCCTTCGAGCTGATCGAGGCTGGCAGGCTCGATCCGGCGCAGGTGTTCATGATGAGCCCCGGCGTTGCACGCAATTGGCGGCGCAAGGGATCGACGATGTTCCTCGATGCCGGGGAGCGGGTGCGGGTGGACGATCTGTTGCTCGGCATCGCCAATGTCTCGGCGAATGATGGCGCAGCCGTGCTTGCGGAAGGGCAGGCCGGGTCAGTCCCCGCCTGGATCAGTGCGATGAACCGCACCGCGCTGGCACTCGGCATGACGGGGAGCCATTTCGGCACCCCCAACGGATTTCCTGACGAAGGGCAGACCTTCACCACCGCCAATGATCTGGTGGCGCTGGCCCGGGCGATGATTACGCGTCACCCGGACAAGTTCGGCTATTACGTCGGGCGGGCGGGCTTCGATTACAAAGGCATCGCTCAGGTCAACCACGATCCGATGATCGGACGGGTCGCCGGCGCGGATGGAATCAAGACCGGCTTTACCAACGAGTCCGGCTTCTCCTATCTCGGCACCGCTCAGCGCAATGGCCAGCGATTGGTGCTGGTGGTGGCGGGCGTCGAGAACGGGCGCCTGCGGGCGCGCGTGGCGCGGGCCTATGCCGAGTGGGGCTTTTCCGCCTTCGATCGCAAGCCGCTGTTCCCGACCGGTGCCGTGGTCGCCGAAGCGCGGGTGCAGAACGGCGATTCGCTGCATGTTCCGCTCAAGGCCGGAGGGCCGGTCGCGATAAACCTCCCGCGCGGGAGTGACAGCGTGCTGACCGCCACGGTTCGCTACGACGGCCCCCTGCGCGCGCCGATTGCTGCGGGGCAAGAAGTCGCCGTGCTGGAGGTGACCGCACCGGGCGTAGCACCCGCCCGCATCCCGCTTTACGCCGCCGAGGCGGTGGCAACGGCTGGTCCGATCGACCGGATCATCAACGCTGTTGCGGGAGTGTTTTCGTGACCATCGCGCGGGGCCATTTCATCGCCTTCGAAGGCGGGGAAGGGGCGGGCAAGTCGACCCAGGCGCGGCTATTGGCCGAGACGCTGCGCGAACGCGGCCTCACCGTTAAGGTCACCCGCGAGCCGGGCGGCACGCCGGGCGCCGAGGCGATCCGCAATCTGTTGCTTGCGCCCCCGGGAGAAGGCTGGCCCCCGCAGGCCGAAGCGCTGCTGTTCGCTGCGGCCCGCGCCGATCATGTCGCTCACCTGATCCGCCCGGCACTCGCGCAAGGGCAGTGGGTGATCTGCGACCGCTTCGTGGATTCGAGCCGCGCCTATCAGGGCGGGGCAGGGGGGCTGGGCGACGACGCCATCAACGCGCTCCACGCTTTCGGCAGCGACGGGATGCGGCCTGACCGGGTGATCCTGCTCGAGGGGGACGAAGCCGCGCTCGCCGAACGGCTGGCAAGCCGCGGCGAGGCTGCCGATGCCATCGAAGGCCGCCCTGCCACCTATCACCGCGCCGTCGCAGCCGCCTTCCGCGCGCTGGCCGAGGCTGACCCGCAAGGTATCGTCCGGATCGATGCAATCGGCGCGCCGCGGGACGTCCACAATCGCGTTCTCGCGGCGATTGGCGACCTGCTCCCATGACCAACTGGCCCAACCACGCGGAAGCCTGGCGGCAGTGGCGCGACGCCCTGGGCGGCGAGCGGATGCATCATGGCTGGCTGCTGGCGGGCAAGGCGGGGCTGGGCAAGCGCGACTTCGCCATGGCCGCCGCACGTGAGCTGGTCGCCGAGGAAGGCGTCCCGCAGCCGCAGGGCGAGCACCCCGATATCATCACACTCACCTATGGCCCCAAGGACGACAAGGGTGAGAAGGCGCAGGCGGAAGGCAAGCCCTTCGAACTCGCCCGGTCGATCCGCATCAAGCAGATCCGGGCGATGCAGCGCCGCCTCGTCACCCGCCCGACGCTCGGCACGCGCCGCGCGATCATCATCGATCCGGCTGACGATATGGAGAAAGCCGCCACCAACGCGCTCCTCAAAAGCCTTGAGGAACCGCCGCAGGGCACCTTCTTCCTGCTCGTCACCCACCGGCCCGCGCGCCTGCTGCCGACCATCCGCTCGCGCTGCCGCACTTTGCGCTTCCCCGTGCTGACTGACAGCCAGATCGCAGCGCTGCTGGCCGATCAGGGCATCCCGCCGGATCAGCAGGCCATCGCCGCAGCGGAGGGTTCGTTCGGTGCGGCATTGCGCTTTGCCGGGCAGGATCTCGCGCCAATCGCGCGGGTCATTGCCGGGTTGATTGCGGGCGGCGATAGCGGCCTAACCGGACGCGGCGAGTTGGCGCGGCTGATAGGGCCGCGCGCCGACCGTGAACGCGTGACTGCGGTGCTGGAACTTGCCCAGTCGCTCACCGCTCGCGCCGCCCGTGCGAGCGACAATCCGGCCCACCGCGCGCGGCTGATCGACGCCCACGGCGCCTTGGTCAATCTGGCTGCCGAAGCACCCACGGCCAATTTCGATCCGGGGATGCTTCCCTTCGAGATCGGCAGCTTGCTTGTCACGGCCGCCCCCGCTAGCGATCCCGCCCATGGCTGACACCACCCCCTTCTATATCACGACCGCAATCAGTTACCCCAACGGGCGGCCCCATATCGGCCACGCCTACGAGGCGATTGCCGCGGACGTGATTGCCCGATTCCAGCGACTCCAAGGGCGGCAGGTACGGTTCCAGACCGGCACCGACGAACACGGCCTGAAGATGGCACGCAAGGCCGAGGAGCAAGGGCGCACGCCTTCTGATCTGGCGGATGAAATGTCCGGCTATTTCCGCGAGATGTGCGACGCTCTGAACGTGTCCTATGACCGGTTTATCCGCACCTCGGAGCCTGATCACCATCGCGCAAGTCAGGCGATCTGGCAGGCCATGGAAGCGTCGGGCGATCTCTACCTCGATCGGTACGAAGGGTGGTACTCGGTCCGCGACGAGGCCTATTACGACGAAAGCGAACTGGTGGAAGATGAGGGCAGGGCAAAGCTGTCCCCCCAGGGCACGCCGGTGGAATGGACGGTTGAGGAAAGCTGGTTCTTCCGGCTTTCCAAATATCAGGACCAACTGCTCGAATTGCTGAAGTCGCCCGGTTTTCTGGAACCGGCAAGCCGCCGCAACGAGATGATCGCATTTGTCGAGCAGGGCCTGCGCGACCTCTCGGTCAGCCGCACGTCCTTCGACTGGGGCGTGAAGGTGCCGGGCAGCGACGGGCACGTGATGTATGTGTGGGTCGATGCGCTGACAAACTATCTCACCGGTCTGGGCTATCCCGATGATATGGGCGAGTTTTGGCCTGCCAGCCTGCACCTGATCGGTAAGGACATCGTGCGCTTCCACACGATCTACTGGCCGGCCTTCCTGATGAGCGCCAATCTGCCGCTGCCCAAGAAGGTATTCGGCCACGGCTTCCTGTTGAACCGCGGCCAGAAGGAATCGAAGTCGCTGGGCAATGTCACCGATCCGCTGGAACTGGCGGAACGCTTCGGCGTGGACGCCTTGCGATACTTCCTTATGCGCGAAGTCGCTTTCGGACAGGATGGGAGCTATTCTCCCGAAGCCATTGTTCAAAGGGCCAATGGCGAACTCGGCAATGCCTTCGGCAACCTCGCGCAGCGCACGCTGGGGTTCATCGCCAAAAACCTTGAAGGCTATCTGCCTGCGATCCACGGGCACGAGCCGGCGGATGCCGCGCTGTTTGATGCGGTCGACCGAGCGATCACTACTGATATTCCGCAGGCATTTGAAAGCCTTGCCTTGCAACAGGCGGTCGAGGCATGGCTTCAGGCGGTGTTCGCCTGCAACGCCTATATCGACGCGCAGGCACCGTGGACTTTGCGCAAGACCGACCCCGAACGGATGGAAACGGTACTCGCCACGCTGTACATCTGCATCGCGCAGCTGGCGGTCGCGATCAGCCCGGTGATCCCGGCGAGCAGTGCAAAGCTTCTGGATATGCTCGGCATTCCCGATGATCTGCGCAATCTCGAAGGGATCCGCAGCCACTGGTATTCGCCGCTTGCCGAGAGCAATTACCAGATCGTCGCGCCGACCCCGCTGTTCCCCCGACTTGAGCTTCCTGTCGAGGCCGCCTGATGCTGGTCGATAGCCACTGCCATCTCGAATACAAAGGCCTTGTCGAAGACCGCGAGGGCGTGCTGGCGCGTGCGCGGGCTGCGGGGGTGGGGGCCTTCCTCAACATCTCGACCCGGCAGAGCGAGTGGGAAGACGTGGTCGGCACCGCCGCGCGCGAACCTGATGTCTTCGCCAGTGTTGGCATCCACCCGCACGAAGCCGACGCGCATCAGGATCTTGGTCGGGCCGCACTGCTTGAAGCGACGCAGCACCCGCGCGTAATCGCGATCGGCGAGACCGGGCTCGACTATTATTACGACAAGTCGGACAGAGAGGCACAGAAGCACCTGTTTCGTATGCATATTGATGTAGCACGCGAAACCCAACTGCCGCTCATCATCCACACCCGCGATGCGGAGGAGGATACGCATTCGATCCTCGCCGAGGAGATGGAGAAGGGAGCCTATCCGGCCTTGATCCATTGCTTTACCGCATCGGCCGACTTTGCCGAAAAGGTCCTCGCGCTGGGCTTGACGATATCCCTCTCCGGCATCGTAACTTTCAAGAATGCCAAGGACTTGCAAGAGGTCGCGAAGATTGTTCCTGAGGATCGACTGCTGGTCGAAACGGACAGTCCTTTCCTTGCACCGGTGCCACATCGGGGCAGGGTGTGCGAACCTGCCTATGTCGCCGATACCGCCGCTTTCGTCGCCAGCCTTCGCGGCACGGATGTGGAACAGCTGACGGCGCAGACCACAGCGAATTTCTTCAAGCTTTTCAGCAAGGCGGCTCTGTGAAGCTGGTCATGCTCGGCTCTGGCACCTCGACCGGGGTGCCGCGGTTGGGCGGGCCGGATGGCACGGGCGATTGGGGCGACTGCGATCCGGCCGAGCCGCGTAACCGTCGCACGCGGGTCTCGATCATGGTCGAAAGCGACGAAGGGAAGCGGCTCCTGGTCGACACCTCGTCGGACTGCCGCGCGCAGCTCTTGGCGAACCGCGTAGGGCATCTTGATGCGGTGTTCTGGACGCATGACCACGCTGATCACTGCCACGGCATCGATGATTTGCGCGTGCTGCGATACGGTCGCGGCGGCCCGATCCCGGGGTTTGCCGAGACGGAGACAGTGCGGCGCCTCCGGCAGCGCTTCGGCTATGTGTTTGCAGGGCAGGAAGGCTATCCAACGATTTGTACGCTCGATACGCTGGATCGGCTGCGGATGATCGCCGGGTTTGGCGTGGACTGGTGCCAGATGGCGCATGGGCCCGGTGAAACCACCGCCTACAGATTTGAAGCCGATGGCAAGAGCATCGGTTATGCAACGGATTTCAGTGCGATTTCCGATGAGATGGTTGACCTGTTTTACAAGGTGGACATCCTCGTGAGTGATTGTCTGCGACGGGAACCACATCCGACACACGCGCACCTTGCGATGGCGATCGAGCTCGGCGAGCAGACCCGAGCGAAGCGCGTAGTGCTCAGTCATCTCGACAAGAGCATGGACTATCAAACGCTTTGCCGCGAAGTTCCGGACTTCGTGACAGTGGGTTATGATGGGCTGGAGATGGTCGCATGAATCCCGATTTGTTGCTGCCGATCGTTACGAGCATCGGTTGGCTGATCCTGTGCTGCGTTTCGCTCGCGTCGTTCCGGCTCGGTTGGGGTAAGATGCTGACGATGGCGCTGGCATGGGCGGCGATTTTCGGGGGCATGTTCCTGGTTGTTGAATGGTTCATGGTGGCACGGGGCACCGCTTCCGCTCTGATGTAGATTTTACATAATATATATTATCAATCTTGAGGAACGCGATGAGCGACAACCCTGCGTGGCCCCCTATCGAACGATTGCTGGCAATCATGGCCCGTCTGCGCGATCCGACCGACGGCTGTGAATGGGATCTCGCCCAAAGTTTCAACAGCATCGCCCCATATACGATCGAAGAAGCATACGAAGTCGCAGACGCTATTGCTCGCGACGATATGGCAGAACTCCGCGAAGAACTCGGCGATCTGCTGTTCCAGGTCGTTTTCCACGCCCGCATGGCCGAAGAAGCTGATCTCTTCACCTTCGACGATGTCGCCAAGGCGATCAGCGACAAGATGGAAGCACGCCATCCGCACATCTTCGCCAATGCCGGCGGAACAATGGACGAGCAACGGTGGGAGGAACTCAAGGCCAAGGAACGCACGGCCAAGGGCACAACCAGCGCGCTTGACGGCGTAGCGCTGGCGCTTCCGGCCTTGATGCGCGCCGAAAAGCTGCAGAAGCGCGCCGCGAGGACCGGGTTCGACTGGCCCGATCCATCGGGATCCGAAGCCAAGATCGCCGAGGAAATCGAAGAACTTAAGGCGGCTACAACCGACGAAACAAGGATCGAGGAAGCCGGTGACCTGCTGTTTGCGGCCGTAAACTATGCGCGCGCCCATGGGGTCAGCGCCGAGGAAGCCCTACGCGCCGCCAATGCGAAGTTCGAACGCCGGTTTCGCGCAATGGAGGCCCTCGCCGGTTCCGAGTTCCCCAAGCTCTCCCTCGAAGCACAGGAAGATCTTTGGCAACGCGTCAAGAAAGACGTGTAACCCTCAGGCCAGGCTGGAAAACTGCCCCAGCTCCTTGGGATTGAGCCGCACGGTCAAGCGCCGCATCGGGCCATCGGCGCTGTCGCCTGCGTCATCCTCCGCCAGCACGTCCCCGTGCGCATGAAGCCAGGCGATCCGCCGACCGTCACTCACCGGGAGAATAAAGCTGACCTCGCGCGCCGCGCCGGTGAGCAATCGGGCAAGTTCGGCTTCAAGCAGGTCCACGCCTTGCCCCGTTACAGCCGAGAGGATCACTGCGCCCTGCCCTTCGCGAGCCTCGCGCAGTTCCTCAAGACTTTCCGCGTCTAACAGGTCGCTCTTGTTCCAGATTTCGAGGATCGGAATGGTGCTGGTGCCGGTTTTGGCATCAATCACGCCAAGATCGGCAAGAACATCGAGCACCTGCTTCTTCTGCGCGGCGTGAGAGGGATTGGCCATATCGCGGACGTGGCAGATCACATCTGCGGCGGTGACCTCTTCCAGCGTCGCGCGAAAGGCGGCGACCAATTGCGTCGGCAGGTCGGAAATGAACCCCACAGTGTCGGACAGGATCGCCTTTTCCACGCCCGGCAGGCTGATCGCCCGCATGGTGGGATCGAGCGTCGCGAAGAGCAAGTCTTCGGCCATCACGGTTGCGCCGGTCAGGCGGTTGAACAGTGTCGATTTGCCCGCGTTCGTATAACCCACCAGCGCCACGACTGGCCAGGGCGCCCTGCCCCGCCGCTCCCGGTGAAGAGTGCGCGTCTTCCTCACCTGATCGAGTTCGCGCCGCAGACGGCCCATACGCTGACGGATCATCCGCCGGTCAGCTTCGATCTGCGTTTCCCCCGGGCCGCCAAGGAACCCGAAGCCGCCGCGCTGCCGTTCGAGGTGCGTCCAGCTGCGTACGAGACGGCTCTGCTGATAATCGAGATGGGCGAGTTCGACCTGCAACCGGCCTTCGGCCGTCGCCGCGCGCTCTCCGAAGATTTCGAGGATCAGGCCGGTCCGGTCGATCACCTTACGCTTGAGCTTGTCTTCGAGATTGCGCTGCTGGATCGGTGTCAGCGAGCCATCGACGATCACCAGCTCCGCCTCGTGCTGCTCGCACCACACGCCGATATTCTCGACCTGACCGGAACCGAACAGCGTGTTGGGCTGCATCTGGCGCACCGGCAGCACCGCCGAATGGGCAATCACCACCCCGATAGCGAGCGCCAGCCCCTCGGCCTCGGCGAGGCGTTCGGCAGCATCAAGGTCGTAGCGCAGCGCGCGGATATCGGGGCACAGCACCAGCGCCCGCGCACCGCGGGTCACCTCGTCCTGAAGATCACTTTCAAAGGTCAGTCGTCTATCCCGTCATGTTCGCCGTCGTCGTCATCGACACTCAGGTCGACAGGCGCGGCGGGCTGGATCGTCGAGACCGCATGCTTGTAGGCAAGCTGCACCGCGCCGTCGCGTTCGAGCAGCATGCAGAACAGATCATAGGCGGCAATCCGCCCTTGCAGCATCACCCCGTTCACGAGGAACATGGTCACCTGCACTTCTGCCTCTGCAACGCGGCTCAGGAACACGTCCTGAAGCAGCTTTTGCTTGCGGTTGCCGGCCTGGCTACCAAACTGCGCCGGATCGAGTGGCTGGCCCGGCATAATGGTGCTGATCGCATGCTTGTAAACAAGTTGCGACTGCCCGTCGCGGCGCAGCAGGATCGAGAAATTATCGAACCAGGTCACAATGCCCTGCAGCTTGACACCCTTCACCAGGAACATGGTGACGGGAATCTTGTTCTTGCGCAGAAGGTTGAGGAAGGCGTCCTGTAGGTTGCCACCCTGCCGGGCAGCCGATCCGCCACCCTCATTGCTGCGGGATTCGCTTGAAGTGGCAGCACGTGCAACCGGACGGGGGGAGAGCGTTCGCCCGCTGGACATGGTCGTGGCTCCTGTTTTTGGCGGCCGACGTTACGGTCCGCGTGGATCAGGCCGCCGCAAAAAAGCGGGGAACGACGGCCCTACAATGTCCATAATGGCGATTGCGCCGCCTCCGGACAAGGCTTGATTTCACGCGAGATTGCCGCGCGTTGTGGTCTGCCTATTCGTCACCATCGCGGCGGTCGGCCATGCCGAGGAGCTTAAGCTTGCGGTGCAAGGCCGAGCGTTCCATGCCGATGAAGCTCGCCGTCTTGGAGATATTGCCCGAGAAGCGGCGGATCTGGATTGCGAGATACTCGCGTTCGAAACTCACCCGCGCCTCGCGCAGCGGCACGCCCATGATTGCTGAAAGGCTGTCGCTGGCCAGACCGATCTGCCCGCCGATGATTTCGGGCGGAAGCATGTCAGGCTCTACGGTGCCGAGCCGTTCTCGCGGGGTCATGATGATCGTGCGTTCGACCACGTTGCGCAATTGGCGGACGTTGCCGGGCCAATCATAGGCTTGCAACGCAGCCATCGCCTCGGTCGAAATTTCCGGCGGGGCGAGACCTTGATCGTTCGAATAGCGGGTGAAGAAATGCTCGGCCAGTGCGGGCACATCCTCCCGTCGTTGGGCGAGCGAGGGGAGCACTACCGGCACCACATTGAGGCGGTAGAACAGATCCTCGCGGAACCGCTTTTCCGCCATTTCCACAGTCAGGTCACGGGTGGTGGAAGACACCACCCGGACATCCACACCGATCTGGCGCGTACCGCCGACGCGCACGAAGCTCTGGTCGGTCAGCACGCGCAGGATGCGGGCCTGCGTCGAGAGCGGCATGTCGGCAATCTCGTCGAGATAGAGCGTGCCGCCGTCCGCCATTTCCAGCAGTCCGGGGCGCACCTGCTTGCCATTCACTTCCTCGCCGAACAATTCTTGCTCGAAGCGTTCAGGCGTGATGCGCGCCGAATTGACCAGCACGAAAGCGCCGGTGGAACGCGCGCTCCAGGCGTGGAGCAGGCGTGCAGCCACTTCTTTGCCCGCGCCCGCTGGTCCGGAAATGAGCACGCGGCTGCCGGTGCTCGCAACTCGCTTCAAGGTCGCGCGGACGGCGTTGATGGCGGGCGAATTGCCGGTGAACTCGGCGCTGCCCCAGCTGCCCTCGCGCAGGCGGCTGTTCTCGCGCCGCAGCCGTTCAGTCTCGGTCGCCCGCTCAACCAGCAGCAGCAGCCGCTCTGCCTCGAAGGGCTTTTCGATGAAATCCATCGCGCCGCGGCCCACGGCGGCCACCGCGGTGTCGATATTTCCGTGACCGGAGAAGATGATGACCGGCAGGTTCGGCTCGCGCGTCTTGATCGCGTCGAGCAGTTCCAACCCGTCCATCTGGCTGCCGTGGAGCCAGACGTCGAGCAGCACGAGACTGGGGCGCCGCTCATCGATGGCCGCCAGAGCCTCGGTGCTGTCGGCAGCGGTGCGGCAGGCATAGCCCTCGTCACCGAGCACGCCGGCCACCAGTTCACGAATATCGCGTTCGTCGTCGACAATCAGGATTTCGAGCGCCATCGGGCGGGTCCTTCGGATAAGTGGTCAGGGACAAGCGAAGGCGGGTTCACGGGGTGCCGCCTTCAATTGGATTGGGATCACGGGCAAATCGCAAGGTGACGCGGGTGCCGCCGCTCGGCGCGCTGGCAAAGCTCATGTCGCCGCCATGCTCGTCGACGATTTTGTTGACGATCGCCAGACCGAGGCCGGTGCCTTTCTCGCGGGTGGTGACATAGGGTTCGGTGATGCGGTCGCGGTCGGCAGGAAGGCCAACGCCATTGTCCTCGATAGTGACCACAATCGCCTCGCCCGCGTCGCGCATGGTGACGGCGATTTCTCCGGCATACTTGCCCTTGGCCTCGGCAGCGCGGGCTTCGACCGCCTCAACCGCGTTCTTGAGCACGTTGGTCATGGCCTGCCCGAACTGGTGCCGGTCACAGCGCACCTCGCGATCGATCAGCTCGGAGGAAGCGACGTTGAAGGCGATGCCGGAATGGGCAACCTCTTGCAGGAACACCGCCTGCCGCACCAGATCGAGCGCGTCTTCATCTCGGAACACCGGCTTGGGCAGGCGCGCGAAGGAGGAGAATTCGTCGACCATTGTCCTCAGATCGCCGACCTGACGGACAATCGTGCTGGTCAGTTCGTCGAACAGGTCGCGATCCTCGTCGGTCACTTGCGTGCGGTAACGACGCTTCAACCGCTCAGTCGCCAGCTGGATCGGGGTGAGCGGATTCTTGATCTCGTGCGCGATCCGGCGGGCGACATCGGACCATGCCGCCTGACGCTGATCGAGCAGCTGGCGGGTGATATCCTCGAAGGTAATCACGTGCCCGCTGGTGCCCGGCGCGACCTTCACCGCAAGGGTGAGCAATTCGGTGCCCTTGGCATGGGTAACGATTGCGCGCTCTTTCCCCTCGGCAACGATGCGCGCCAGCTCCGGCGAGAGGATTTCGAGCGACTGACCGATCAGGTTCTCGGATCCGCCCGGCAAAGCTTCATGCGCGAGCATCGCCTGTGCCGAGGAGTTCATCAGCGTCACCCGCGCAGCGTCATCGACCGACACAACCCCGGCAGTCACCGACTCCAGCACCGCCTCGGTAAAGGCACGCCTGTCGTCGATTTGCCGATTGGCGCTGACCAGCGCTTGCGTTTGTTTTTCGAGCTGCGCGGTCATGCGATTGAAGGCGCGGTTGAGTAGTCCGATCTCGTCCGCCCCGGTGCGGCCTTCCAGTCTGAGCGCGAAGTTCCCCTGCCCCACCTTGCGCGCCGCTCCGACGAGGTTGGTGAGCGGCTCCACTTGCCGGTCGGCAAAGCGCAGCGCGAACCAGATGGCAAGACCCACCAGCAGCAGGCTGACGGTCACAAGCGCGATGTTGAAACGTAGCTGCAACGTGCGGGCGCTGCCCGTCAGCCGGTCATAGGCGGTAACGATCGACTGCGCGCGTGACCACGAGTTGAACATCGTCTCCTCTGTGGTGCGGGCATTGTAGAGATAGACGCCCGTTTGCGCATCGATCGGCACCAGCGCCTCGATCCGTTCGGGACTGCCGACCACGACCGCTAGCTCTCCGCGATCAAGTCTGGGTAAGGCGGCGCGGCTGAAGGCAAGCGGACTATTGTCCTGTGTCAGGTTGAGCGCCGCCGCAGTGCGGAACGAACCGTCCTCCATCCGCTGGAGAATTGCACTTTCGGAAATCTCGCGAGCCTGCGTCTGATAGGCGTAGAAATCCGGGAAATCTGGATCGGTAATCGGCACCCGTGCCAATGTCTCTCGCATGTCGGTCGCCATAATGACGCTGTTCTGCTCAACGTCACGCTGATTGGCGTCGTAATAATTCTGCGCCAGCGCGTTGGCGTTTTCCATCAGCCCGCGGGACTGGTCCGAGAACCAGAAGTCGACCCCGGTTCCGAAGAGGAAAGCGGCAAAGCCGGCCACCAGCAGCGTCGGGATGGCGGCCACCATCGAGAAGAAGAACACAAGCCGCACGTGCAGCCGCGCCGTGCTGCCAGCGGCGCGGCGCAGCGCGAGACGGCGACCGATCAGCACCAGCAGCATCATGGCAGGCACCAGCGTCGCCATCAGCAAGACCGAAACCTGCATCGTCGGAAGGAGGGCATCGGGCTCTCCCGACCGCCCATATGCGGACCATGTTGCGGTAATCGCCGCAGCCAGCGCCGCGACCGCAAATCCCTCCAGCCACCGGAAGACATTGGCCCGCCGTGCCGCGATCATAAAGCGCCGCCACCAGCGCGGCGGATGCGGCATTGCCAGCTTTATCAATCGAGGTGGGGTTTGCGCCATCGTTGCCGCTTTACAACAACGGTGTGGCAAATTTGCAAGGTCAATCTGGCCGATATCCGCACTGCTGCGCTGTCATGTGCCGGACGTGCGTTGATCAGGGGGGCGAGAAGCGATCAGGCTCCAGCCCCAATTCGCCAATGCGTTTGCGCAGCGTGTTGCGGTTGATTCCCAGCAACTGTGCAGCGCGCAGCTGGTTGCCACCGGTGCGGCCGAGTGCATACTCGATCAGCGGCTTTTCAAAAGCAGCCAGAGCACGATGGTAAACTGCGCCGTGCGGCGGGCTCTCGGCTGCAAGCCAGCCTGCGAGCGCAGCGCCGAACCCGCCCCGCCCGTCGCCAAGCGACATATTCGCCGGTGCGATTTCGGGACCGATGATGTCGTTGACGCCGTCAGCATCGATCCGTTCTTCCCGCGCCATCAGCGCGAGACGATAGACCACGTTCCGCAGCTCGCGCACATTGCCGCGCCAGTTGCGCTGCTCAAGCCGCTCGATAGCCTCGGGCGTGAGCACGCGCCGGGGCAGACCGTCTTCGGCGGCAAGTATAAGAAAATGCTGCGCCAAGGCGGCAATATCCTCGCGCCGCTCACGCAAGGGCGGCAGCACGATCGGCACTACGTTGAGGCGGTAGAACAAGTCCTCGCGGAAGGTGCCGGCGGCGATCATCGGCGTCAGGTCGCGGTTGGTGGCAGCGATGATGCGGACATTGACCGCGATCTCCTGTCGTCCGCCCACGCGCCGGATGCGACCCGATTGCAGCGCGCGCAGCAGCCGCGTTTGCGCTTCGGCAGGCATGTCTCCGATCTCGTCGAGGAACAAGGTGCCGCCATTGGCCTGTTCGAACTTGCCGATTGCCTGCGCGATGGCGCCGGTGAATGCACCCTTTTCGTGGCCGAACAACTCGCTTTCGACCAGATCCGCGGGGATTGCGGCCGTGTTGACAGCAACAAAGGGGCCGGTCCGGCGGTTGCCAAGCTCATGGATCGCCTCGGCGACCAGCTCCTTGCCGGTGCCGCTTTCGCCGGTCACGAGCACTGTCAGATCGTTACGCAGCACGCGCGTGATCATCCGGTAAACGCCCTGCATCGCCGGACTACGCCCGACGAGCGGCATCTTCTCGGCCTCGGTCTGCAAGGCACTTGCTGCCTCGTCCTGCGCGGGGGCGCGGGTGCCGGCGGCCTGCCTGACCGCGTGAACCAGTTCGTCCAGATCGAAAGGTTTGGGGAAGTATTCGAAGGCGTCGCTTTCGCTGGCGCGGACGGCAGTATCGAGCGTGTTCTGTGCCGACAGCACGATCACCGGCATATCGGGCGCGCGATCGCGGACCGCCGAAAGGCTCGCCAACCCGTCGCCATCTTCGAGGATAACATCGGTCAGCATCACCCCGAAACGGCGAGCGGCCAACTGTTTGTCGCGCGCTACAATGCCGGTGCAATGGGCGATGGTGAAGCCTTCATCCTCAAGCGCGGCGATGATCACCGTCGCAATGGCGGCATCATCCTCGACAAGCAGGATCGGAAGCGTTGTGGGCATGGGTTAAGCGCTGTCCTGCGCCTGCGGCAGATGCAGGCGGAAATTCGTGAGGCCGGCGCGGGTATCGCGGTCATGGCTGACATTGCCGTTCATATCGCGAACCAGCTTGCGCACCAGCGAAAGGCCCAGGCCCTGTCCGGAAGGCTTGGAGGAAACGAAAGGCTCGAACACATGGTCGCGCAAGGTAGGCTCGATGCCTCGCCCATTGTCGCTGATGGTGATTTCGATCGGCAGCGGCACAGCGCGCCCGTTGCGGATCGCACTGAAGGCAAGGCCGCTGACGAAGCGGGTCTGGACCACAACCACGCCGGGCCCGCCCGGCGCCAGCGCGGCATCGCGGGCGTTGGAGATGAGGTTGATGAGCACCTGCTCAAGCGCATCACGGTTGGCCAACACGGGCGGCAGAGACGGGTCGAATTCCTCGCGGATCTCGACCTCGCCAAGGGTGCCGCCCGCCGCGCGCATGGTGGCGATGGCGGCGCGGATTGCTTCATGCGGATTGCACGCGTCGACTGGACCGGTGCGGGTGCTGCCCAGCTGCTGCATCCGATCGATCAGGCGCGCGATGCGGTCGACCTCATCGGTGATCATCCGCGCCAGCTTTTTGTCGGCATGGGGGAGCTTGCGCGCCGCCAGCTGTCCTGCCCCGCGGATTGCGGCAAGCGGGTTCTTGATCTCGTGCGCGAGCACCGCAGGCGCGCCAAGCATGGCCTCGCCACCATAGGGGTTCGCGGCCTCGTCATGGCCGATCTGCGACAATGTCACCACACGCCAGCCCGGAAAGCCGCCGAGCGGCGAGGCGGTGAGGTTGACGCGCGTTTCCTGTTCGCCGACCCGGATCGGCTGATCGCGGGCCACCAGCGCATCCTCGCTCACCAGGAGCCGGGCTTCGACGCGGGTGTCGAGCGGACCGATGCGTTCTGTCAGGAGCGTGCCGACCAGTCGGTTGGCACTGGTGCCGAGCAGGTCTTCCGCGGCGTGATTGACTTCGGCAATGCGCCCCTCGCCATCGATCAGCACGACCGCGAAGATCAGGCCGGAAAGCTGGGCGCGGGCGTCAGGACGACCGGCATCGGGTTGGACTGGCGCAGGGCCGACGCCCTCGCTCGCGCTGGTGGCCACGCTCAGGCCGCCTGCTGCATCAGGAACGGCGTGTAGAAGCGCTCGATCTCGCCCAGCACCTGATCGGCATCGTCGATGAAGTTCGCCATGTTGCGGAACTCGGCCGATCCGTGGAGACCCTTCGTGTACCAGCCCAGATGCTTGCGGGCCATCTTCACCCCTGTGTCGCGGCCATAATGATCGAGCATCCGCCGGTAGTGTTCGACCACCAGCGCATATTGTTCGTCGATCCCCGGGGTCGCGCGTGCCTCACCGGTGCGCCACCAGTGCATCACCTCGCCGAGCAGCCAGGGCTTGCCGTAAGCACCGCGCCCGATCATCAGCCCGTCCGCGCCCGATTGCTCCAGCGCCTTGGCCGCGTCCTCGATCGTGCAGATGTCGCCGTTTACAATCACGGGGATATTCACCGCGTCCTTGACCTTGCGGACGAAGGCCCAATCAGCGCTGCCCTTGTACATCTGGTTGCGGGTGCGGCCGTGGACCGTGATCATCTTGACGCCGATATCCTCGGCCATGCGGGCAAGGTCGGGCGCGTTGAGGCTGTCGTGGCACCAGCCCATGCGCATCTTGACCGTCACCGGCACCTTCACCGCCTTGACCGTCGCCTCCATCAACCGCACCGCAAGCGGCACTTCGCGCATCAGCGCGGAGCCTGCAAGCTGGCCGACGACCTTGCGCACCGGACAACCGAAATTGATGTCGATGATCGCCGCGCCATGGCCCTCCTGGATCTTCGCCGCCTCGGCCATGCTGGCAGGATCGCAGCCGACCAGCTGCATAGAAACCGGCTCCTCGATCCGGTCCCACGCGGTCTTCTGCGTGCTAACGCGGGTCTCGCGGATCGCCGCCTCGCTCGCCACCATCTCGGTCACGTTGAGGCCCGAGCCATAGCGCCGCACCAGCGTGCGGAACGGCATGTCGGTCACGCCGGTCATCGGAGCAAGCAGCACCGGTTCGGCCACAGTAACAGGACCGATGCTGATCGGTTTTAAGGCAGGCGGTGGGGGAAGCGTGGTCATGTGAAGGATCAGTGCCTAAAATTTGTGCAAGCGCTTAGTGGATTGCCGAAAGCCCGTCCAGACCTTAAGCGAACGGCCCGATGGCCAGCCCCTCCCCCCTCCCCCCTTTTGCGGCAATTGTGGTGGCTGCGGGCAAAGGCCTGCGCGTGGGCGGCGATACCCCCAAGCAGTTCCGCGAATGGCGCGGCAAGCCGCTGATCCGCCATTCGGTCGAAGCGCTGCGGGATGCAGGGGCGAACCCGCTGGTCGTAGTGGTCAGCGCAGATGCGCAGGAGCACGCAGAGGCAGCGCTTGAAGGGATAGGCGCGGTTTCGTTTGTGATTGGCGGCGCAACACGACAGGATTCGGTGCGTGCGGGTCTCGAAGCGCTCTCAGCCGCCGATCCCCAGCGCGTGTTGATCCACGACGCAGCCCGGCCCGATTTGCCCCGCCATGTGATCGAACGCTTGCTCGGTGCGCTGGCTCACCAGCCCGGAGCGATCCCCGTTCTACCCGTGGTCGACAGCATTGCCGTCGCTGGAGAAAACGGTACCATGTCCGGCAAGGCCGAGCGCGAGATGCTGCGCCGCGTGCAGACGCCGCAAGCCTTCCGCTTCGACGCGATCCTCGCCGCGCACCGTGCGTGGTCCGGCCCGACTGACGCAGGCGACGATGCACAAGTGCTGATGGCAAGCTCCGGTTCAGTCGCGCTTGTCGATGGAGACGAGCGCTTGAAGAAGATCACCTTTGCGGAGGACTTTTTGGAACCCACCACCGTCCCCGCCTTTCGTATCGGGCAAGGCTATGACGTCCACCGGCTCGAACCGGGCGAGGAGCTTTGGCTGGCCGGGGTGCAGATCCCGCATGACAAGGGGCTCTCCGGCCATTCGGACGCCGACGTGGCGCTCCACGCGATCACCGACGCTGTGCTCGGTGCGGTGGGTGAAGGCGATATCGGCACGCATTTCCCGCCCAGCGACCCGCAATGGCGCGGTGCGCGCTCCGGGCGGTTTCTCGAACACGCAGTCGGGCTTGCCCGAGCGGCGGGTTACGCCATCGCCAATGTCGATCTCACCCTGATCTGCGAAGCACCCAAGATCGGCCCGCACCGTCCTGCCATGCGCGCAGAAGTCGCGCGGTTGATGGGTCTTGATGAGGGCGCGGTCAGCATCAAGGCGACCACGACCGAAAAACTCGGCTTCACCGGCCGCGGCGAAGGCATTGCCGCGCAGGCCATCGTTCTTGTCTCGCTTGCCCCGAAAGGACTGTCCTCATGACGAACCGGATGATTGCTCCCCTTGTTGCACTCGCCGCACTTGCCACAGCGCAGACCGCGCAGGCCCAGCAACAGGCCTGCGTCGCCGCAGCCGATCTGTCGGATGCCGTGGTCTACGCCATGCCGATCGCCTTCGACGCCACGCGAACGGCCTGCGCCAACCGCCTGACACGAAACGGTTTCATGGCGACTGATGGCCAGACATTTATCGCGCCATTCCGCGACGGGCAGGACAAGGCATGGCCCGGGGCCTTCCGCGTCCTCAAGACCTTCATGGACAAGCCGGGCGCCAGCGAGGACGGTTCGGGCATGGACATGCAAGCGATGATCGCGGCAATGCCGGAAGACGCCCTGCGGCCTTTCGTTGATGCGCTGGTCGGCCAAATGATCGCCGAGGAGATCAAGGGCGATAGCTGCGGGAAGATCGAGCGCGGGCTCGAACTCGTCAGCCCTCTGCCTGCCGAGAATGTCGGCGCTCTGGTCGCCTTCCTCGTCGAGATTGCCGAAATCAAGGAACCGCCGGTCTGTCCGGCTCCGCAGACTGGCAAGCAGAAGTAATCCATTGATGCCCCAGTCCCTGCTCCCCGAAGAAATCGCCACCCTTGCTGCCCGTGTCGTTGCCGAGAACGCCGCGCTGGGACGCAAGGTCGTGCTTGCCGAAAGCTGCACCGGGGGACTTGTGGCGGCGGCGATTACGGAGATTGCAGGCTCCTCTGCGGTGCTCGATCGTGGTTACGTGACCTATTCGAACGAAGCCAAGATGGAGATGCTGGGCGTTTCGCGCGATATCATCGAGACCTTCGGCGCGGTGTCGATCGCCTGCGCCTGGGCGATGGCCAAGGGCGCGCTCGACAGGTCGCGGGCCGATGTCGCTGTGGCGATCAGCGGCGTGGCAGGCCCCGGCGGTGGTAGCCCGCAGAAGCCGGTCGGCACGGTGGTATTTGCACGCGTGGTCCGTAACGAAGTCGGCGACCCCGAGGGGGAACTCAGGTTCTTTGATGGCGGCGAAGGTCCGGGCGGCCGCGCGGAAATTCGCCGTCAGGCGACGCTCTGCGCGCTCGAACTGCTGGTCCCGTAAAGCTGCGCCGCGCGCGTTTCGAACGCCTCCACCATCTTGCGGAACGCCTTGTCGAAATACTGGCCGGCGATCTTTTCGAACAGCCTGTTCTTGAAAGTAAATTCCACGAGGAAGTCGATCTCGCAAGTATGGTCATCGACCACGCGGAACGTCCAGACATTGTCGAGATCGGACAGCGGCCCGTCGACATAGTGCACGGCGATTTCGCGGGCGCGCTGCTTGGTCACGCGCGAGGTAAAGCTTTCGCGGATCGCCTTGAAACCCACCACCATATCCGCGACCATCTCGGTCTCGGTGTTCGATCGCACGCGGGTCGCGATCACCCATGGCAGGAACTCGCCATAACGGCCAACGTCCGCGACCAGATCGAACATCTGCTCGGCGCTGTAAGGCAGGCGGCGGGTTTCGCGAATGCCGGGCATCAGGCGCCAGTCTTTGCTCCGGCGCGTGCCTGCTCTCGGGCGAGCTTTTCTTCCCGTGCAGCGCGCATCTTCGCAAAGTCATCCCCGGCATGATAGCTGGAACGGGTCAGCGGGCTTGAGGCGACCTGCAGGAAACCCTTGGCCCGGGCAATCGCGCCATAGGCGGCGAAGGCCTTGGGCGTCACGAATTCCTCGACCGTCGCATGCTTCGGCGTCGGCTGAAGGTATTGCCCCATGGTGATGAAATCGACTTCGGCGGAGCGCATGTCGTCCATCACCTGATGGACTTCGAGCCGCTGTTCGCCGAGTCCCAGCATGATCCCCGACTTGGTGAAGATCATCGGATTATGCGCCTTCACCTCTTCCAGCAGGCGCAGCGAGGCATAGTAGCGCGCACCCGGACGGATCGTGGGGTACAACCGCGGGACGGTTTCAAGGTTGTGATTATATACGTCCGGCCCGGCCTCGCAGATCATCTCCACCGCGCGGCGCATTTTGCCGCGGAAGTCGGGGGTGAGGATTTCGATGGTGGTGTTCGGCGTGTTGCGGCGAAGCGCTTCGATCACCTTCACGAACTGCATCGCCCCGCCGTCCGGCAGATCATCACGATCGACGCTGGTGATGACGATATGCTCCAGCCCCATCTTGGCCGCCGCGATAGCGGTGTTCTCGGGCTCGAAGGGATCGACTGCCTTGGGCATACCGGTCTTGACGTTGCAGAAGGCACAGGCGCGCGTGCAGACATCGCCGAGGATCATCACCGTCGCGTGCTTCTTGGTCCAGCACTCGCCAATGTTCGGGCAGGCGGCTTCCTCACACACGGTGTGAAGGTTGAGCTCGCGCATCAGCTTGCGCGTCTCGTTATAGCCTTCGCTAACCGGCGCGCGCACGCGGATCCAGTCAGGCTTGCGCTGGCGGGCGGGCCTCTCCGGGGTTGATTGGGGCTGCGGCGTGCTGGCGAGGTCGTTCATAGGGGCCATTTAGGCGCGGAGAGCCGCCGCCGCAAGCGCAGTGCCGGTTGCAAATCCAGCATCGACCCTGACAAAAAAGAGCGCCGGTGCGGTGACCCGCCCGGCGCTCCCTCAAAGCCAAAGCTGCTGTAACGCGGTTAGCTACCGGTGGCAGCGCCTGTCGCAGCACCTGCCTGCTGGCGGGCATAGGCGCTCCACAGCATTGCAATCGGGGCGCGTGGCCCCTCAACCTGTGCAAGCGTCGCCCGCGCGGCATCGATATTGCCAGCACCGATCTGGGCGATACCGAGTCGCGTCAGGGCCAGATTGCGATCGACTTCCGGCATCGAGAGGCTGCGCTCGTAGAAGCCCGCTGCCTTGGCATATTCACCATAGCTGAGGAACGTGTCCCCCGCTGCGATGACCGTCCGCAGCTTTGCAGCCGGTGCGCTGGCGTCGCGCTCGAGCGAAGGTAGAGCCGCGCGGTCTTCGGAAATCAATCCGCTCGCCACCTTGAGCTGTTCTTCAACCCAGGTGTCGCTCTTCGACGGAATCACGCCCGTCGCATTGGCTTCCTCGATAACCGTCTTCACCTCCATCGGCAGGCGGCGCGTGTCGGCTGCCTCGATGTAGAAGACGTAATCGTTCTTATCCTTCAGCGTGCCGACCTTCTTGCCGAGGCGCAGCAGATCGAGCAGCACCGGGCCGTCATAGTCGTTGAGGTTGCGGGTCAGGTTGACCGCGTCGCGCCAGTTTTCGGGCGTCGGATAATCCGCGACCCAATCTTCCACGAAATCATAGACCTGCGGCACGACCTCATTGGTGTAGGCAACGGCGACGCCGCGCTTGTACCACTTGGCATCGACCGGCTGCCCCTGCGCCTTGCGGGCTTCGATGGCATCACTCAGATATTTGAGGCCTTCGACATGGCGATCTTCGGAGAAGAAGATTTCGGCCATGTTCATCTGTAGGTCCGAAACCGTCATGTTCGGCCCGGAATAATTGAGATCGATCGCGGCCTGAAGATAGGTGCGCGCCTTGTCGAACTGGCTCAGCGAATTGGCGATCTGGAAGGCCACGACATTGAACTTGCCAGCTTCCTCGGGCTTCACCTTCCCGCTCGCCAGCATCATCTCGACACCCTGGAACTGGAGCGGGAGATCCTTGCCGGTAATGCCGGAATTGAAGATCATGCCGCCCAGCGCCAGACGCTCGTCTGGAGAAACGGCAAGAGGAACGAGCGCAAGCAGCTGCGGCTTGAGCGCGGCCACATCGGCACCCGGTGCCTTCAGGGAAGCGTCGAGAGGCTGATAGGCTTTGACGAAAGCTTCCGAATAGGAAGGCGCTGCCTCCTGCTGTTCGTCCTTCTTTTTCTTCTTCTGGGCGTAAGCTGCGCCGGTGAAGCCCGGAACCGCAAGCACCGCGGTGCCGCTGGCGAGCGCTACTGCCAACGCAAACTGGCGCGCGAGTCCGGCCGGACGACGGGGCGAAGTCATATTGGTCACTGCATCCTCCACAAGTTGAGCACCACGAGCGTCCCAATCGGCACGCGCGCTGCCCTAATTCCGCCCAAGCCTTTGAACGGCTCGCACGGCATTTGCAATTCCCGCTAGGCGTGGCGTGCTGAACGGGCTTTGAATGCCTTTTCGCCTTTCCGGTCGTGCACGCGCTTGCAAGTGTGGAAAAATGCACGCCGTTCGCGCTGTGTTCGCGCGTTAAGGTGGCGAAAGCGCCGTCATGTGCCTAAATGGAAGGATACCGCCGGCCACGATATGGCCCGGCCCGCAGCAGCGGCACCAGAACACAAACAGAAACGGCCCAGACCTTGAGCGACGACAGCGACATTCTCGATTCTCCCGCCGCATCCCCGATGGGCGGTTTTGAACGCATCGACATCGTCGATGAAATGAAGTCGAGCTATCTCGACTACGCGATGAGCGTGATCGTCAGCCGCGCTCTGCCTGATGTGCGCGACGGGCTGAAGCCCGTTCACCGCCGTATTCTGTTCGCCAGCCAGGAAGGCGGCTTCGTCGCGGGCAAGCCCTATCGCAAGAGCGCCAAGATCGTCGGCGACGTGATGGGCAACTATCACCCGCACGGCGATAGCGCGATCTACGACGCACTCGCCCGCATGACGCAGCCTTGGTCGATGCGCGTGCCGCTGATCGATGGTCAGGGCAACTTCGGCTCGATGGACCCTGATCCGCCGGCCTCGATGCGTTACACCGAGGCACGGCTGGCGCGCGTGGCGAACAGCCTGCTCGACGATCTCGACAAGGACACGGTCGACTTCACCGAAAACTATGATGGCAGCCGCAAGGAGCCGACGGTGCTGCCGGCGCGCTTCCCCAACCTGCTGGTCAACGGCGCGGGCGGGATCGCGGTGGGGATGGCGACCAACGTGCCGCCGCACAACCTCGGCGAAGTGATCGATGCCTGCTTTGCCTATATGGATAATCCGGCGATCACATCGGAAGAGCTGATCGAATACATCCCGGGCCCGGACTTCCCGACCGCCCCGCTGATCCTCGGCACGCACGGCGCGCGGCAGGCCTATACCACCGGGCGCGGATCGATCCTGATGCGCTGCCGCCACGAGATCGAGAGCACCCGCGGTGCCAAGAGCGAAGGCCGCGAAAGCATCGTCTTCACCTCGATCCCCTATCAGGTCGGCAAGTCCAACCTCGTCGAGAAGATTGCCGAAGCCGCGAAGGAAAAGCGGATCGAGGGTATCTCCGACATCCGTGACGAAAGCTCGCGCGAAGGCGTGCGCGTGGTCGTCGACCTCAAGCGCGATGCCACCGCCGAGGTCGTGCTCAACCAGATCTGGCGGCACACCCCTGCGCAGTCTTCGTTCCCCGCCAACATGCTGGCGATCCGCGGCGGCCGTCCGGAAACGCTGCGCCTGCGGGACTTCATCGCGGCGTTCATCACCTTCCGCGAAGAGGTGATCACCCGTCGCACCAAGTTCGAACTCTCCAAGGCGCGCGAGCGGGCGCACATCTTGCTCGGCCTGGTGGTTGCGGTTTCCAACCTCGACGAAGTTGTGGCGATGATCCGTTCTGCGCCCAACCCCGCCGAAGCGCGCGCGCGATTGATGTCCAAGGAATGGCCGATCGGTGACATCGCGCAGTATATCGAGCTGGTCGAAGCGATCGAGCCAAGCGCCGATCAGACAAGCGGCACCTACCGCCTGTCCGAACGTCAGGTGAAGGCGATCCTCGAACTTCGCCTCCACCGCCTGACCGCGCTTGGCCGTGACGAGATCGGCGGCGAATTGA
The DNA here is from genome assembly GCF_025917005.1 of Porphyrobacter sp. ULC335. Taxonomy (NCBI): domain Bacteria; kingdom Pseudomonadati; phylum Pseudomonadota; class Alphaproteobacteria; order Sphingomonadales; family Erythrobacteraceae; genus Porphyrobacter; species Porphyrobacter sp. ULC335. The sequence goes on from NZ_CP078091.1 coordinate 2,511,615, forward strand.
AGGGTCTGGCAGCGGCGATCGAGGAATTCCTCTCGATCCTCGGCGACCGGGTGAAGCTCTACGGCGTGATGCGCGCCGAGCTTGAGGAAATCCGCGCCACCTACGCCACGCCGCGCCTCTCCGAAATCGCGCCGGCTTGGGACGGTCTGGAGGACGAAGACCTGATCGAGCGCGAGGAGATGGTCGTAACCGTCACCCACGGCGGTTACATCAAACGCACGCCGCTCGACACCTTCCGTGCACAGGGCCGCGGCGGCAAGGGCCGTTCGGGCATGGCGACCAAGGACGAGGACGCAGTTGTCGAATTGTTCGTCACGTCGACGCACAATCCGGTGTTGTTCTTCACCAACACCGGCCGCGTCTACCGCATGAAGGTGTGGAAGCTTCCCGAAGGTGGCCCGCAGACCAAGGGCCGCCCGATGGTCAACCTTCTCCCACTGGGCGACGACGAGCGCGTCACCAACGTTCTTCCTTTGCCCGAGGACGAGGCGAGCTGGGACAACCTCAACATCGTGTTCGCAACCGAACAGGGCATGGTGCGGCGCAATTCGATGGATGCCTTCGCGAACATTCCCACGGCGGGCAAATATGCGATGGGCTTCGTCGAGGGTTCGGGCGACCGGTTGATCGGTGTGCAGCTGCTCACCGAAGAGCAGCAAATCTTCCTAGCCAGCGATTCGGGTAAAGCGATCCGCTTTGCCGCGACCGATGCGCGCGAGACCAAGAGCCGCACCGGCATCGGCGTACGCGGCATGAGCCTCAAGAAGGGCGGCAAGGTCGTCAGCATGGCGGTGCTCGATCCGCTTACCGCTGACATGGAGACCCGCGAGGCATACCTTCGCGCAGCCACCTGGAAGAACAACGAAACGGCCCCCACCCTCCCGGCTGACCATTTGGCCGCGATGGCCGAGGGCGAGGAGTTCATCCTCACCATCACCGCCAATGGGTATGGCAAGATCTCCTCGGCCTATGAATACCGCACGACCTCGCGCGGTGGTCAGGGGATCACCAATATCGGCACGCCGGACAGCAATCCCGAGCGTAACGGGCCGGTGGTCGCCAGCTTCCCGGTCAAGCATGGCTCGCAGCTGATGCTGGTGACCGATCAGGCCAAGCTGATCCGCCTCGGCATTGATTTCCGCCACCTGATCGAGGGCGGTTTCGAGAGCCTCAAGGGCTTCTCGATCTCCGGGCGCGGGTCCTCGGGCATCCGCATCTTCGATGTCGCCAAGGGCGAACACATCGTCGGTGCGGCGCTGATCGACGACGCGGCCGAAGCAGGAGAAGCTGCGGAAGAAGCAGGCGAACCGCCCGTCACCTGACGGGCTGTTCGCCTCGCAAGCATTGGACGATCCCGGTCGCGATCATCACCTGACCGGCGTAGTAGAGCGGCCAGATCAGCAGATCGGGCACCACGCCCAGATCAACGCTGCCCATGCGCGAGAAGATCAGCCAGTCGCTCACCACAAACAGCACCGCACCGGTGCCCACGCGGTAGCGGGGGTAGTGGCTCATCCATGCCGCCGAAGCCATCGCGCCGAGAAACGCGGAATAGATTGTGGTCTCTATACTGCCACTCAGCAGGTAGCTCACCAAGGGCGTGCCGATCAGCAGCGCGGCGCCGATCAGCTTCTGCGTCGGCGAGGGACGTGGGTGCCTGTTCGTGAGATACAGCACCACAGCAACAATATGCGCCGCCGCGAAGAAGGCGCCGCCGGTCAGGAAATCGAGCTCGATCGCGACATCGCCTGCCGAAGCCAGCGCCAACGCGGTCACCAGCAGCAAGCCATCGGTCTGATGGCCGCCCTTCGGCAGGCGGCGCAGCACGTAAAGCGCCAGCAGCCCGACGCTCGCCCCCTTCAGGGCGAGGCCCCAGATGCCCTCCCCGACCGGATTGTCGCGCAGGAAATAATAGGCGACCGCTGCCGAAATACTCGCCAGCAGCCACGGTCTTTGTTCGATCAGCGCCTGCTTCGCCATTCCTGTCCTTCCCGTCTTCCGCCCCTTGGGGCTTGCAGGGGGGCTAACACGCAATTACCTGCCCCGCCATGACCGCAAACCCGACAAATCACGATGTGCACATCATTGGCGGCGGACTCGCCGGGAGCGAGGCGGCGTGGCAGCTCGCCCAGCGCGGGGTGAAGGTGCGCCTGTCGGAAATGCGCGGCAGCGGCGAGATGACACCGGCACACCAGACCGATGGCCTTGCCGAAATGGTCTGCTCCAATTCCTTCCGTTCGGACGATGACACCAAGAACGCAGTCGGCCTGCTGCATCACGAAATGCGGATGCTGGACAGCCTGATCATGCGTGCAGGCGAAGTCGCACGGGTCCCGGCAGGCAGCGCGATGGCGGTCGACCGCGACGTGTTCTCGGCCGAGGTGGAGAAGGCGCTCAGCCAGCATCCCAATATCACCATCGTGCGCGAACGGATCGATGCCCTGCCCGACGCAGGCCTCACCATCGTTGCCACCGGACCCCTGACGGCCGAGGCACTGGCAGGCAGCATCGTGCGCGCCACCGGCGCCGAGCGGCTCGCCTTCTTCGATGCCATCGCGCCGATCATCCATCACGAATCCATCGACATGTCGAAGTGCTGGATCCAGTCGCGCTGGAACAAGCGCACTGAAGCCTCGAACGAAGGCGGCGATTATATCAACTGCCCGATGGACAAGGAACAATACCTCGCCTTCCACCGCGGGTTGATCGAAGGCGAGAAGACCGAGTTCAAGCAGTGGGAGATAGACACGCCCTATTTCGATGGCTGCATGCCGATCGAGGTGATGGCTGAACGCGGGGTCGAAACGCTGCGTTATGGCCCGATGAAGGGCGTGGGGCTCGACAACCCCTTCGATACCTCCCCCGAATTTCCGCAGGGCCGCTGGCCCTATGCCGTGGTGCAGCTACGCCAGGACAACAAGCTCGGCACGCTGTGGAACATGGTCGGGTTCCAGACGAAGCTGAAATATGCCGCGCAGATCGAACTGTTCCGCACCATCCCCGGCCTTGAGAACGCCGAATTCGCGCGGCTTGGTGGGTTGCACCGCAACACATTCCTGAACTCGCCCGAGGTGCTCGACCGCCAGCTGCGCCTGCGCGCGGCGCCGCATATCCGCTTTGCCGGTCAGGTGACGGGGTGCGAGGGCTATGTGGAGAGTGCCGCCATCGGGCTGGTCGCCGGGATGATGACCGCGGCCGAATTGGGCGGGCGCGACTGGCATTCTTTGCCCGCCACCACCGCGATGGGCGCGCTGCTCAGCCACATCACCGGCGATGCCGAGGCCGAGACCTTCCAGCCCATGAACGTCAATTTCGGCCTGTTCCCGCCGCTCCACGAGGTCGGCAAGAAAGTGCGCAAGGAGGCCTATACCTCGCGCGCCAAGGCCGATCTTGCGGAGTGGATCAGCGAAAGTCGCGAGGCTGTGCCCGCTTAGGGGTTCAGCATTTGCAGGCGGGCTTCTTCGCGACCGGTTTCGGCGCGGTCGCGGCGAATTCGCGCGGGGTGAGCCGTGCGTCGCCATCACGGTCCGCGCCTTCGAAACGGTCGACCGTGGTCACCGCCCATTCCTCGAAGGTCAGCAGATTGTTGCCGTCCTTGTCGAGCGCGCGGAACCCGTCGGTGCGGCTGGCGAGCATTTCGTTGCGGGTGATCAGCCGGTCACGATTGCGATCATAGCGGAAAAAGCGCTGCTCCTCGCGGCTGAGCTCGCTCAACTCGGGCGGCGCGGGGCCCTGCAAGGCACCGGGATCGGCGAGCGGCAGCTTGTCCGGATCGGGCGACGGCGCGATCGGCGCTGGCGGAGGGGCGCCTTCTTCTATGGCTGCCCTGCCCTGCCACCAGAACACGCCAACCCCGGCAAGGACGAGCCCGCCCATCACTCCCAAAACCGCCTGTCGCAAGGGTCTGCCCCCCTTTCGCTATATCGATCACGTAACTATACGTAATCACGCGCGAAAGATAGCGCCCCTGAATGCGGCAAGCGGTGCGCCCCTGCCTTCCATCATCGGACGGCCACCCTGCCTCAGGGCACGCAGGGCCAGCGCATCGAGCACGGCAAGACCGCGCAGCGCACGTGGAAACCGCCCGCGCGACTCGGAACCTGCAAGACCTTCCGCGACCATCACGCTGCGCTCAGCCGGGGCAGAAACGGAAGCGGCAGCATCGGCAAGCGCCCACCTCTTGCCCGCCGCCGCAAGCCGTGCGGTCATGCCTTCAGGGAGCGGATCGGGGGACAAGGCCGCGAAGAAAGCACCCCGCCCCATTCCGAACGCCGCTGCCTCACCCGAACCGATGGTTTCGGCGGTAACCAGAACCTCCCAGCCATCAACCATTGCTGCCAAGGCGGCCTCCCTGCCCTGCCAGGATTGACCGATGGCATCGAGCACCGCATCGCCGCGCGGCCGCTCCGCCGCAGGCTTGCCCAGCGCCTCGCGCCACCATGCGAGGCGCATCTGGCCCAGCATCGGCTCGGTCGTACGCGCCACGATCCGCGCCAGCCTGCGATCAAACTGAAGAGCTATGCTTAACGGCCCGCGAACTTTTGGCGGGGTCCAGGCCAGCGCGATTTCGGCTTCGGGCGGCAGGGGATCGGCGGGATCAGGGCTCACGGCCCGTCGCCTACCCAAGCAATTGCACACTTGGCAAGCAAACTGTCCCGGCCCGGTACGCAGGCCACAAGGCATAGTCCCCAGAACGTCGTTAGGACTTCGCTAACCACACTCCTTCGCAAACCGCTTACCAGACCGGATTAAGGGCGGAAGATGCATCTGGAATGTCTGCGCCATTTTTGCGCGGACGTCAGGGGAAGGGCACCAAACCGATGGCGCGAGAAAAGCAGGCCACCATGTCGTTCATGCGCAAGTTGCTGCGCGACAAGACCGCCAATACGCTCGCAATTTCAGCGGCGGCAATGGTTCCGCTGATGGCAATGGTGGGCGGCGGCGTTGATGCCAGTCGCTATTACATGACCGCAGCGCGCATGCAGGCCGCGTGCGATGCCGGGGCATTGGCCGCGCGCCGCGCAATGACCGATGATACCTTTACGACGGCGCATCGCCAGATCGGTCTCAACTTCTTCGACCAGAACTTCAACGACGGCATGTTCGGCATGGATAGCCGCGTGCGCAATTACACCACCGACGGCAATGGCGTGGTGCTCGGCACGGCCAGCGGCACGCTGGACACCACCATCATGGGTGCCTTCGGCTACGATCAGTTCAACCTGTCGGTATCGTGCAGCGCGGAAATCAACATCTCGAACTCGGACATCATGTTCGTGCTCGACGTGACCGGATCGATGGCGGATTGCCCGAACAACTCGACCTGCAACTCGGGCGCGGGCTCCAAGATCGTCGCGCTACGCAGTGCGGTGATGAATTTCTACGACACTGTGGAAGCGGCGACCTCCGCAAGTGCGCAGGTGCGTTATGGCTTTGTGCCCTACTCGCAGCAGGTCAATGTCGGCTTCTCGATCCCGCGCGAATACATGGCGAACAGCCATACCTATCAATCGCGCGTGGCACGCTACAATCCGCCCATTTTCCCGAACGCGGCCAATCCTGACGTCGACCAGATCGGCGATACGATCGTGCTTTCGGACCAGACCGAATGGCTGCCGCGTTCGACATCGAACTTCAATTCGACCAACCCCGATCATTATCGCTTCCGCACGGATGGCTCGACCGGCAACACGGCGCGCAATTTCTGCCTCAATTCCCTTCCGGGCACCCGTACCGTCACTGTCAGCGGTGTGGCACAAACATGGCAGGTCTTTGCCCCGACTGAGTACGTCAACGGCCAATGGACTGGCGGGGATTCGAACAACCGGGCCGGATGCCGTGGCCGTGTGCGCAAGACGCGCCCTGCCACCGCCGCCGATGTGAACCCGCAGTTCCGCGACTTCATTTATTGCCGGATCACCACCGGCGCGGCGGATCCTTGCGGAGTCACCAACCCCGCCGGTAGCCCTCCGGGCTGGGAAACCGTGAGCCTTTCGAGCCTCTATCCCACCGGCTCGATGAACCTTCCGACTGGCGCAGCCGGAGCAATGGCCAACCAGACGTGGAACGGCTGCGTTGAAGAACCGGTGTGGATGGACACGACCGGCAATTATTCGCCGATCCCGACTGCGGCCCATGATCTCAACATCAACCTCGTTCCCCAGAACGATGCGCAACGGTGGAAGCCGATGCTCACCAACGCGGTCTGGGAGCGGCGCGATGGCAGCAACAACCGGACGACCAACCCGGTTACCGATGCCGAGCGGCTTGCAGCCGGACAATCGATCTCTCAGAGCCGCCCCGGTGGCACATGCCCGCGTGCAGCTCGCAAGCTGGTCGAAATCAGCCGGACTGATCTGCAGACCTACGTCAACAGCCTCGCGGCCAGCGGCAACACCTACCACGACATCGGGATGCTGTGGGGCGCGCGCTTCCTGTCGCCGCGCGGCATCTTCGCTGCGGAGAATGCCACGGCACCGAACGGCGACTCGATCTCGCGCCACATCGTCTTCATGACCGACGGTATGCTGGTCACCAACGAAGAGAACTATTCGACCCAGGGTGTCGAATGGTGGGATCGCCGCGTCACGGGCAACGGCGATGGCGGACGTGAAGCCACCCGCCGCGGCGCTCGCCTCCAGGCGATCTGCCGCGCTGCGCAGCAGGAAAACATCACCGTCTGGGTGGTCGCCTTCGGAACCGCGCTGACGCAGAACCTGATCGACTGCGCTTCGCCCGGACGTGCCTTCCAGGCGAGCGACAACGCCACGCTCAATGCGCGCTTCCAGGAAATCGCGCAGAAGATCGCTGCACTGAGGCTCACGTCATGATCCGGCGTCTCGCACAATCCCGTGCCCTGCTTCGGCGGCTTGCCGCCGACAGCAGCGGCGCCACCCTGATCGAGTTCGCCTTTGTCGGCCCGGTCCTGATCCTTATGATCATGGGTCTGTTCGACATCGCGCACACGCAATACACCGCGTCGGTTCTGCATGGCGCGATGCAGAAGGCCGGGCGCGATCTCACTCTGGAGAATGCGACGAGCCGGGAAGCGAACCTTGATTCCCGCGTCCGTGCTCAGGTTGCGACCGTGATGCCCAACAGTGCAACGGTCACGGTCGAGAAGTTGTCGCACTTCGACTTTTCCGACATCGATCAACCCGAAGAAATTCTCGGCGATGACCCCACTGGCAACACCGGCAACGGCGTCTGCGAAGGTTCGAAAAACGAACGCTATGTCGACACCAACGACAATAGCCGCTGGGACGCGGATCGCGGCAGGGACGGCATCGGCGGCGCACGCGACGCGGTGATCTACACTGCACGCGTGAGCTATCCCCGCCTGTTCCCGATGTACGGGCTGGCCGGCCTTTCGCAGAACATCACCATCGAAGCGTCGACTGTGCTGCGCAACCAGCCCTTCGACGAGCAGAATGACCGCATCACCACCGAGAGAGATTGCCCATGACCACCACCACACGGGATTCGCTCAGGGGTAAGGCCCGTCGTTTCGTCAACCAACTGTCCGCCGATGTATCCGGCCTGGCGATGGTCGAATTTGCCTTCGCCGCTCCGCTCGTGCTCAGCATGGGCATGTTGGGCACAGACACGGCGATGATGGTCATCACCCACCTGCAGGTCAGCCAGATCGCCATGCAGGCTGCCGATAACGCCTCACGCGTGGGCGAACAGGACGTGCTGACCGCGCGCAAGGTGTTCGAACGCGACATCGCCGAAACGTTGATCGGCGTCGAGAAGCTTGGCGAAGACATGAACTTCTTCGCTCAGGGCCGCGTGATCATTTCCAGCCTGCAGCGCAACGCTCAGGGCGGGCAATGGATCGCGTGGCAGCGCTGCCGCGGGGCGAAGGTGTTCAATTCGAGCTACGGCGTTCAGGGCAATGGCGCGACCGGCACGGGCTTCCCCGGCATGGGCGTGCCCGGGCGCTACATCACCGCATCGCAAGGCACGGCAGTGATCTTCGTCGAAGTCGCCTATGACTACGACTCACCCCTGCCGCTCGAGCTGTTTGACGGACAGCAGATCGTCTATACCGCAGCTTACAATGTCCGCGACAATCGTGACCTTACGCAGCTCTATCCGGGCGGCCCGGAAGCGCGTTGCAGCACCTATTCGGCGGCGCGCCCGACCTGAACCAGGCCGGGCGGCGCACGCCGTCCGGGATTACTTGTAGCACACCTTGCGTGCAGCCTCGGCAATGCGGGCAGCATCGATCAGCGCGAGCTTTTCGAGGTTGGCGGCGTATGGCAGCGGCACATCCTCGTTGCACACCCGCAGCACCGGCGCATCGAGGTGGTCGAAGCCCTCCTCCATGCAGATGCTGATGATCTCGCTGGCGATCGAGCAGGTCGGCCAGCCTTCCTCCGCCACGATCAGCCGGTTGGTCTTGGCAAGGCTTTCAAGCACGGTCTGCTTGTCGAGCGGGCGCAGAGTGCGCAGGTCGATGACCTCGGCGTCGATCCCTTCCTCGGCAAGCTTCGCCGCGGCATCGAGCGAGAGGCCCACGCCAATCGAGTAGGTGACGATGGTGACGTCCTTGCCCTCGCGCACGATCCGCGCCTTGCCGATGGGCAAGACGTAATCATCAACGGCAGGAACATCGAAGCTGCGGCCATAGACGAGCTCGTTCTCGAGGAACACGACCGGGTCTTCGGAACGGATCGCGGCCTTCATCAGCCCCTTGGCATCGGCCGCATCATAGGGCGCGATCACGATCAGACCGGGGACGCTGGCATACCACGGACCGTAGTTCTGCGAGTGCTGCGCACCAACGCGTGAGGCCGCACCGTTGGGGCCGCGGAACACGATCGGACAACGCATCTGGCCGCCGGACATGTAATTGGTCTTGGCCGCCGAGTTGATGATGTGGTCGATCGCCTGCATCGCGAAGTTGAAGGTCATGAACTCGACAATCGGGCGCAAGCCCCCCATCGCCGCGCCAGTGCCGATGCCGGCAAAGCCATACTCGGTGATTGGCGTGTCGATGACGCGCTTGGGCCCGAATTCGGCGAGAAGGCCCTGCGTGACCTTATAGGCGCCCTGATATTCGGCGACTTCCTCGCCCATCACGAACACGCGGCCGTCACGGCGCATTTCCTCGGCCATCGCATCGCGTAGCGCCTCGCGCACCGTGGTGCTGACGAGGTTGGTTCCGGCGGGAATGGCAGGATCGGCGGCCGACGCCGCACGGATGGGCGCTTCTGCCTTCGGTGCAGGCGCAGGCGCAGGCGCTTGCTTGGGCTCAGGTGCAGGTTCCGCCGCAGGAGCGGCAGCAGGCGCAGCCTCCTCCCCTTCCCCGGTGATCAGCGCGATCACCGCACCGACTGCAACATCCTCGGTTCCGGCGGGCACGAGGATCTTCTCCAGAATGCCTTCGTCGATGGCTTCGAACTCCATCGTCGCCTTGTCGGTTTCGATCTCGGCGATGATATCGCCCGGCTCGATCCGGTCGCCTTCCTGCTTGAGCCACTTGGCCAGCGTGCCCTGCTCCATCGTCGGCGAAAGGGCCGGCATCTTCAGTTCAATACCCATGGCTCAATACGCCTCCACCAGAACGTCGGTGTAGAGTTCGCCTGCGCCCGGCTCGGGCGAGGTCTCGGCAAAGTCGGCAGCTGAGGCCACTTCGGCGCGGATCGCCTTGTCGATGGCTTTCAGCTCGTCCTCGGTCTTACCCGCTTCGAGCAGGGTCTTCTTCAGCCCTTCAATAGGGTCATGATGATCGCGCTGTTCCTGCACTTCCTCGCGGGTGCGGTACTTGGCAGGGTCGGACATGGAATGCCCGCGATAGCGATAGGTGTTGCACTCCATCAGCACCGGCCCCTTGCCGGCACGAACATGTGCAAAGGCGACTTCGGCCGCGGCGCGCACTTCGAGCACGTCCATGCCGTTCACCTCCATGCCCGGAATGCGGAAGGCGGTGCCGCGGCGGTAGAAGCGCGTTTCTGCAGACGAGCGCTTGGAAGCGGTGCCCATCGCGTACTGGTTGTCCTCGACCACGAAGACGATGGGGAGGTTCCACAAGGCCGCCATGTTGAAGGTTTCATACACCTGGCCCTGGTTGGCCGCGCCGTCGCCGAAATAGGCGAGGCACAGCCCGCCGTCTTCATTGTACTGGTGCGCCAGCGCGAGGCCCCCGCCCAGCGCCACCTGCGCACCAACGATGCCGTGGCCGCCGTAGAACTTATGCTCGGTCGAGAACATGTGCATCGACCCGCCCTTGCCCTTCGAAATGCCAGCCTCACGGCCGGTCAGCTCGGCCATGATGACCTTGGGGTCGATTCCGTAGGCGAGCATATGGCCATGATCGCGGTAGCCAGTGATGACGCTGTCACGATCATTGTCGAGCGCGCTTTGAAGGCCGATCGCAACCGCTTCCTGCCCGATATAGAGGTGGCAGAAGCCGCCAATCAGGCCGAGGCCGTAAAGCTGCCCCGCCTTTTCCTCGAAGCGGCGGATCAGCAGCATCTGGCGGTAGAATTCGAGCATCTCCGCATCGCTCGCGGCGTAGCGCTTCTTCGCCTCGAACGCCTCTTGCAGGGAATGGAGAATGAAATCGCTGTCGTCCGCATGCGCGGATTTCTTTGCGGGCTGTTTGGCCAAGTTAAGTATCCCTCTCACTGGCGCGCTCATGGGGAGGAGAAGCGCATGATCATCGTCTATAGTCATGGGGACAGCAGACGCGCAACGCCAAGCCGTAGCGGAATGCGCGCACGCATACGAAATCAGCAGAACGTGAAATTTTCGGTCAGATCACTCGTCTTCGAGTGTAATCACGACCTCGTCCTCGCGCATCACGCCGAGCTGGTCGCGCACGAGTTCGCTGGCAAGATCGGGATCGGCTGCTTCGGGGTCGAGCAGCATCACGCGGTTACGCAGGGCATCGCGCTTCGCTGAAAGCTTGGCGATCTCCGCTTCACGCTGATCGAGCGCAGCCGCATTTTCGCTCCACGCCAGCAGCCCGGTCGGCCCGGCGACGGCAAAGCCAGCCAGCAGCAGCAACGCACCCAGCGCCACCACCCGCTTCAGCCTGCTTTCTGATCCCGCCTTGCGCATGATGCGAAATGTCCCCGTTCCGTCAAATTCACAGAATCATACTTGGCCCGCCGCTGCAAGAACAATGCGCCGCATTGCGCACAAATGCCCGCGGTCTACCTCGTTTTCAGTAGGATCGCGGCAGACCGAGCACATGCTCGGCGAGATAGGAGAGGATCAGGTTGGTTGAAATCGGCGCCACGGTATAAAGCCGCGCCTCGCGGAATTTGCGTTCGACGTCGTATTCCTCGGCGAAACCGAAGCCGCCAAAGGTCTGCACGCACATGTCGGCCGCCGCCCAGCTGGCCTCGGAAGCGAGCAACTTGGCCATGTTGGCTTCCTCGCCGGGGTTCCCGCCTTCATCGTAAACCCGCGCCGCGTGATGCACCATCAGCTCGGCCGCGCGCATCTGGGCATAGGCCCGCGCGATCGGGAACTGCACGCCCTGGTTCTGGCCGATAGGCCGGGCGAAAACGCTGCGGTCCTTGGCGTATCCGGTGGCCTTCTCGATGAACCACTTGGCGTCGCCGATGCATTCGGCGGCGATCAGGATGCGTTCGGCGTTCATGCCGGACAGGATGTAGCGAAAGCCCTTGCCCTCCTCACCGACCAAGGCGCTGGCGGGGATGCGAAGATCGTCGAAGAACACTTCGCAGGACGAATGGTTCATCATCGTGCGGATCGGCTTGACCGTCATGCCGCTTTGCAACGCCGCCTGCATGTCGACGAGGAAGATCGAAAGTCCCTCGGTCTTGCTCGCGGCTTCCTCGCGCGGTGTGGTTCGGGCGAGAAGGAGCATGAGGTCGGAATATTCGGCGCGGCTGGTCCAGATCTTCTGGCCGTTGATCACATAGTGGTCACCGTCCCGAACGGCCCGCGTCTTCAGGCTCAGCGTGTCGGTGCCGCTGGTGGGCTCGGAAACGCCGAAAGCCTGCAAGCGCAGTTCTCCGCTGGCGATGCGGGGCAGGTACTGCGCCTTCTGCGCCTCGCTGCCATAGCGCAGCAGCGTATTCATGATGTACATTTGCGCGTGGGCGGACGATCCGTTGCACCCGCTCGCCTGAATCTCCTCCATGATCACGCAGGCCGCCTCAAGGCTAAGGCCGCTGCCGCCATGTTCGGCTGGGATCAGCGCAGCGAGAAAGCCCGCGCGGGTCAGGGCGTCGACAAACTCAGCCGGATATTCGCGCACGGCATCCTTGGCCCGCCAATACTCGCCCGGGAAGCTATCGCACAGGCCGCGCACCGCACGGCGGATTTCGGCGAGTTCCTCGGGCTCGTGACTGGGCATGTGCGACGTTCTTTCCTGTCTGCGGACAGCGGGCTTGCCTGCTTGAAGCGCCCAAGTCCACCTCATCAATTTGGGTGCTTTTGCGGAAGACGCGGGTCATGGCAATCCCGTTTCGATCTGCTACTGAACGGCTGATCACGAAAGCCGACATGACCGAATTTGCCCCCGCCCCTGCCCCTGCCTATCTCACCCGCACGCAGGAGCGGGCGCTGGCGCTCACCATCGCGGTGGTTACGGCCAATGCCTATTACATCCACCCGATCATCGGCGATGTGGCGCGCGCCTTTGGCGTGGGCGAGGCCGAGATCGGGCTGGTCCCGGCATTGAACCAGCTGGCTCTGGCGCTGGGCATTCTGTTGCTGCTGCCGCTGGGCGATTTCTACTCGAACCGCCGCCTGTGCCTGATCTTTGTCGCGGGCCAGACGCTGTGTCTGGGTGGTATGGTCTTGGCGCAGGATTTCATCCTGTTCACTGCCGCATCCACCCTGCTCGGCTTCGTCACCATCGCGCCCTATCTGATCCCCGCCTTTGCCTCCAAACGCGTCGCGCCGGAGCGCTTGGGGCAGGTCACCGCGCAGCTCACAGCCGCTGTCATCTTCGGCATTCTGGTGGCGCGGGTGAGCGCGGGGATCATTGCCGAACACGCCGATTGGCACACGGTCTATATCGGAGCCTTTGTGCTGATGGTCGCCGTGACAGCCTTCATGCCCATAGCGATGCGCAGCGAGACGACCGCGAAGCAGCCGCAATCGGGGTATGGCGCGCTGATCGCCTCCGTCTTCACGCTGGCCGCCCGGCACCCGGACATGCGATTGTCTGCCGCGATACAGGGGCTGAACTTCGGCATCTTCACCGCGAGCTGGCTGGCGCTGGCACTACACCTTACGAGCCCGGCGATGGGCTACGGGACCGATGATGTCGGGTACCTTGCCGGAATTGCTGCCGTGAGCGTCTTTACAACGCCGCGGCTCGGGCGCTGGGCGGACCGGGTCGGGCCGCGCACGGCGAGGGTTGCAGCGGCACTGGTGCAGCTGGCGGGCATCGCACTGTTCTACCCTCTCGGAAACAGCATCTGGGGCGTGCTGGTGCCGCTATTCCTCGTCAATCTGGTCGGGCCGACAGTGGATGTGACGGGGCGGATGACGCTGTTTACGCTGGCCCCGGAAATCCGCACGCGCCTCACCACCAGTTACATCGTGATGATGTTCGTGGGCGGCGCGATCGGCAGCGCGCTGGGCACGGGTGTTTACGATTGGGGCGGGTGGGCGGCGACCTGCGGGCTGCTGCTCGCGGCGTCTTGCTGCGTCCTTGCCCTGTCTCTTTATGCCGAGCGCCGCTGGCGAGGAGACAGTGCTGCCAGCCTCAGCTGACAGGCATTTCATCAATTCTTAACCTTCGAAACGTTAATTGGGTGCCGAAGGGTGCTACGGCCATATACCGAATGACGAAGTGCAAACTTCATCACTCCGGTTAGGCCGAGCGCCCTTTTCTGTTCCCGAGATCATGAGAAGTGGTGACCCCGGCGCGATTCGAACGCGCGGCCCCCAGATTAGGAATCTGGTGCTCTATCCGGCTGAGCTACGGGGTCCCGCGCTCCACATAGCATTGCAGTGCTACCATTCAATTGAGTTTGTCAGGCGGTGCAACCGGGAAGGGTAGCGGGGCGACCGGCACGCCCTCCTCGATCAGCGCCTTGGCCTCGGCAAGGCTTGCCTGCCCGTGGATCGGGGCTTCAACACGCTCGCCGTAATGCATCTTGCGGGTCTCCTCGGCGAACTTGTCGCCGACCCACGTGCTGTTCTTGAGCGCTTCGGCCTGCACCTTGGCCAGCGCGGCAAGGGCCTGCTGCACCTGCGGCGGCATCGGCGTGTTGGCGACCTGGCGCGGCGCTTCGGGCGGGAGCACTTCGGCCCTTGCATTGCCCTTGGCCGGGACGGCGGGGGCCATTGGTGCCTTGCTCACCTCGGCCGAACCGCAGGACGGACAGGCCAGAAACCCGCGCGCGCGTTGATCCTCGTAATCGGCAGACGAGCCGAACCAGCCTTCGAAACGGTGGCCGTCGTGGCAGGAGAGGTCAAAAACGATCATGACAATTCAGGATGTGGCGATTTCGCGGCGGTTGGCAAGGGCCGGCACCTGCGCGCGGACTTCGGCAATCCGCTCCAGATTGATGTCGCAGAAGGCAAGGCCCGGTGCCTCCCCGCCCATGTCGAGCAAGACTTCGCCCCACGGGTCGACGACAAGGCTGTGGCCATAGGTCTCGCGCCCGTCCTCGTGCCGGCCCACCTGGGCGGCGGCGATGACAAAAGCGCTTGCCTCGATCGCGCGGGCGCGCAGCATCACGTGCCAATGTGCAGCGCCGGTGGGCTTGGTGAAAGCGGCGGGCACGGCGATCGCATCGCAGCGCCGGTTGCCGAGTTCACCGAACAAAGCGGGGAAGCGCAGGTCATAACAGATCGCGAGGCCAAGCCGCCCGACGGGAGTGCCTTCCTCCGTTACGACCTCGTCGCCCGGACGATAGGCCGCACTTTCGCGCCAACTCTCCCCCGTGGCGAGTTCAACGTCGAACATGTGAATCTTGTCATAGGTGGTGGGGCGCTCACCATTCGGCGGGAAAATCATCGAGCGGTTGGCGTTTTTGCCGCCCGGCACCGCCACCGCCATCGATCCGAGCGCAATCGTAAAGCCGCATTCCTCGGCGACATTGCCGAGCATCGCGACATAGTGCGATTCGTCCTGCGGAACGATATGCTCCGCCGCACGCGTCCGGTTGCGGTCGAGCAGCAGCGACATTTCGGGGGTGAAGAGCATCTCCGCCCCGCCCTCGCGCGCCGCATGGGCGGCATCGCGAATGCTATCGAAATTGCGGCCCGGGTCGATGCCCGAACACATCTGAAAGACCGCGATTCTGGGCATCAGCCTGCCAGCAATGCGTCAAGCTTGCCGGCAGCTTCCAGCGCGGCAAGATCATCCGATCCGCCCACGTGGGTCTCACCGATGAAAATTTGCGGGACGGTCATCGCAGTCGGCGCGCGGGCGAGCATTTCGTCGCGCTTGGGCCCGCCCATGGTGATGTCGTGCTCAGTGAACGTCGCACCCTTTTCCTTGAGCAGGCGCTTGGCGCGCACGCAGAAGGGGCAGGCGAACTTGGTGTAGATGTCGATCTGCGGCGCGGCCATCATGTCCCTCTTGAAAGCTTCGATGAGCAAACCAGATAAGCGGTGTCGCCGCGTTTCGCCAGTCTCGGGAAACGGTAACGGCGGCAAGGCGGGTGCTGCATCCGGCAGGCCCGCAGATGGACCAAATTGCTCAGACAAGAGGATTTGCGATTATGTCACGTTTCGATTTCACGCCCTACCGCCGCAGCACCGTTGGCTTTGACCGCCTGTTCGACCTTCTCGAAAACCAGGCGCGGCTCAATGCGGGCGACAATTACCCCCCTTTCAACATCTCCCGCCGGGGCGAAGACAATTACCGGATCACGCTGGCCGTGGCCGGTTTCCGCCCGCAGGATATCGACATCACCGCGCAGCAGAACCTGCTCACCGTGCAGGGAAAGAAGCGCGAAGATCTGGATGACGGGTCGGAGCTGATCCACGTCGGCATCGCCAACCGCGGCTTCGAACGCCGCTTCGAATTGGCCGATTTCGTCCGGGTGGAACGGGCCGATCTGGCCGATGGCCTGCTGATCATCGATCTGGTGCGCGAAGTGCCCGACGCGATGAAGCCGCGCAAGATTGCTGTTGGCGGCACCGCAACCCTGACCGCCGTGCCCTCCCCCGAAGCCGAGGGTGACGATACCGCCAGCGCGGCCTGAAATGGCCCAGTTGCAATGATGGAATGAAAAGGGGGCGGATCTCGCGATCCGCCCCCGCGACTTGCGTCGCCCTGTCTGGTCCTATCCGTCCGGGTCGCAGAAGACGGACAAATCCAGACAAGCTCGTTTCAAAGGTAGCCCATCAGCCGAATTTGCGAGTCGTTGCTACTATTTAAAGCAACAATCCGAAAGACCTATCAGCCCGGCACCAAGAAAACTGTGAAAACCGGCCCTGCGTCTAATGCGGAACCCCGATAGCGCGCAAGGCCTAACTTACAGCCTTGTAAGGATACGACACACAAACGCGAGGTTGTGAAAAATGCATCGCGGCAGCCCGGTCGGTATTGGTGCAATTGTCCATCGCACCTGCGCAGTCCAGCCACTCGCCAGCAGCATGTTCCTGGCAAAATGCCAATCTGCGCCGATCAGACGAGCCGCGATTGCTCCAGCGCAGCCGCAATGAACCCAGCGAACAACGGGTGCGGATCGAACGGGCGCGACTTCAGCTCAGGGTGGAACTGCACGCCCACAAACCACGGGTGATCGGGCCGCTCCACAATTTCGGGCAGCAAGCCATCGGGCGACATGCCCGCGAAGATCAGGCCCTGCTTTTCCAGCGGCTCGATGAAGGCGCTGTTGACCTCGTAGCGGTGGCGGTGACGTTCGGAGATCACCTCGGCCCCACCATAGATCTGCGAGGTATGGCTGTTGGGGCTGAGCTTGGCCGGATAGGCGCCCAGACGCATCGTCCCGCCCAGATCGCCGCCTTCCGCGCGGCTCTGGATGCCTTCCTGGCTCATCCATTCGGTGATGATCCCCACCACCGGTGTATCGGTCGGGCCGAATTCGGTGGAGGAGGCATTGGCAAAGCCGGCCGCGCGCGCGCCCTCGATACAGGCCATCTGCATGCCGAGGCAAATGCCGAAGAACGGCACATCGCGTTCGCGTGCAAAGCGCACTGCCGAAATCTTGCCTTCCGACCCGCGCTCGCCGAAGCCGCCGGGCACGAGAATGCCATGCATCGGCTCCAGCGCGGCGATGATCGCGGAATCGTCGTCGCCTTCGAAAATCTCGGCATCGATCCATCGGATGTTGACCTTGACCCGATTGGCCATCCCGCCGTGAACCAGCGCTTCGTTGAGGCTCTTGTAGGCGTCCTGGAGGCCGACATACTTGCCCACCACGGCGATCGTAACTTCGCCTTCGGGGTTGAAGTGCCGGTCGGTCACATCTTCCCACGCCGAAAGATCGGGCTCGCGCGCGTCGGTGATGCCGAAGGCGCGCAGCACTTCGCGGTCGAGCCCTTCGGCATGATATTGCTGCGGAACAGCGTAGATCGAGGGCGCGTCGAGCGCCTGGATCACGGCTTCGGTGCGCACGTTGCAGAACTGCGCAATCTTGCGGCGGTCGCTTTCGGGAATGGGATGTTCGGCGCGGCACAGCAGGATGTCGGGCTTTATGCCGAGGCTGGCGAGTTCGCGCACCGAGTGCTGCGTGGGCTTGGTCTTCAGCTCGCCCGCCGCCTTGATATAGGGAACCAGCGTCACGTGGACGCTGACTGTCTGCCACGGCTCCAGCTCGTTACGCAGCTGGCGGATCGCTTCCATGAAGGGCAGCGATTCGATGTCACCCACCGTCCCGCCGATTTCGCACAGGATGAAGTCATGATCGCCCTGATCGGCGAGCGCGAACTCCTTGATCGCGTCGGTCACGTGCGGGATCACCTGCACGGTCGCGCCCAGATAGTCGCCCCGGCGTTCCTTGGCGATGATGTCGCGGTAGACCCGGCCCGAGGTGATGTTGTCGCTTTGCCGCGCGGAAACGCCGGTGAAGCGCTCGTAATGCCCCAGATCGAGGTCGGTTTCGGCCCCGTCGTCGGTCACATACACCTCGCCATGCTGATACGGGCTCATCGTGCCCGGATCGACGTTCAGATAGGGATCGAACTTGCGGATGCGGACCTTGTAGCCGCGCGCCTGCAGGAGGGCCGCCAAGGAGGCTGCCATGAGACCTTTGCCGAGCGAGGAGACCACGCCGCCGGTGATGAAAATGAACCGCGCCATGGGAGTTGGGCCTTAAGCGTCGAGAGGGATTCGGGGCAAGCGAATTGCGCCGCGCTTGGCGCGCCATCCACAGTGCCGTCGATTTGAGGGGTGATTTGCGGGAAAAAGAGCCGCCGCAGCGGCCCCTTCCTTGCAGGCTTACTGCGCAGCCGGACCTTCGCCAGCGGGCGCAGCGGGAGCACCTTCAGCCGGAGCCGCTGGTGCCGGACCCTGCGCAGGCGCCGGGATCGGATCGGCCAGCAGATCGGGCTTGGCCGGAGCGGGCGCGCCGCGTTCCAGCGTCGTCGTTACCCCGCCCACCCGGCTTTCGCGCACCGCGAGGGCCGCCAGCACGATCGAGAGCGTGACGAAGGCCACTGCCAACCACTTGGTCGAGCGGGTCAGGAAATCCGCCGCACCGCGCGCGCCAAAAGCGCCGCCCGGGCTGCTGCCGATGCCGAGCCCGCCGCCTTCTGAGCGCTGCATCAGCACAACGCCGACAAGCGCCGCAGCCACCAGGGCCTGGATCACGGTGAGGAAGAGAAACAGGGACATGAAACAATCTCGTGGCCGGGGGCGACTTTCGCCCGGTTGGTATGCATCGGCGGCATGTAGGCGCGAGACGCCCGCGCGGCAACCCCGCGCCGGGCGACTCGCACGCGGCAGGCGGGGGGGCTCAGTTCTCGAACGGCTCGCTGGCGGCGAGCGCGATGCCCATGAAGCTGTCGGCCGTCAGGCTCGCGCCGCCGACCAGCGCCCCGCCCACCTCGGGCACGGCGAAGATCGCAGCGGCGTTATCGGGCTTGACCGAGCCGCCATAGATGATGCGCACATCGCGGCCCTGCTCCTCGCCGAACAGGTCGACCAGCAGCGCGCGGATACAGGCGTGCATTTCCCCGATGTCGTCGGTGGTGGCCGCCGTGCCGGTGCCGATCGCCCAGATCGGTTCATAGGCGACTGTCAGCCGCTCGGCGATATCGGCGGGCATGGCTTCGGCGGAGGGAAGCGATGCGGTCAGCTGCTGCTTCACGAATTCGACCGCCTTGCCCGATTCGCGCGTGCCAGCGCTTTCGCCGCAGCACATGATGATGCGCAGGCCCGCAGCCAGCGCCGCTTCGGCCTTGGCCCGCACCAGCGCGTCGCCTTCGCCATGGTCCTGCCGCCGCTCGGAATGGCCGAGGATCACGAACTTCGCGCCGGCATCGGCAATCATCGCCGCCGAGATGTCCCCGGTGTGCGCGCCGCCATCCTGATGGTGGCAATCCTGCGCGCCGACGGCGATCTGCTCCGCCTCGCGGTGAATCGGGTGGATGAGGGTGTAAGGCGGTGCGAGCGCGACTTCGACCTTCATATGGCGCTGCGCCGCGCGATCAATCGCACGCGCTTCGGACAGCATCGCGCGGGTGCCGTACATCTTCCAGTTTCCGACGATATAGGGTCGGCGGGTCATGATTAGTCCTGCACTTCCTGCAAATTGAGAGGGATAGGCCCGGAACGCATTGATTCTGTGTTTTGCTGTAGTGCCCCGGGGCCGGGTCCGCTAGCCGAGGAAGCCCAGCTAGTCAAAACGCGCGGTCACCTGTTGCCGCGCGGTCGCATGGCCTATAAAGCGCACCCCGCGCCGCGACCTCGTGCGGCGCGCTCCCGGGGCATTGCCGCCCTGTTACCTGCCAGCCTCGGATGGGGTCCAAACGCTCATGATTTCGTTCTTCCGCCGCTTTTTCGCCTCGAAGATCGGCCTGCCGATTGTCCTTGCGTTCCTCGGGCTGATGGCGCTCGCCTTCGCGGCTTCGGACATTACCGGGAGCACGTTCGGCGGAATTTCGAACAACGACCGCATGGCGGTGGTCGGCGGCGAGGCGATTCCGATTTCGGATCTCACCGTCGCGGCCAACAGCGCGCTTGATCAGGTGCGCGGGCAGAACCCCACGCTCACCATGCCCGAATTCATCGCCGAGGGCGGTCTCGACGAGGTGATTGACCAGCTGATCGACCGCTTCACCGTGGGCGAATATGGCCGCGAATATGGTCTGCGCGCGGGCGACAATCTGGTAAACAGCGAGATCCTCAAGATCCCCGCCTTCCAGGGCCTGACCGGCAGCTTTGACGAGAAGACCTATATTGCCGCGCTGCGTTCGCGCGGGCTGACCGACGCAATGTTCCGCCGCGATCTGGCTGACGGGCTGATCGAGCAGCAATTGCTCCGCTCGGCCGTCGCCGCACCGCAACTGCCCGAGAAGATCGCGCGCCAATATGCCGCGCTGGTGCTGGAAAAGCGCAAGGGCGAGATCGCCTTGATCCCGAGCGCCGCCTTCGCCCCCACGGGCAATCCCTCCGATGCGCAGCTGACCGCATGGTACAAGGACAACCGCACCCAGTTCATCCGGCCGGAACGCCGCACGCTGCGCTTTGCCGTGTTCGGGTCCGACAGCCTCAAGGTCAACGCCGTGCCGACCCCGGCCGAAATCGCCGAGCGCTTCAAGCGTGACGCCGCCAAGTATCAGGCGAGCGAGAAGCGCGCGGTGACCAGCTTTGTCGTGCCTACCGAAGACGCCGCCAAGGCGCTAGCCACGCGTATTCGCAGCGGGGCCAACCTCGAGACCGTGGCGCGTGAAGCAGGCTTCACCGCCTCCAAGTCCGAAGCGCGCGACCGCGAGGCCATGTCGGGCGCAACCAGCTTCGCCTTTGCTCAGAACACCTTCAAGGCCGCGCAGGGCGGGTTGATCGAGCCGGCGCAGGGCACGCTCGGCTGGTATGTCGCGCGGGTCGATTCGATCGAGAAGGTCGGCGCGCGCAGCCTCGCGCAGGCCACTCCTGAAATCACTGAAGCCCTTTCGGCCGAAAAGCGCGTCGCCGCCATCGCCGACCGGGTTGCCGAAATCGAAGGCGAAATCGACGGCGGCACAGCGCTGGCCGAGGTTGCGAAGGCCTATGGGCTCAAGGTGGAAACCACCCCTTCGCTGCTCGCCAACGGTCAGGCTTTCGGTCAGCCCCAGGTGAAGATCGTCCCGCAGCTCGTGCCGGTGCTCCAGACCGCATTCCAGATGGAAGAAAGCGAACCGCAGCTGGCCGAAGTGGTGCCGGGCGAGCAATTCGTGATCTTCGAAGTCGCGCGGGTCGAGGAAGCTTCGGCCCCGCCGCTGGCCGAAGTGCGAGAGGGCGCGATTGCCGCATGGAAGCGCACGCAGGGCGCCGTGCTCGCCAAGCAGGCGTCCGAGCGCATCCTCGCCAAGGTGCGGGCCGGAACGCCGCTCGCCGCCGCGCTGGCCGCCGAGAACAAGCCCGGCTTCGAGCGTGAGGCGATCGATCTCGAGCGCCGCCAGCTGCTCGCCCAGTCGCAGGGCCGCATTCCGCCCCCGCTGGTGCTGATGTTCAGCATGGCCGAAGGCACGGCCAAGACGCTTGAAGGGCCGCGCGATCTTGGCTGGTACATCGTCAACCTCGAAGACATCAGCACTCTGCCGCTCGACAAGGAGGGCCAGCTGATCGCGCAGACCCGCCAGCAGCTCGGCAGCGCGCTGTCCGAGGAATATCGCCAGCAAGCCACCGCCGCGATGCGCAAGGAACTGGGCGTGACCCGCAACGATGCCGGGATCGCCGCCGTGCGCAAGCAGCTTTCCGGCGAACAGTGACACCGGGTGTGAGCGCTTCGTGACCCCTTCTGCGACCGGACTGCCCGAGAACGCCGCCGCCGCCGCCGCCATGCTCGCTCAGGGCAAGCCGGCGCTGGTGTGGCGGCGGATCATAGCCGATAGCGACACGCCGGTTGGCGCGGCGCGGCGGCTGATCGTGCCCGGACGCGGCGATTTCCTGCTGGAAAGCGTCGAGGGCGGCGAGGTGCGCGGGCGTTACAGCCTGTTGGGGCTCGACCCCGATCTGGTGTTCCGCGCCAAGGGCAATCACGCCGAACTCAACCGCGACTGGCGCCAGAACCGCGAGGCCTTCACGCCGCTCCACGGCGATGCGCTGGCGGAACTGCGCGGGCTTGCCGCCACGTGCCGGATCGACCCGATGCCGGAAGGCCTGCCGCCCGCGCTCGCCTGCCTTGTCGGCTATCTCGGCTACGAGACGATCGGCCTTGTCGAGACGCTGCCCCGCGCCGCTGACAGCCCGCTCGACCTGCCTGACATGCTGTTTGTGCGCCCCACCGTCATTCTGGTGTTCGACGGGCTCACCAACGCGCTGTTCGCCATCGCCCCGATCTGGGAGGCGCGCGATCCCGCTGCCGCCGTTGAGCGTGCGGGCGAGCGGATCGATGCCACGCTGAGCCAGCTTGGCCAGCCCATGCCTGCCGCTGCTGCGGATGCGGTGCCGGACACCCTGCCCGACCTCGCGCCCGTCATCGCGCCGGACGATTACAAGGCGATGGCCCTGAAGGCGAAGGACTACATCCTCGCAGGCGATATCTTCCAGGTGGTGCTGGCCCAGCGCTTCACCTGCCCTTTCACCCTGCCCCCGCTGGCGCTGTACCGCGCGCTGCGGCGGGTGAACCCCTCGCCCTTCCTCTACTTCCTCGACCTGCCGGGCTTTGCGCTGGTGGGTTCCTCGCCGGAAATCCTTGTCCGGGTGAGAGAGGGCGAAGTCACCATCCGCCCCATCGCAGGCACGCGTCCACGCGGGGCCACGCGGGACGAGGATATCGCCAACGAAGCAAGCCTGCTCGCCGACCCCAAGGAGCGCGCCGAGCATCTCATGCTGCTTGATCTGGGCCGCAATGATGTTGGCCGGGTCGCTTCGGCAGGGACGGTCGAGGTCACTGACAGCTTCACCATCGAGCGGTACAGCCATGTGATGCACATCGTCAGCAATGTGGTGGGCCAGCTTGATCCGTCGAAAGACGCATTGGACGCGCTGTTTGCAGGCTTCCCCGCAGGCACCGTCTCGGGCGCGCCCAAGATACGCGCCTGCGAGATCATTGCCGAGCTCGAACCCGAGACGCGCGGGGCCTATGCCGGGGGCGTCGGCTATTTCGCGCCCGACGGCAGCCTTGATAGCTGCATCGTGCTGCGCACCGCCGTGGTGAAGGACGGAGTGATGCACGTGCAGGCGGGCGCAGGCATCGTCGCCGACAGCGAACCCGATTACGAACTCGCCGAATGCCGTGCCAAATCAGGCGCGCTGATCGCCGCCGCGCGTGAAGCGGTGCGCGTCGCGGGCGAACCGGGGTACGGCCAGTGAAGCGCAGCCTTGCCCTTGCCGCCAGCCTGACGCTCGCCATGTGCGCCTGTTCGCAGGAGCCTGCGGGCGAATCCGTGGTCAAGATCGCGCTCGACGGGTCGGAGATTGAAGAAACCCCCGCGCCGACGCCCAGCGCCGCTGCCGGGCCTTCGGCCTGCGAAACGGTGACGTTCGAGGACGTGGCGCTCACCCATTGCGTCGCCGATCCTGCGCAGCACCGCATCGACATGGCGAATCTCGGCGCGGACAAGCAGCCTTTCGGTTCGCTGGGTGCTTTTGCAGGAAGCGTCGATCCCGCCACCATCGCCTTTGCCATCAACGGCGGGATGTATGGCGATGATCTGAAGGCGATCGGCTACTACGTCCAGAACGGCGAGCGGCTCGGCGAGCTGAACCGCGGCGACGGGACGGGCAATTTCTACATGAAGCCCAACGGCGTATTCTTCGGCACCGGCGGAAGCTGGCGGGTGCTGGGGAGCAACACTTTCTTCGAAACGGTCGGTGACCGGCCGGAGTTCGGCACGCAATCCGGGCCGCTGCTGCTGATCGATGGCAAGCTGCACCCCGAAATTCAGGACGATGGCCCCTCCAAAGCGATCCGCAACGCCGTGGGCGTGGACGCGAGCGGCAAAGCGCACTTCGTGATCTCCGGCGCGCCGGTGAGCTTCGGCCAGCTGGCACGCTTTTTCCGAGACCAGCTGAAGGTCAGCAACGCACTCTATCTCGACGGCGCAGTGTCCTCGCTGTGGGATCCGGCGACCGAACGGCTCGACAAGGGCCGCGTCGGCCCGATCATCGTGGTGACGAAACGCGAGAAGGCAGCCGCAGAATGATCCCCTCACCACAAATACTCGTCATCGACAATTACGACAGCTTCACCTTCAACCTCGTCCATTACCTGATGGAGCTGGGGGCCGAGGTGCGGGTCGAGCGCAACGACGCCCTGACCGCCGCCGACGCGCTGCGCACCAATGCGTCGGGGTTCCTGATCTCGCCGGGCCCCTGCACACCGAACGAGGCGGGCATCAGCCTCGATCTGGTCGCGGCCTGTGCTGACGCGGGCAAGCCGCTGATGGGCGTATGCCTTGGCCATCAGGCGATCGGACAGCATTTCGGCGGCACGGTGCAGCGCGGCGGGCTGATGCATGGCAAGACCTCGCCGGTGACGCATGACGGGACGGGCGTGTTCGCAGGCCTGCCCTCGCCCTTCATCGCGACGCGCTATCACAGCCTTGAGGTGGTGGATGTGCCGGCCGAACTGGTCGCCAATGCCCATGCCGAAACGCCGGGCTTCGATCACCCCTCAGTCATGGGATTCCGCCATGCATCGCTGCCGATCCATTCGGTGCAGTTCCACCCCGAGAGCATCGCCACCGAGCATGGCCATGCGCTGCTCGCCAACTTCGTGCGGCTGTGCGGGCTGGAGCCGGTGCTGCCCGCAAGGCTGACCGCATGAGCACGCTGCCAGATGTCGCAGCGCCGCTCACCGAAGCGGAGGCCGAGGCGGCCTTCGGCGTGCTGCTCGACGGCGCGCCATCGGAAGATGAAATTGCGGACTTCCTCGTGGCGCTATCAGCACGCGGCGAGACCTCGGACGAAATCGCCGGGGCCGCACGGGCGCTCAGGGCACGGCTGATCCCGATTGACGCCCCGGAAGGCGCGATCGACGTCTGCGGCACGGGGGGCGACGGGCACCACACCCTCAACGTCTCGACCGCGGTCAGCCTCGTGGTTGCAGCCTCCGGCGTACCGGTCGCCAAGCACGGCAACCGCGCAGCATCATCCAAAGCGGGCGCGGCAGACACGCTGGAGGCATTGGGCCTCGACATGGACGCAGCGGGCCGCACGGCGGAAAAGACGCTGGCGGAGATCGGCATTTGCTTCCTCTTCGCCAAGAACCACCACCCCGCGATGGCGCGCATCCAGCCCATCCGGGTGCGGATCGGCCAGCGCACGATCTTCAACCTGATGGGCCCGCTGTCGAACCCGGCCAAGGTCACCAGCCAACTGATCGGCATCGCCCGGCCCGCCTATGTACCGATCTATGCCGGTGCGATGGCCCGGCTCGGCACGGGCAAGTCGCTGATTGTCTCGGGCGATGAAGGGCTCGACGAGTTGAGCCTCGCAGGCGGGAACGAGGTGGCGGTCGTCACCGGCAACGCCTTCACGATGGAGCGCCTAGACGCGAGCGCAGCAGGCCTGCCCCATGCGCCGATCGAAGCGATCCGGGGCGATGATGCCAAGCATAACGCCGCCGCCCTGAAAGCGCTGCTGATGGGCACACCCGGCCCCTACCGCGATGCCGTGTTGTTCAACGCGGCCGGCGCGCTGACGGTCGCGGGGCGCGGTAGCGACTGGCGCGAACGCGCAGCGATGGCGGCCGAGGCACTGGACAGCGGGGCTGCGCTGGCGTTGCTCGAAAAGTGGATCGCTTTGGCGAAGTAACCCCTCCCCGTCCGTGTCGAGTGCAGTCGAGATACCCTGCAATGGCCTCTCGACTTCGCTCGAGGCGAACGGCAAAGGCATGAGACAATGAACAAGCTCGAAGAAATCTGCGCCACCAAGCGCGATGAAGTCGCCGCCCGCAAGCTCGCGGTCAGCGTCGCGCAGCTGGCGGAAGCCGCCCGCCTGCAATCGGCCCCGCGCGGGTTCGAAGCGGCCCTGCGCGCCCGCGCCGCCAGCGGCTATGCGCTGATCGCCGAGATCAAGAAGGCGAGCCCCTCCAAAGGCCTGATCCGCGCCGACTTCCGCCCCGCAGAACATGCCGCCGCCTACGAAGCGGGCGGCGCTGCCTGCCTCTCGGTGCTGACCGATGCGCCCTATTTCCAGGGCCATGAGGATTACCTCGTCGAGGCGCGGACCGCCTGCGCGCTGCCGGTGCTGCGCAAGGACTTCATGGTCGATCCGTGGCAGTGCCTCGAAGCGCGCGCCCTCGGGGCCGACGCGATCCTGATCATCGTCGCCGCGCTGGAGGACAGCGCGATGGCCGAGATCGAAGCCGCCGCGCGCGAGCATGACATGGACGTTCTCGTCGAAGTCCATGACGAGGCCGAGATGGAGCGTGCCGCGCGCGTCCTCAAATCGCGTCTCATCGGGGTCAACAACCGCGATCTGAAGACCTTCACCACCAGTCTCGCCACCACGGAACGCCTCGCCCCGCTTGCGCCCGAAGGCACGCTGCTGGTTGGCGAGAGCGGGATCAACACCCATGCCGATATCCAGCTGCTCGAAGCGGCCGGCGTGCGCACCTTCCTCGTCGGCGAAAGCCTGATGCGCGCTGACGATATTGCGAGTGCCACGCGAGCCCTGCTGGGCTCAGAAGCGTAGAGCATGACCAAACTCACCCACCTTGATAGCGACGGCACCGCGCATATGGTCGACGTCGGCGGCAAGCCCGCCACCGCCCGCCGCGCGGTGGCATCGGGGCGGATCGCCATGTCGGCAGAGGCGCTGGAAGCCATCCGCGCTGGCAATGCGCCCAAGGGCGACGTGCTCGGCACCGCGCGGATCGCCGGGATCATGGCGGCCAAGCGCACGGGCGAGTTGATCCCGCTATGCCATCCACTCGCACTCGACGCGGTGAATATCGACTTCGCTTACGAAGCAGACGCCATCCGCGCCACCGCCACCGCCTCGCTCACCGGCAAGACGGGCGTGGAAATGGAAGCGATGACAGCGGTTTCGGTCGCACTCCTTACAATCTATGACATGGCTAAAGCCATCGACAAGGGCATGGTGATCGGCGAAGTCCGCCTGATCGCCAAAAGCGGCGGCAAGTCCGGCGACTGGAAAGCGCCCGCTTGAACGCGCCGCTCGGCCTGGAGGAAGCTCAAGCCCGCCTGTTGGCGCTCGCTCCGCAGCCCCCTTCCTGTGTGCTTGGCCTCTCGACGTTTGCCGAACGGCGTTTCTTGGCCAAGGACGTTACCGCCCTTCGCACCCAACCCGCCGCCGATCTGTCCGCAATGGACGGTTATGCGATAACGTCAGGCGCCGGTCCTTGGCAGCGTGTGGGCGAAAGCCGTGCGGGCGCGCCCTACCCCGCCGAACTCGCCGCAGGCCAATGCGTGCGAATTTCGACGGGCGCGATCGTTCCAGAGGGTGCGGTCAGCGTGCTGCTTCAGGAAGATGCCCGCGTCGAAGACAACCTCGTGACTGCGACCGAACTTCCGCCGCCGGGCAAGCACATTCGCAAGGCCGGCTTCGATTTCCGCGATGGCGACACGGTGCTGACAAAAGGCACCGCCTACTCGCCTGCAGTGCTAGCGCTCGCGGCCTCGGCCGGACACGGGGTGCTGTCGTGGCGCTTGCCCCCCGGGGTCGCCGTACTCGACAGCGGCGATGAATTGGTCGCGCCCGGCAAGCCCTGCGGCCCGCACCAGACCCCGGCGAGCAACGGTGTGATGCTGGCCGCGATGCTCTCCCCCTATGTCGGCTTCGTCGACCCCTTAGGCCCGGTGGCCGATGATCGCGCCGCGCTCGCCGCCGCCCTCAAGCGCGCCGAGGACAGCCACATCCTCATCACCTCCGGCGGGGCATCGGTGGGCGATCATGATCTCATCCAGCAGGCGCTCAAGGACTGGGGTGCGAAAATCGACTTCTGGCGGGTAGCGATCAAGCCGGGCAAGCCGCTGATGGTCGCGACGCGGGAGGATGCGTTGGGCAGGCAGGTGATCCTTGGCCTACCCGGCAATCCGGTGTCGAGCTTCGTCACCGCCTTCCTGTTTGCCCTGCCGCTGGTGCGCGCCAGCATGGGCGATCCTGACCCGCTCCCGCGCGCGGTCACGATGCTGGCGGGCGAAGACCTGCCCGCCATCGGCCCACGCCGCGAATTCCTGCGCGCAATGAGCGATGGAGAAAGCGTGCGACTGGCCGGATCGCAGGATTCCTCGGCGCTCTCCGCCCTTGCCGCCGCCGATTGCCTGATCGACCGGCCCGCCCACGCCCCGCCAGTCGCGGCGGGCGAGCCGGTGCGGGTGTTCCGCCTCCAAAATGGCTGAATTGCGAGGGTTTGGCGCGCGGCGCGCTTGACACCCTTTCGCGGGTTGCCTAATTGTTCCTTGTTCGTTCACCTTAATGGCGGAACGGGCGTGCATGCAAAGCACCTTGCCCTCATCCGGGCGGGTGCCTCTTGGAGCACATCTGGGACTGGCGCCGGGCCGATGGGCCGGGCGTGAATGCGACCAAGGGAGATTTATCCATGCTGACGGCCAAGCAGCACGAGTTGATCCGTTTCATCCAGCAAAGGCTGGAAGAAACCGGCATCTCGCCGAGTTTCGAGGAAATGAAGGAAGCGCTCGACCTCAAGAGCAAGTCGGGCGTGCACCGGCTGATTTCCGCGCTGGAAGAACGCGGGTTCCTGCGCCGCCTGCCCAACCGCGCGCGCGCGCTTGAAGTGATCCGCCAGCCCGGCGACACGACCCCTGCGCGCAGCAATGCTGCGGGCGGCAATGTGGTGCCGATGGTTCCGCCTGCTCCGCGTGTGGCCGAATCCGTTGCCGCGAATGATGTGATCGAACTGCCCTTGCACGGGCGGATCGCGGCGGGTGCGCCGATCGAGGCGCTGGAAGGCCAGTCGACCCTGCCGGTTCCGGCCGCGTTGCTCGGCCCGGGCGAGCATTATGCGCTCGAAGTGTCGGGCGACTCGATGGTCGAAGCGGGTATCTTCGATGGCGATTTCGCGCTGGTGCGGCGGACCAACACCGCGCGCGATGGCGAGATCGTGGTCGCGCTGGTGCGCGGCGAGGAAGCGACGCTGAAGTATCTGCGCAAGGAAGGCGGCCAGATCCGGCTCGATCCGGCCAACGCGGCCTATGATCCGCAGTTCTATCGCCCCGACGAGGTCGAGGTGCAGGGCAAGCTGGCTGGCCTGCTGCGCCGCTATCACTGAGGCAATCGGGGCCGGAGGGCGTAGCGCGCGGGGGCGGTAATGCTCGCTTTGGCGTGAAACATCGCTCTCCGGCCTGATTGCTGTTCTATTTCAGACTGTTGGCTTAATGCTGGTGCCGATCCAGCCCCGATTTCAGGGGTTCCAGACCCCGGTTAGACCCCCTTCAGACCCCTTCTAGCCCGGCTTAGACCCCCCTAAGCGCCGGTTTGGCCCGATGGGTGTGTCACTCCTTCACACCGCACCACCAGCCATGCGAGCCCTGACCCTCGGCAACGGTGGTAATCCGCTCGCTGGCAAGATTGATCGACAAGCCTCCGGACCGTTCGAGGAAGCGTCGGTCGGCCTTGAGCCAGCGCGGGCGGCAGGAACGGGGAAGAAACCGCTCCGAAACAACGATGTCGGCGTCGGCACAGGCGGCGGCCAGGGAGCGCTCCTCGACCTGGTCACGCCCACGGCCCAGCAGCAGCACCCAGTCCCGCCCGCCCCGCTGGAGGGTGAGGGTGCAAAAGGCCGAAGAACACCGCGCCCCCTTCCATTCGGCGAGCGGCACCGGCTCTGCCGCAACGCCCGCAAGCTCCATCAAATTGTCGCGGGTGTAGGACGAACGCCCGTCACGCAGGGACAAAAGCCGCGGATTTCCGTCAGGCCCCGTCATCGTGATGCCGACCTGTTGCCCGTCGCCCGCCACCAGCAGATCAGGCACCGGTGTCGCCGCCGCCAGCAGGCCCGCCACCGCCACCGGGAGAAATCCGGCAAGCCGCACCCGCCCCTTCCACAGCGCCAGCCACAAGCCACCGCACGCGAACAGAGCGACTGCCAAGGTGCTGATTTGCGGCATCATTCGCACCGCCCCCGCCTGCCTGGCCGTGACATGCGCGATCCATAACAGCAGCGCCAGCGACTGTTCTACCAGCCACCAGAACGGCGCCCCCGCTCCCACAAGATCGGCCACCAGCGCCAGCGCGATCATCGGCATCGCAACAAACGTCACCAACGGGATCGCCACCACATTGGCGAAGGCGCCATACATCCCCGCACGGTGGAAGTGGAACAGCACGATCGGCATCAGCGCCAGTTCGATCACCACACCTGTCGCAAACAGCATGACCACCCGCCGCCCGGTGCGAGCCCACCACGGCTCCTCGCGCGGGGCGAGGAAGGCTTGCACCGGCGCGCTGTTGGCGAGAGCGATGATCGCCAGCACGGCGGCGAAACTCATCTGGAAGCTCGGGCCGACCGCGCTTTCGGGCCAGAGCAACAGCACGAAGCCCGCCGCCACCGCCACCATCCTGAGCGAGAGCGCATCGCGCCCCAAGGCCAGCGCGCCGAGCACCAGTAGGGCGGCAACACAGCTGCGGATCGTCGGAACCTCGGCGCCAGTCAGCAGCGTATAGCCCACTCCCGCCAGCGCCCCCGCCCCCGCAGCGACCACCGGCAAACGCACCCGCAACGCCAGAGCAGGCCACAGCGCCAGCAAGCGCAGCACGGCGAAATAGGCCGCAGCGATCACCGCGCTGACGTGCAAGCCGCTGATCGAGAGAAGGTGTGTCAGCCCCGAATCCCGCATCGCCGCCTCGTCGCTCTCGGCAATCCCTCCGCGATCCCCGCTGGCAAAAGCCGCAGCGATTGCTCCCGGAGAGCCCTCGACCTGTGACCGGACATGCTCGGCCAGCGAGCGTTGCAAACTGGCGAGACCGCGGCTTTCCGGCGCGGGGCTGGCCACCGTCAGCGTGCCGACCATCGTGCCGGTCGCGGCAAGCCCCTGAAACCACGCCGCGCGCGCGAAGTCGTAACTACCGGGCAACATCGGGCTGGCTGGCGGCATCAAGCGTGCCCGCAGCCGCACGATGGTACCCTCTGCAAGGCCTGCAGGCACTCCGCCCTCGCCCAGCGCTGCCGTGGGAACATTGACCCTGACCTTGCGCGCCGTGCCAGTCTCTGCGTCACGTACCGCCAGCGTCAGCCTTATCCGCTCGTCGGCGGGCTGGTCCTCGCGTTCGAGCACCCGCCCTTCGAGCAGCGTCACCGCCGGACGTGCGATTGGCTCGGCTCCAACGATCGCAGAGCGCGCCCAGACCACGCCCACCCCCAGCGCGAACACCAATCCGCAGGCGACGACGGCAAGCCGCAGATTGGCGCGCCGCTCGTCCGCCGCGCTGCCGGGCGGCCAAACCGCCAGCGCCCCCAGCGCCGCACCTACCCCGCCAACGATGGCTGCGCACCATTGCCACAGTTCGGGGAGCGCGAACCACGCCGTGATCCCGAGGGCGAACACAACCGCCAGCCACGGTGCGCGGTCGAAACCGGCCTCTCCCAGAAAGCGCTCCGCAGCGTCGAGCCAGCGCCCGCCACCGCCTGCGGTGCTGGACAAGACTCGCGGGGTTTGCCAAGGGCGCGGCGGCGGGTCTCCGGCGGCTTCGTGGCCGCCCGGATCCTCCCCCATCGGAATGATCGGTACATCGCGCATCGGCTTGCCCCCGGACCGGCTCGTCCCCAACGCAAGCCGCGAACCAAGCCGCTCAAAGTGAACAGGAAGTCAAAGCTCATGGCAAGCGAAAGCAGCAGCACAGCCGCAGCGCCGACCGCAGAAGTGGTGACCCGCTTCGCCCCCTCGCCGACCGGCTTTCTGCATATCGGCGGCGCGCGCACCGCGCTGTTCAACTGGCTCTACGCCCGCCACCACGGGGGGCGCACCCTGCTGCGCATCGAGGATACCGACCGCAAGCGCTCCACGCAGGAGGCGATTGACGCGATTATCGAAGGCCTCGACTGGATGGGGCTCGATTATGACGCGCCCCCGCTGTTCCAGTCCGACCGCGCAGAGCGCCATGCCGAAGTGGCGTTGCAGCTGCTGAAGGCGGGACAGGCCTACAAGTGCTTTGCCACCACCGAAGAACTCGAAGCCATGCGCGAGGAGCAGCGCGCCAACAAAAAGCCGCTGCGTTACGACGGGCGCTGGCGCGACCGCGATCCCGCCGAAGCGCCCGAGGGCGCGCCCTTCACCATCCGCCTCAAGACGCCGGAAACGGGCGAAACCACCATCCATGACCAGGTCCAGGGCGCGGTGACGGTGAAGAACGAGGAACTGGACGATTACATCATCCTGCGGGCGGACGGCACGCCGACCTATATGCTCGCGGTGGTGGTGGACGATCACGACATGGGCGTGACCCACGTGATCCGCGGCGACGACCACCTCAACAACGCCTTCCGCCAGCTGCCGATCATCCGCGCGATGAACGCTATCGAAGGCAACTGGCCGGATCCGGTCTATGCCCACATCCCGCTGATCCACGGATCGGACGGGGCGAAGCTGTCCAAGCGCCACGGCGCGCTGGGCGTAGAGGCCTACCGCGACGAATTCGGCATCCTGCCCGAAGCGCTGTTCAATTACCTGCTGCGTCTGGGCTGGGGCCACGGCGACCGCGAGGAAATCACCCGCGCCGAAGCGGTCGAACTGTTCGATCTTGCGGGAGTCGGCAAAAGCCCCTCGCGCTTCGACATGAAGAAGCTCGAAAACCTGAACGGACATTATCTGCGCGAGGCCGATGATGCGCGCCTTGCCGCGCTGATCGCCGCACGGATCGGCGAAACGGCCGATGTCGAGCTGCTTACGCAGGCCATGCCCGTGCTCAAGGTTCGCGCGAAGAACCTGGGCGAAGTGGCTGAGGGCGCAGCCTTCCTCTTCGCCAAACGACCGCTGACCATGACCGAGAAGGCGGCGCAGCTCCTCGAAGGCGATGCACGTTCGATTCTACGCAAGATTGAACAGCGCCTCAGGGCTGAAAACGACTGGACAAGCGAAGCGCTCGAAGCCACTACGAAGGCGCTTGCAGAGGAGCAGGGATTGGGTCTCGGCAAGCTGGCGCAGCCGATGCGCGCGGCGCTGACCGGGACGACCACATCACCCGGTATTTTCGACGTTCTGGTCCTGCTCGGACGAGACGAGGCACTCGCCCGGCTCGATGCGCAGGCCGCCTGAAACGGTGTGAACCGATTTTGGGCAAACCGGCCGGGGGGCCGGAATTGGGATTTTTGGACAGGAGACAGATCTTGGCAGACAAGACGGTGAAACTCGAAGTCGGAGGCAAGACCTTCGATTATTCCGTGCTCGAAGGCAGCACCGGCCCCGATGTCATCGACATCCGCAAGCTTTATGCGCAGACAGGCGCCTTCACTTTCGACCCCGGTTTCACCTCGACCGCAGCTTGCGAAAGCGCGCTGACCTATATCGACGGTGACGAAGGTGTGCTGCTGCACCGCGGTTATCCGATCGGTCAGTTGGCCGAGGATTCCAGCTTCATGGAAGTCAGCTACCTGCTCCTCAATGGCGAACTGCCGAGCAAGGAAGAGCTGGACGACTTCACCTACACCATCACCCGTCACACCATGCTGCACGAGCAGCTGATGACATTCTACCGCGGCTTCCGGCGTGACGCGCACCCGATGGCGATCATGTGCGGCGTGGTCGGCGCGCTGTCGGCGTTCTACCACGACAGCACCGACATTTCCGATCCCACGCACCGCACGATCAGTTCGCACCGGCTGATCGCCAAGATGCCGACGATCGCGGCGATGGCTTACAAGTATTCGGTGGGCCAGCCCTTCGTCTATCCGGACAACTCGCTGAGCTACACCGGCAACTTCCTGCGCATGACCTTCGGCGTGCCGGCAGAACCCTACATCGTGAACCCGGTTGTGGAGCGTGCGCTGGACCGGATCTTCATCCTTCACGCCGATCACGAACAGAACGCCTCGACCTCGACCGTGCGTCTCGCAGGGTCTTCGGGCGCGAACCCGTTTGCCTGCATCGCGGCGGGCATCGCCTGCCTGTGGGGCCCGGCGCATGGCGGCGCCAACGAAGCGGCGCTCAACATGCTCAAGGAAATCGGCACGCCGGACCGCATCCCGCACTATATCGAGCGCGCCAAGGACAAGAACGATCCGTTCCGCCTGATGGGCTTCGGTCACCGCGTCTACAAGAACTACGATCCGCGCGCGACGGTGATGCAGAAGACCGTGCGCGAAGTGTTCGATGCACTCAAGGTCACCGATCCGCTGTTCGAAACCGCCCTGCGGCTCGAAGAAATCGCGCTGAACGATCCCTACTTCATCGAAAAGAAGCTGTTCCCCAACGTCGACTTCTACTCGGGGATCATCCTTTCGGCGATCGGCTTCCCGACCACGATGTTCACGGCGCTCTTCGCGCTGGCCCGCACCGTCGGCTGGGTGGCGCAGTGGAACGAAATGATCAGCGATCCCGGCCAGAAGATCGGGCGTCCGCGCCAGCTCTACACCGGGCCGACAGAGCGCGATTACGTGCCACTCGGCAAGCGCTGATCGTTGCGCGGGCGCGGTCTTTCGCTTGTGGCCGGTTTCTCAAGAGAAACCGGATGGCTGCGCCAGCTCTACACCGGGCCGACAGAGCGCGACTACGTGCAGCTCGGCAAGCGCTGAGAAGCTAACCGACCATGTTGATGCTCAGGGTGACAGGAATATTTCTTGTCGTCCTGGGCATCATCTGGACATTGCAGGGTCTCGGCGTTCTGACGTGGCCCACGGGCAGCTTCATGCTTGGTGAACGGGACTGGGCGGTGCGCGGAATTGGCACCGCTGCTGCTGGAGCAGTGCTGCTGGGGCTTCTGGAATGGCGTCGCCGCCACTGATACGCGGCGTCAGGAACGCTCGCGCCTTCAGGCGGCAGGCAGTTCAAGCCGGAACTGCGCCCCGCCGCCCGGTGCAGCCTCGACGGTCAGGGTTCCCTCCATCGCCTCAGCGAGACAGCGCGAGATATAGAGGCCGAGGCCCGACCCCTTGTCCTTGCCGCCGTCGCTGTCGCGGCCAAGCCGTTCGAACTTTTCGAAAATCCGCTCCGCCTGTTCGGGTGTCACGCCGGGGCCTTCGTCGGCTACCGTCACGGCAACCCGGCCCTCGCCAGAGGACTGCGCATTGATCGTCACCGTGCTCGCCGCCGGGGCATAGGCAATCGCATTGCCGATGAGGTTGATCAGGATCTGGAGCACCCGCCGGAATTCGGCCGTGGCGACTGCTTCCCCCTGCTCTCCCTCAACCACCAGCACCGTGTCGCGGTTCTGCGCACGCACGCCGAGGATGCCCGCTGCCCTCACCGCTGCATCGGTAAGGTCGACCGGTTCGCGCGCGGTGGCAAAGCCGGGGGTTTCGACCACTTCAAGATCAGCCAGATCATCCAGCATCGCGGCGAGGTGCTGCCCTGCGCTGGCGATGGTGCCGGCATATTCGCTGTATTCATCGCGCAATGGGCCGGCGAGGCGGGCGCGCATGGTCTCTGCATTGGCGATGATACGGGCAACCGGCTGCCGCAGCACGGGTGTCAGCGCGGTTCCGACCAGGCGGGTGGGCGAGGTATCGGGTGTACCCGCGTCATCGGTGGCGGAGAGCGCTTCCTCGGTCAGTGGCTCCTCGGCGATCAGCAACAGCTCGAAGCCTTGTGGATTGTGCGGGTCCGTCCCCAGCGGGATCAGCCGCGCCCGCCAGTTCCGCGCGGAACCGGCAAAGCGGCAGGCCGCCCCGTCGAGCAGCCGCCAATGCAGCGGCTGGTGATGGGTGATCCCCGTAAGATCGACCAACTCGCTCCACACCGTGCCGGGCGCGGCCAGCGCCGCCGCCTGTAGCCCGGCAGCATCCCCGGTGCGGGCGCTCAGCACCTGGATCTGCTGGCGGGCGTCAAGCCGCGCGGCAACCTCGGCCGTGGCGCGGTCGATGGCATCGAGCCGCTCGGCGAATTCGCGGGGATTGGGCGGAGCAAGCGCGCTGCGCTGCCAGTTTTCGACCAGCACCTCGCAGCCGCCGCCGTGATCTTCGGCAAGCGGATGGATGCGGGCAAAGCCGGAAACCTCCGCATCGCCATCGAAAGCGGAAAAATTGCGAGCAATCCTGAGACCCATGCGCCGCGCCTGCTGCACCAGCGCGAGAAGTTCCGGGATAGCAAGCATGCCGGGCAGATCGCCGCCGCACCGCTCCTGCAATTCGGCAAGCGCCGCGTCTGCACTCAGCAGCCGGTCACGCGCATCGGTAAGCCCGTAGGCGCCGAGCAGGCTGTCGTTGCGATCCATGATGTCTGTCACACTGGCCCGCCCGCGGCGAGCAGCGCAGCAGCACGCTCGGGCGAAAGCGCAGCAATCGCGCGGGGATGCAGCCCGGCAGGATCGACCAGCAACAGCTGCCGCTCGATCGCGGAGGGCGAAAGCCCGGCGACGCGCAGCATCAAGGCAAGGCGCGTCCCCTGTGCTTCGTGACAGGCCAGCACCGCCTCGCCGCGCGAACTGCGGACCTGCGCGGCAAGCGCGCTCGCGAAAAGAGCGATACCTGCATGGTCGAGGCCAAGCGCGGCAACTGCGCCGCGCCGCATTGCCGCGACCAGTCTTGCAAGCAGTCCGAGCCGCGAGGTGCCCTCGTCATAGGCGGTTTGCAGCCGCACCAGCCCCGAGCCATCTGCAACCCCGCCCTGCACCTGCGCGACTGCGGTATGGAATAGCTCTGCCGGCAGCTCGCCAATTGGCAGCTCCATCCGGCGCTGGCTCTGCATGAAGCGCGACTGGGCGGCGAGTGTGCTCATCGCCAGACCGGCAATGGCGGGATCTTCCGAGGCAATCAGTTCCTGAAGCAGCGGGCTCAGCACCGGATCAATGGCACTCTGCTGGTGCAGGCGTTCGGCAATCAGTCCCTCGGCGGCGAGCGCATGGCAGAAGGCGAGCAGCGCCTCATCTGCCATCAGTGCCTCGGCGAGGCGTTCCGGTGCGGCAAGATCGGCGCCGGACAGGCGGGTGGCCGGATCGCGCCCTTCGCTTGCCGCACAGACTTGCGAGGCCAGATCGAAAATCATCCCCCGAACGCGGGCGAGGATCGCGTCGCTGACAAGGCCCCGCGCCTCGGAACCGAGCAAGTGACGCAGAACCGGGACGACCGAACCCAGCGCGCGGGCTTCGCGCGCGAGTTCATCCCGCAGGATCGCCTCGACTGCATGGTCGGCGGCAAGGTCCATTGTCTCTTCGCCCATCGTACCACGGGTGTAGACCCCGCATAGTTAAAGACGGGTTAGATTATTCAGGGCCCCGGCGCAGCAGCAAAGCTGCCAGTAGCCCCAAGGCGAGACAGCCCAGAGTTTCGGGGAGCAGATTGAACGTCGCAGCAATCGCAAAAGTTAACAAAAGCGCAGCCCTGTCTCGTGCCATCGCCGCTAGCGCCGGGCGATCGCCGCGCTCGGCAAGCTTCGCCAGTCCGATCACCACCGGTCCAAGCACAGCGAGGGGCTGCCATTCGGGCCAGGGCGAAAGCGTGAACCAGAGCGTCAGCGCGGCAAAGGCATCAACCACGCCGCCTAGAACCGCGCTTGAATCCTTCGCCCTATCCTCGCGCCGCAAACGGGTGCCGATCGCGGAAAAGGTGGAAGAAACTCTCGCAGCAAAGGCCCCGAGGCCTGCCAATGCCAGCCCCGCGGCCGGGAAGCCGAAAGCGGCCGCCATCACCGATACAAGCAGCAGCACCAACGCCGCTCCGCCCGCGATCAACCCGCCTTGCGATAGGCCGCGTGGGACAAGGCCGCGCACCAGCGCAGATGCCAGCGCCACAGTGGGCGCGCGCCAATCAGCCGGAGGGGCCGCGCGAGCGATCAGCCCCGTTTCGTGCCGCCCGACGGCCGCCGGGCTGTCCGCCAGCAGCCAGCTCTCAGGCACCAGCTCGCGCGCGGAAAGATCGCGGCACGGCGTGCCAGCCTGCAAGGCGAGCCGCAGCAGCAGCGAGACCGCATCGGCGTCCGCAGGAAAATCGGCGAGGTGCTGAACCGCAGCGCCGCGCATCGCCAGCACCCCGGCCCAGTGGCGCGCGGCATCGATCCGCTCGAAATCCTCGGGGTAAGCGGCAGCGAGGGGATGATCGGCCGGGATCGTCGCCACCGCGCGGTGGACAGTGCCCTCCCCGCCGATCACCGCGCGCACCACCGCCGGATCGGGCACCAAGCCGTCGAGCAGGATGACAAGATCATCCTCAGCCCGCACCAGCGCCGGGATCGCCGCGAAGCCCTTCAGGGCATGGAACTGTACGCCTTCCGCCTCAAGCGCGTGCTGCAATTGCAGGATGTCGTCGCTCGCGGTCGCGCCGTCGATGAGGCACAGGACCCGCTCGACGCCGAGGGATCGCAGCAAACCCGCTTGC
Organism: Porphyrobacter sp. ULC335; assembly: GCF_025917005.1. Lineage (NCBI taxonomy): Bacteria > Pseudomonadati > Pseudomonadota > Alphaproteobacteria > Sphingomonadales > Erythrobacteraceae > Porphyrobacter > Porphyrobacter sp. ULC335. The sequence goes on from NZ_CP078091.1 coordinate 2,550,071, forward strand.
CATGCCAACACGCTGCGCCCGGCAAGCGGCTGGGCGGCGCGCAAGGCTCCGTCCTCACTGGGCCGCAGCGCGGCAATCAGCCCGATGCGCATGGCTCCACCCTTCCCTTGTCACGCCAACAGGCGTGCAGGATTGGCGGTTTCGGTGCGGGGGTTCAAGCAGGGACACGCGGTTTGCCCCTGACCAGGGCACGGCGCAGCTGGTCAGCGGCGCGCGATGTCGCGGTTGTGGGCGCGGGTAAAGCGCGCAATCACGCCTTCAACCTCGCGGATCGCCATCGGCTCGCCAGGGGCTGCATGGAGCGCGATTTCAGCGGCCTGGAGCAGGTCTTCGGCATGGAAGCTGGCGGCAAGACCCTTCAACCGCATCGCCGCAACGTGCCAATTGCCGTCACAGCGCGCACGCTTGAGCAGATCGAGCTGACGCGTGGCGCTCTCCAGGAAAGCGGCGCGCAGTTCGCGCAGCAGGACGGCATCATCGCCGGCTGCTGCCGCGAGTGTCGCATCGAGAGCCCCGTGGTTGAATGCCATGCGGTAGGGATAGCGCGGATTTGGTTAAAGCGGGGTTTATCGCGATCTTCGGTGTGGTATGAGGTGTCCCATGACAGGACGGCACCAGATGCGCGCTCTAGGGCGCAAGAGCGGCGACGATGGCGCGGCAAACACGATTTTGCCCGAAGCGGAAGCTTCGGAGGAGGCACTGGAACTGACCGAAAGCTGGCCCGAGGATGATGGCGAGACTGACAGTGCCCCCTCCCCCACACGTTTCGGCTGGCTTGCACCCACGCTGGCTTTGCTGACGATCGCGGGTTGGACCGGGTTCTATGGCTGGGCGCACCTTGCCGCAATGCAGGCGGGGGCGGCGCCTTCGCAATGGGCAACGTGGATTGTCGCATGGTCTGTGCCTGTCGGCCTGGTCGGAATCGCCTGGCTTCTCGCGATGCGTTCATCGCGTGCCGAAGCGCAGCGGTTCTCCGCCACGGCTGCAGTGATGAACCGCGAAAGCGCCGCGCTTGAAGCGCGACTGAAGGTGGTCAACCGGGAACTGAGCCTTGCGCGCGAATTTCTCGCCGCAGAAGCGCGTGATCTCGAAGCGCTGGGGCGGATCGCAGCCGAACGGCTCTCGACCCATGCGGGCGAATTGCAGTCGCTGATCGCCACCAATGGCACGCAGGTCGAAAGCATCGCCACTACCAGCGAAACTGCACTCGGCAACATGAACCGGCTGCGTGATGATTTGCCGGTGATTGCCAACGCCGCGCGCGATGTCGCCAATCAGATCGGCGGCGCAGGGCGCGTGGCCGAAGACCAGCTGGCGCGGCTTTCGGACGGATTCGAACGCCTTGCAGCGGTGGGCAGCGATAGCGAGGCACAGGTCGCCAAGCTTGGCGAAGGCGTCGGCCAATCGCTGACCGGATTCGAAAGCCAGCTTGCCCGCATCGAGGCGACGGTGACGCAGCGCTTCACCGCACTTCAGACCGAAGCGGAGGCCTATCGCAACCGTCTCGCCGCGATCGAGGATGAAGCGCTTTCTGCCTTGCGGATACGGGCAAGCGAAGCGGCCAGCGAAGCCGAACGAATTGCCGGAGGCTTGCAAGAGGCAAGCGAAACCTCCCGCACCCGCTTTGCCGAGACGATCGCGGCGCTGCATGAAGGTCTCGTCGAAAAGTTGCGGCTGGTCGAAGAGATCGACCGAAGCTCAAGCGCCTCGGCCAGTCAGCGCCTTGTCCTGCTGCGGGATGAGGCAGTGCGGATCGACAATCAGCTCGCCGCACGCAATCGCGACTTTGACGAGCTGATCGAACAGCGCCAGGCCGCCTTCGAAACGCACGAAGCGCAAGCCAGCGAAGTGTTGGCACAGCGGCTCGCCGCGCTGGATGAAGCGCTGGCAGAGCGGCGCGATGCGCAGGTCGCCGAGGTCGAAAAGCTTGTCGCCCACGGCGAAGCGTTGAGCGCGCGTGCTGCCGAACTTGGCGAGTTGATTGCCCGGATCGATGCCAGCGGCGTGGCTGCGCGCGACAGCCTTGGCATGGGGCTCGGAACGCTAACCCAGCAGCTTGCCGAAAAGCGCACGGCGCTCGCCGCGACGGGCGAGCAGATGGCGCAGCTCACTGAAAGCAGCATCCGCCTGCTCGAAATCCTGCAATCGGGCACAAAGACCTGCCGCGATGATCTGACCGGAGCGATCAGCGGCGCCAACACTGCGCTCGATGATGTCGAAGCGCGCGCGGGCAAGGTTGAGCTGCTGATGCGGCGCAGCACCGAGGCTGGCAGCGAACTATCGGATTATCTGATCCGCACCCGCGCCGATATTGACGCGGCAGAAATCGCCATTGCCGGCTTCAAGTCACACCTCGCCGACGAGACCGAAGATGCATTGGCGAGGGTGCAGGGCCTGCGCGGAGGCTTTGCCCGGCTCGCCGAGGAAAGCGGCGTGCTGGCAGGCCGGACGCAGGACGCATTGCGCGAATCGCTCGCCGGGCTGGAAACGGCGATCACGCAGGCCTTCGCCACGCTGGATGAAGGCGCGCGCGAGAAGATGCTGGCGCTGGCTGGAGGTCTCGGCGCGGAGGCGGTCGAAGTGCTCGAACGCGCCTTGCGCAACGAGGCAGCAGCCACGCTCGGCAAGCTGGAGCAGTCCGCGGCCCATGCTTCCGGCGTCGGGCGCGAGGCTGCAATCCAGCTGCGCGACCAGCTGGTCAAGGTCAACGAACTCACCGGCAATCTTGAACAGCGGGTTACCCGCGCGCGCGAACTGGCCGAGGAGCAGGTCAACAACGACTTCACCCGGCGCATGGCGCTGATCACAGACAGTTTGAATTCGGCTGCCATCGACATCACCAACGCGCTTTCCAGCGAAGTGGCGGACACCGCTTGGGACGCCTACCTCAAGGGTGATCGCGGCATCTTCACCCGCCGCGCGGTGCGTCTGATCGACAATGGCACCGCGAAGGATATCGCGTCGCTCTACACCGCGGACGAAGGCTTCAAGGCCAATGTCAGCCGCTACATCCACGATTTCGAAGCCATGCTGCGTCAGACGCTGTCGACCCGTGACGGGCATGTGCTGAGCGTGACGATGCTCGGCTCGGACATGGGCAAGCTCTACGTGACGCTCGCCCAGGCAATCCAGCGATTCCGTTAGGACCCAGGCGGCTTGGGCAGGAAATCGATGTCGGCGGCGGTGATCCAGCCATAGTTGTAATTGGCGAGGAACAGCGCGGTGAGCACGGCGGCAATCACCGTCGCACGCAGTGCAAGCCGAGCCGGACGGAAGTTGACGGGCGCGCTCTCCGCCTGTCCGGGCACCTTGGCTTGCCCCGCTTCGTCCGCCGTGCGCACGCCAAAGGGTAGCATGACAAACGCGCTCATGACCCAGAACAGGAAGTAGATCGCCGCAATCGAGGTGATCTGCATCAGGCGGCCGCCCCCGGCATCACCACCCGCACCTGCGGCTTCTTGCCGGACCAGCGCTGTGCGGCGCGGCGGGCGGCAAGGCGCGCAGCCTCGCGGATCGCGGATTCGTCACGCGCATCGCGGCCCTTGAGGCGGTTGATGGCAGTGAGCACATCACCCGCCGCTTCCGCGAGGAAATCGGGCAGGTCTTCATCGAGCGGCAGGCCAATCGCTTCGATCATCGGCTTTGCTCCGCGCGCCAGCACCACGACCAACACGCCATCGCCAGAGATGCGGCGGCGCATGGCAATCGCCTCACCATCAGCGGGCGCGATGATGTCGCCATCCAGCACCAGACGGCCCGCGCGCACCTCGGCCACCTTGCCCGGCTTGCCCGGAGCAAGGCGCACCAGATCGCCGTTCTTCTGCACAATCTGCGAAGGAATGCCGCTGGCCTTCCCGACGCGGGCCTGTTCGGCCATGTGGCGGATTTCGCCGTGGACCGGCACGAGGATTTCAGGCTTGAGCCAGCTGTAGAGCGCCTCCAGCTCCGGCCGCCCGGGGTGGCCAGACACGTGGATCAGGGCCTGTCGGTCAGTCACCATCTGGATGCCGCGCGCCGCCAGCTGGTTCTGGATCTTGCCGATGGGGATTTCATTCCCCGGAATCTGGCGCGAGGAGAACAGCACGACATCGCCGGCAACCAGCTCGATCGGGTGGTTCATATCCGCCATCCGGCCCAGCGCTGCACGCGGTTCGCCCTGTCCACCGGTGGCGATGATCAGCACCTCTCCGCGCGGCAGGCCCATCGCCGTGTCGAAATCGACCGGCTTGGGAAAATCGGCGAGGTAGCCATTATCCTGCGCCACCTCGATGATCCTATCGAGCGAGCGGCCCGCAACACACAGCTTCCGCCCCGTCTCGCGCGCAACCTCGCCCAGCGTCTGGAGGCGCGCGACGTTGCTGGCGAAGGTGGTAACCACCACACGCTTGCCGGTGTGGCGCGCCACTTCCTCCATCAGCGCGCGGTGCACCGCACCTTCGCTGCCCGATGGGTTGGGATTGAACACATTGGTCGAATCGCACACCAGCGCGAGCACGCCTTCGTCGCCGATTTCGCGGAGCTCTTCTTCGGTGGTCGGCTCGCCGATGATCGGTTCGTCATCGAGCTTCCAGTCACCCGTGTGGAAGATGCGGCCGTGCGGCGTGTCGATCAGCAGCGCGTTGCCTTCGGCAATTGAGTGCGCCAGCGGCAGATAGGTGATGTTGAACGGACCGATCTCGATCTCGCCGTGGTCTTCCTCGATGATGTTGATCTCGACCTGGCCGAGCAGCCCGGCCTCTTCAAGCTTGCGCGCCACCAGATCGGCCGTGAACGGCGTCGCATAGAGCGGCACGCCAAGCTCGCCCGCGAAATAGGGCACTGCGCCGATGTGATCCTCGTGCGCATGGGTGAGCACGATGGCGAGCAGATCCTTGCGCCGTTCCTCGATGAAATCGAGATCGGCGAAAACCAGTTCGACGCCGGGATATTCATTGCCCGAGAAGGTCATGCCCAGATCGACCATGATCCATTTGCCCTGACAGCCATAGAGATTGACGTTCATGCCAATCTCCCCCGATCCGCCAAGCGCAAGGAACAGCAATTCGTTTTCGGGGGTGAAATCGTTCTTCAAGGGTTTTCCGGTTCTGTCAGAGAGGAAGTCAGGCAGCTTCGGCCTGACGGGCAAGGATGGCGAGGCCATCGAGTGTCAGGTCGGCATCGACGTGATCGAAGATTTCGGTCGCGTCATCGAACAATATGGCGAGCCCGCCGGTGGCTACAACCTTTGCCGGGCGGCCGATTTCGGCTTTCATCTTGGCAACCATGCCTTCCATCATCGCGACGTAGCCCCAGAACACACCGATCAGCATCTGGTCTTCGGTGTTCCGGCCGATCACGCTGCGGCTCGCGGGTGCCTTGATCGCGATGCGCGGAAGCTTGGCGGTCTTGCCGACAAGCGCATCGAGCGAGAGGTTGATCCCCGGCGCGATCGATCCGCCCTTGTAGGCGCCGGTGAAATCGACCGCTTCGAACTTGGTTGCGGTGCCGAAGTCGACGATAATGAGGTCGCCGCCATATTTGTGGTGCGCGGCAAGGATGTTGAGCGCGCGGTCTGCGCCGAGCGAAGACGGCTGGTCGACATCGATCTCGAAGCGCCAACGGGCGGCGCCCTGCCCGGCGAACATCGGTGTGATGCCGAAATACTTCTCGCACAGCACGGTGAGATTGTGATCGGCGCGCGGGACGACCGAAGCGACGACGATCCGGGTGATGTCCGAGCGTTCGAACCCTTCGATCTTCAGCAATTGGAGCAGCCACACGGCGTATTCATCACCCGTCCGGCGCGGATCGGTGGCGATGCGCCAGCGCGCGCGAATGGTATGCGTGCCGTCCTCGTCGTAGGAGAACAGCGCGAAGACGACATTGGTGTTCCCGACATCGGCGGCGAGCAGCATCAGGTGGTTCCTTCAGCAATCAGTGAAACGTCGCCCGCGTGGATAGTTTGTGTCTCACCATTATCCAAGCGCAGCCGCAAAGCACCGGTCGGGTCGAGCCCCGCAAACGTGCCGTGCAGCGCGGCGCCCTCGCCGGTGTTGACCGACAGGGGGCTACCGATTGGATGGGCGGCGGTACTCCAGCGCGCGATCAGGGCGGAGAGACTTTCCCGACGCCAGCGAGCGAGCTGCTCTGCAAAAAGCGGCGCAAGGAAGGTCAGCGCGTAGCCCGGATCGGCATCATACTTGGAGTTAAGCGCCGAAATGCACGCGGTCGCCCGCCCCTCGATCTGCGGCGCGAAGGCGATGTTGATGCCGATCCCGGCGACGATCACGTCGTTGCACCGTTCCAGCAGGATGCCTGCGACTTTGGCCCCGCGCACCAGCACATCATTGGGCCATTTGAGCATCACATTGCGGTGGTCGCTGATCATCAGCGAATTCGTGACGTGCTGATGCACTGCCAGGCCGATCACCAGCGCCAGCGTTTGTGCCGGGGGATCGCCCTCGGCCAGATTGACCACGGTGCTTGCATAGAGATTGCCCGGCGGACTCACCCAGGCACGGCCGCTGCGCCCCTTGCCACCGGTCTGCGTTTCCGCGCGCAGCCAGGTGCCGTCCGGAATGCCCTCACCCGCCCGCAAGCGCGCGACAAGATCGGCGTTTGTGGAACCGGTGGTTGCGACAGTCTCGATCAAGGAACGAGGAACAGCGAGGCCGCAGCCTTGTCAGCCAGATCGGTCAGCGACGGGGTGAGCAGGTAACCCAATGGCGAGATGATCAGCGCCGTCAGCCCCAGCAGAACCCAGTGCGCCGCGCCGCTCTTGCCGGTGACGACGCCTGCGGGTTCATCGAAGAACATCACCTTGACGAATGTGATGTAGTAGAACGCGCCGATCACGCTCGCGGCGATGGCGATGGCGCCGAACACCACAAGCCCGGCCTCAATGGTCGCCTGGAACACCACGAACTTGCTGTAGAACCCGAGCAGCGGCGGAATGCCGGCGAGGCTGAACATGAACAGCAGCAGGGCCCAGGCGATGGCCGGACGGGTCACGGACAGGCCGCGAATGTCAGCGAAAGTTTCAAACAGCGTCCCATCCTCGCCGCGCAGCATCAGCAGCGCGACAAAGCTGCCGAGGCTCATCGCGACGTAGATGAACAGGTAAACAAGCATCGCGCTCGCCCCGTCCACATTCGCCACCGCGAGGCCGAGCAGGATGAAGCCGACATTATTGATCGAGGAATAGGCGAGCAGCCGCTTCAGGTTCTCCTGCCCGATGGCTCCCAATGCACCGAAGATGATCGATGCCAAGGCCATGAACATCACGATCTGCTGCCAAGCGGCAACTTGCGCGCCGAACACCTCGAACACCACGCGCGCGGTCAGCGCCACGGCGGCCACCTTGGGCGCGGTCGAGAAGAAGGCGGTGACCGGGGTCGGCGCGCCTTCGTAGACGTCGGGTGTCCACATGTGGAACGGGACAGCGCTGATCTTGAAGGCGAGGCCCGAGAGGACAAAAATTACGCCGAACAGTGCGCCTGTGCCCATCTCGCCGGTGAGGCCTTCGCGAACGGCGGTGAAGGCAGTGCCGCCGGTAAAGCCGTAAAGCAGGCTCATCCCGTAAAGCAGGATGCCCGAGGCCAGCGCGCCGAGCACGAAGTACTTCAGCCCCGCCTCGCCAGAACGCGTGTCGCGGCGCAGGATCGCGGCCAGCACGTAAGAGGTCAGACTGGTCAGCTCCAGACCAAGGTAAAGCGACATGAAGTCATTGGCCGAAACCATGATGCTCATGCCGACGGCCGAGAACAGGATCAGCACCGGATATTCCGCGCGCATCCCGCGCTCGGCACCCGCTGACGGGCCATCGAAGAATGCGGGCGCAATGATCAGTGCGCCAATCGCGGAGAGGTAGATCAGCGCCTTGGCGAACAGCGCGAAGCTGTCGATCTTGAGCAGGCCTTCGAATGCGAGGGTGGCAGGGCCGTCCGTGCCGAAGTGCAGGCCGGGCACCAGCAGGAACCCTGAGCCGAACAGCGCTGCTGCGGCGGCGATGGCGATCAGGCGCGCGGCCTTGTCTCCGCCCCATGCGGCGACCAGCAACAGCGCAAGCCCCACGCCGCTCAGCAGCAATTCAGGGATGATGAGCGCGAAGGAGTGAGCGAAATCCATCAGTGCGCGCCCTCCTCGGCGCTCGAATGATCCATGCCCTCGTGGTGCGGCAAAGCGTTCGCCGCCGCCTCGCGCGGGGTGCCGGGAGCAAGCCGGGCGTCGCCCTCCGGAGCGGCGGCCGCAAGTCGCGCGTCAAGCACGGCAATATCGGCGCGCATCGGGGCGAGGAAGCTTTCGGGGTAAACGCCCATCCACAGCACGGCAGCGGCAATGGGGGCCATCATGATCCACTCGCGGGCGGAAATGTCGCGCATGGCCGCAGCGTCCTCGTTCACCTGACCGCCAAACGCCACGCGGCGGTAGAGGTAGAGCATATAGGCCGCGCCCAGAATGATGCCCGTGGTGCAGATCAGCGCCACAGTGCTCGAGGTCTGGTAGATGCCCGCCAGCGACAGGAACTCGCCGACAAAGCCGCTGGTGCCCGGCAGGCCGATGCTCGCCATGGTGAACAGCAGGAAAAACAGCGCATAATAGGGCATGTTGATTGCCAGCCCGCCATAACGCGCGATCTCGCGGGTGTGGAGACGGTCGTAAATCACGCCCACGCACAGGAACAGCGCGCCCGAGACAAGGCCGTGCGACAGCATGACGATCATCGCGCCTTCCAGCCCCTGCACGTTGAAGGCGAACAGGCCCACGGTGACAATCGCCATGTGCGCGACCGACGAATAGGCGATGAGCTTCTTCATGTCGGACTGCACCAGCGCCACCAGCGAGGTATAGACCACCGCGATCATCGACAGCGCGAAGACCAGCCACGCGAACTGCGCGGACGCTTCGGGGAACATCGGAAGGCTGAAGCGGATGAAGCCATAACCGCCCAGCTTCAGCAGCACGCCTGCAAGGATTACCGAACCTGCGGTCGGCGCCTGCACGTGCGCATCGGGCAGCCAGGTGTGCAGCGGCCACATCGGCACCTTCACAGCAAAGCTGGCGAAGAAGGCCAGCCACAGCCATGTCTGCGCCTCGGCAAGGAAGGGATATTGCATCAGCGTCGGGATGTCGGACGTGTTCGCTTCGGCGACCATCCAGAACATCGCGATCAGCATCAGCACCGATCCGAACAGGGTGTAGAGGAAGAATTTGTAGCTCGCGTAAATGCGGTTGTCCCCACCCCACACGCCGATGATCAGATACATCGGGATCAGGCCCGCCTCGAAGAAGACGTAGAACAGGAACAGGTCCTGCGCCGCGAAGGTGCCGATCATCAGCACTTCCATGAACAGGAACGCGGCCATGTATTCGCCAACGCGCTTGGTGACCGATTCCCAGCTGGCAAGGATACAGACCGGCATCAGGAAGACGCTGAGCATGATCAGCATCAGCGCGATCCCGTCGATGCCCAGCGCATAGTTGAAGCCGGCAAACAGTTCGGCCCGCTCGGTGAATTGCCACTGGGGCCCGCCGATCTGGTAGTTCGACCACAGGATCACGCCGAGCACGAAGGTGACAAGCGTCGCCCCGAGCGCGATCCAGCGTGCGGCGTTGGCGCCCGAAAACAGGCACGCCGCCGCGCCGGCCAGCGGCACGAGCATCATCAGCGACAGGATGGGAAGGCCTTCCATTACGAAGCGCGCTCCTAAAGCAGAACGAAGGTGATAGCGGCGACCAGCCCGAGCAGCATGATCAACGCGTAGGTGTAAACGTAACCCGACTGGATCGACTTGGCCGCAACCGACGAGCGCTCGACCACCCAGGCGATGCCGTTGGGTCCAAAGCGGTCGATCGTGCCGACATCCCCGAGCTTCCAGAAAGCGCGGCCCAGCGCGAAGGCAGGCTTCACGAAGATCGCGTCATACAGCTCGTCGAAGTACCACTTGCGATAGACGAAGTTGTGCAGGGCGCCGAAGGTCGCGACGAACTTCGCCGGGATATCGGGCTTGGCGATGTAGGCGACATAGGCACCCGCGAAGCCGATCAGCATCACGATCAGCGCGGTGTACTTCACCCAGTACGGCACCGCATGCATCGCGTGGATCAACGGCTCGTTGTAGAAGATCGACCCGCCCCAGAAGGCCGCACTGTCAAGGAACTGCGGCGCGAAGACCTGCCCCGCAGCCACCGCGCCGATGGTCAGCACGCCAAGCGGGATCAGCATTGAAACCGGGCTTTCATGCGGGTGATAGCCGCCGGTGGTGTCCTCGCCCGCTTCGGCCGGAGTCTTGTGCACCGAATGCTGGATATGCTCGCTCTCGATCCAGCGCGGCTTGCCCCAGAAGGTCAGGAACATCAGGCGCCAGGAATAGAAGCTGGTCAGCAGCGCCGCGATGGCCCCCGCCCAGAAGGCAAACTGCCCTGCCCCGTTGCCGCGCGCAAAGGCGACTTCGAGGATCGCGTCCTTCGACCAGAAGCCGGCAAAACCGACGCCGAGATGATACACGCCCAGCCCCGTGATCGCCAACGTGCCAGCCAGCATCGCGTAGAAGGTGAACGGGATGTGCTTACGCAGCCCGCCGTAATAGCGCATGTCCTGCTCGTGGTGCATCGCATGGATGACCGAGCCAGCCCCAAGGAACAGCAGCGCCTTGAAGAAGGCGTGGGTGAACAGATGGAACATCGCCGCGCCATAAGCGCCGACGCCCGCGGCAAAGAACATGTAGCCGAGCTGCGAACAGGTCGAATAGGCAATCACCCGCTTGATGTCCCACTGCGTCGTGCCGATGGTGGCAGCGAAGAAGCAGGTCGCAGCACCAACGATGGTAACGATGGTCAGCGCGGTCGGCGCAGTTTCGAACATCGGCGAGAGGCGGCACAGCATGAACACGCCCGCTGTCACCATTGTCGCAGCGTGGATCAGCGCGGAGACCGGCGTCGGCCCCTCCATCGCGTCCGGCAGCCAGGTGTGCAGGCCCAGCTGCGCCGACTTGCCCATCGCGCCGATGAACAACAGGATGCAGAGGATATCCATCGTGTAGAGACGCATGCCGACGAAGGTGATCGTCGATCCGCTCATCCCGGGGGCCGCCGCGAGGATCTCAGGGATCGAGGTCGTCTGGAACACCAGATAGGTACCGAAGATGCCGAGCATGAAGCCGAGGTCGCCGACGCGGTTGACCACGAAGGCCTTGATAGCCGCCGCGCCCGCGCTGGGCTTTTTGAACCAGAAACCGATCAGCAGATAGGACGCAAGGCCCACCCCTTCCCAACCGAAGAACATCTGCACGAGGTTGTCGGCCGTCACCAGCATCAGCATCGCGAAGGTGAACAGCGAGAGGTAGGCGAAGAAGCGCGGTTGATCCGGATCTTCCTCCATATACCCCCACGAATAGAGGTGCACGAGCGCCGAGACCGAGTTGATCACCACCAGCATGATAGCGGTGAGCGTATCGACCCGCAGCGCCCAGTCGAAGGTCAGCGTGCCGCTCTGCACCCACTTGAGCACGGGCACGACCGTCGCGCTCTCGGTCCCGCCGAGGAAGCCGAGGAAGATCGGCCAGCTGAGCCCTGCCGACAGCAACAGCGCACCGGTCGTCACGGATTTCGCCGCGACATTGCCGAGCATGCGGTTGCCCAGCCCTGCGATCAGCGCGGCCAGCAGAGGCCCGAAAACGATGATGAGGATTTGCGTGGACACGAACGCTTACCCCTTCATCCGGTTGATATCGTCAACCGCAATCGAGCCGCGGGTACGGAAATAGATCACAAGGATCGCCAGACCGATCGCCGCTTCGGCCGCGGCCACCGTCAGCACCAGCATCGCGAAAACCTGACCCGTAAGATTCTGCATGAAGGCGCTGAAGGCGACAAGGTTGATGTTCACCGCCAGCAAAATCAGCTCGACCGCCATCAGGATGACGATCACGTTCTTGCGGTTGAGGAAGATGCCCAGCACGCCCAGCACGAACAGGATCGCGCCGACAACGAGGTAATGTTCGACCCCGATCCCACCTGGATTGATCATAGCTCGATCCCCTGCCCGATCTCCGGGTTCTTCATGACGGTTGCATCTTCCGGACGGCGGCGGATCTGCTTGCCCACGTCCTGCCGCGCGCGGGCACCGGGCTTGGGTGCCTGGAAGGTCAGCACGATTGCGCCGATCATCGCCACCAGCAGGATGATCCCGGCAATTTCGAACAGTACGATATACTTGCCATAAAGCAGCGCGCCGAGCGCCTCGATATTGGACGTCTCAGCCGACTGCACCACGGTAGGTTCGGGTGTGCCGAGGGTGATGCCGCCCGCGTTGTAGGCGCCCACCGCCAGCAGCAGTTCGGCCAGCAGGATACCCGCAATCACCAGCCCCAGCGGCGCATTGCGACTGAAGCCTGCGCGCATCGCGGCAAAATCAATGTCGAGCATCATCACGACGAACAGGAACAGCACCGCGACCGCGCCGACATAGACGATCACCAGCAGCATCGCGATGAACTCTGCGCCCACCAGCACCATCAGGCCGGCCGCGTTGAAGAACGTCAGGATCAGCCACAGCACCGAGTGCACGGGGTTGCGCGCCATGACGACCATCACGGCGCTGGCGACGACAATGGTCGCGAAGAAATAGAAGGCGATGGCCTGTATCATGATGTGTCTCCGCCGATCCGTCCCCCCGGCGCGAGGCCGGAGACCAGAAAGCGGCATTTGATCCCTTAGTCCAAGATTGGCCGCGGCAGAGCGCCGCAACCAAGAATTCAATTGACCCCGTGTCCCTCGTCCGGCGCGCCCTAGCGGTAGGGTGCGTCGGCTTCAAGATTGGCCGCGATGGCCCGTTCCCATTTGTCACCATTCGCGAGCAGCTTGGCCTTGTCGTACAAGAGCTCCTCGCGGGTTTCCGTCGAATATTCGAAGTTCGGCCCCTCGACCACGGCATCGACCGGGCAGGCTTCCTGGCAGAATCCGCAGAAGATGCACTTGGTCATGTCGATGTCGTAGCGGGTGGTGCGGCGGCTGCCGTCCTCACGCGGTTCGCTCTCGATGGTGATCGCCTGCGCGGGGCACACGGCCTCGCACAGCTTGCACGCGATGCAGCGTTCCTCGCCGTTCGGATAGCGCCGCAGCGCATGCTCACCCCGGAAGCGGGGCGAGAGCGGGGCCTTCTCGAAGGGGTAGTTGATCGTCACCTTGGGCTTGAAGAAATACTTCAGCGTCAAGGCGTGCGCCTTGAGGAATTCCCAGAGGGTGAAGGATTTGATCAAATGCGCGACGTTCATCGCCCCAACCCTTTCGGTGCTTGTTTCAGCAAAGTATTGCATGTTCCCGTGCTCTGATATTCGCCATCGCCGTGGCGCATCTTTTCGGTCGAACTCAATGTCGCAGTGCCGTTTCGGGACGATGTCAGCACCAAATTTGCCTGACCAAGGTCACTGTACATCATACTGATCGTGATGCTGTCGCCGTTGACTGAGGTAATGATGCTCTGCGAATTGCTATAGGTGTTACCGCGGCTGTCTGTGACTTCCCAAAGCACCTCACCGAGCGATTCCGAGCCCCAGTTCCTGACGTGAAAAACCCAGCGCTCGCGCCCAACAAAGACAGCAGTCGAAGGGACCGGATAGGGCTTGAACGCCTTCTCTACCTGGCAATCGATGACCGCGGCATGACCGCGCAAAACCACGGGCGTGCCATCGGCAGAGGGCGCAGCCGCGAGTAATAGCGACACACCGACAATCATCCGAAATGCCCCGTCGCCATCAGGTAGCCGCTGGTAACCGCGACGAACAGCAGGCTCATCGGCAGGAACACCTTCCACCCGAGGCGCATCAGCTGGTCGTAGCGGTAGCGCGGCACGGTCGCCCAGATCCAGCTGAACATGAAGAAGAACACGAAGGTCTTCAGCAGGAACCAGATGATCCCCGGCACCATGTAAAGCACCGGAATGTCGATCGGCGGCAGCCATCCGCCCCAGAACAGCAGCGTGTTCAGCGAGCACATCAGCAGGATGTTCGCATACTCGCCCAGCCAGAAAAGCGCGAAGCTCATCGAGGAATATTCGGTCTGGTAGCCTGCAACGAGCTCGCTCTCCGCCTCGGTCAGGTCGAACGGCGCGCGCGCGGTTTCGGCCAGCGAGGAGATGAAGAACACCACCCACATCGGGAACAGCAGCGGGTGCACCACATAGGCGTTGATCACGCCAAGGCCAAAGCCCTGCTGGCCGCGCACAATGTCCGACAGGTTGAACGAGTTCGCGAACAGCACCACGCAGACCAGCACGAAGCCGATCGAGACTTCGTAGGAGATCATCTGCGCCGAGGCGCGCATCGCCGAGAAGAACGGGTATTTGGAGTTCGACGCCCACCCGCTCATCACCACGCCGTAAACCCCGAGCGAGGAGATCGCGAGGATGTAGAGCAGGCCGACGTTGATGTCCGACAGCAGCACGCCCTCGTCGAACGGGATCACCGCCCACGCCGCAAGCGCCACCGTGAAGGTGATGATCGGCGCGAGCAGGAAAATGCCCTTGTTCGCGGCGGAGGGGATGATGGTTTCCTGCAGGAACACCTTGAGGCCATCCGCAAAGGACTGGAGCAGCCCGAACGGCCCGACCACGTTGGGCCCGCGCCGCATCATGATCGCGCCCAGCACCTTGCGATCGACATAGATCACCATGGCGACGCTGAACATCACGAGCAGCGAGATCACGATGATCCCGGTCAACGTCGCGACGGTCCAGGCCCATTCATAGCTGAGGCCGAGGGATTGGAAGAAGGCGGTCATTCCGCAGCCTCCTTCACATCCGCCCCGTGTAGCAATTCATCCGAACAACGCTGCATCACTTCGCTGGCGCGGGCGATGGGGTTGGTGAGGTAGAAGTCCTTGATCGGATAGCCCGCAAGCTCGCCTTCGAACTTGGCGCTGGCATCGGCCTTGGGCAGCGCACCGTAATCGGCGAGGCCCTCTTCGCCCAGCGCGGGGACCGCAGCGATCATCTTGGCCTGAAGCTCGGTAAAGCTGTCGAAGCCGACGGTGACACCCAGCGCATCGGCGAGCGCGCGCAGGATCGTCCAGTCTTCGCGTGCGTCGCCGGGGGCGAACACGGCCTTTTCGGCGAACTGCACCCGGCCCTCGGCATTGACGTAGGTCCCGTCCTTCTCGGCATAGGAGGCGCCCGGCAGGATGATGTCGGCGTGATGCGCACCCTTGTCACCGTGGTGGCCGATATAGACCTTCAGCGCGCCCGCATAGGGCGCATAATCCATCTCGTCCGCGCCCAGGCTGAGCAGCACCTTGGGCGCGGCCTTGGCAATATCGCCCATCCCGCCCGGAAGCGTGAAGCCGAGCATCAGCGAGGCCATACGCGCTGCCGAGATGTGCAGAACGTTGAAGCCGTTCCAGCCCTCGCGAACCAGATTGAACTTGTCGATCAGCTTGAGCGCCGCGGGCAACGCACCCTTGGCGAGCGCCGCCGCGCCAAGAATCACCGCCGGACGCTTTGCGTTTTTCATCACATCGCCCAATTCCTTGGGGATGCGGTTCAGCAGCTTCAGGTCGCTGCCGAGGAAGGTCGCCGGATAGGTCGGGTCCCACGCGGGGCCGATGATGTAGACCTTGGCCCCCGCCTTCACCGCCTTGCGCAGGCGGACGTTGAGCAGCGCCGCTTCCCAGCGGACATTGCTGCCGACGATCAGGATCGCGTCGGCCGTTTCGATTCCCGCGAAGGTGCTGTTGAAGTTCACCGCCGCAAGGTTCGACACGTCATAGGTCATGCCGGTCTGGCGCGCTTCGGTGAGGTTCGAGCCGCAGGCATTGACCAGCGCCTTGGCGGCAAACATCGTCTCGGCATCGACGAGATCGCCCGCAACCGCCGCGATGCTCGCCTTGTTCTTCTTGCCGAGTGCGCCCGCGATCAGGCCGAAAGCCTCGGTCCACTCGGCCGGCTGGAGCTTGCCTTCGCGGCGCACCCACACGCGGTCGAGGCGGCGCTTGGTGAGCCCGTCGACCTGATAGCGGCCCTTGTCCGACAGCCACTCCTCGTTGACGTCGTCATTGATGCGCGGCAGCGCGCGCATGACTTCGCGGCCCTTGGAATGGAGCGTGATGTTGGCGCCCACCGCGTCCGACACATCGATGCTGTAAGTCTTCTTCAGTTCCCACGGCCGCGCCTCGAAGGCGTACGGGCGAGACGTCAGCGCGCCGACCGGACACAGGTCGATGACGTTCGCCGAAAGCTCGTGCGCTGCCGCCTGTTCCAGATAGGTGGTGATCTGCATGTCCTCGCCGCGATACAGCGCGCCGATCTCGTCCACGCCCGCGATCTCTTCCGAGAAGCGCACGCAGCGGGTGCAGTGGATGCAGCGGGTCATGATCGTCTTGATCAGCGGGCCCATGTATTTCTCGGTCACCGCGCGCTTATTCTCGTGATAGCGAGAGCCGCCGCGGCCATAGGCGACCGCCTGGTCCTGAAGGTCGCACTCGCCGCCCTGATCGCAGATCGGGCAATCGAGCGGGTGGTTGATGAGCAGGAACTCCATCACCCCTTCTCGGGCCTTCTTGACCATCGGGCTGTCGGTGCGGATTTCCTGACCCTCGGCGGCCGGGAGCGCGCAGGAGGCCTGCGGCTTGGGCGGCCCGGGCTTCACCTCGACAAGGCACATGCGGCAATTGCCCGCGATGGAGAGGCGCTCGTGATAGCAGAAGCGCGGGATTTCCTTGCCCGCCAGCTCGCACGCCTGCAGGACGGTGGCGCCCGCCGGGACTTCGATTTCCTGACCGTCTACGGTGACTTTAGGCACGGCTACCCCCCAACGGATTGGATGGCTGTTCAGATTGCCTCTCGGAAACAACCTCGGCGATCAAATTCTGTATCACTTTATCATAGGTCTCATTGTAGACTTTGCCATCGCCATCAATATAATCGATGTAATAACGGATCTGATTTTTTATTGTCTTGAGCCATTCTGGCTGTGGGCCAACAACTGCCAAGATTTCTTCAGCTGCAAAGAACATATGCGCTACGAACCACTCGTATTTCTCGCTCTCTTCAGTGAATTGTCCATCGACTTTTCTTGGGATATCGGTGAACGATTTCCTAGTTAAATTGGAATTTTCAAAAGCAAGCCTGAGGTAGCCGGTCCAAATTTCCTTTGCTTTAGCGCTCTTTGTGGCTTGGATTTCTTCATTTTTTTGACGTTCAGAAGATTTGTAAGTTTGATAGGCTACTCGCGCGGATACAATCGCAATGATCGCAAGACCAAACGTGCTAGCCGCCGTCACCACATCAGCAATATCGCCGAGAACCGTCGGTGAGGAACTGACTGCTATCACTCCGCCGCCTCCGCAAACTGCGCGTTGTGCTCGTTGATCCGCCGCTCGAGCTCAGGCCGGAAATGGCGGATCAGCCCCTGGATCGGCCACGCCGCCGCGTCGCCCAGCGCGCAGATGGTGTGGCCTTCGACCTGCTTGGTGACTTCCTGCAGCATGTCGATTTCCTCGATCGCCGCATCGCCCGTGCGCAGGCGCTCCATCATGCGCCACATCCAGCCCGTGCCTTCGCGGCAGGGGGTGCACTGGCCGCAGCTTTCGTGCTTGTAGAAATAGGAGAGGCGGCTGATTGCGCGGACGATGTCGGTCGACTTGTCCATGACGATGACCGCCGCGGTGCCGAGGCCCGAGCCCAGTTCCTTCAGCCCGTCAAAATCCATCGGCGCGTTGCGGATCTGCGCCGCAGGGACCAGCGGCACCGAGGAGCCGCCGGGGATCACCGCGAGCAGGTTGTCCCAACCGCCGCGGATGCCGCCGCAGTGCTTTTCGATCAGCTCTTCAAAGCTGATGCTCATCGCTTCTTCGACAACGCAGGGCTTTTCCACGTGGCCAGAAATCTGGAACAGCTTGGTGCCCTTGTTGTTCTCGCGCCCGAAGCTGGAGAACCACGAAGCCCCGCGCCGCAGAATCGTTGGCGCGACCGCGATGCTCTCGACATTGTTGACCGTGGTCGGGCAGCCATAAAGACCCGCACCCGCTGGGAAGGGGGGCTTGAGGCGCGGCTGGCCCTTCTTGCCTTCGAGGCTCTCGATCATCGCGGTCTCTTCCCCGCAGATGTAAGCGCCCGCGCCGCGGTGCATGAAGACGTCGAAATCGTAGCCAGAACCGCAGGCGTTCTTGCCAATCAGGCCAGCGTCATAGGCCTCATGCATCGCCTTTTGAAGCGTCTCGGCCTCGCGGATATATTCGCCGCGCACGTAGATATAGGCCGCCCGCGCGCGCATCGCGAAGCCTGCAACCAGCGCGCCTTCGACCAGCTTGTGCGGATCGTGGCGAAGGATTTCGCGGTCCTTGCAGCTGCCGGGCTCGGATTCATCGGCGTTGATGACGAGGAAGCTCGGACGACCGTCGCGGCTTTCCTTGGGCATGAAGGACCATTTGAGGCCGGTCGGGAAGCCCGCCCCGCCGCGCCCGCGCAGGCCCGAAGCCTTCATTTCCTCGACGATCGCATCCGGCCCGCGTGCAAGCAGCGCCTTGGTGTTGTCCCAATCGCCGCGCGCCTGCGCTGCTTTCAGCCCCCAGTCCTGGAAGCCATAGACATTGGTGAAGATGCGGTCCTTATCCGCGAGCATCGCTGCCACCTTTTGTTTTGGCGCGCTTGATACGCACCAGCGAAATCACCTGAAACATCAGGCCCAGACCCATGAGGATCACGCCCATATCGTAAGGCCCGGTCGCGCTCAGCACGGCCCCCAGCGCAAAGCCGGTCAGGCCGAGGATCGCGAAGGCGAGTGTCACCGGGTTCATCCGATCGCTCCCGCCTGCCACATGCCCGCCAGCACCGCGATGATGAGGATGATCACGCCAACGCGGATCATGCCCATCAGCAGCTTGTAGGCGATGAACGCCAGCAGCAGCGCACCGATGATGGAGACGACGGCGGTCATCTCACCATTCGCCCCGGTAATCGTGGTTGGCGCCGACCATAACCGTAAGCGTGGTCGGCCCGCCCGAAGGCTCCGACGTATGCCGCCCCGGCTCCTGCGTGCCCGCCTTGGGGGTCTCGCCGCGCGCGAGGGCATCGAGCACCGCGTCGAGGCGTTCGGGCGTCAGGTCTTCGTAATTGTCGTCGTTGATCTGGACCATCGGCGCGGTGGCGCAATTGCCCATGCATTCGACTTCGGTGAGGGTCCACAGGCCATCGGCGGAGATCCCGCCCTTCACCATGCCGCGCTTCTTGCAGGCAGACATGATGTCGTCGCTACCGCGCAGCATGCAGGGCGTGGTGCCGCACACCTGCACGTGGAATTTGCCGACGGGCTTGAGATTATACATAAAGTAGAAGCTGGCGACTTCGAGCACGCGGATCACCGGCATGTCGAGATACTTGGCGACGTACTCGACCACGGGAAGCGGCAGCCAGCCCTGCGTATCGGTCTCAGCGCCGACTTGCCGCTGTGCGAGATCAAGCAACGGCATCACCGCAGAGCGCTGGCGCCCTTCGGGATACTTGGCGATGTGCCAATCGGCGGTTTTCTTGTTCTCCGGCGTCCACGCGAACCCGCTCCAACGGGCGCGCAGTTCGGGGGTGTCGGGAGCGGGGGTACGGTCAGCCATCTGTCTGGCTCCTCACTTCACGAAAAAGCAAAACCAAAGCCAGTACCGCGCCAAACGCTCCAGACATTGAGATAATGGATCCCAAAGCAGGCTGCGCCGGTTCGAGCAGCCGCCCAGAGAAAAATACGCCAACCGCCATGAAACTCAGAACCGAACTTTTATATCTGAACACCCTCACCGGTCGCACTCCCCGAACACCACGTCGATCGCGCCCAGAATGGCGGTCGCGTCGGGGAGCATGTGGCCCTTGGACATGAAGTCCATAGCCTGAAGATGAGAGAAGGCCGTGGGGCGGATCTTGCAGCGGTACGGCTTGTTGGTGCCGTCGCTGACGAGATAGACGCCGAATTCGCCCTTGGGGCTTTCGGTCGCCACATAAACCTCGCCCGCCGGCACGTGGAAGCCTTCGGTGTAGAGCTTGAAGTGGTGGATCAGCGCTTCCATCGACTGCTTCATCTCGCCGCGCTTGGGCGGCACGACCTTGGTGTCGCTGCTGGCAATCGGCCCTTGCGGCATGTCGCGCAGGCACTGGCGGATGATCTTGGCGCTCTCGTAGACTTCCTTCACGCGCACCATGAAGCGGTCGTAGCAGTCCGAATTGGTGCCGACCGGAATGTCGAACTCCATGCGGTCATAGACGTCGTAGGGCTGCGACTTGCGCAGGTCCCACGGAATGCCAGCGGCGCGGATCATCGGGCCGCTGAAGCCCCAGGCAATCGCATCATCGCGGCTGACCACGGCAATATCGACATTGCGCTGCTTGAAGATGCGGTTGTCGAGCACGAGGCTCATCGCGTCATCGAAGAGCTGGAAGAAGCGGTTGTCGAGCCAGTCGCCGATGTCGACCAGCAGCTTTTCCGGCACGTCCTGATGTACGCCGCCCGGGCGGAAATAGGCGCTGTGCATCCGCGCGCCGCTCGCCCGCTCGAAGAAGTTCAGGCAGTCCTCGCGCAGGTCCATGATCCACAGGTTCGGCGTGAACGCGCCGACATCGAGGATGTGCGCGCCCATGTTGAGCATGTGGTTGCAGATGCGCGTCAGCTCAGCGAACAGCACGCGCAGATATTGCGCGCGCAGGGGCACTTCGAGGTTCAGCAGCTTCTCGATGGCCAGCACATAGGTGTGCTCCATCGCCAGAGGCGAGCAATAGTCGAGCCGGTCGAAATAGGGCAGCGCCTGGAGGTAGGTCTTCTGCTCGATCAGCTTTTCGGTGCCGCGGTGGAGCAAGCCGACGTGCGGGTCGATCCGCTCGATCACTTCGCCGTCCAGCTCCATCACCATGCGCAGCACGCCGTGTGCGGCAGGGTGCTGGGGGCCGAAGTTGATCGTGTAGTTGGAAATGACCTCGCCGGTGGTGGTGAGCGAGTCTTCGCGTTGCATGCTCATCGGCCACCCTCCTTCGAGGTGGAATCGGGCGCGCCGGGAGCAGGCTTGCCGCTGTCCTTCTGCGCAGGCGCCGCGTCAGACACCGGCTTTGCGGCGACCGCATCGGCAGCCTTGCCCGCGCCGGTATCGGCGGGCTTTTCCGTCGTCTTGAGCTCGGCAACCGTAGGAGCGCCGCGCGATTTCTCGTCACCCGGCAGCACGTAGTCCGCGCCTTCCCACGGGCTGAGGAAATCGAAGCTGCGCATTTCCTGCGCGAGCTCGACCGGTTCGTACACCACCCGCTTTTCCTCCTCGGAATAGCGCAGTTCGGTGTAGCCCGTCATCGGGAAGTCCTTGCGGAACGGGTGACCTTCAAAGCCGTAATCGGTGAGGATGCG
This sequence comes from Porphyrobacter sp. ULC335, assembly GCF_025917005.1. Lineage (NCBI taxonomy): Bacteria > Pseudomonadati > Pseudomonadota > Alphaproteobacteria > Sphingomonadales > Erythrobacteraceae > Porphyrobacter > Porphyrobacter sp. ULC335. The sequence goes on from NZ_CP078091.1 coordinate 2,571,412, forward strand.
GCGCAAATCGGGGTTACCCGCGAAGGTCACGCCGAACATGTCGAACACCTCGCGCTCAAGCCAGCCCGCGTTGGGCCACAGCGTCGTGATGGTCGGCACCGGGGTGTCTTCGGAGGCCGAACACTTCACCATCACACGGTGGTTCTTGGTCAGGCTTTGCAGCATGTAAACCACCTCGAACCGCTCGGCCCGTTCGGGGTAATCAACCCCTGCGATTTCCATCATCTGCTGATAGGCGTGATCATCGCGCAGGATCTGCAGCACGCGCGCAATCGCATCGCGCTGGACGCGGAAGATCACCTCGCCGTGCGATTCATGTGCTTCGATCAGCCAGACAGAGATCGTCTCGCTGATGGCGTCGATCACGCCCTCGTTGGAAGCGAACTTCGGGGCGGAATGGAGAACAGCCATGTTACTCGCCCCTACCTCTCGATGGTGCCGACGCGGCGGATCTTCCGCTGCAATTGCATGACGCCGTAAAGCAGCGCCTCGGCGGTCGGCGGGCAGCCGGGGACGTAGATGTCGACCGGAACGATGCGGTCACAGCCGCGCACGACCGAATAGGAATAGTGGTAATAGCCGCCGCCATTGGCGCAGCTGCCCATGCTGATCACATATTTGGGGTCCGACATCTGGTCGTAAACCTTGCGCAGCGCCGGGGCCATCTTGTTGCACAGCGTGCCAGCCACGATCATCACGTCCGACTGGCGCGGAGAGGCGCGCGGCGCAGCGCCGAAGCGCTCCATGTCAAAACGCGGCATGTTGGCGTGGATCATTTCGACCGCGCAGCACGCCAGGCCGAAGGTCATCCACCAAAGGCTGCCGGTGCGGGCCCACTGGAACAGATCCTCGGTCGAGGTGACGAGGAAACCCTTCTCGCCAACTTCGGTCTGGAGATCGTTGAAATAGCTCGCATCGGGCGCACGCACCGCGCCGACAGCGGCGTTGGTCAGCGCGGAAATGTCGGGCAATCCTTGGGGAGGAGAAACGATATTGGTCATTCCCAGTCCAACGCCCCTTTCTTCCATTCATAAGCAAGCCCGACCGCGAGGATGAAGAGGAACACCATCATGCCCCCCCATCCGGTCCAGCCCGTCACATCGAGGCTCACCGCCCAGGGGAACAGGAAGGCAGCCTCCAAATCGAACACGATGAAGCTGATCGCCACGAGGTAGAAGCGCACATCGAACTGGCTGCGCGCGTCCTCGAACGCGGGAAAGCCGCATTCATATTCGGACAGCTTTTCGGCGTCGGGGTTGTGTACGCCGGTCAGGCGCGACACCGCCATTGGTGCCACGACGAAAAGTACCGAAAGCCCCAAGGCCACCAGTACGAATAACAGTATCGGCAGATACTGGCTGAGGTCGACCACGGCGATGTCCAAGCTATTAATCCCGAGGTCGCCCTAAGCCTGTCGCCGCGCTCGCGCAAGGGTGCGACTCGGGGAAAAGCCCTGAGGTATGTTGCAGGAAATCGAACACAGGTTGCGGCGGATTGACCGCCCGCCGCACCGCCGCGGCTACTTCATCATGCGCGCGGCCGCTGTCTCGGTCGCCTTGCCATAGGGCGGCTTCAACCCGCCCAGTTTGGCGATATCGATCTTGGGCTGATGGTACACCGCGCGGGCATGGCTGAACTCGCGGAAGCCTTCGATGGCGTGATAGCTCCCCATCCCCGAAGGCCCGACCCCGCCAAACGGCAGGTCCTCCATCGACACATGGAACACCACATCATTGGTGGTCACCCCGCCCGAGATGGTGCGGGTTAGCACGCGCTCCTGCTCGCCCTTGTCCTCGCCGAAGTAATAGAGGCCGAGCGGACGGTCATGCTCGTTGATGTAGTCGACCGCCTGATCCACCGCCTTGTACGTCATCACCGGCAGCACCGGGCCGAAGATTTCCTCCTGCATCACGGTCATGCCATCATTCACGTTCTTGAGGATGGTCAGCGGCATCTTGCGCTGGTTGGCGTTGGAGAAGTCCTCGCGCGCCGGATTGACCTCGATCACCTCGGCGCCCTTGTCGCGTGCATCGGCGACGAGGCCCTGAAGCCGCTCGAAATGGCGGTCGGACACAATCGAGGCGTAATCATCATTGTCGAGCAGGCGCGGATACATCGCGCTCGCCGCGCCAACTACGCCGGCCACCGCCTCGTCCTGCTTGTCCTCGGGCACCATCAGGTAATCGGGCGCGAGGCAGATCTGGCCTGCATTCATCATCTTGCCGATGGCGATGCGTTCACCCGCCTTGGCGAAATCGGCACCGCGGCCCATGATGACCGGCGATTTTCCGCCTAGTTCCAGCGTCACCGGCACGAGGTTCGCTGCAGCCGCCTGCATCACCCGCCGCCCGGTCGCAGTCGATCCGGTGAAGACCAGATGGTCGAAGGGAAGCGAGGAGAACGCCGCCGCCACCTCGGGGCTGCCGGTCACCACCGCCACTTCCTCGGGCGCGAAATATTCCGCCGTCAGCTGGGCCATCAGCTCGCTGGTGCGCTCGGTGAATTCGGACGGCTTGATCATTGCCCGGTTGCCCGCGGCGAGCACCTGCATCAGCGGCCCGAAGGCGAGCTGCACCGGGAAGTTCCACGGGCTGAGGATGCCGATCACACCTTTGGGTCCGTAACGCAGTTCGGCCCTCGCACCGAGCAGCCCCAACGGGAACTGCACCTTGCGCTTTTCCGTCTTGGCCCAGGCGTCCATGTGCTTGAGCGCGTGATTGCCCGCGCCCACGGTGGCCGCAATGTCGGTCAGCATCGACTGGTGCATCGAACGGCTGCCGAAATCGGCGCTCATCGCCTTGGCGAATTCCTCGCCATGATCCTTCACCAGCGCCATTGCGCGGCGGATGCGGTCCTTGCGCTGCGACATCGGCTCGGGGCGCGAGGCGGTGAAGGCGGCGCGTTGGCGCGCCAGAAGGGCTTCGAGTTCTTCGCGGCGATCATCGGCCATGTCGTTCTCCCATAGACATAGATGCGTTTTTATTTGCGACGTGTTCTTGCGGAATCTCGCCGCGGGCGCAAGCTGCAAGCATGGCCGCCCGATTGCCAATGCCGCACCGCAGCATTACATCGCCCCCCGACATACTGTTCCGTGACGCAAGGATTCCATCCATGACCCAGCTTTCACCCGCCGATCCGATCGTGATCCTGTCCTATGCCCGCACCCCGATGGGCGCCATGCAGGGCGCACTGGCAGAGGTGACGGCGACAGATCTTGGCGCGATTGCGGTCAAGGCTGCGGTGGAACGCGCGGGCGTCAGCGGCGCGGACATCGACCGCGCCTATATCGGCTGCGTACTCCCCGCCGGACTTGGTCAAGCCCCCGCGCGTCAGGCGGCGATCAAGGCGGGCCTGCCGCTCTCGGTTGAAGCGACCACCGTGAACAAGGTGTGCGGATCGGGCATGCAGACCGTGATCATGGGCGCAGAGGCGCTGGCCAGCGGCACCATTGATTTCGTGGTCGCGGGCGGGATGGAGAGCATGACCAATGCGCCCTACCTGCTCAAGAAGCACCGCTCGGGCGCGCGGCTGGGGCATGACACAGCCTATGACCACATGTTCCTCGACGGGCTGGAAGACGCTTACGAGCCGGGCCGGGCGATGGGCACCTTCGCGCAGGACACCGCCAACGCTTACCAGATGACCCGCGAGGACATGGACGCCTATTCCATCGAATCGCTCGCCCGCGCCAACCGCGCGATCAGCAGCGGCGCTTTCGCCGACGAGGTCGTGCCGGTGACGGTAACGACCCGTGCGGGTGACGTTGTGGTCGAGCACGACGAAGCGCCCGGCAAGGGCCGACCGGACAAGATCCCGCAGCTGAAGCCCGCCTTCGCCAAGGACGGGACGATTACCGCCGCCACTTCCAGCTCGATTTCGGACGGCGCCGCCGCGCTGGTGTTGACCCGTGCGAGCGTGGCCGAGGCCAAGGGCCTGAGCCCGGTTGCCCGCGTTGTGGCCACCGCTGCCCACGCGCAGGCCCCCGCGCAGTTCACCACCGCACCTATCCCGGCAATCCAGAAGGTGCTCGCCCGCGCCGGCTGGGGCGTGGACGATGTCGATCTGTTCGAAGTGAACGAGGCCTTTGCCTGCGTGGCGATGTTCGCGATGCGCGACCTTGGCATTCCGCACGAGAAGATCAACGTCAACGGCGGCGGCACGGCGCTGGGCCATCCTATCGGCGCCAGCGGCGCGCGGATCATCGTCACGCTGATTGCGGCGCTGAAGGCGCAGGGCAAGACTCGCGGTGTCGCGAGCCTGTGCATCGGCGGCGGGGAAGCGACCGCGATCGCGATCGAATTGGTCTGACGCGACGCGCGCCGGGCGGCGCTATTCGTCGCCCGGCAGCGGTTGCGATCCCCACAGGCGCGCGGCGCTTATCCAGCCCTTGCGCCCGTCGATATCGACTTCGCACCATCCCTCGCGGCAGGTCTTGAGGCGGGCGACCACCCCCGGTTCGGCCCGCCACTTGATCGCGCCCGACCCGCCCGCTTCAGCGCGTACCTCGGCGGTGCCCTTGCCGATCACCATGCCGCCGCGTGCAGGATCAAGCTGGCTGGAGGCGATCCAGCCCTGCGTACCCTCGTGATCCTCGACCAGACGCCAGCCTTCGCGGACGCGGATGACTTTCACCGGCAGGCCCTTGCGCTGATAGACCCAGGTTACCGGATACTCGGCGCTCGGGCCGACGCGCATGTTGACCTGCTCGTACCGTAGCGCCGCCCAATAGGGCAGCGCCCGGTCCTGCGCGCTCAGCGGCGCGATCACGATGGCGGCGGCCAGCATCAGCATCAGGCTGAGCATCGAAATGAAACGGGTTATCTGCATTGCGTCAGCGATAGCGCCTTCACCTGTGCGGATTCAAGCGGCGCGTGCGCATCCGCGCCTTGACCGCAAAGCCCCTGTGGCATTAGCCCGTCACCCATGAACCAGCGCCCTCCCCGCCCGCTCGCCAATGCCCCGCGCGTTATTGTCACGCGCCACCTGATGCCCGAGGTTGAGGCGCGGATGCGCCAGCTCTTCGACGTGGTGCTGAATGAAGCGGACGTTCCGCTGACCCGCGACCAGTTGGCGGCTGCAATGCAGAACTGCGACGTGTTGGTGCCGACGGTGACCGATCGGATCGACGCCGATCTGATCGCTGGTGCGGGCGAGCGCCTCGGCCTGATCGCCAGCTTCGGTGCGGGGACCGAGCATATCGACCTCGCCGCCGCTGCCGCGCGCCGCATCATCGTCACCAACACTCCCGGCGTCTTCACCGACGATACCGCCGACCTGACGATGGCCGGCATCATCGGCGTGCCCCGCCGGATTCGCGAAGGCACCGCCTTGGTGCGGCGCGGGGAATGGACCGGCTGGGCGCCTTCGGGCCTGCTCGGGAGGAAGCTCGCGGGCAAGGTGCTCGGGATCGTGGGCATGGGCCGCATCGGTCAAGCCGTGGCCCACCGCGCCCGCGCCTTCGGACTGGAGATCGCCTACACCAACCGCAAGCCCCTGCCCGAAGCGCTCGAACGGATGCTGGGTGCGCGTTACGTCGGCGATGTCGATGCGCTGATGGCGGAGGCGGACATCCTCACCCTGCACTGCCCGCTGACCGAGGAGACCCGCCACCTTGTGGATGCGCGCCGCATCGCGCTGATGAAGCCGGGCAGCAGCATTGTGAACACCGCCCGCGGCGAGCTGATCGATCAGGAGGCGCTGATCGCGGCGCTGGAGTCAGGCCACCTCGCGGGCGCCGGGCTCGATGTCTACCCCGACGAGCCCCACGTCGACCCGCGCCTGATCGCACACCCCAATGTGATGACCCTTCCCCACATCGGCAGCGCGACCGCAGAAGGCCGTGAGGATTCGGGCCACAAGGTGATCGCGAATATCCGCATGTGGGCCGACGGCCACAGGCCGCCGGATCAGGTGCTGACGGCGCTGGTGCGGGGCTAAGGGTTCAGCCGGTCACCGAGTTCGGTCACAATCCGGGCGATCGAACGACGCGCTGACCCCAGCGCAAAATGACTGAACGGCACCTCCACCTCGGCGTCGCGTTCGTGTGGAGCGCCCCTTGCCGAGGCTGGCGCAATCACTCCATCGTTCCGCGACCATAGAGCGATCGTCGGAACGGACGGCTTCACCGCAGGATCATCGGGCAGCGGCGACGCGTCGACCTTATGATCGTTGAGCGCCTCATACACACGCCAGGCATTGTTGGCGCGCCGGTCGCCCGAGAAAGGACTGCCGAGCGTCATCACCAACTCGACCAGATCGGGATGGCGCTGGGCGAGCACGCGTGCGTAGATCCCGCCAAGGCTCCAGCCCACCAGCGCCACCTTGCGCCCCTCTGCCTGAGCCACCGCCTTCAGCCGAGCCTCGGCGCGGGCCATGGTTTCCGGCGTAATTCCCGTAACGAAGCCGAGGCCCGAGGGATGCACGCTATAGCCGGTCTTGGAGAGTGTACGACGGAGCAGCGCGGTTGCATTGTCGCTCGAAAGGATGCCGGGAAAGACCAGCACTGGCTGTCCGTTTCCCGGCCGGGCACCAACAATGGCCCGCGCAGAGCGCAACGGACTTAAGACGATCGGCAGAGTGCTCGGAAGCTCGCGCAACCAGAGCGAAAACGGCGGCGGGGCTGTGTCATCCGTCATCGCCCCGCCAGCCATCAATCCCCCGTCAAAATCCGCTCGACCAGCTCGCCCACACTCGGGGTATAGCCGTTCGAGTAGAAGGGGTCCTGCTTGAACCGGTAGGCAGCGTGACCCGCGAAGGCGAGGTTCTTGTCGGGATCATCGCCGTGGGCGATGTCCTGAAGCGTCTTCTGGATGCAGAAGCTGCGCGGGTCGGCAAGGCGTCCGGTGGTGTAGTCGTCGTGGTCCTTCCAGCTGGAAAAACCGCAATGCGACAGGCAGCCCATGCAGTCCTGTTGATCCTTGCGGATCGTCTCGCGCGATTCCGGCGTGACGAAGACTATGGTGTTGTCCGGGGTCTTCAAGGGTTCGCTATGACCGGCGCGGATCCACATATCGGCCCGTGCCTTGTCCTCGGGCTTGACCCAGAAGCTGCGCGCCTTGCCGTCTTCGCCAAGCTGGACGGTGCCTTCTTCCTCGCCGCGCTTGAAGAAGGGGATCTGGCGCTCCGAACGGTGCATCAGATCATAGAGGAACGGGGTCTTGACCGCGCTCGAATAGAAGCCGGTGGGCGAGAATTTGTGAAGCAGAACGTCGCCCGGTTCGACCGTGCGCAGCATGTCTTTCCAGATCTGCGGGATCGGGCTTTCCTGCGTCAGCAGGGGCCGCGTGCCGAACTGGAAGGCGATGGTGCCGAGCTCGGGATTATCGATCCAATCGTTCCATTCGCGCAGGCACCACACGCCGCCGGCCATGACGATCGGCACGCTATCGGGCACGCCCTCGGCGCGCATCGTGTCGCGCAGCACCTTGACGCGGGGATAGGGGTCTTCCGGCTTCGTCGGGTCTTCGGCGTTGGAGAGGCCATTGTGACCGCCGGCCAGCCACGGGTCTTCATAGACCACCGCCGCCATCAGGTCGGGAACCTTGTGATAGCTGCGCTTCCACAACGCGCGGAAGGCCCGGCCGGAACTGACGATAGGCAGGTAGCAAACATTGAACCGCGCCGCGATTTCGGCGAGCTTGTAAGGCATCCCTGCACCGCAGGTGACGCCTGTCACCATGCCGCGCGTGTTCTCCAGAACGCCTTCGAGCACGGCCTGCGCCCCGCCCATTTCCCACAACACATTGATGTTGATCGCGCCCTTGCCGTTCGCGAGCTCGTAGGCCTTTTTCACCTGCGTGGTCGCGCCGTCGATGGCGTATTGTATCAGTTCCTGATGGCGCTCCTCGCGGGTGCGGCCATGGTAGACCTGCGGGATCGGGTTACCGTCATCGTCATAGCTATCCGCATTGACCGCGCTGACTGTGCCGATTCCACCCGCCGCCGCCCAAGCGCCGGAGCTGGCATGGTTGGTGGCCGACACACCTTTGCCGCCCTCAACCAGCGGCCAGACTTCACGCCCGCCATAGACGATCGGGCTCAATCCCTTGAACAATGAAAACTCCTCTTCACGCCGTCCCCTGGCGCGCATTACGTGGTGGTCACATAGTGACGAGATACGCGCGCCGCAACGATTGAGACGGCGGTTTTGCTAGCTAGCCTGCGTCGCAGACCTTGATCGCATCCGGCGCGGTACGCGCGGCACCGCGCTGGAAACGGGCGAAATAGCCTTTGATGTCAGGGCGCTCGATATACTCGACAAGCACATAGCCCACCGCCTCGAACTCGCAGAACAGCACCGTGTGCGGAAGGCCGTGGCGGCCTACGGGGCTGTCGCTTTCCACCACAACAATCTGCCCGCCCGCGTTGAGGGCCGGCCACATGTTCCACAGGAACGCGTAAGGCTCCGTCACCTCGTGGTACATGTGCACCATGAAGATGCGGTCGAAGCTGTCAGGCGGAAGCTGCGGATTATCGGTATCGCCGAACTTGATCGAGATATTCTCGAGCCGTTCCCGCTCCACGCGGCGGCCCAGCCTGTCCAGAGCCTCGCGGCTGATATCCTGCGCCAGCACGCGCCCGTCAGCGCCGACCCTTTCGGCGAGCCGCACGGTATAATAGCCCTCGCCCGCACCAATGTCGGCAACGGTCATTCCCGGGCGCATGTCGGCGAGTTCCATGACGACCTGCGCTTCGTTGCGCTCGTCACGCACGTCCTCGTTGGAGAACTGGTTGGAGACGACACTGGCGACCGGGCGGTCGGGAGTGGGGAAGGCAAGCGCGCTATCCGGCCGGTCCGGCGCTGCCGGGACAAGCATGTCACACCCGGCCAGCATGACAGCGGCCATCGCCGCGATGCTGGAAAGGAGCAGGCGCCGGGGCTGCATCGCGCTTATTCCACGTCCTCGATCTCGACCTTTTCGCCCGTTACGCGCTGAGCGAGCGCGGCAGAGATGAAGGGGTCGATCGCGCCGTCCAGAACCGCATCGGGCGAGGTCGAGACCACGCCGGTGCGCAGGTCCTTGACCATCTGGTAGGGCTGCAAGACGTAGGAGCGGATCTGGTGGCCCCAGCCAATATCGCTCTTGGCTGAATGCTCCGCGCTGGCCGCTTCCTCGCGGGCACGCATCTCGGCCTCGTAAAGCCTCGCCTTCAGCATGTTCATAGCGATTTCGCGGTTCTTGTGCTGGCTGCGGTCCTGCTGGCTGGCGACCACGATCCCGCTCGGCTGGTGGGTAATGCGCACCGCGGAATCGGTGGTGTTGACGTGCTGCCCGCCTGCACCCGAGGCGCGGTAGGTGTCGATTTTCAGGTCTGCGGGGTTGATGTCGATCTCGAAAGAATCGTCGATCACCGGGAAGACCCACACGCTCGAAAAGCTGGTGTGGCGCCGCGCCGAACTGTCATAGGGGCTGATCCGGACGAGGCGATGGACACCGCTTTCGGTCTTGGCATAGCCATAGGCACCGTCGCCCTTGATGAGCAACGTTGCCGACTTGATCCCAGCCTGCTCGCCCGCCTGGTACTCCACCGTCTCGACCTTGAAACCGCGGCGTTCGGCCCAGCGGCCATACATGCGGAACAGCATCTCGGCCCAGTCCTGGCTTTCCGTGCCGCCCGCGCCTGCGTGGATTTCCAGATAGGTGTCGTTGCCGTCGACCTCACCCGAGAGAAGCGCCTGCACCTTGTCGGCATCGGCGCGGTCGGCGAGCCGTTCGAGCGTGCGCAGACCATCATCGACGATGCTGTCCTCGCCCTCGGCTTCGCCCATTTCGATGAACTCGATGGCGTCGGCCATTTCGGCGGCGATTTCGTTCACGGTGTTGACCGCCGTCTCGAGCGTCTTCTGCTCGCGGCTGATCGCCTGCGCCTGCTTGGGATTGTCCCACAGGTTCGGGTCCTGCACGCGCGCGTTCAGCTCCTCGAGCCGCCGCAGCGCGCGCTCCCAGTCGAGCGACAGGCGCACCAGCGCCAGCGCCGCATCGATCCGGTTGATGTAAGCCTGGGCCTCGGCCCGCATGGTCTATCCTTCACGACATGAAGCAAATAAGGCCGATGCGCTTAGCGTGGGCGGCGCGATTGTAAAGCGGCCACGATCTTGCGTGACAGCCCTACTTCTTCAGCGAACGCACCGCCGCGAGCGTCTTGTCGACATGGCCGCGATAATCCGAATCCGAATGAACAGCGACGATCCGCCCGTCCTGCGCGATCACGTAAGACGTGCGCGTGGTCAGGCCGGATTTGCCCATAGCCACGTCATAAGCGGCGATGATCTTGGCCGAAGCGACGCCGACCGGGAAAGCGTCCCGGCATTCCTCGCGGCTGAAACGCTTGAGGGTCGCGATATCGTCACCCGACATGCCGATTACGCTCGCGCCGGCCGCCTTGAACTTGGGCATGGCGTCAGCGAAAGCATTGGCTTCCAGCGTGCAACCCGAAGTGAACGCCTTGGGGTAGAAATAGAGAACCACCGGGCCTTTCGCCAAAGCGGACTTCAGGTTGAAACCGAACTCCTTGCCGGCGAGCGCGGCGGTCGTCGAAAATCCGGGTGCCTTGGCTCCCTTGGGCAATTCAGCCGAAGCGCTGGTGACGGTAACGGCGGCAATGCCGGCAAGGGCAAGCGCGGCGAGCGGGGCGATGATTGAGCGTTTCATGACACCCTAACCCGCCAGCCCTGCCACGGGTTCCAGCCCGCGTCCGTCTGACGCCGGATCAATCAATTCCGCCCTCCACTAAAGCATCGCCTTCTTCCACCGGCGTTTCGACAACCGCGCTTTCGGCGTTCTGCCGCCCGGCGCGGATCAGCGCGAGGATTTCGTTGCGTTTGGCTGCGATGGCATCCTGCCGGGTATAGCGCTCTGGCTCGGTGTCCGGCTTGAAGGCCTCCCAGATGATCGCCGACTTGGGATCATCACTCGGCCAGCCATCGAACACGCGCTTGCCCGATCGGCGATCGACCCGCACCATGCGAACGCCCGTGGGCGCGACGGGGGGAAGATCGGACCATTTCGTGCGGGTCTTTTCGATCAGGCTCTTGATGATCGGCGCGGCGATCGTGCCGCCGAAGGCATAGCCGCCCATGTTGCGCGGCTGGTCGAAGCCCACGTAAGCACCCGCAACCAACTGCTGGGTGCCGCCGATGAACCACACGTCCTTGGGGCCGGTGGTGGTGCCGGTCTTGCCGAACAGCGGAAGGCCCAGCGGATTGAGCACCGTCGCGGTGCCGCGGCTCACCGCGCCGCGCAGCATGTTCATCACCTGAAACGCGGTGCGCGCGTCCATCGCCTGGGTGCCCTTGACCCCGAAGCGCGGCATGGGCTTGCCGTCCCACTTGGGCATGTTGCAGCCCTTGCAGTCGCGATTGTCGGCGCGCCACAGCACCTTGCCGCGGCGGTCCTGCACATAGTCGATCAGCGTAGGCGGATTGAGACGTCCGTGGTTGGCGAGCGCGCTGTAAGCGGCGACCATCTTGACCAGCGTCGTCTCCCCTGCCCCGAGCGCGGTCGAGGGGTAGGCGGGGAACTTGCCGATCCCCAGCTTCTCGATCCCCTGCACGACATTGTTCATGCCCGCCGTCATGCCGATCTGCACGGTCATGATATTCTGCGACTGTTCGAGACCATAGCGCATCGGGTGCTGCCCGCCGCTGCCGGTGCCGCCGCGGATGCACTTCTCGCCCAGCCCTGCGCCCTGATAATAGCAGAATCGCGTGTTATCGACCTGGGTCGAAGGGGTCATCCCGGTGTCGAGACCGGCGGCATAGACGAAGGGCTTGATGGTCGAGCCCGGCTGGCGATTGGCCTGGGTCGCGCGGTTGAAGTCCGACAGGCGATGATCGAACCCGCCCTGCATGGCCAGCACCCGCCCGGTCTGCGCGCTTTCCACCACCAGCGCGCCCTGCGCTTCGGGGATCGTGCGCACGTTCCAACCATTGCCCGAAGGGCTCGCGGCGATCACATCGCCCGCCTTCAGCGCGTTGGGCAGGCCGCCAAGCGGTGCCTCGGTGCCATCGGCAAAACCGATCCGCGCAGACTGGCCGCTGCGGCTGGTGACCACGCCGACGCGCCAGTCCTTGTAGCTGATCCCGAGCGGCGAGGATTGCAGCTGGCTCGCCCAGTTGCCCTCTGACACGTCAAGCGTTGCGATCGGCCCTGCCCAGGCCCGCCCGCCGTGATAGCGCAGCAAGCCTTCCCGCAGCGCATCACGCGCCGCAAGCTGCATCTGCGGATCAAGCGAGGTGCGCACCCACAGGCCCCCGGCATAGACCGAATTCGGCCCGCCCTCGGCATTCTCGCCAAATCGCTCGATCAGTTCGCGGCGCACTTCTTCGAGGAAATAGCCTGCATCGACGCTACGTTCGCGGCGTTGGGTGACGAGGCCTAGCGGCTTGGCCGCCGCCGCGCGCCGCTCCGACCCGGTGATGAAGCCGTTCGCTTCCATCTGCCCCAGAACGAAATTGCGGCGTTCGAGCGCGGCCTGTTCCTGACCTTTCCGCCCATAGCGCTCGGGCGCCTTGGGCAGGATCGCGAGAAACGCCATCTCGTGCAGTTCGAGATCATCGACATCCTTGTCGAAATAGGCCCGCGCCGCCGCCTGCACCCCAAAGCTACGACGGCCGAGCGGAATTTCGTTGAGATAAAGCTCAAGGATCTCCTGCTTGGTCAGCACCTGCTCGATGCGCCCGGCGAGGATCATTTCCTTCAGCTTGCGGCTCACCGAATACTCGTCGCCCAGCAGCAGGTTCTTGGCGACCTGCTGGGTAATGGTGGAACCGCCCACGGCGCGCTCACCCGTTCCGGCCTTGCGGGCATAGTCGAACACCGCATTGGCCGTGCCGAGAAAATCGACGCCGCCGTGGCTGAAGAAGGTCTTGTCCTCGGCTGCAAGGTAGGATTCGATCAGCTTCTGCGGGAAGTCGGCATATTGCAGCTGCACGCGCCGTTCGCGGGCGTAGGAATGAACGATCTCGCCATCCACCCCGCGCACCACGGTGGGCAGCGGCGTTTCATAGGTGAGCAGTGCCTCGGCCTCGGGAAGGTCGCTCGCCAGCCATACGAATACCGCGATCCACAGCGCGAGGAACAGGCCAAAGGCAATCGCCACCATCCTGAACAGACGGCTCTCGCGCCAGCGCGCGCGGAACCACGCCAGCGCGCCGCCAAGATCGCGGTTCACGCGGTAGCGCAAGTAAGCCCAGGTCGATGGCTGGGTGGATGGCGTGTCAGGCTCGGTCATGGACGGGCGGCAACTAGCACGCTGGCATCGGCCAAGGCTAGCCGCTTTGCGAACCTATTCCCCGCCCGCCTGCGGCTCGCTCCGGCGCGCGAAGTAGACGCGGATCGCGCGCGCCAGCACGCCGGCATAGCGCGCCCGCCCCTCGGATGTGGTGAGCCGGGCGCGGTCGGAAAGATTGGTCACGAAGCCGCTTTCGAACAGCACCGACGGCACATCGGGTGCACGCAGCACCGCCAGCGCTGCCGCGCGGCGCGGCTCGGGTACGAAAGCCAGATCGCGCTCGCCCTCGCGCACCACCAGACCGGCAAAGGCCAGCGCGTCTTCCTGCGTCCGCTGCTGCGACAGTTCGACGAGGATCGCACTCACCGCCTCGCTCTGCCCGTCGATTGTGATGCCATTGAGCCGGTCTGCGTCGTTCTCGCGTGCGGCAAAGCGGGCCGCCGCCTCGCTCGATGCCTCGTCAGATAGCGTGTAAATGCTCGCCCCGCTGACGTCCTCACGCTCTCCGGCGGAATCGGCGTGGATCGACACGAACAGGTCAGCCTCAAGCCGGCGGGCGATTTCGGGCCGGTGCGGGAGCGGGAGAATACGGTCGTCAGAGCGTGTCAGCGCAACGCGGATGCCGCCTTGTCGCAGCAGCTCGTCGCGCAGCGCCAGCGCGATCGCGAGGGTGATGTCCTTCTCGCTCACCTTGCGCCCCTCGGGATCGGTACCGATCGCGCCGGGATCGCGGCCGCCATGGCCCGCGTCGATCACCACCAGCGGGCGCGAGGGGTCGTCAGGGCCGGAGATGGGTGGAAGATCAATCGGTGCCTGACCCTCGTCCAGCACGATGCGCTGCACGTAGTCGCGCCCCCAGATCGGCACCGGTATCGTCACACCCAGCACAGCCGCCCCGCCCAGCAGCAAGGCCGGGACAAGCAGAACGATCAGCAGCAGGGTGCGATAACTCATTGCCTATGCGGCTTACGTTCTAGCCGACGCGAAACGCAATAGAGTTGCGGGGTTTGCCCCACAGTGCTAGCGCTATTGCCAGAGAGGCTGCACCAAGGCGCGACTGCGCGCCCCACTTGCCCGCCTCTTGCGCCGGGGCACATCCTTTTTCGCACCCCGGTCCAGTACAGGTTGATGCAGTGACAGAACGTTTTTCCCGCCAAACGAGCACAATGCGTGAGCAACGCGTGCGTGCCGTTGCGGGTGAAAACGCGGCGCCTGGCCGCACGTACATCGCTGCAGACACGAGCTTCGCGCTGACCGCCGCCATTTGCGGCCAAAGCGCGATCATCCCTTCCGGCACAGCCTTCGGGCGCGCCGGTTCACCACAAAATGCGCGCCCCCTTCATGCCCCTATGCGGGCAAGGCCGGGCGCATGGAGATTATTCAATGGCAACGCGCATGCTTATCGATGCGCGCCACCCGGAAGAAACACGGGTGGCGGTTCTGCAAGGCAACCGGATTGAGGAATTCGATTTCGAATCTGCCGAACACAAGCAGATCAAAGGCAACATCTATCTCGCCAAGGTAACCCGGGTCGAACCTTCGCTGCAGGCGGCTTTCGTCGACTTTGGCGGCAATCGTCACGGCTTCCTCGCCTTCAGCGAAATCCACCCTGACTATTACCAGATTCCCAAGGCGGACCGCGATGCGCTGCTGGCCGAGGAGGCTGAGGCCGCCGAGGAAGAAGAACGTCTGCGCGCCGAAGAGGAAGATGAAGGCATCTCGCCCGGCGAGGAATACGACGCCGAGGACGACAGCGGCGAAGCCCTGGCCGAGGACATGGCCGAAAACGGCGTCGAGGAAGTCGACACTTCCGACAAGGATGATGTCGCCACCATCGAAGGCGGTGCTTCTGACGATGATTCCTCGGAAGAGGACGGATCGGACGAAGAACACGGCGAAGACAACGGCGAAGACAATGGTGACAGCGAATCCGGTCAGGATCGCGGCCGCCGCGGTCGCGGCCGTCGCCGTCAGGGCACCAAGGGTGACCGTGGGGGTGACCGCGGTGACAACAAGGGTGGCCGCAGCCGCGCCAAGCAGGTCGACGAAGTGCGCGCCAAGCGCATGGCGCTGCGTCGCCGCTACAAGATTCAGGACGTTATCCAGCGCCGCCAGGTGTTGCTCGTCCAGGTCGTAAAGGAAGAACGCGGTAACAAGGGCGCCGCGCTGACCACCTATCTCAGCCTCGCGGGCCGCTACACCGTGCTGATGCCGAACTCGTCGCACGGCGGCGGGATCAGCCGCAAGATCAGCTCCACGAGCGATCGCAAGCGGCTGAAGGACATGGTGTCCGATCTCAAGCTGCCCAAGTCGATGGGCCTCATCGTCCGCACCGCGGGCATGAGCCGCACCAAGCCCGAGATCAAGCGCGACTTCGATTACCTCGCCCGCGTGTGGGACGAGATCCGCGAGAACACCCTCGCCTCGGTCGCGCCCGCGCTGATCCACTCGGACAGCGACCTCATCAAGCGCGCGATCCGCGACATCTACAACAAGGAAATCGAGGAAGTCGTTGTCGAAGGCCCGGACGGGTATGCTTCGGCCAAGGCCTTCATGAAGCTCCTCATGCCGAGCCATGCGCGGCGGGTGAAAGCCTATTCCGATCCGGTGCCGCTGTTCCAGCGCTATGGCGCGGAAGACCAGCTGCGCGCGATGTATGATCCGATGGTGCAGCTCAAATCGGGTGGCTACCTGATCATCAATCCGACCGAAGCGCTGGTGTCGATCGACATCAACTCGGGCCGCTCCACCAAGGAACACGGGATCGAAGCGACCGCGCTTCACACCAACCTTGAAGCCGCCAAGGAAATCGCCCGCCAGCTGCGCCTGCGTGACATGGCCGGGCTCGTCGTCATCGACTTTATCGACATGGAGTACCCCTCCAACGTCCGTAAGGTCGAAAAGGCGATGAAGGACGCGCTCAAGAATGATCGCGCGCGCATCCAGGTCGGCCGCATCTCCAGCTTCGGGCTGATGGAAATGAGCCGCCAGCGCCTGCGCACCGGCGTGCTTGAAGCCACCACCCGCCCCTGCCCGCATTGCGACGGCACCGGCCTTGTGCGCACGGCCTCGTCGGCAGGCCTTTCGGCGCTGCGTCTGATCGAGGACGAGGCAGCGCGCGGCAAGGGCACGCTGATCCGGTTGGGTGCGAGCACCGAAGCAGCGATCTATCTGCTCAACGAGAAGCGCGGCGATCTGGTCGAGATCGAACAGCGCTACGGCGTCAATGTCGAAGTCGTCCCCGAAGGCGAAGACGAAGGCGCGAAGATGAGCGTCTCCAGCTCCGGCCCGCGTCCGGCCTTTGCGCCCAAATTCGAGCCGATCATCGACGAGGATGACGACGACGACCTGCCCGAGGAAGAAGAAGACTTCGCCGAGGAAGAGGCCGAGGAACGCGAAGCCCGTCAGCCGCGCCGCGAACGCTCCGAACGCGCCGACAGCGACGACGAAGCGGGTCGCAAGAAGAAGCGGCGCCGTCGGCGTGGCGGTCGCAACCGGAATCGCGGCGAACGCGAAGACGGCACCGATGGTGAGGCCGACGATCAGGACGAGCGCGATGATGCAGGCGAATACGCCGGCGAAGCGCAGGCTGGTGATGATGAAGCCACGTCGAACGAAGACAGCGCTACCGACAGTGAAGGCCGCCCCAAGAAGCGTCGCCGTCGCGGCGGTCGCGGGCGCAAGCGTCGCGATGGCACCTACGAAGGCGAAGCACAGGAAGGCGACGATGCGGACAGCGATACCGCAGTAAGCACGCCGGAACCTGCCGAAGCCGAAGCCGAGGCTGAAGTTGCACCCGAGGCGCCGGTCGCCGAAGTTGCAGAGGAAGCTCCGGCCGAAAAGCCCAAGCGTGTCCGCGCCCCGCGCAAGAAGAAGGAACCGGTGGCAGCGGCGGAAGAAGTCGCCGCCGAACTCGCGCCCGAGCTTGCCGCTGACGCGGCAGAAGCGGCACCCGCTGAGGAAGCCGAAGCACCCGCTGAAAAGCCGAAGCACCCGCTGAAAAGCCGAAGCGCAAGCGTGCGCCGCGCAAGGCCAAGGTTGCCGAGGCCGAACCGGCTGAAACCGCCGAGGCAACCGCGCCTGAAGTTCCCGAAGCGCAAGCCGAGGCAGCACCTGAAACAGACGGCAAGCCGCGTCGCGGCTGGTGGCAGCGGACTTTCGGCGAGTGACAAGAAAAAGGGTGGGGGGCTACAGCCTCCCACCCTTCAACTTGCGAATTTTCAAAGGCCCTTACGACTTGATGCTATCTCCGATGGCACCAAGGATAACCCTTGTCCCGGTATCAGGGTCGATTTTCCCCTCGGTTGCGAGCTGAACGCCCGCTTCAAAAGGGGCCATTGCTGAACTGGCAACGGCAGAGAGTACGGACGTAACGAAGTCAGGCTTTGACATTTGCGTCTCCTCTAGACTCACCCCCTCGCCTAAATTTTAACATACAAGATTGACGAACCAAAGCAGGTTTCGAGAGACGTTCCAGCTCAGCTTTTGGTTGCCACGCCCCACTCCATCCACCCGGCAAAGCGCGGGGTCTTGGGGGTGTAGCCTTCTCCCAAAGTCTCGACTGCAAAACCTGATCCGGCCAGCGCACGGGCAATCGGGCGGGTCAGGTGGCAGCCGCCCGCAAGGCGTTTCCAGACGGGCTCGATCCGCTCCTGCCAGCGCAGCACGTCGCCATCAGGTGCGCGGCCATGCTCGAGGAACAGCGCCGCGCCGCCAGGTCGCAGGATGCGGCGAATTTCGCGCATCACTTGCGCCGGATCATCGACCGAACAGAGCGTAAAGGTGCACACCACGCAGTCGAAGCTGCCGTCATCGAAGGGGATCGCCTCGCCCCGCCCCTGCCTGAGGTCCGCCGCCCAGCCCTTGTCTCGCGCCGCCGCGCGTGCGGCATCGAGCAGGCCTTCATGCGGATCAATTCCGGCATAGGAGGTGATCGCCGCCGGATCGTAAAACTGATGATTGATCCCGCCTCCGCATCCCAGCTCGAAGACCTCGCCCCGCGCTCGCGGAACCACAGCGGCGCGGCGTTTCATCACTTGGCCCTGACTACAGGCACAGGTGATGAGACGCGGCATCACATTCGCCTCGTACCAGGTCTTGATCCCCATGCCCTGTCTCCCTCGCCGCGCAGTCTAGCCATGCGCACGATGAAGGAAAGCGGCATCAGGCAGGGACTTCGTCGCCCCTGAAATCGAACACACGCCCCGATTGCTCAGGCGTAAGTCCCGCCAGAACGCGGAGCAGATTGGCTGCGGCGTCCTGCGGCGCGGTGAGCTGGCCATCGGCAAGGCCTGACTGGAACGGCGCAGACAGCGTGCTTTCGACAGTTCCCGGGTGCAGACCGACAATCACGCTCTCGGGATGGGTGCGCGCCATCTCCAGCGCAAAGTTCCTGATCAGCATGTTGAGCGCCGCCTTGCTTGCGCGGTAGGAATGCCATCCACCAAGCCGGTTGTCGCTGATCGAACCGACCCGCGCCGACAGCGCGGCAAAAGTGCAGGGCCGCCCGCGCGGCATGATCGCAAGGGTGTGCTTGGCGATCAGTGCCGGGCCGATCGTGTTGAGCGCCAGCACCTCGGCCACCGTCCCTGCGTCGAGCCGTTTGTAGGTACGCTCAGGCCCGGTGCCGTCGGCGAGCGTCAGCACCCCGGTGGCGACGATAATCCATTCGGGCGGATCATCGCGCATTGCCTCGGCCGCGCCAGCGATGCTGGCTTCGTCCTTCAAATCAAAGGCGAAGGGCTGGATGCCGGGCAGGTCTGGCCCCTCGCCCCGGCGCGATCCGGCGTAAACCGTCTGCGTCCCGCCCGCGAGCAGCGCCTCGCAAAGCGCCCTGCCGATGCCGCCGCTCGCCCCGAACACGGCGGCCACGCGCGGCCAATGCGAGGCATTTCCTAAGGATTGTGCTGTCATTGTCATTGCTATCCAAGCGCGTGGCAAAGCGCTTGGTTCCGGCACGTGAGATGCATTCAACCCATGTGCAAAAGCGCGCAACAGCCCCCGCTTGCGCGACCGGACAATGGCGCTAGATAGGGTGCAAATCGAAACGGGATCAGTTCATGGCGACCTTCACTCTCCCCAAGAATTCCAAGATCAACAATAACGGGCAGACGCACAAGGCCACTGGTGGCCGCGTGAAGGCGTTCAAGGTCTATCGCTACGATCCCGACAGCGGCCAGAACCCGCGTTACGACAAGTTCGAGATCAATCTGGACGAGTGCGGCCCGATGGTTCTGGACGCGCTGTTCAAGATCAAGAACGAGATCGACCCCACCCTGACCTTCCGCCGTTCGTGTCGCGAAGGGATTTGCGGTTCGTGTTCGATGAACATGAACGGCAAGAACGGCCTCGCCTGCACCACCGCGATCGAGGATCTGAAGGGCGAGATCCGCATCACGCCGCTGCCGCACATGGATGTGATCAAGGACCTGGTGCCCGATTTCACGCATTTCTACGCGCAGTACGCCTCGATCCGTCCGTGGTTGCAAACCGTCACCCCGACGCCGAGCGGCAAGGAGCGTCTGCAGTCGCCCGAACAGCGCGAGAAGCTGGACGGGCTTTACGAGTGCATCCTGTGCGCCTGCTGCTCGACCTCGTGCCCGTCCTACTGGTGGAACAGCGACAAGTTCCTCGGCCCGGCGATCCTGCTTCAGGCGTACCGCTGGCTGGCCGATAGCCGCGACGAGATGACCGGTGAGCGTCTGGACGATCTGGAAGACCCCTTCCGCCTCTACCGCTGCCACACCATCATGAACTGCGCGAACGTGTGCCCCAAGGGTCTCAGCCCCGCAAAGGCGATTGCCGAAACCAAGAAAATGATGGCCGAGCGCGCGATCTGATCGCGTCCCGCACGGCAAGACAGGCGCGCAAATCATGGCTGATCATCAGGCGGTGAACGCGCCCTTCGAACATCGCCCCCTGCCGCCGGAAGAATGCGGCGGCGAGGATGGCTGGTATACCTGGAACATGGTTGACCGCACGCGGTTCAACACGTCCGTTCTGGGCGAGATGCGGGTGCGCAAGGAAGGCCAGCACTGCCGGCTGAGGATGTTCCCCGAGCGGCGCCACACCAACCTCGTCGACAACATCCACGGCGCGGTCACGCTCGGCCTGATCGACATCGCGCTGTTCGCTGCCATGCATATCAACGGCAGCGGCGAGGCGGGGCCATCGGTCACGGTGGAGCTTTCCACGCAGTTCGTGGGCGGCGGCGATCCGGCGCGGCCCTTGGACGCAGTCAGCGAAATCGTGCGCGAGACCGGGCGGATGCTGTTCCTGCGCGGCTTTGCCACCCAGCCCCGCGAAGACGGGGGCGAGGACATTATCGCCAGCTATTCCGGCATCGTGCGCAAGATGCGCTCGCGCGGCTGAGCGCGCTTCGGCAATGCCAGGTCTCCTCGCCCGCTACGACGCGCTGATCGCCAGCGGAGAACTGCGCGCCGATCCTGACCAACGCGCGGCGGCGGAGAAGCTAGCCGCATTGCAAACTGCACTGGAAGCCGAAGCCCCCACCGGTGGCCTGCTGGGCAAAATCTTCGGCAAGAAGCCTGCCCGCCTGCGCGGTCTCTACATCTGGGGCGGTGTCGGGCGCGGCAAGTCGATGCTGATGGATCTGTTCCACGAAACGCTTGCGATCCCCGCCAAGCGGCGTGTGCACTTCCACGCCTTCATGCTCGAAGTCGACCGCCGCATCGCCGAGGCGCGCAAGGCAGAGCGGCCCGATCCGCTGGTGGCGGTTGCGCTGGATATGGCCGCCGACCTCAAGTGCCTCGCCTTCGACGAGATGGTCGTCACCAACACCGCTGACGCGGCGATCATGGGCCGCTTTTTCACCGCGCTGATGGAGGCCGGTACGGTCATCGTCACCACCTCCAACCGCCCTCCCCGCGACCTCTACAAGGACGGGCTCAACCGCTCGCTGTTCCTGCCTTTCATCGATCTGGTCGAACGTGAGATGGACGTTCTGTCATTGAATGGCCCGACCGATTACCGTCTCGACCGCATCGGCGGGCTGGCGACATGGCATGCGCCGTTGGGTGATGCCGCCACGGCGCAGGTGCGCGAGGCCTTCTTCCGTCTCACCGATTTCGAACCCGAAGATGCCGCACACGTGCCTTCCGGGGAACTCGAGCTTGGCGGCGGACGAACGCTCCATGTGCCCAAGTGCCTCAAGGGTGTGGGCGTGTTCAGCTTCAAGAAGCTGTGCGCGGAAAACCGCGGCGCCGCCGATTACCTTGCCATTGCGCAGGCCTTCCACACGGTCATTCTCGTCGGCATCCCGAAGATGGGGCCGGAAAACCGCAACGAGGCGATCCGCTTCACCAAGCTGATCGACGCGCTGTATGAGCACCGCGTGAAGCTGTTCGCCACCGCGGCGGCCGTGCCGGAAGAGCTGTATCAGGCGGGCGACGGGGCCTTCGAGTTCGAACGCACGGTCAGCCGGTTGAACGAAATGCAGAGCGCCGACTACATGGCGCTGGGCCACGGGACCGAAGACTAACCGCTCACTCCGAGCTGCGTCAGCGACTTCTCCAGCATCAGCAATTGCCACAGCGTGCGCGAATGATCGGCGCGGCCCGCGATGTGGGCCTCGGCCATTGCGGCAACCGCCTTCGCATCGAAGTACCCGGTCTGCGCCAGCCCGCCGCTGGTCCGGATCCCCCGCGCTGCGACGGCCAACGGCCCGCGCAGCCACTCGGCAATCGGTGTGACGAAGCCCTGCTTGGGCCGGTAAAGAATGTCCTGCGGCAGATAGCGTTCGAGCGATTTCTTGAGAAGGTATTTGCCCGTCGATCCCCTCACCCGCATCCCTTCCGGCAGGCGCGCGGCGAATTCCACAAGGCGGTGATCGAGCAGCGGCTCGCGCGCTTCAAGGCTCACAGCCATGCTGGTGCGGTCGACCTTGGTAAGAATATCGCCGGGCATCCAGAACGTCAGATCGGCATATTGCGCCCGGTCGAGGCCCGATCTCCCCGGCGCGGCGCGCATCAGGGCGATCAGTTCGTCCTCGCCCCGGAACCCGTCGAGGCTGGAGGCGAAGCTTTCCGAATAGAGCCGTTGGCGTGTTTCCGGCAGCGTGACGGAAAGCCCGCGCGCATAGCCCTCCTCCCCGCTTTCGGCGAGCGCCAGCAAGGTCGCCTTGGCGCGCAAGGGTCGCGGTGCCCAATCGGCCTTGGGCCAAGCCCGTCCAAGCGCCCCGAACAGCGGTGCGCGCAGACCGGCGGGTAGGATCGAACGCGCCCGCTCCTCGTGGTGGTGGAAGACCTGACGGCGGTATCCCCCGAACGCCTCGTCCGCCCCGTCGCCCGACAGCGCCACCGTCACCCGCTCGCGCGCCAGCTGGCACACGCGCCACGTTGGCAGGGCAGAGGCATCGGCAAAGGGCTCGTCGAACATCGCGGCGAGCGCATCAATGGCGGAGAAATCATCGGTGGCGACGATCCGCTCGGCATGATCCGCGCCGAACTTCGCCGCGACCTGACGGGCGTAACTCGTCTCGTCATAGGCGGCGACATCGAAGCCGATCGAGCAGGTCTGCACCGGATTGCTCGACGCCTCGCTCATCAGCGCGACGACGCCAGACGAATCCACGCCGCCCGAAAGGAACGCGCCCAAAGGCACATCGGCAACCATCCGCGAGCGCACGCCTTCGCGCAGCAAGTGGACGAGCTGCGCCGAAAGATCAGCCTCGCTCCCGCGCTCACGCTGGGTGAAGTCGATGTCCCACCAGCGCTGCGGGCGGCCCGGCGCCTTGCCTTGCTCCAGCAGCCAGAAATGGCCCGCGGGCAGCTTCTCGACCCCGGAGAGGATTGAAT
This sequence comes from Porphyrobacter sp. ULC335, assembly GCF_025917005.1. NCBI lineage: Bacteria > Pseudomonadati > Pseudomonadota > Alphaproteobacteria > Sphingomonadales > Erythrobacteraceae > Porphyrobacter > Porphyrobacter sp. ULC335. Next base: position 2,594,460 of record NZ_CP078091.1, read on the forward strand.
GCGTGTCGGGGACATAGCCCCAGGTCAAATAGGCCTCGATCGCCTGCGGATTGACCCGGCGGCGCAGCTGCGGGTGCGCGAGCAGCCCCTTCAGTTCCGAGGCAAAGGCGATGCTGCCATCGGACAGATGCGCCAGAAACAGCGGCTTCACCCCGAACCGGTCCCGCGCAAGGAACAGCTGACGCTTGTCCAGATCGAACAGCGCGAAGGCGAACATCCCGTCGAGCCGTGCGAGGCAATCCGGCCCCCAACGCTGCCACGCGGCGAGGATCACCTCGGTATCGCCCGATGTGCGGAAGGTGAAACCGGCCTGTTCAAGCTCGCGGCGCAGTTCGCGGAAATTGTAGATCTCGCCGTTGAAGACGATCACCGCGCGGCCATTGCTCGCGTGCATCGGTTGGGGAGAGCCCGCGAGGTCGATGATCGACAGGCGGCGATGACCGAGGCCTACGCCGTGGTCGGTCCACACCCCCGATCCGTCAGGCCCGCGATGCGCCAGAGCGTCGCACATCCGCACGACCCGCGCGGGGTCGACGGGCTTGGGCGTCTCGGCATGGAAGATTCCGGCAATCCCGCACATCGGATCTTGGGCCTAAAGCAGCGCGGCCAGCGCGGCAACGCCCGCAAGGGCGATGATCGCGAGCGCAGCGCCCTTTGGCGCAAAGGCGTGTTCTTCGGCGCGGGCAACCCAGCCCCAGCCCCCGATGGCGTCGAGCGGCCAGCCATAGGCCTCCGGCTCACGCTCGACAAAGCGCCATGCCGTGCCCAGCAGCACGGCTGTGATGATCGCAAAGAACACCCAGCCATAGACGATGTGGTCGAACCCGGTCGCGCGTTCGGCACCGATGTATTGCGCGATGTGGATCGTCGCCCATGCACGCACGCCGTTGGCGAGGATCGGAACGATGATGCAGGCGGCGAGGAACATCGCCCGGCGCGACCAGCGCGTGAAGCGCGTGAAGGCGACCAGCACGCCCAGCGTCACCATCGCGATCAGGAACTTCACGCCCGAACAGGCCTCGGCAACGATGAACAGGCCGGCGGGGGTATCAATGTAAATGCCATCAATCCGCGCAGGCACACCGCTCGCATGGGTGAGCGCGATGGCGATATCAGCGGTGACGAATTGCAGCGGCGGAATGATCTCGTCACCGAACGGCACGAGGAAACACGCAAAGGCGAGCGGCAGAGCGAGCAGCAGGCTGACGCGCAGGCCGAGGATGGTCAGCACCGCCGCCTGAAGCGCACCAACTGCGCCGATCTGAGCGACAAGGTTGATGCCGTGCATCTCGCCCGCCCACCACAGGGCGAGCGCAGCGGCGACAGCCAGCAGTCCGGGCACGAAGGGCTGCGGCGTGACGCGCGCGAGGTCGTCCTCCTTCAGCGCCACCAGCCAGGCGATGATGAAGGGGACGAGCATGAGGTGATTATAGGTATCGATATTCCACCACTGGTGCAGCATCGCGCCCCAGCTTTGCGCGGTCACAGCGATCAGCGCGACGACCGCCACGGCAAGCGCAGCTAGCGGCCCGCGCCATGCTGAAGGGATTCCGGCGCTCGCTTGCGGGGCGGAGAGGGCGGCAACGTCAGGCGGCATGGCGTGCGCTGCCCCCAGCCATGCCGACAAGCGCAGCCAGCGGCGCCATCATCGCCTCCCAGCCATGATGATCGACCACAAAGCGCAGCGCCGCCGCGCCGATTTGTGCAGGAGCCTGATGGTCAGCCAGCAGGCCCGCGATCCGCGCGGTCATCGCCGCCGGATCGGGCGGGCAGACCACCCAATGCGCCCCGTCCTGCGCCGCAATCCCCGTCGCCGCTTCGGGCGTCAACACTACCGGCCTGGCCATCGCCATCGCTTCGAGCACCTTGTTCTGCACCCCGCGCGCGATCAGCAGAGGGGCGAGCACGGCATCGGCGGCGGCGATGAAGGGGCGCACGTCCGCCACCTCTCCCCACACCTGCACGCCGGGGGTGCCGTGGTGCGCCATCAGGGCGCGGGTCGGGTTGCGGCCGACGACATGGAACATCGCCTCCGGAAAACGGCTGCGAAGCTGCGGCATCAGCGCCTCGATCACCCACAGCGCGGCCTGCTCGTTGGGCCGGTAATCCATCTGTCCGGTGAAGACGAAATGCGGCCCCGGCAGTCCGGCGATGACGGGATGCGGCACGGCGGCGGCGGGATCGAAGAAGCCAGCATCAATCCCGTTACCGATCACCTGCACATTGACTGTGGCGGGCGCTGCAAGGCGGCTGCGATAAAGCGCAGCTTCGGCCTCGGAGATCAGGATCGCGGCGTCCGCCCGCTGGCCGAGGCGTTCCTCCTCCGCCGCCAGCAAGCGCGCCTCGCGGGCGTTGAGCCACACGCGCTCGCCAGCATCGGCATAGCTGGCGAACTTGGCGCTATCGACATCGCACAGGTCGATCACCACGCGGCCCGCAAAGTCGTCCGGGATGTATTGCCCCATCTGCCCGGAGAAGACGACGATGGCGCTGATGTGATTCCGGGCGATGGTATCGCCTACCCAGCGCTCCAGCTTGCGCGAGTGGAACGCGGTCAGGCTGACAGGCTTGCCACCCAGCACCGCCTCGACACCGGCGAGCGGCAGGGGCTTGGTCCGGGGCGCGATGCAGTATGATGCCGCCATGTCCGCAAGCGCGCGTTCGGCGTCCTTGTCGCCCTCACCGAAGCAACCGACATGGACGGGTGCGAGGCGTGCCAGCGCCTTGAGCAGATGATGCGAGCGGATGCGGTCGCCCCGATCGGGCGGGAATGGCACGCGGTGGGCTAGGAACAGGATGCCGCCCATCACGCCAGTCCGCGTGCGATCCACGGCCCCAGCGTGTTGGCGACCGGGAGCGGCAGCTTCTTCCAGAGTTCGATCTTCCGGCTGTAGCTGGCATCGGTGGGATCGATGTTGCGCTTTGCTGCGCCGCCATCTGTCCACGCGCCGTAGGTCAGCGGCACCGGATCGAAACCCCAGTTCTTCTTGAAGGCGAATGGCCCGCTGCCAGTTTTGGAGCGCCCGAAATCGAAGCGGGTCATGCCCTGCCTGCGGGCGTGGAGCATCAACTCGTAATACATCACCTCGTTGGCGCGCGCCGCGCGGGCCGCGAACACGCCGCCGCCCCAGAAGGGCAGGGCCGCGCCATCGTGGTAGAAGCTGAGTACGCTCGCCAGCGGGGTTGCGCCCTGCCACACGGTGAGGATGTCGCAGCTGTCAGGGAAAGCCTCGATCATCGCTGTGAACAGCCGCTTGGCGAAAACCGGCGTGCCGAGATTGCGCACGCTTTCGCTGTAGCAGGCGTAGTGCGCGGCGAGGTCACCCGACCCACGTCCGACAGTGACACGATGGCCGAAGCCGAGACCCTTGCGCACTTCGGCGCGCGCCTTGCGCGGGATGGCGAGCAGTTCCGCCTCGTCGTCAGCGGCCAGCGGGCGTTCGAAACCGCAATGCTTGTCGGACCAGCTGTCCCAGCCTTGGGGGATCGGACCGCCACGCAGTTCGATGCCGGAGAAGCCCCCGCGCGCGGCGTGGCCTTGTGCCGCAAGTGCGATTGCCTGCGCCGCGTCATCGCTTTCGGCGACAATACCGCCGCCGACTCCAAATCCGCTCGAGACGAGCGCTTTGCCGAACAGCGCCGATCGCACCTCTGTCAGCGGCAACCAGCCTGTGACTGTGCCGAGCCGTTCGGCGACTATTCCTGCGGCACGTTGGCCCGCGCCTGTCTCGACACCCAGCAACCATGCCGGGCGGTGGAACAGACTTGCCCCGGCCTCGCGCACAAAATTCTCGATACGGCGCACCTCTCCCGCGTCGCGGAAGTCGACGGTGCGCACGCTGGTGCCGGCTTTCACCGGCGCGTTCATGCCGCAAATTCCGCCGTGGCAGGTTCAGGCAGCACCAGATCTACAGCCCGCGCAGCCTCGCGGTGGGCGACCAGATCCATCCGGCCCCAGCGGAATTCGTGCACCAGTTCGCGCAGCTTGCCCGCCATGCGCGCAAGGCCGGTATAGTGCCGGAAGCGCGAACGCAGCGGCGCATGGCCGACACGCGGCTGATCGGGGTCGACCTCCCACGGGTGGAAATAGAACACCGCCGGGCGGCCTTCGGTGCGGTTCACCTGCCGGATGGCCCAGCGCGAAAACGCGTAGGGCAGGACCCGGAAGAAGCCCCCGCCCCCCGCCGCCACGCGCCGTCCACCAAGGATCGCGGTGGTCACCGGCAGCTCGATCATGGGCGACCACGGCAGCGGCTTGAAGGCAAAGCGCGGGGCTTCAGGCCAGCCATAGTGGTCGTGAACGACTGGCGCGACACTGGAGGAATAGGCATAGCCCTGCTCGGCCAGCTCGGCGAAGGCCCAGGGCGTGCGCTGGTCGATCGAGAAGCTCGGCGCGCGGTAACCCGTCACGCGCACGCCGCTGCAATCCTCGATGACTTCGCGCGCCTTGCGAATATCCTCGGCGAATTCGGCGCGCGTGAAGGAGAACACCCGCGCATGATCGTAACCGTGGCTGGCGATTTCATGGCCTGCATCAACGATGCGGCGGATCATGTTGGGATGGCGTTTGGCCACCCAGCCCAGCGTGAAAAAGGTCGCTGTGACATCGGCCTCGGCGAACAGGTCGATCACGCGGTAGACATTGTCTTCCACGCGGGTCTTGATGCTGTCCCACTCGCCGCGGGCAATCACATTCTCGAACGCGCCGACCTGAAACCAGTCCTCGACATCGACCGACAGGCCGTTGACGATGCGGGGGTCAGTGCCGAGCGCGCCGGGTATCGGAAAGGGCGCGTTCATGGTCACGCGGCCCTGCGCGACGGATCTTCCTCGAGCCATTCGATCAGCATGGTCAGCACGTGGCGGAAGGATTGCTCCTGCTCCTCAAGCCGCGCTTCGATGCGTTCAAGCGCCGCGGCGAGGCGGGCCTCGGCCACGCGCATGTCCTCGGGCGAAAGCGCTTCGCCGTCGGCACCGTGCTGGCTGACGCCGGCCGCCTGCAATTCGCTGATCGCGGCTTCCAGTTCGGCGGTGCGCGCGTCGCGCTCGGCCAGCAGGGCGGCCACTTCGTTTGCAGGCAGGCTGTCGTGGGCAATAGGGGCGGAAGCCGGGACGGCAGCGGGCGCGGTGCGCAGATCGCTCTGCCCGCGTGCGCCGCGGTTCTGGTCGGCGGTCATTTCGGCGATCACATCGTCGAGCATCGGCAGCGAAAGCTCGTCGCGCGCCTCGATGGCGCCGAGCAGCAGCAGGCGGTTCATCACCTGGTTGACCCGGCGCGGAATGCCGCCGGTGTGGCGGTAGAGCGCATCGAGCAGACCCGGCTCGAATTCCGGACGCCCGTTCCAGCCCACATGGCCAAGGCGGTGGCGCACGTAAAGTTCGACCTCGTGCGCATCCAGCGCTTCGAGATGGTGCGAGGCGATGATCCGCTGGCGCAGCTGTTCGAGCCCCGGGTGATGGGCGAGCGTGCGGCGGAATTCAGGCTGGCCGAGCAGCAGGCTTTGCAGCAGCGGGTGCGAGCCGAGCTGGAAGTTGGAAAGCATCCGCAGCTCTTCCAGCGCGCCCAGATCAAGGTTCTGGCACTCGTCCACGACCAGCAGGCAGCGGCGACCGGCGCGGGCTTCATCCTGAAGGAAGCGCTCGATAGCGCCCAGGGCGGCGGCCTTGTCATGCCCGTCGACCTGAAGGCCAAAGGCCTGCGCGACGACATGCACCACTTCGGCCCCGTCCAGCGCGGTGGTGACCACCTGCGCCGCCGTCAGCGCTGCCGGATCGATCCGCTCCATCAGGTGCGCAACCAGCGTCGATTTGCCCGCGCCGACCTCGCCGGTGATGACGATGAAGCCCTCACCCTGCGCAAGGCCATAGCCGAGATAACTCATCGCCTTCTTGTGGCTGGTACTCTCGAAATAGAACTGCGGATCGGGCGTAAGCTGGAAGGGCCGTCCGCTGAAACCGTAAAATTGTTCGTACATGAGCCGCGTATCCCCGTCAGAAGTTGTAGCGCAGACCAACCAGCGCGGTCGCAAAAGCGAAGTCCTGCGCGGTGAACTGGCTGTCGAAGTAATCGACCGCAATCGCCGCGCGGCCCACAAGGCGCTGGGTGATCGACTGGTTGTAAGCCGCCGACGCGCCGACCGCGGTCACGTCGTTATTGCCCGCCCCGTCGAACCAGTTGACGTAGGCGTTGGTGGTGATGTTGGCGTTCTGCCCGATCTCGCGGGAGAGGCCGCCGATCACGTAGTAGCTTTCATCGGTAAGGCCGTTGACGGGGGACAGCACCGTGCCCGCCGCCGCAATGAAGGTGCGCCGGTCATAACCTGCGCCCAGCGCCGCTGTGGTGCGCCCCACGGTGCGCTCATAGGAAGCGCGCACCCCGCGCCCGCGGAAGGCTGCCGAGCGTGTCGATCCGATCCCGCCGATCACCGATTGGCCCTCGGCCCCGCTCACCAGCCCGCCGAAGTCGCCGGTCACCGGGTTGCGGATCGCCTCGAAATCGCTGTCGAGCCCGGCGAGCGAATTGTTGAGCAACCCGCCAAAGCCGCTCACCCCGTCATAGGCCGACACCGCAAAGGCGCTGCGCTGGCTGGGGACATAGGTGAAGGTGCCGTAATAGGTGGTGGAATCATACCGACGCCCGACCGCTGCCTGAAGGCTGGTGCGCGAGCTGGGGCGCCACAGCACCCCGACATCCCACAACAATCCGTCGACCGCGAAGGCGATCCGGCGCGGCGCGCTGCTATCGGTGACGAAACGGCCATCGGCCCCGATCACCGGCACGCCATTGGCATCGCGCAGCGCATCGCGGCTCGAAATCTCGACATCCTCGTAACCCGCCCCGGCAACCAGCGCGAGGTCGATGGTGAGCGGCACGGTCACATCGCCGCGCACGTAGAGGTCGCGCACGCGCTGATCGAGATTGCTGATATTTTCCTGGAAGCCCCCGGCCGTCACGGCGAGACCCACGGGCAGCACTTCGCCCGGACGCACACCGGCGCGCAGCTGACCCAGATAGGTCACGCTGTCATCGAACACATCGACGCTGTTGCCCGCTTGCGTGACCAGCGCATCGTCCGCTTCAAAGCGGTTGTATCCGACCCGCGCCACGCCCTCCACGCCGACATCGCCGATGCGGGTGTTGAGGCTCGGCCCGGCATAGGCGCTGTAGAAGCGGCTTTCCGCATCGTCGCGTTGCAGCGGATTGGCGGTGGTGCCGCCGCCTGCATCGATCCGCGTGCGCGAGGCCAGCGCGCCGGCTTCAAGGCTGAGGGTGTTCGGCACCAGCGCCAAAGTGCCGCGCGCAACACCGCTGATCGTGTTGCTGTCGATGCTGTCATCGCCGTAGCCGATGTTGCGTTCGTAGCGCACCGAGACCGCCGCGCCGCTGTTGCGGCCCTGCACGTTGATATCGACGCCGACGGCGACCTGGGTGAAGGTCACCACATCACTGCCGGGGCTGAGTTCGGCCGAGACGACCTGCCCGACTTCGATATAGGGCTGCACCACGCGATTGCCGCGCTGGCCGGGCGTATTGCCGCCCTGCCCCTGACCGATGTCCTGTGCCATAGCCGGAGCCGACGACGCGGCGATCATGCCGGCAGTCAGCAGTGCGGCTGCGAATATCCGGGCACGCATGTCTAGTTCCCCTTCGTGCCGTAGGAGCCGAAGCGCCGGCCCGAAGGGCTGTAGCGCGCGGCATTCAACAGCAGCTTGATGTCGCTGCAGGCCGAAAGCAGCTGCTGCGCATCCTCGAGCGCGGCGCGGCTGGTTTCGTCGGCACGCACCACCAGCAGCGCCTGCCCGACATATTGGGCAAGCTCGGCAGCGGGCGATGCGGCAAGCGCGGGCGGCGTATCGAAAATCAGGATCCGGTCGGGCGCACCCTGCGTCAGCCGGTCGAGCACCTCGCCGGTGCGGGCGCTGGCGAGATATTCGGCGTCGAGCGCGGTGGCCGTGCCTGCAGGCAGCACGAACAGCCCTTCGATATCGGTGCGGATGACGAGGCTTTCAGGCTCGATCGACGGATCGGCGAGCGCGTCCATCAGGCCCTGTTCGGCCTCGATCCCGAGGCGCAGTGCCACCGAAGGCTTCACCACGTCGGCATCGACCAGCAGCACCTCAAGCCCGCGTTCGGCCGCGAGCGCGATGGCGAGGTTGGTCGCGCAGTAAGTCTTGCCCTCGCCCGGATGCGGCGAACAGACAAGGATGCGGCGGGCAAGCGGCGTATCGCCCGCACGGGCATCGGCCAGCAGCTCGCGCTTGACGATGCGGAACTCTTCGAGAAGCCCGGTGACCGGATCTTCGGGCACGATCAGACCGCCATCGCGCAGATGCTCGCGGTCAATGCTGACGCGCGGACCCGTGAAGGCGACGGCACGCGGCGCTGGCGGGGTGGGCGCGGGTTGCGGCGCGGCGGGTTCGGCCTTGGCCAAAGCGACCGGTTGGGCCGCGGCGGGTGCCTGCGGCTCCGGCTGCGGGGGCGATTGCGGTTGCGGCGCAGGACGGCGCAGCGCCTGCGGCACAGGCGGCATTTCGGGCAGGCTGGGCGCTGCGGCGCGCGGATCGAGGCCGAAGGCGGCATCCGCCCGCTCGAACAGCGATGCGGGCCGTGCCCCCTCGCGGTTTATCTTGCCTTGGTCGGTCATGTTCTTGCCCCCACCCTCACGCAATCGTCCCGATCGAGACGACCTCGATCGCGAGCAGGATCACAAACATGGCGCCGAGGCCCGCACAGGCCCCTGCGAACTGCTTGAGGCGGCGTTTTTCAGCCATGCGGGCCGCGTCGGAGACGGTGAGCGAAATCGAACCGATCACGGGCAGGTCAAAGGCACGCTCAAGCTTCTGCGGCGTGGCAAAGCTCGATTTGAGCTGGCTGAGCGCATAGGCGGTCGCCACCCCGGCGCCGAGGCCGACGATCAGCACGCCCAGCAGCAGCAGCGGGCGGTTGGGCGCGGCGGGCTTCTGCGGAACGCCCGGTTGCTGGATGATGTCGAAACGGAACTGGCTGGCCTTGTCCTCGACCTTGCCGCGCGTGCGCAGCGCCTCGCGGTCCTGAAGCAGCTTTTCGTAATTCTGGCGCAGCACGTCATAATCGCGGCTGATGCGGTTGGCTTCGGCGGCCACGGTCGGCTCGCTCGCCTGACTGGCCATCAGCGCGGCAAAATTGCTCTGGAGCGCGGCGCGGCGGGCCTGCAGGGCTTCCACCGAAGCCTGACGCTCGCTCTTGATCGCGATAAGCGAGGAATAGGCCGGATTGGGCGCGCCGCCCGCATCCTCGCCCGCACCGGCGGCCTGCTTGGTCAGCAGCGCGACCTGACGGGTGGTCGACACCACATCGGGGTGGCTGTCGGTCAACCCGCGAGCTCGCAGTTCGGCCAGCTGGTTCTGGGCCTGAAGCAGCGCGGCGCGCGGGCCGGTCGCTTGCGGGCCGCCAGCGATGGTGCGCGGCGTGCTCGCCACCTGACCCGAGATCGCCGCCAGCGCGCTTTGCGCCGCAGCCAGATCGGCATCCACATCGCGCAATTCGGTGCGCGATTGCTGGACCTTGCTCGACAGGCTTTCGGAGCCGCCGACAAGATCGGGATACTGCGCTTCGAACACAAGGCGGCGCTGTTCGGCCTGCTCAAGCTCAAGCTTGCGCTCGTCCAGCTGGCGGTCGAGATCGCCGATCGCGGTGCTGATCCCGGCGCGGTTGCCGATCACGTGCTCCTCGCGCAGGATGTCGAGCAGCTTCTGCACAACATCGCGGGCCAGTACGGCGTTCTCGGCATCACCAAGGTCGCTGCGGCCAATTCCGGCAGTGATCTCGAACAGGTTGTCCTGCTCGCTGGTGACCTTCACCGTCTTTTCCAGCTCGCCAATCGCGGCATCAAGCGCACCGCGCTCGGTGATGCCTTCGCCCAGACGGGTGGAGGTGATGACCTTTTCGAGGTTCTTGGCGCTCGACAGGGTCTGGCGCACGCGCATGATCTCTTCCTTGCCGTCACCGGCAATGCCGAGCTGCTTGGAGAGCACGTCCTGCACGTCGACATAGACGCGGGCCTTGGATTCGTAGGTGTTGGGGATCATGCTGACCACCAGCCACCCCAGCACGCACACGCCCCATGCGGTCGCAATCGCGATCCAGCGGCGGTGCCACACCGACCAGAGCGCTGCGCGCAGTTCGTCGAAGATCTCGCTCATTCCCCGCGCAGCCCCTTAGAACCGGCTCTCGGGAATGATGATCGTGTCGCCGGGCTTCAGCATCACATTGGCGCTGGAATCGCCCTTGCGGATCAGGTCCGCCAGACGCAGCCGGTATTCGACCTGCGTGCCGTTTTCATGGTTCAGCCGGATCAGCTTGGCGCGGTTGCCCGCGGCAAATTCGTTGAGCCCGCCCACCGCGATCATTGCATCAAGCGCGGTCATGTTGGCGCGGTAGGGCAGCGAGGACGGCTGCGGGGTCGCACCGATGATGCGCACCTGCTGGGTGAAGTTACCCTCGGGCGTGTTGACGATCACCGAGACGATCGGCTGCTCGATATACTTCGCGAGTTCGCCCGCGATGTATTCCTGAAGCTGGGTCGCGGTTTTGCCGACCGCCGGAATGTCCTGCACCAGCGGGATCGTCAGCCGGCCATCGGGGCGCACGCGGACCTTGTCAGCGGAGAGTTCGGGATTGCGCCAGACGTGGATGGTGATCTCGTCAAGCGGGCCGATGGTGTATTCCTCGGACGGGACGACGCTGCCGTCTCCGTAGCTTGCCGAAGGAAGCTCCGTGCCTGCGGCCGCGCAGCCCCCCAGCAAGGCCACGGAAAGTCCGAGAACCGCGAGGCGCTTCAGAGGCAGGGGGTACGACATTGATTTGGATCCTTGGCCATTTTGGGGCGCCCCGTATTCGCGCAGGAGCGACCTGCGACACGAAGCACCCGGATATCGGGGTTCTTGTCGCCGGAAATGGTGAACATATTGTTAGTTATACAGCCGCAAATCGGCCCCTATCCCGGATCGGGACAGCGCATTGGCAGGGGTTAACGGCCCCCCGCCGGGAGTGCCTCAGACCAGCATTTCAGCCGCCGGGCCATGGCCAAGGAAGGCGCTGGGAGAAGCGGTCGCTCCGTAAGCTCCGGCGCAGAACACCGCGACCAGATCGCCAACATCGGCACGGGGCATGGCGGCGTTGTCGGCAAGCCGGTCAAGCGGGGTGCACAGACAGCCGACGATGTTCACTTCCTCTGTCGCCTCCGCGCCGTAACGCGTTGCGATTGCAGAAGGATAGTTGCGGCGCACCACGGTGCCGAAGTTGCCGGAGGCGGCCAATTGGTGATGCAGGCCCCCGTCGGTCACGAGGTAGGTCACCCCGTGGCTGACCTTGCGGTCGATGATGCGCGTCAGGTAAACGCCCGCCTCGCCGACCAGATAGCGGCCCATCTCCATGCACAGCTCGGTCTCAGCAAGCACCGGCGGGAGCCGTTCGAGCCGCTCTGCCAGCGCCGCGCCCACCTTGCCGAGATCGACCGGAACATCGCCCGGGAAATAGGGGATACCCAGCCCCCCGCCCATGTTCAACTTGGGCAGGCCATGGTCGATGATGTCGGCGAGATTCGCCGCCAGTTCCAGCACGTTGGTCTGCGCCTCGATGATCGCATCGGCGCTCAGGGTCTGACTGCCGGTAAAAATGTGGAGACCGCGCCACTCCGCACCTTCTGCTATCACATGGCGGGCCAGGTCGGGCACTCGCTCGGCATCAACGCCGAACTGCTTGGCCCCGCCGCCCATCTTCATGCCCGAGCCCTTCATTTCGAAACTCGGGTTCACGCGGATCGCAATGCGGGGCGCCTTGCCGAGGCGCTGGCCAATCGCGAGCGCACGCGCGCCCTCGCCCTCGCTCTCGCAATTGAGCGTTACGCCTGCGGCAATCGCGGCTTCCAGCTCGTCGTCGCGCTTGCCCGGCCCGGCAAAGCTGATCCGCGCCGGATCGATCCCTACCGCCAGGCAAAAGGCCAATTCGCCCGCGGAGGCGATGTCGAACCCGTCCACCAGTGGCGCCATATGCCCGATCACCGCAAGGTGCGGGTTGGCCTTGACCGCGTAGTTCAGGCCCACCCGCTTCGGCAGCGCGGCGCGCAGGTCCGCCACCCGCGCATCGAGGTGCGCCCGCGAATAGACGAACAGCGGCGTGCGCCCTGCCTCGGCCACCAGCTCGCTCGCGCGCTTGCCGCCGATGGCAAGCTCACCCGCGATGGTCTCGTAGCCGGGAGGGATCGGGCCGACGGGCTTCATGGGACAAATTCCTGATTGAGTTCGGCCTGCAAGGCGGTGCGGTCGATCTTGCCGTTGGGGTTCAATGGCATCGCCTCGCGCCAATGGATATGCTGGGGTTGCATGAAATTGGGGAGGTCCCGCTGGAGACGCTTTGGGAGTTCCTCGCGCCCCTCCGCACCGCCGCGCACCACGAGATGCACCGCCTGACCGAGCCTTGCATCCGCCACGCCGAGCGCGACGGCCTCGGCAACAAGCCCGGTGGCGAGCGCCGCTTCCTCGATCTCCTGCGGGCTGATGCGGTTACCCGCGCTCTTGATCATCGCGTCCCTACGCCCCGCGAAATATAGCAGCCCGGCGGCATCGCGCCGCACCCGGTCACCCGACCATACCGCCATCCCGCCATAGGCCGAAGCAGCGGGCGCGGGCTTGAAGCGTTCCGCCGTGCGCTCCGGGTCTTGCCAATAGCCTTGCGCGACCAGCGGGCCGCAATGGACAAGCTCACCCTCTTCGCCGTCGCCGGCCACCTCACCCGCGTCGTTGATAACCAGAATCTCTGCGAAGGGTATGGCCTTACCCATTGATGTTGGATGCGAATCTACCAAAGACGGATCAAGATAGGTCGAGCGGAACGCCTCGGTCAGGCCATACATCGGGAACAGCCGCGCCGCCGGGAACATCCCGCGCAGGGACCGCACCAGATCCACCGTCAGCGCGCCGCCGCTATTGGTCAGCCGCCGCAGGGGCGCGCGGGCTTCCTCGGGCCAGTCGGTCTCGGTGAGTTGCACCCACAGGGGCGGCACCGCGGCGAGCGTTGTCACCCCATGCTTCGCGCAGGCTTTCGCCACATCCTTGGGGAAAAGGAAATCGAGCGGTACCAACGCCCCGCCCGCATACCAGGTCGAAAGCAGCTGGTTCTGCCCGTAATCGAAAGACAGCGGCAACACCGCCAGCGTCACGTCATCGCCCGCCAGCCCGAGGTAATGTGCCACACTCACCGCGCCCAACCACATGTTGGCATGGCTCAGCATCACGCCCTTGGGCCGCCCGGTCGATCCGGAGGTGTAGAGGATCGCGGCCAGTTCCGCCGGATCGTCCTCGGATGGCCCCAGCTCTCGCCCCACCGCTTCTGCCGCCGCCAGTGCCTCGCCCTCGCCCAGCGCCGCGCATCCCGCAGGCAGATCGCCCGGCTCCAGCGAGGCGAGGCGCGAGCCTGTGCCGATCAGCAGCTTCGCGCCGCTATCTGAAAGAATATGCGCTGCCTGCGACCGCTTCAGCAGCGGATTGATGGGCACGTGCACCAAACCCGCGCGCGCCGCCGCCAGCGGCAACAGACAGGTCAGCTCCCCCTTCGCCGCCCAGCTTGCCACCCGCGCGCCCTTCTCCGGCACTTGCAGTGCCAGCCATCCCGCCAGCAGCGCGACACGCTGTCTTAACTGATTGTGGTTAAGCGTGCCTGCTCGCAGCACCAGCGCCGGTGCCTCCCCGCGCCCCGCCGCCCCCGCCATTTCGGCAAGGTGATCGAGCGGGCGCAGGGCGGGATCGGGCGGTAGCGGCATGGACGGGAGCATTCTTCTCAGTGATCGAAGCGCGGTATCACGATAGCGTTAACGTCTTGCAAGCCCTGAAGGCCTGCGAGACGCCTGCGCCGTTCGACCGCGCCGAGTGGTATGCCTTGCTGGCAGAGACCGGGCTGACGCCGCTGATCGCCATCGCCGACCATGCCGGGGACACCGCCGCGCTTGCCCTGACCGAGGATTCCGGGCGAATCGCGCCCTTGCGCAATTGGTACAGCTTCACCTGGCGTGAGCTTGCTCCGCCCGGCGCAGCGGGCGACCGGCTGCTGGAAGCGATCGCACGGCAGCTGAAGACGCGCGGGTATCGCGTCACGCTGGAACCCGTACCGGGCGAGGATGGCTCTGCAGAGCGATTGGCGCGCGCCTTCCGTGCGGCGGGATGGAAGGTGGCGGCGGAGCCCTGCGATATCAATCACATCCTGCCCGTCCGCGGTCGCAGCTTTGACGAATATTGGGAAAGCCGCCCCGGACCGCTGCGCACCACGCTGAAACGCAAGGCAAAGAAGGTCGAGGTCGAGGTACTGACCCGCTTCGACGCGGCTGTCTGGGCCGATTACGAGGCGATCTATGCCGCCAGCTGGAAGCCGGCCGAGGATCAACCCGCGATGCTGCGCGCCTTTGCGCAAGGCGAAGGCGCGGCGGGACGTTTGCGATTGGGGGTGGCGCGGGCCGATGGCATTGCAGTTGCGGCGCAGTGCTGGACCGTCGAAAATTCAATTGCCTATATCCACAAGCTCGCACATCTTGAGAGCCACAAGCCGCTGTCTGCCGGAACCACGCTGACTGCCGCTCTGTTCCGCCACGTCATCGACATCGACAAGGTCACGCTCGTCGACTTCGGCACGGGCGACCAGAGCTACAAGGCCGACTGGATGGAGGAGGTGCGCCCGCGCTTCCGCATCGACTGTCTCGACCCGGCACAGACCCGCAGCTGGGGCCCGCTCGCCAAGCGGATGCTGCGCCGCCAGCGCGCCTGACGCCCGCCCCTGCCCCGCGGAATGCTTGCACCCGCGCCCGCGCATGGCTAAGCCCCGCCGCCACGGCGCAGAACAGGGATTTTGCGCCCATACAAGGGTTGGGCCGATGATCACATTGCCGAACATCGACAGCGCCGCCGGCGAGGCCGCGCTTGATCGCGAACTCAAAGGCTTGATCGCCGATGTGCTGGGTCTCGATCCGGCGCAGGCCGAAGCGTTCGGTCCGGAATCGGGGCTGTTCGGCCACCTGCCGGAACTGGATTCGATGGCAGTCGCAGGATTGCTGACCGAGATGGAAGACCGGCTCGGCATCGTGATCGAGGATGACGACGTCGATGGCGAGATGCTCGAGACCTATGGCGGCCTGCTGGCCTTCGCGCGTGCGAAGCTAGACCCCCGCTAGACCCCCCTTAGACCCCCTCCAGGCC
This sequence comes from Porphyrobacter sp. ULC335, assembly GCF_025917005.1. NCBI lineage: Bacteria > Pseudomonadati > Pseudomonadota > Alphaproteobacteria > Sphingomonadales > Erythrobacteraceae > Porphyrobacter > Porphyrobacter sp. ULC335. The sequence goes on from NZ_CP078091.1 coordinate 2,609,682, forward strand.
CGCCTCGCGTGATTTCCACGTGGAACACACCCCCTCTTGAGGGCGCCCCGGCCGGAGAAGAATTGCTGCTCGCCCTTGATCGGGGCCGCGATGTCAGGGTGCTGGTCTGCCCCGCGTGGTTCGACGAGGCGAACAAGCTGCGGCGCTTCACGGTAGAGGTGATGCGGCGGCTGGATCGGGCGGGGATCGACAGTCTGCTCCCCGATCTGCCGGGGTGCAACGAGAGCCTTGCGCCTTTGCAAAATCAGACACTTGCAGGCTGGCGTTCGGCAATGGCAGAGGCCGGCTTGGTGCTCGGGGCGACCCATGTGCTGGCCATCCGCGCCGGAGCGCTGGTCGCACCGTCCGGGCTGCCGGGTTGGCACTATGCCGCACAGTCCGGCCCCAAAATGCTGCGCGGCATGATCCGCGCCCGCACCATCGCCGCGCGCGAGGCAGGAATTGCCGATAGTTCTGAAGCGCTTAATGCCGTTGGCCGATCGCATGGACTGGTGCTTGGCGGGTGGGACATCGGCCCCGCCATGTTCCGCGAACTCGAAAGGGCCGAGCCAAGCCTGGCCCCCGGACAGTCCGACATTGCCCAGAGTGCTATCGGCGGCCCCGGCCTCTGGCTGCGCGCCGAACCTGCCGAGGATGCCGGGCAAGCCGACCGGCTCGCGGCGCTGATCACCGAAAGTGTCGGGAAAACAGCGCGATGACCCGGCATTCTCTCACCTTCGGTTGCGGCAGCCTGACGCTGGCAGGGACGCTCGATACGGCGTCCGGCAGCACCGGCCTGCTGATTGTCAGCGGCGGCAACGAGATCCGCTCGGGCGCGTTCGGCGGACATGCAGGCATGGCCGCCCGGATCGCGGCGGCAGGCTATCCGGTGTTCCGCTTTGACCGCCGCGGCATAGGTGACAGCGAGGGCGAGAATCGCGGTTTTCGCCATTCGGACAAGGATATATCATCCGCACTTGATGCTTTCCGGGCAATGGCGCCGCAGGTTACGCGGGTGGTGGCTTTCGGCAATTGCGATGCTGCCTCGGCGCTGATGCTGGCTCGAGGGGCTGGATGCGATGGGCTGGTGCTATCGAACCCCTGGACAATCGAGCAGGACGAGAGCGGCGGTGCGGAAGATGGCGCCCCGCCCCCGGCCGCAATCCGTGCGCGCTATCTAGAAAAGCTCAAGAACCCGCGTGAAATCATGCGATTGATGGGCGGCGGAGTGGACTTCAGCAAGCTTGCGCGCGGCATGGCGCAAGCCCTGCGCCCCGCGCCTCCGCCTTCCAGTCTCGCCCGGGAGATGGCGGCGGGCCTGTCAGGATTCGCGGGCCCGGTGCGTATCCTGCTCGCAACAGCCGACCGCACGGCACAGGTGTTCGAGGCAGCATGGGACCGCAGCGATCCGCGCATCGGCCGCTGTGAAGGGGCAGGCCACGCCTATGTCGAACGCGCACACCGCGACTGGCTGGAAGCGCAAATCCTCGCCAGCTTAAAGGCTTAACGCTCGAACAGGCTCACCAGTTCGACATGGGTCGACCAGCGGAACTGGCCTACCGGACGCAGTTTCGAGAGCTTGAAACCCGCTCCGGCCAGCACCGCTGCATCGCGCGCCCAGCTTGATGGGTTGCAACTGACATAGACCACCCGCGACACAGTGCTTGCCGCGATTTCAGCAACTTGCGCCCGCGCTCCGGCACGCGGCGGGTCGAGCAGCACGGCGTCGAAACGGTTCAATTCGTCAGGCTGGAGCGGAGACCGGAACAGGTCGCGGTGCAGCGCCAGCACTGTTCCCCCCGCCCTCGGCCCGGCGGCCTTGCAGGCGAGGTGCGCGGCGCGCTCAGCCTCGACAGCCAGCACCTTGCGCCCGTCGCGAAGCCCAAACGCGAAGGTGCCAAGCCCCGCAAAGAGATCGACCACGATCCGCGCGCCCACGAACCATTCGGCGGCATCGGCGACCATGCGGTTCTCCGCATCCGCGGTGGCTTGCAGGAATGCGCCCGGCGGCAGGCCGACCGGCACGCCTGCCAGCGTCACCGTCACCGGCTCGGGCTCCCATACCGTCTCCGGACCGTAGCCCTGATCGAAAGAAAGCCGCGCAAGCGCTTGATCGCGTGCAAAATCCAGCGCCGCTTCAGTCGGGCCCAAGCCTTCGAGAGGGAATTGCGAGATGCTCGCCTCGACCCCCTGATCGGCCAAAGTCAGATCAATGCCCACCATGGCCTTGGGCCCATGCGCCGCCACAAACCGGCGCAAGGGCGGGATCAGTGCGGCCAGTCGCGGGTGAAGCACCGGGCATTCCGCCAGATCGACGACACGGTGCGACCCGCCCTCGCGATAGCCGAGCACCGCGCCCTTGGCCGTGCGAAGCCCGTGCAGCCCCGCGCGGCGGCGGGCATGGGGCGGGGAAAGGTGGACGGGAAGCAGTTCGCCCGGCTCCAGCCCCTGCCCCCGCGCGGCATGGACCACCCGGTCGCGCACAAAATCGGTCAGCGCGGCATCGTCGACATGCTGCAACAGACAGCCGCCACATGTGTTGAAATGGCGGCAGGCGGGCGCAATGTGGTGCGGGCCGGGCGTGATCGCGCCGCTCTCGTCCACCATGTCGCGCGGCACTGCCCCTGCGATGTGGCGGCCAGAGGCGGTCACGCCGTCGCCCTTGGCGGCGAGGCGGATAATGGGTTCAGGAAGGGTCACAGGCAGGCCGCTAGCGCCTCCGGCACCCTTTCGGCAAGCTGCGATGGCGTGAAGGCGGCTCCGGCCCGCCGCGCGGCCTCTCCGTGGAGCCACAGCGCCTCGCAAGCGGCGGTGAAGGGATCGGCGCCCGTCGCCATGCGGCTCGCCGCGATCCCCGCAAGCACATCGCCCGTCCCGGCGACCGAAAGCCAGCTCGTGGCAGGCGGAGCAAGCGCGAGGCGGCCGTCAGGCCCAGCCACCACACTGTCCGGCCCCTTGGCGAGCACAACCATCCCGCTCACTCTGGCAAGCGCCAGAGCCCGCTCGCGCCGCCCTTCCGCGATGATCCCGAAGCTGCGGCACAGGGTCTCAAGCTCGCCATCATGCGGGGTGGCGAGGATCGGCAGGTCACGGGCAAGCATGGAAGGCGCGAGAAGCATCAGCGCATCGGCATCGAGGACCAGCGCCGGGGCCTGCCGAAGCGCAGCCTTGAGCGAAGCCTGTGCCGCATCGTCCCGCCCCAGGCCCGGCCCGATCAGGACAGCGGCAAGGCGCGGATCGGCGAGCGCTTCGGCCAGCGGCGCGGTGTCGGTCACAACATCGGGCGGCGTGCGCGGGTCTGCCTCGCGGGCGAAGAGCTTCACATAGCCCGCCCCGGCGTGCTGCGCGGAGGCGGCAGCCAGCAGGCTCGCACCCGGCATAGCGCCAGTGACTATGCCGAGCAGCCCCCGCCGGTACTTGTGGCTGTCCGTCGCGGGCAGAGTGCAGCGCGGGCGCGCCACAAGCTGCGCTGCGCCTGCGACAGGTGCGATGCCGATCGGCACACACCGCAGCTGCCCCATCAGCTTGCGGCCCGGCAGGTTCCAATGCGCATACTTCCATGCGCCCAGCGCCAGGGTCAGGTCAAAGGCGGGCAGCCGCTCGTTGAGCACCGCTCCGCTGTCGCTAGCGACGCCCGAGGGGAGATCGACGGCGACCTTGAAGCGGTGACGGGCGGCCAGATCGCGCAGCAGCAGCGCGTGTTCAGCCACCAGCGGACGCGCAAGACCCGAACCGAACAGGCAATCGACGAACACATCGCCTTCCACCCCGCCCGAAGTGCTGACCGCCCCGCCCCAGCGCCGCTGCGCCTCCTTTGCGGCATCGGTGGCAGGATCAAGCGGCGCAACGACAGTCACCGCATTCCCCGCCTCGCGCAGGCGCCGGGCAATGACATATCCGTCTCCGCCGTTGTTACCGGGGCCGCACAGCACAGTGACCGCACGACCTGCGGCGACCCGGCGGATCCACTCGGCCGCACCGCCCGCGGCGGTCTCCATCAGGTCGGATACAGAGGTCCCCGCGTCGAACAGCGCCTGCTCGGCGGCGCGCATCTGGGCAGCGGTGAAGATCTGCGCGTCAGCCACCAGGTTTCGGCGCCATCAGGTCGGCTTGCAGCATGTATCTATCACCGCCGATGCCGATGGTCAGCGTGCTTTCGGCATATTCGACCCGCGCCTGCTCCGCCCCGTCGGCAGCCTCGAGCCAGCGTTCGTCTCCGGTGGCCCTTAGGCGATGGAACGAGCCGTCAGGGTTCCAAAGCACCACGAAACGGGTGCCACCCTCTGCCGAAACTTCGGCCGTGCATTGCGCGCTGAACTCATCCACGCCCGCAGGCGCGCAATCGACCTTCGTCCCCGGGGGCGGCGGGCTTTCCGGGGCGCCGCATGCCGGGAGCAGAACGAAGGCTGCCAGCGTGCTAGATATCCGCAAAGACATGGGTTTCCGCCTTGGCGCCGGGATGGGTGATCGCGCCATAGCGTGCCAAGCCGACGACCTGCTGGTATCGCCACAGGGCGCCCGACTGGTAGTTGTTGGTGCGCGGCTGCCACGCCTTGCGACGCTCGGCGAGCACATCCTCGGCCACTTCGAGTTCGATAGAGCCCGTCTCTGCGTTGATGCTGATGATGTCGCCATCTTCGACGAGGGCAATCGGACCGCAGTCCGCCGCTTCCGGGCAGACATGGCCGATGCAGAAGCCGCGCGTCGCGCCGGAGAACCGGCCATCGGTGATCAACGCCACCTTCTCGCCCATGCCGAGGCCATAGAGCGCAGCGGTGGTGGAAAGCATCTCGCGCATGCCGGGGCCGCCCTTGGGCCCTTCGTAGCGGATCACGATGACGCAGCCCTCGGCAATGTCGCGCTGTTCGACCGCGGCAAAGGCGTCTTCCTCGCAATCGAACACGCGCGCTGGGCCAGAGAACTCGAGCCGCGCCATCCCTGCGACCTTCACGATTGCGCCATCGGGGGCGAGCGAGCCCTTGAGGCCCACAACACCGCCGGTGGGCGTGATCGGGGTCTTCACATCGTAGAACACCTTCTGATCGGGGTTCCAGGTGATCTGTTCAAGGTTCTCGCCGATGGTCTTGCCGGTGACGGTGATCGGATTGGGATCGATAAACCCGCCGTCGAGCAACGTCTTCATTGCCATGTAGACCCCGCCCGCCTCGTGCATATCCTTGGCGACGTACTTACCACCCGGCTTGAGGTCTGCGATGTAAGGCGTTGATTTGAAAACTTCGGCAACGTCGAACAGATCGAAGTCTATGCCGCATTCGCTCGCCATCGCGGGCAGGTGGAGCGCCGCGTTGGTCGAACCGCCGGTGGCAGCGACGACGCGCGCGGCGTTCATGAAAGCCTCGCGCGTGCAGATGTCACGCGGGCGCAGGTTGAGCGCAATCAACTCCATCACCTGCTTGCCAGCGGCGACCGCGATATCATCGCGCGACCTGAACGGTGCGGGCGTCATGTTGCTGTTCGGCAACGACAATCCGATGGCTTCACCGACACAGGCCATGGTGTTGGCCGTGAACTGGCCGCCGCAGGCGCCATGGCCCGGGCAGGCGACCTTTTCGAGCGCGATCAGCTCGGTCAGGGGGCAATTTCCGGCGGCATATTGCCCGACCGCCTCGAACACATCGACCACGGTCACATCATTGCCACGGTGGGTGCCGGGGAGGATCGATCCGCCGTAAACGAAGATGCTCGGCACATTCAGCCGCAGCATCGCCATCATCATCCCCGGCAGGCTCTTGTCGCAGCCCGCAAAGCCGACAAGCGCGTCATAACAATGGCCGCGCACCGACACCTCGATCGAATCCGCAATGATCTCGCGGCTGATGAGCGAGGATTTCATGCCCTGGTGGCCCATCGCGATGCCATCGGTCACGGTGATGGTGTTGAACCGGCGCGGGGTGCCGCCGCCTGCGATCACGCCTTCGCGGCAGATATCGGCCTGCGCGTTCAGGGTGGTGTTGCACGGCGCCGAATCGTTGCCCGCACTCACCACGCCCACGAACGGCGCGGCGATCTCTTCCTCGGTCATGCCCATCGCGTAGTAATAGGAGCGGTGCGGCGCGCGCTCCGGCCCGACCGAAACGTGGCGGCTGGGGAGCTTCGACTTGTCAAACTTCTGCGACATAAGATTTCCCGATGAAGGCTATTTGTGAAATGTCCCCTGCCTTCAGGTGAGCGCCGACGCAACCCTTTGCGCAATATCTGCCAATATCGCGGCATATCGGGCTTGATCGGCGGGGGTCTGCATGAGGTCCTGCCGCAGCTCGATTCCGAGGTAGGGCCGCCCCGCCGCCTCGGCATGGCGGTTCATGGTGTAGTTCAGATCGCGGCCCGAATAGGGGAGGTTGTCGCCGACGTTCAGACCCTCGGCTTCGAGCAGCGGGATAGCGATGCGCGCGGCGCGATCATCGGTGTTGTAGAGCACGCCGACCTGCCATGGCCGCGGCTCGTCGCGACTGGCAAGGCGCGGGGTGAAGCTGTGGAGCGAGAGGATCAGCTTGGGCTCGGCAGCCGCCAGCCATTGGTCCAGTGCGCTGTGATAGGGGCGGTGGAACCGGCTCAGCCGCGCCTCGCGGTCCGCGCCGACATTGCCGGGGATCGGGTGGCCGTCGCTGGCTTCGGGGACGAGGCCGGGGGCGGTTTCCTCACGGTTGAGATCGCAGACGAGGCGGCTGACAGCGGCAATGTGGGCGGGGATGGCGTGGTCGCGGGCGAGGTGTTCAGCGATGGCCTCGGTGCCAATGTCGACCGCGATATGCTCGCCCAGCAGGTGCGCGGGGATGCCGAGGGCGATGTCTGCAGGCACGTGGTTCGAGGCATGGTCGGCAGTGCAGACGATCCCGCCGGGCGAAGGCGTGCCAAGTTGGCGGAAGGCTTCGCTCATGCCATCAACTCCGTTCGCGTCGAGCGTAGTCGAGAGGCCTGTGCGGGGTGTCTCGACTTCGCTCGACACGAACGGGAATGAGGATAGCTCACCGCAGCCGCCCTGCCATGGTCCACCACCCGGCAGGCATCGCCGCCGCCGCCGCATCGCGGGCTGCGGGGGTGTCGTAGAGCGCAAAACAGGTCGCGCCCGAGCCAGACATGCGGGCGAGCCAGGGATTGGTGTCTTGCAGGGCAGCGAGCACCTCGGCAATCACCGGACAGAGCGTGATGGCGGGGGCTTCGAGGTCGTTCCGCCCTTCGCTCGCGATCCGGCTCGCCGGACCTTCGGGGAGCGCCCCGCGATCCTGCCTATCCCAAGCTTTGAACACCGGCCCGGTCGACAGCGGCATGCGCGGATTCACCAGCAACACGGGGGTGCCGCGCACATCATCATCTGCTGGCATCGCAAGTTCCCAGCCCAACCCGGTGCCGATCCGGGTCATACTGACGATACAGGCCCCGATATCCGCGCCCAGATGGTTGCTGGCGATCACCAGTTCTTTCATGTCACCGTTGCGAACATAGTGCCGATCAAGCAGTCGGATCATTGCTGCGGCATCGGCTGATCCGCCGCCAATCCCGGCGGCCACGGGAAGGTTCTTTTCGAGACGAATGGCAAGCGGTGGGATCGGAGCCATTCCGGGCCGAACCATGCCGCGCATGAAGTTCAGCGCTTGGAGCACGAGATTGTCCGGCCCGTTGGAAAGCCCGTCGCCAAATTCGCCCGTGATTGTCAGGCTATCGGCGTCGGCCTCTGCGACCGTCAATTCATCGCCCGCATCGACGAAGGCGAACAGGGTCTCAAGCTCATGATACCCGTCCTCCCGCCGCCTGCGGACATGCAGCGCGAGGTTGATCTTGGCGTAGGCGGTTTCGGTGAGGGTCATTAATTGTCTCAGCTCTAGGGCTGGTTACCCTCGGAAACGGGAGGACATATATGGATGATTGGAGAAGAACTGCACGAGGTCTTCCAAATCCTCGCGACCACCCTCAAGCGTCATCGATTTTCTTGGCCATTTGCTTTGCAAGGACCAGAACTTCTCGAAAAAATAGATCGTCAATACGGGGTGACCGCTCGCAAAGTGCAAAGTCCAATAATCGATTTCATTGCACCTTGCTGGCTCACGCCTAAGCGCAGGATGGAACTCGATTTGATCGCCGTCTGCACGAACATCTGGTTCGCTGTTGATCATTTTCCAAAAGGCGGCGATGCCAACCGTAATGCACCAAACAGCAAACATCATCATTAGTATAGTGAAAGCAGTCCATCCTATCGTCTGCTCGATTAGCTTGATGAGCGCGCCTCCTCGTCGGATACGTGTTCCCAAAAAGTCACTTTCAGATACCCACAGCGGGAGCGCAAGCGTGCTACAGCCTATTACAAATAGAATGAGACCCGTAATCGGACCATCCGGAGATCTGTAGATTGCATGATCTTCCACTAATCACCTGCTAAGTGGTTGAGAAGTTTGCTATAGTAATCTTACCTCACATATTCGGATAGTTCGGCCCGCCGCCGCCTTCCGGCGTCACCCAGTTGATGTTCTGGTTGGGGTCCTTGATGTCGCAGGTCTTGCAGTGGACGCAGTTCTGGGAGTTGATCTGGAACTTGGGCTCGCCGGTCTTTTCGTCGGTCAGCCATTCGTAGACGCCCGCCGGGCAATACCGCGCGGAAGGACCGCCGAACACGGCCAGCTCGCTGTCCTTCTGCAATTCCCAATCCTTCACCTGAAGGTGGCAGGGCTGGTCCTCGGCGTGGTTGGTGTAGCTGTAGGCGACGTTGGTGAGGCGGTCGAAGGTGATCACGCCATCGGGCTTGGGGTAATCGATCTTCGGGTAAAGATCGGCGCGGCCGGTATTGGTGTAATCGGCATGGTGCTTCATCGAAATCGGCAGGCCGATCTTCAGCGTGCGCATCCACATGTCGATGCCCGCCAGCACCGTGCCGATATCGCCGCCGAACTTGGCGACCGCAGGCTCGGCGTTCTGGACGAGCTTCAGTTCGGTCGCGATCCAGCTGGAGCGAACGGCTGCGTCGTAATCCATCAGCTCGGTCTTTTCCTGACCCGCCGCGATGGCCGCCGCGATGCTTTCAGCCGCCAGCATCCCGCTCTTCATCGCGGTGTGGCTGCCCTTGATGCGGGGGACGTTCACAAAGCCCGCCGCGCAGCCGATCAGCGCGCCGCCGGGGAAGGCGAGCTTGGGCACCGATTGCCAGCCGCCCTCGTTGATCACGCGCGCGCCGTAGCTGACACGCTTGCCGCCTTCGAGATATTCGCGGATCGCCGGATGGTTCTTCCAGCGTTGGAACTCCTGATAGGGCGAGACCCAGGGGTTCTTGTAATCGAGCGCGGTCACGAAGCCCAACGCCACCTGACCGTTTGCCTGATGGTAGAGGAAGCCCCCGCCCCAGCTGTCGCTCTCGGTCAGCGGCCAGCCCTGCGTGTGGATAACGCGGCCCGGCTTGTGCTTCTTGGGATCGATATCCCACAATTCCTTGATGCCAAGGCCATAGACCTGCGGCTGGCAATTCGCCTCAAGGTCATACTTCGCCTTCATCCGCTTGGTCAGGTTGCCGCGCGCGCCTTCGGCAAAGACGGTGTACTTGGCGTGGATCTCCATGCCGGGGGTGTAATCGCCCTTGTGGCTGCCATCGGCGGCGACGCCCATGTCCTGGGTGATGACACCGGCGACGCGGCCATCCTCGTCGATCATCACGTCCGCAGCGGGGAAGCCGGGGAATACCATCACGCCCAGCCCCTCGGCCTGTTCGGCAAGCCAGCGCGTCAGATTGCCGAGCGATCCGGTGTAGCAGCCGTGGTTGCTCATCAGCGGAGGCATGACAGCGTGGGGGATCGAGGTCTTGCCCCCCTTGGAAAGCACCCAGTGCCAGTTATCGGTCACCGGCGTCTGGGCCATCGGGCAGCCCATATCGCGCCATTCGGGCAGCAGCTCGTCCAAGGCCTTGGGATCGACCACCGCGCCCGACAGGATGTGCGCGCCGATTTCCGAGCCCTTCTCGAGCACGATCACTTCCAGCTCGGCATTGATCTGCTTCAGACGGATCGCCGCGGAGAGACCTGCCGGGCCACCGCCGACGATCACGACGTCGCAGGGCATTGATTCACGTTCGCTCATCGCGCTTTTCCTGATCCTTGTTGGTATTTGCCGCGCGCGCCGCACAGCCTGACGATATGCTTCATCCGTTCACTTGCTAACGGGGGCGGGGACAGTCAAGACCCGCGTTAGATAGCATGACCCAGCCATGAGCCGCCCGGACCTGACCTTAGCGCGAGAATTCGAGGCGGCGCTTGCCTGGTGGCAGGCGGCGGGGGTCGATTGCGACTTCACCGATGACGCTACGGCGTGGTTGGCCGACAAGCCTCTGGATAAAGCTCCGGCGGCAAACGGAGGCAGTGCCGCAGCGCCGCGCAAACCCTCTGCAACGCCAGCAGCAGGCGGCCAAAGCAAACTCCTCAGCGCACCCGTTTCGCCCGTCGCTGCGGAAGCGCCGACAGTCCCGCGCCGCGCTCTACTCGGCGATTCGCCGCCCGCCAATCTTGCCGCCTTCCAGCAATGGTGGATGGAAGCTCCTGATCTCGACACGGCGCGCAGCTTTGCCCGGATTATGCCGCGCGGGCCGGAAGGTGCGGCGCTGATGGTGCTGGTCCCCCACCCTGAGCCGCAGGACAGTGATCGGCTGCTGTCCGGCCCGCAGGGGCGTCTCCTCGACAATATCCTCGCCGCGATGGGTCTTGATGGCGACGCGGTCTACATTGCCTCAGCACTTCCCTCGCACACCCCGATGGCGGATCTCGGCGCGCTGGCGGCGGGCGGGATGGATGCGGTGACGGTGCATCATGTCGGTCTGGTCGCTCCGGCCTGCGTGCTTGCCATGGGCAACGGCCTTGCCGCGATGCTCGGCGCGTCGCCTGACCAGCCATTACGTGAAATTAACCATGCCGGTCGCAATACTCCGGCAATCGCGAGCGAGACGCTCGATGCCCTCATGGAAATGCCCCGGCTCAAGGCCCGGTTCTGGCGGAGATGGATGGAATGGTCGGCCATAAACTGATGCGCGCAGGCACGGCGCTGGCGGCGGTGGTGCTGGCGGTGGCCGGGCTCCACGCGCCTGCCGCGGCGCAAGCGGGCGATCTGGTGGCCCGCTGGAACGGGGCAAGCGCCAGCGAACGCGTGGTCGGCACGGTTCTCACGGCCGAAGAACGCGCCCTCTACCGCCAGCTGTTCGCCGCGATCGATACCGAGCAATGGAGCACTGTCGAAAGCCTGCTCGCCCAGCGCCCTGATGGCGTGCTGACCCAGGCGGCGCTCGCCGAATATTACACCCACGCCAAAAGCCCCAAGGTCTCCGCCGAGCAGATCGCTGCATGGTTCGCCGCTGGCGTCGAACTGCCGCAGGCCGATCAGCTCGCCCGCATGGGCGCCAAGCGCGGCATGACCGCGCTCCCTGCCCTGCCCGGCGAACAGGGCTTTGCGCGCCAGCCCTACGCGCCCAAGCGCATTCTCCCGCGCAGCGTGAATGATGGCACCATGCCATCTGCCACCGCGAGCGCCATTCTCGAAGCGATCAAGGCCGATAACCCCACTGAGGCCCAGCGCCTGCTCGCCGAGATTGATCCGATGCTGTCCAGCGACGCCCGTGCCGAATGGCGCCAGCGTGTATCCTGGAGCCACTATATCGAGAACAATGATGTGGCCGCGCTGGAACTGGCGCGCACCGTGGCCGAAGGCTCGGGCGAATGGGTGGCCGAGGGCGCTTGGGTCGAAGGGCTCGCATCATGGCGGATGGGCTATTGTCAGCTCGCCAGCGAGGCCTTCGGAAGGGTTGCCGACCGCGCTTCCAATGTCGAGCTTGCCGCCGCCGGGCATTACTGGGCATCGCGCGCCGCGGTGCGCTGCCGCGAGCCGGGGCAGGCGCAGCACCATCTCAGCGCAGCGGCCCAGATGCACGAAACGCTGTACGGGATGCTCGCCGCCGACCAGCTCGGCATCGAACTGCCCGCCCATGCCGCGCCGGTCCCCATGACCCGCGACGACTGGGCCCAGCTTTCGCAGCGCAGCAACGTCCGCGTGGCGACGGCGCTGATGGAGATCGGCCGCCCCGCACTGGCGGACGAAGTGCTGCGTTACGAGGCCAAGATCGGGCCCGCTTACCAGTTCAGCGCCCTGTCGCGTCTTGCGCGGGAACTTGGCCTGCCCTCGACCCAATTGTTCATGGCGCACAACGCGCCCTATGGCACCACCAGCGATCCTTCGCTGCGCTTCCCCGTCGCCCATTGGCAGCCGGTTGGCGGTTGGCAGGTCGATCCGGCGCTGGCCTTTGCCCATGCGCTGCAGGAATCGAACTTCCGCGCTGCCGCGGTCAGCCCTGCCAATGCCCGCGGGCTGATGCAGATCATGCCCGGCACCGCGCGCGATCATTCGGGCCGCCTCAGCCTCGGCGCGAGCTACGAGGACTTGAATGATCCGCAGGTCAACCTCGCCTATGGCCAGCGCCATCTGGAAATGCTGCGTGACAGCCCGGCGACCGGCGGCGCGCTGCCCAAGATCATGGCGGCCTACAACGCGGGCCTCACACCGGTCGGGCGCTGGAACAGCGAGATCAACGACCAGAACGATCCGCTGCTCTGGATGGAATCGATCCCCTATTGGGAAACGCGCGGCTATGTCGCGATCGTGATGCGCAATTACTGGATGTATGAGCGCGCCGCCGGGGTGCAATCGCCCAGCCGCCGCGCGCTTGCCCAAGGCCGCTGGCCGGAGTTTCCGCAGGCTGCTATGCGCTCCGCAAGGCTGGAGCCATAGGGAGCGGACAGAGTGGCGATTGACGAGACGCGGACCTTCAAGCCGATCAACATTGCCGTCCTGACCGTATCCGACACCCGCACGCCGGAGACGGACACCTCGGGCGATATTCTGGCTGAGCGGGTGACCGCTGCGGGGCATACTCTGGCCGCCCGCGTGATCGTGAAGGATGACGCGGCTTTGCTCGCCGCTCAGTTCGAGGCGTGGATCGACGATCCCGCCATAGACGCGGTGGTCAGCACCGGCGGCACAGGCCTGACCGGCCGCGACGTCACCCCCGAAGCGCTGGCCATGATCGCAGGTGCCCGCGACATTCCCGGCTTTGGCGAGCTGTTCCGCTGGCTCAGCTTCAAGTCCATCGGCACCAGCACCGTCCAGTCCCGCGCCTGCGCGGTGGTGGCGCGGGGGACGTATATCTTCTGCCTGCCCGGATCGAACGGCGCGGTGAAGGACGGCTGGGACGGGATTCTGGCCGAGCAGCTGGACAGCCGCAACCGGCCCTGCAACTTCGTCGAGCTGATGCCGCGATTGAAGGAAGTCTGATCTTCCCTTCGTCATCCCGGTGAAAGCCGGGACCTGGGGCGGCATAGTGCACGGTTTGTCCGCGCCAGCCCCTCTCTAGACCCCCTCCAGACCCCCCTAGCCCAGCTTTGACCCCGTATTGCGAGGCCGTTTTGCCTTGGCAAGCCGCCTTTTGTTCCGTAAATGTTCCACGTGAAACATTCTCCGGTCAAAGGTCGCGGCGCACAATCGGCATCAGTCCCCACCCGCTTCGGGTTGGCGGAGCGCGAAGTCGATGGCGACTGGCGGGACTATGTGGAAACGCTCGACGGACCCCCGGTCAAACTGCGCACGACGGTGATCGAGGAGCGGCCCAAGTCGATCCTCACCTTCAACCAGTCGCCCGATGTGCCCTTCGACCGCTCGATCAACGCCTATCGCGGCTGCGAGCATGGCTGCGTCTATTGCTTCGCGCGCCCCACCCACGCCTATCACGACCTCTCACCCGGATTGGACTTCGAGACCAAGCTTTTCGCCAAGCCCGACGCCGCCGAACTGCTGCGCAAGACATTGGCGAAGAAAGGTTATCAGCCGAAACCCATTGCAATGGGAACCAACACCGATCCCTACCAGCCGATCGAGCGTGACTACCGGATCACCCGTGCAATCCTCGAAGTGTGCCTCGAAACGCGGCACCCCGTCACCATCACGACCAAGTCCGACCGGTTGCTCGATGACGCTGACCTGCTGGAGGCACTGGCGCGGGAGAAGCTGGTGGCGGTGTCGATTTCGGTGACCACGCTTGATCCGGCGCTGTCAGGCAAGCTGGAACCGCGCTGCGCTGCGCCTGCCAAACGCTTGGTAGCGCTGGAGAAACTGGTGGGGCTTGGCGTGCCTGTGCATTCCTCGATCTCCCCCATCATCCCGGCGATCACCGATGAGTTTATCGAAGACATCATCGCCCGCATTGCCGAACTGGGCGTTAAGAGCGTCAACTGGATTCCCCTGCGCCTCCCTCACGAAGTCGCGCCGCTGTTCCGCGAGTGGCTGGCAGTCCACTACCCCGACCGCGCCGCCAAAGTGATGGGGATTGTGCGCGAGATGCGCGGGGGCCGTGACAATGATCCCAACTTCCACAGCCGCTTCAACCCGCAAGGCGTCTGGCCCGACCTGATCCGCGCGCGGTTCAAGGTGGCATGCAAGCGGGCCGGGATCGGGAAGGCGAGGTTCGAGCTGGATTGCTCGCGGTTCTGCGCGCCGGAGGTGGGTGGGCAATTGCGGTTGCTGTGATTATGCGAATGTTGAGGGCCGAGTCCAAAGGGGGAAATATGCGTTCGAAGATTCTTGCCGCCGCTGCTGCGATCACGTGCCTCGGCAGTGCCGCTCATGCCCAAACCGCGCAGACAATGCAGCACTTTACCCGCGCCGATCTGGAAAGCGCGCTGCGCGAAGCAGGCGCAACCATCACCGCCACCGACACGGTCAGCCAGCGCATCGATTTCACCTTCAACGGAGGCGTCAACGCAGATGCGCTGCTGCTCGCCTGCGAGGACGACAAGCTCAAGACGAAGTGCATCGGCTCCTCGTTGCTCGCAACCTTCACGCCTGATGACCTCCAGACGCCCGAGCAGATAGGGGATGCGATCAACACCTATAATTACAAAGAGAATTTCGGCCGCGCCTATATTGATCCGGACGGCACGATCTCGGTGCGGATGTTTATCATTTCGGATGGCGGCATCACCCGCGCCAATTACAGCAGGCAGATCGGCCTGTGGTTCGCATCGGTCACCGAGTTTTTCAGCTATCTCTACGGCGAGTGACGCTGTCGGGGGGCCTCGGGATTACCCGAAGCCCTCCCCGGCCTCACCCGGAGCAAACCGGATCAGGCGGCTGTCGACCAGCGCGGCGGTGCGGTTGACGACCGCTTTCCGGTATTCCGGATCCTTGATCATTTCGAAGAACGCCCCGGCATTCGGATACTGCGCCACGAACCCATCGTGCCAGCGTTCACCCTCCGGCCCTGTCACGACCGTCTGGAAGCTCCCGCGCCACAGAATGCTGCCGCCGACTCGCTGGAAGATCGGGCCGCTGGTTTTGCCGTATTCCTCGTAGGCGCGCTGCCCGCTCCAACCCTTGCCTGCATGTTCGTGGCCTTCGGGATATTCCGCCACATCGCGGTACAGCAGCAGGTTGAGCATGTTGATCGGCGTATCGCGCGGCAGGTCCTTGAAGGCCTGAAAGTTGGCGGGCGACGGGTCGATGTAAGTCTCGCAGGTCATAAGGCGTCATCCTCCTCCATGAGGTTTCGCTGCATGTAGACGGTGTCGAGCACGCGGCCGAATTTGCGGCCGACATTGCGCAAGCGGCCCGCGTGTTCGAAGCCGCACTTGCCGTGAAGCGCGACCGAGGCAGGCTCGCCGCCGCCCGCCACCGCAATCATCTGCTCGAACCCGCATGCCCGCGCCGCATCGATCAACGCGGGGAGCAGGGCCGACCCGATCCGGCCCCCGCGCGCATCAGGCGCGATGTAAATGCTGTCCTCGCACGTCGCCGCATAGGCGGCACGCTCGCGGAACCGCGCGGCATAGGCATAGCCGAGGATCGTGCTGTCCCGCTCGGCAATCAGGAACGGCCACCCCTGCACGGCAAAGTGCGCGATCTTTTCGGCCCACTCCCGCGCTATCGGTGCGACCGTGTCAAAGGTCCCCGTGCCGTTGGCGACGTGCCATGCATAGATGTCGCAAACGGCCTGCGCGTCATCCTCTCGCGCAGGCCGGATCACGAGGTCAGCCAAGCGTGTAGTCCGCAAAGCGGTCACGCAGGTCTTTCTTGCTGATCTTGCCGGTGGCGGTGTGCGGGATGTCGTCGACGAATTCGACCGCATCGGGCAGCCACCACTTGGCGATCTGCGGCTTGAGGTGTTCGACAATGTCGTCGGCAGTCACCTCGGCTCCAGCCTTCTTGACCACGAACAGCACCGGGCGCTCGTCCCACTTGGGGTGGAAGATTCCGATGCAAGCCGCCTCGGCCACAGCGGGATGGCCGCAAGCGGCATTTTCCAGCTCGACCGAACTGATCCACTCGCCGCCCGATTTGATCACGTCCTTGGTCCGGTCGGTCAGCTGGAGCGTGCCGTCAGGGTGGAGGATGCCGACATCGCCGGTATCGAACCAGCCGTCGTTGTTGGTCGCATCCTGCTCCGCCTTGAAATAGCGCCGGATCACCCACGGGCCGCGGATCTGGAGCGCGCCGCTGGTCTTGCCATCGCGCGGCAGTTCGGTGGTCATGTCAGACAGGTCCACCGTGCGCAGCTGGACGCCGAAGATCGGGCGGCCCTGCATCGCGGTCTTCTCGATCTTCTCTTCCAGGGTGAGCGTATCCCAGTCCCAGGTCGGGCCACCGAGCGTGCCGATCGGCGAAGTCTCGGTCATGCCCCAGGCGTGCTGGACGCGGGTGCCGTTCCGCAGCAGACGCTCGATCATGAACCTGGGTGCGGCCGATCCGCCGATGGTTGCAGCCTTGAGCGGCGGCAGGTCGATCCCGTTGGCGTCGCAATACTGGAAATGCGCCAGCCAGACGGTCGGCACACCCGCAGAATCGGTCACGCGCTCGCGCAGCATCAGATCGTGGAGCACCGCCGGATCATTCACCGCCGAGAACACGAACTTGATCCCCGCCATCGCACCAGCATAGGGCAAGCCCCAGCTGGCCGCGTGGAACATCGGGACAACCGGCAGCATCACCGAGGCGCTCGAAAAGTTGAACGCCGCCGTTTGCAGGCCCGCCATGGCGTGGAGCACGGTCGAGCGATGCTCGTATTGCACGCCCTTGGGATTGCCGGTCGTGCCGCTGGTGTAGCAGATCATGCAGGGGTCGGTTTCCGGCCCCGTCACCCATTCGAAATCGCCATCCTCGGCGCCGATCCAGTCCTCGAAGGCGGGAGCATTCGCACCGCTATCATAGCAGATGTAATGTTCGACCGTTGGCCAGCGGCTCTTCATGCGGTCGACAATCGGCTGGAACGCCGCATCGTAACACATCACGCGATCCTCGGCGTGGTTGACGATATATTCGAGCTGGTCGTCGAACAGGCGCGGGTTCACCGTGTGGAGCACCCCGCCCATGCCTGCAACGCCATACCAGCTGACGAGGTGGCGCGAATGGTTCATGGCAAGGCTCGCAACCTTGTCACCCGGCTTCAGGCCGAGCCGCTGAAGCGCCTGCGCCATCTTCAGCGCGTCGCGGCGGATGCCCGCCCAGTCGGTGCGCGTTTCGGCGCCATCGGCCCACCGGCTGACGATCTCGCGCGTCGGTGCCTCGCGCGCGGCATGATCGATCACAGCGGTGACCCGCATCGTCCAGTCCTGCATTGCCCCGAGCCTGGTTCCGGCCATTGTCTTTATCTCTCCCTTTGCGATCACGATGCGCCGTCTCTCACACGGCGTGAAGCCATGTTCATGCCTTCGGCCGCGCGCCTTGGCAATCGGTTCGCCCAATGGTCGCCACGTTTCATCGTAATGCGATGAAACAATTTCCCTTTGCCGAGGCTACCCCCCCTGCCGCTTGCAGAATGCAGTGTCACCACACTGGCACAGAGCGGCTTTAGCTCAGCACGGGGCGTCCACTTTCGAGGGATAAGACCAATGAAGAATACAGCATTTCTGATGGCTGGCGCGGCGATGATTATCGCTGTGCCTGCCCACGCACGCGAGGGACAACCCTATATCGGCATCAACGGCGGCGTCATCTTGGACGACCAGGTGCGGATCAACATCGATAGCGGCGAAGAAGTCGGGCCGGTCCAGACTGCCGCCATCGCAAACACCAATCTCGGCATCGATGGCGATCTGGTCATCGGCTACGACTTCGGCCCGTTCCGGCTTGAAGCAGAAGGCGGCTACAAGCGCGCAGGCTACGAAAGCTTGCAAGTGCTGAACTCCGCAATCCTGCCGGGCGGCATCACCGTTCCCCCGGGCACTCTGGTGCAAAACGAGAGCGATCTCGAAATCTGGAGCGGCATGGTCAACGCCATGGTCGAATTCGGCAGCGATGACGGGTTCCAGATCTTTGGCGGCGGCGGCGTTGGCGTTGCCCGGATGGAGCTTCCGGTCAATGTGCCGACCGTCGGCACGGTGATCGATGACAAGGCGACCGATTTTGCCTGGCAGCTGATTGGCGGCGTAAGGCTGGCCGTCACCGACAATGTCGATCTCGGGGTCAAGTACCGCTATTTCGTGGCCGACAATTTCGACTTCCAGGCAGCCAATGGCCGCGGCCTGACCGCCGATTATTCGGCGCATTCGGTGCTGGCGAGCCTGACCTACAACTTTGGCGGTCGCGCACAGCCCGAGCCGGCACCGGTCATGGCTCCTCCTCCGCCCCCGCCGGTGATGGCACCCCCGCCGCCGCGTCCGGTTGCACCGCCGCCGCCGCCGCGTCCCGCCTGCAACACCGGCCCGTACATCGTGTTCTTCGATTTCGACCGGTCTGACATCAGCCCCGAAGCCTCGAGCATCCTCAACAACGCGGTCACCGCCTATGCCAATTGCGGCACGGCGCGCGTGATGCTGGCTGGCCACACGGACAGCTCGGGCGGCGCGCAGTACAACATGGCGCTGGCCGAGCGCCGCAATGGCGCCGTGCGCAGCTACATGACATCGCGCGGCGTTCCTGCCGGTCAGATCTCGGGCGAAGCGTTCGGCGAAAGCCAGCCGCGCGTGCCGACCGCTGACGGCGTCCGCGAGGCGCAGAACCGCCGCGTGGAAGTGACCTACGGCCCGGGTTCGGGCATGTAAGGCTTCACGCCAAGTAACGACCAAGCGAGGGGCCGGAGCAATCCGGCCCCTTTGCTTTGGGGCCTAGGCTACCAGCCGCAGGTTGCCGCGCTTCTTGAGCGGGACGAGCGATACCTTCGCAATCCCGTCGACTGCGGCGAGCCGTTCGGCCAGTTCACCCGTCAGCACGAAATTCCGCCCGAGCCGCAGCTGCACCTGCCCCCCATCGGCCAGGCTGATCTGAACCACGACTTCCCCCGCACCGACCGGCCGGTCGCCCTGCGCGGCTTGCAGTTCGATCTGGAGTTCACGCAGGGCTTCGATTGTGGCGATCTCGGCGCTTAACTCCATCGCGGTTGTCCCGCTGACGGCCGCCAGCGGCCGCGCGCCGCGCACCGTCAGCCGTGGGGGTTCATCCGGGTTGGGAGAATCAAGCTCGACCGTCAGCAGCAGGCATTCCCCGGTCTGCGCCCAGCGCTCGAAATCGGGGACAAGCGCCTCTTCGAAGCAGGCTGCGGAAAACTGGCCCGAGGCGTCCGAGAAGTCCGCACGCACGAAAGTGCCGCCCTTACGGGTACGGGCTTTGGTGATCCCTTCGACCAGCACCGCCATCACCGCCGATCCTTTCCCACCAACAGGCGCGCCCGCTTCCATCAGGCTTTGATAGGTCCGCGCGCCATTGGCCGAGGCGACATCGCGGTATTGCTGCACCGGGTGGGCGGAGAAATAGAAGCCGAAGTTCTCGCGTTCCTTGGCCATCCGCTCGGTTCGGCTCCACGGATCGGTCGGTTGGAGACGGAGCTCTTCGGCAGGCCCGGCATCGCCGCCGAACAGGCCCACCTGCCCGCTTGACCGTTCGCGGATCGCCGCATCGGCGACCGCCATCAGCATGTCGGCGTTGGCGAACAGCAAGGCACGGTCAGGCTCGAGCCCGTCAAACGCCCCCGCGCAGATCAGGCCTTCCAGCTGGCGACGGTTCATCGTGCCCTGCGGCAGCCGCTCGAACAGGTCCTTGAGGCTGGCAAAAGCCCCATTCGCGCCCCGCTCGGCAACGATCGCGTCCATCGCCTTTTCGCCGACATTGCGGATCCCCGCGAGCGCATAGCGCACCGCGTAACCCTCGTCCGTCTGCTCGACGGTGAACTCGGCTTCGCTGGCGTTGATGCAGGGCGGCAGGACCGCCACGCCGCCGTGACCATTGGGATAACGCCGCGCGTCGTCGACAAAGACGTTGAGCTTTTCCGACTGGTGCATGTCGAAGCACATGGACGCGGCGTAGAATTCCTCGGGGTAATGGGCCTTCAGCCAGCCGGTCTGATAGGCGAGCAGCGCGTAGGCGGCGGCGTGCGATTTGTTGAAGCCGTAGCCTGCGAACTTGTCGATCAAGTCGAACAATTCATTGGCGCGCTTGGGTTCGATGCCGGAGTTGGCCTTGCAGCCCTCGACAAAGCGCCCGCGCTGGGCGTCCATTTCGGCCTGCACCTTCTTGCCCATCGCGCGGCGCAGCAAGTCCGCGTCGCCGAGCGAGTAACCGGCCAGCACCTGTGCGGCCTGCATCACCTGTTCCTGATAGACGAAGATGCCATAGGTTTCCGCAAGGATGCCTTCCAGCTTCTCGTGCGGATACTCGATGGCGACCTGACCCGCCTTGCGCTGGCCGAACAGCGGGATGTTGTCCATCGGGCCGGGGCGGTAGAGCGAAACGAGCGCGATGATGTCGCCGAAATTGGTCGGCTTCACCGCCTTCAGCGTGCGGCGCATCCCTTCGGATTCCAGCTGGAACACGCCCACCGTGTTGCCCGCCTGCATGAGGTGGTAAACCTGCGCATCGTCCAGCGGCAGCGCGCCAAGGTCGATCGCGATACCGCGTGCCTCCAGCAGATCGACCGCCTTGCGCAACACCGACAGCGTTTTCAGCCCGAGGAAGTCGAACTTCACCAACCCGCTGGATTCGACATATTTCATGTCGAACTGCGTCACCGGCATATCGGATCGGGGATCGCGATACAGCGGCACCAATTGCGCCAGCGGCCTGTCGCCGATCACCACACCCGCCGCGTGGGTCGATGAATTGCGCGGCAGGCCTTCAAGCTGCATCGCGAGATCGACGAGGCGCTTCACTTCGGGCTGCGTGTCGTATTCGCGCTTGAAATCCGCCGCGCCGTTCAGAGCGCGCGGCAGCGGCCAGGGATCGGTGGGGTGGTTGGGCACCATCTTGCAGAGGCGGTCCACCTGACCGTAGCTCATCTGCAGAATACGCCCGCAATCGCGCAACACCGCGCGCGCCTTGAGCTTGCCGAAGGTGATGATCTGCGCGACGTGATCGCTGCCATATTTCTGCTGGACGTAGCGGATCACCTCGCCGCGCCGCGTTTCGCAGAAGTCGATATCGAAGTCGGGCATCGACACGCGTTCGGGGTTGAGGAAGCGTTCGAACAGCAGCCCGAGCCGGATCGGATCGAGATCGGTGATGGTCAGTGCCCACGCCACCGCCGAGCCTGCGCCCGACCCGCGCCCCGGCCCCACCGGAATGCCCTGTTCCTTGGCCCACTTGATGAAGTCGGCAACGATCAGGAAGTAGCCGGGAAAACCCATGTTGACGATGACATTGATCTCGAATTCGAGCCGGTCGAAATAGACCTTGCGCTCCTCCTCGGTGAGATCGGGATAGGCCTCCAACCGCGCCTCCAGCCCGGCGCGCGAGTCCTCTGCCAGCATCCGTGCTTCGCCGGAAAGGTCGCCCGCAAGGCTGGGCAGGATCGGCTTGCGGTAGGGCGGAGCAAAGGCGCAGCGCTGGGCGATCACCAGCGTGTTGGCGGTCGCTTCGGGGAGGTCGGCGAAGGCCTCCTCCATCATGCTCGCCGACTTCACGAAGGCTTGCGGGTTGGAGCGGGGGCGATCATCCGCCTCGATCTGGGTCGAGTTGGCGATGCACAGCATGGCGTCATGCGCCTTGTGCATATGCGGTTCGGCGAAGTTGGCGGGGTTGGTCGCCACCAGCGGCAGGCCGCGGGCATAGGCAAGGTCGATCAGCGCTTCCTCGGCCCGCTCGCACACCGGATCGCCGTGACGGGCGAGTTCGATGTAGAGCCGCCCCGGGAACAGCGCTTCAAGCCGCTCGGCAAGCTTCGCCCCTGCATCAAGCTGCCCTTCGGCCATCAACCGCGTCAACCCGCCCTCGCCCGCGCCGGTCAGGGCGATCAGCCCTTCGGTGCGGCCTTCCAGATCGGCGAGCGTGACATGCGGGTCGCGCTCAAGCGGGCGATCAAGGTGCGCGCTTGAGACGAGGTGGCACAGGTTGTCGTAACCCGCGTCATCCTGCGCAAACAGGGCGAGGTAATCCACCCCGCCGCGCTCGTCATCGCGCGCCACGCCCAGCATCGCGCCGATGATCGGCTGCACGCCCTCGCCCTTGCAGGCAGCGGCAAAGGCCATGATCCCGTAAAGCCCGTTGCGGTCACAAATGGCGATGGCGGGATAGCCGCGCTCCTTCGCCAGCTTGGCAATGTCCTTCGGGTCGATTGCCCCTTCGAGCATCGAATAGGACGACAGGACACGCAAGGGAACGAAGGGGGCGAAGGACATCCTGTGCAATTTAGGAACTCGCGGCGATTCTCAAAGCGGCAGCCGGTTTAACCTGTGCACAGGGCGGCGCATAAGCTCACAACAGCTTTTCGATGTCCTTGGCGATCTTGTCCGGCGCGTCGGTGGGGCCGTAGCGCTTCACCACCGTGCCATCGCGGCCGATCAGGAACTTGGTGAAGTTCCACTTGATCGAGGTGGAGCCCATCAACCCCTTGGCCGAGGTTTTGAGCCAGTCATAAAGCGGCGAGGCGTGGGCGCCATTGACTTCCACCTTCGCCATCAGCGGGAAGGTGACGCCGAAATTGACCTTGCAGAACTCGGCGATCTCGTCGGCATTGCCCGGCTCCTGCCCGCCGAACTGGTTGCAGGGAAAGCCCAGCACTTCAAAGCCGCGATCCTTGTAGGTCTGGTAGAGCTTCTCCAGCCCGTCATACTGGGGCGTGAAGCCGCACTTGCTCGCGGTGTTGACCACCAGCAACACGGTGCCGAGCTTGTCCTTGAGGTCGACCTCCTGGCCGCGATTGGTGGTGACTGTGAAATCGGCAATCGTCGGCATCTGGGTCCCCCGGGCTGAATGTCGTGTCAGCTGGAACCTTGTGCAGGGAAATCGGGGTGAGTGGCAAGTGCCATCGCTTCATCTGCGTCATATGACCGATCGCCGGCCTTTTGGATGACATAACCTTGCCGGTCGTCATCGGGCAGCTGTGCCATGTGGCGGATCATTTCGGCAAAAGTGCCGCGCAGCAGGGGGACGCCCCCATCGGAAAGCTGCGCATCCTGCGTCGCCGGTACAATCGCGGCGCGATCGTCCCAGGCCTGCGCGCCGGACGGCACGGTATCGCCTTTGAAAGTGCTCGGATGATCGGTCATGGGTGGTTCCTCCTGCCTGCCTTGTGCGGCGCCCGGCGGAAGGAAGCTCAACCTAGATCAGGACGCCTTCCCTCAGGCGGACGATCCGGTCCATCCGCGCGGCAAGGCGTTCGTTATGGGTGGCAACCAGCGCCGCGCTGCCCTCCCCGCGCACCAGTGCGAGGAACTGGGCGAGCACTGCATCGGCTGTGTGTTCGTCAAGATTGCCGGTCGGTTCGTCCGCGAGCACCAGCGTGGGCCGGTTGGCCAGCGCACGGGCGACGGCCACGCGCTGCTGCTCGCCGCCCGAAAGCTGGCTCGGCCGGTGGGTCAGACGCGCGCCCAGCCCGAGGCTTGTGAGCAGACTGTCCGCCCGCTCCTCCGCCGCGTTGCGCGCCACGCCGCGGATCATCTGCGGCATCACCACATTCTCGCGCGCGTCGAAATCGGGGAGCAGGTGGTGGAACTGGTAGACGAAGCCGAGATGTTCACGCCGCAGCGCGGTTCGCTCGTCCCCGGCGAGATGTTCGGCCTTCTGCCCGGCAATGCTGATCGACCCTTCAAACCCGCCTTCCAGCAGACCCACGGCTTGCAGCATTGTCGACTTTCCCGAACCCGAAGGGCCAAGCAGCGCGACGATTTCGCCCGGCTTGATCTCGAGGTTCACGCCGCGCAGCACGTCGATGCGCTGCCCGCCCTGTTCGAACGAACGCTTCAGATCGCTCAGGGCGACGATGGGCGCGCCAGTGATCAGCGGGCTATTCATAACGCAGCACCTGTACCGGATCGGTGTTCGCCGCCTTGAGCGCGGGATAGAGCGTCGCCAGGAAGCTCATTGTCAGGGCCAGCATGACGATGCCGAAGACTTCCCACGGATCGGTGCGCGAAGGCAGGGTGGACAGGAAGCGCACCTCGGGATCCCAGATTTCCTGACCGGTCGCAAAGGCGATGAAATCGACGATCGGCTCGCGGAAGAACAGCACGATAGCGCCCAGCAGCAGCCCCGCAATCGTCCCGATCGCGCCGACAGTGGTGCCGGTGGTCACGAAGATCTTGAGCAGGCTTCTGCGGGTCGCGCCCATGGTGCGCATGATCGCGATGTCACGCGTCTTGGCGCGCACCAGCATGACGAGACTCGACAGGATGTTGAAGGCCGCCACCAGCACCATGAAGCTGAGCGCGAAGAACATCGCCACCCGCTCGACCTGCAAGGCTTCGAACAGCGCGGAGTTCATCGTCTTCCAATCGGCGATCACCGCCTTGCCGGTCAGCTTGTCGGCCAGCGGCGAGAGGATCTCGCCCACCTTGTCGGGATCATCGACCGTGATTTCGATCTGCGCCACCGAATCGCCCATCAGCAGCAGGCTCTGCGCGTCCTTGAGCGGGAGCATCACGAACTTCTCGTCGAAGGTGTAGATGCCGACCTCAAAGATCGCGCCGACTTCGTAGGGCAATTGGCGGATGGTGGTGCCGAACGGCGTGGTGCGCCCTGCGGGGTTGATGATGGTGATGGTATCGCCGACGCGGATGCCGAGGTTCTGCGCCAGGCGGCTGCCGATGGCCACGCGCCCCGATCCGTCCTGAAGCGCGCTGATGTTGCCGAGCAGCACCTTTTCGCCCAGCGCGGCGACATCCTTGTCGCTCTGCCCGCGCAGGAAGATCGCCTCGACATTGCCGTTGAAGCTGACCAGCAGCGGCTTTTCGATCATTGGCGAGGCTTCGACCACGCCCGGCGTACGCTCGATATTGGCGAGCAGGCTCTGCCAGTTTTCCAGCTTGCCGCCATAGGCCTGCACCACGGCGTGACCGTTGAGGTTCACGATCTTGTCGAGCAACTCGCCGCGAAAGCCGTTCATCACGCTCATCACGATGACCAGCATCGCGACCGAGAGCATCACCACTCCAACCGAAATCCCGGCGACGAGGGCAATGAACGCCTCCCCCTTGCCGGGCCAGAGGTAGCGTTTGGCGATCATCCATTCGAAGGGGGAGAGCATGAGAGGTGTGGGTTGCCCGTAATGTGCTGAAAGCTGCCTGTAGAGCGAGCGCGCACTGCCCGCAATCCCGCGCGATGCGCCGGGCGCGTGTCGCACTCCGGTCAGCAAAAAGGCGGGCACCGCCGCGACGCTATCCCTTGTAATTGATCCGTCACATCGCCATTGGAGCGGTGCGCTCAGGACGCGAGATTCCGACGGTCCGGGCGATCAGGTTTGGTGATGCCGATGACACTACGCAACGTGACTCACCCCTTCCTTGACGCCGATGGCGACAAGCTACGGGAGGAATGCGGAATCTTCGGCGTGATCCGGGCGGCCGATGCTGCTGCGACCACGGCGCTCGGTCTCCATGCCCTCCAGCACCGCGGACAGGAAGCGGCCGGAATCGTCAGCTTTGACGGTCAGGAATTCTACGCCCGTCGCGGCCTCGGGCATGTGGCCGAGAATTTCACCAGTTCGGAAGCGATTTCCTCGCTGCCAGGTCACATGGCGGCAGGCCACGTCCGCTATTCGACCACCGGCGGCGCGGGCCTCAGAAACGTCCAGCCGCTCTATGCCGACCTTGCGAGCGGCGGCTTTGCGGTTGCGCATAACGGCAATATTTCCAACGCGATGATGCTGCGTTCCGACCTTGTCGGCAAGGGATCGATCTTCCAGTCGACCTCCGATACCGAGGTGATCATCCACCTCGTCGCCACCAGCCGCTACCCCACCATTGCCGACCGTCTGGTGGACGCCCTGCGTCTGGTCGAGGGCGCCTATGCACTGATCGTGATGACGCCCGAGGGCATGATCGCCTGCCGCGATCCGCTCGGCATCCGGCCGCTGGTTATGGGTCGGATGGGCGATTCGATTCTGTTCGCTTCCGAAACCGTGGCCTTCGACGTGGTCGGCGCCGAGGTGATCCGCGAAGTGGAGCCGGGCGAGCTGGTGCTGGTCGATTTCGCGGGCGAGATTCGTTCGGTGCGCCCCTTCGGCAGCCCGGCCCCGCGCCCCTGCATCTTCGAACATGTTTATTTCAGCCGACCGGATTCGGTCTTTGCCGGACGTTCGGTTTACGAAGCGCGCAAGGCAATCGGCATGGAGCTGGCCCTAGAAGCACCGTGCGAAGCCGATCTGGTCGTGCCTGTGCCGGACAGCGGCGTGCCGGCGGCCATCGGCTTTGCGCAAACTTCGGGTCTGCCTTTCGAGCTTGGCATCATCCGCTCGCACTATGTCGGGCGCACCTTCATCCAGCCTTCGGACGGCGCGCGCCATTCGAGCGTGAAGCGCAAGCACAATGCCAACCGCGCCCTCGTCGAAGGCAAGCGCATCGTGCTGATCGACGATTCCATCGTGCGCGGCACCACCAGTCTCAAGATCGTCGAGATGATGCGTGAAGCAGGCGCGGCCGAAGTCCACTTCCGCGTTGCCAGTCCGCCAACCGCGCATTCCTGCTTCTACGGTGTCGACACGCCCGAACGCTCCAAACTGCTTGCCGCGCGCATGGAGCTGGAGCCGATGCGGCAGTTCATCAAGGCCGACAGCCTCGCCTTCATCTCGATCGACGGTCTCTACCGCGCGGTTGGCAAGAAGGGGCGCGACAAGGCCTGCCCGCAATTCTGCGACGCCTGCTTCACCGGCGACTATCCGACCAGCCTGACCGATCTGGCGCTGGCCGAACAGAAGACCGCCGAACTTCCCTTTGCCGATCCGAAAGCTGCCTGACCCGTCATGACCGAACTTGCAAAGCCGCTTTCCGGCCAGACCGCGCTTGTCACCGGCGCCAGCCGCGGCATCGGCGCCGCCACCGCCAAGGCGCTCGCCGCAGCGGGTGCGCACGTCATTCTGGTGGCCCGCAAGGTCAAGGCGCTCGAGGCGGTGGAGGATGAAATCCACGCAGCTGGCGGCACGTCCACCATCGCGCCGGTTGACCTGACCGAACCTGATGCCGTCAGCCGCCTCGCCAGCGCGATTGCCGGCCGATGGCCGACGATTGACATCATGGTG
This sequence comes from Porphyrobacter sp. ULC335, assembly GCF_025917005.1. Taxonomy (NCBI): domain Bacteria; kingdom Pseudomonadati; phylum Pseudomonadota; class Alphaproteobacteria; order Sphingomonadales; family Erythrobacteraceae; genus Porphyrobacter; species Porphyrobacter sp. ULC335. Next base: position 2,637,124 of record NZ_CP078091.1, read on the forward strand.
CTGGCCGCCGGCTATCTGCCCGAACTGACCCCGGCATCGCAGATGGAGCCCAAGCAGTTCAATCAGGCGCTGCTCATCAACTTCGTCGCCAATCAGGCGCTGATTGCCGGTTTCGATCCGCTGCTGCGCCGTGCGGCAGCCGGACGGATCATCGGCCTCACCAGCAGCGTCGCCGCCACGCCCCGGCCCTATTGGGGCGCTTACAGCTCAACCAAGGCGGCGTTCGAGAACCTGCTGGAAACCTATGCCGCCGAGGTCGAGCGGCTCAGCCCCTTGCGTGTCGCCATTGTCGATCCGGGTGCGACCCGCACCGAAATGCGCGCCCGCGCCTATCCCGGCGAGGACCCGCAGACCGTCAAGGCTCCGGAGGTCGTCGCCGACCGGCTTGTCGCGCTGCTGGTAGAGGGTTTCACCGCTCTGCACCGCGAACGGATCGACTGAACGTGGGCGCGGCGCGCTCTGCCTAAAGGTCGTTTACCAATTTTTTTAACTGTCGCTTAAGGAAGCCGGGCGCAAAACCCTGCGCGGACCAATTCGCCCCGAGAGACCGCAGGCTTCGATACAAGGTTGACAGCGATGCCGCTGAATTCTGATTCCTACCGCGCTGCTGCGCAGGAAGACCGGTGCAGCCCCCGTACCCGCTTGACCATCCCCGCTACCCTGCGTGCGTCGGGTGGCCGTGCGTTCCAGAGTGTGGTCCAGGATCTTTCGATCTCCGGCTTTTCGGCCGCTTCGATCAACCGGATGCACGAAGGCCAGATGTGCTGGCTGACGCTTCCGGGTCTCGAATCGCTGCAGGCCGAAGTCGTGTGGTGGGACAATTGCATCGTCGGCTGTGCATTCAGCGAGCTGCTGAGCCCGATCGTCCACGACAACATCCTGCAACGCTACAGCAATGTCGGGGTTTACCGTCAGGTGATCTGAACCGCTGCAGGGGCGTTTACTTCGCCTCTGCCGCGATCTTCCGGCTCAGATCGAGAAACTGCCCCCGCTCCGGGCCGCCGCTCGCCGTGGCCCAGTTGCCGACATAGGCGACGACCACACCTTTGTCGGGGAACAGGGTGATGGCCTGCCCGAAGATGCCTTGCGCGCCATAGGTGCCCTGCGGATAGGTCCACCACTGGTAGCCATAGCCGAAGCCGCTTGATCCGAAATCGACGGCGCTGTCGGTCGCCTCGGCAAACCAGCCTTCCGGCACCACGCCCTTGCCACCCTCGAGCGCAAAGAGTCCCATGCGGGCATAGTCGCCAAGCGTGATCGACAGGCAGCACCCGCCGATGTTCCCACCGCGCGGATCAACCATCCAGAACAGGTCGCCTTCAAAGCCCGCCGGATCGACGATCTTGTCCTTGGCATATTCGGCCAGCGGCTGGCCCACCGCGTTCTCGACCAGCACACCGATGAGGTTGGTCTCGCCGGTCTTGTAGACCCACTTGACCCCCGGCTCCGCCTCTCGCGGGAGCGCCTTCATCTGCGCGACGATCGCTTCCGCGCCGTATTCGACCACGAAGCGGTTCATCTGCGCGACGTCGCTGTTCGGGTCGGTGTAGTTTTCGTCCCATTTGACCCCGCTGGTCATGGTGGCGAGCTGGCGGACGGTCACGCCTTCGTAGGCCGAACCCTTGAGGCCCGGGATATACTTGGTCACCGGATCATCAAGGCTGGCGATGAACCCGTCCTTCACCGCCGCGCCGAGCAGCGTGGAGGTGAAGCTCTTGGCAACCGAAAAGCTGGTCCAGCGATCCTTCGGCCCCAGGCCGAGGCCATATTCCTCGTGCACGACCTTGCCATCGACGAGCACCATCACACCGGCGGTCTTGCTCGACTGCATCAGCGCGGCGATCTCGGTCTGCAAGGCAGGGCTAAGCGGTGCGCCCTTGGGCAGCGCGCGCGCCGACTTGGCGGCGGGCACTTCGTGGCCAGCAAACCATTGCTCCATTTCGCGGAACCGCTGACTGCGCTGCTCATCTGTCCAGAACAGCACCTGCAGATCGGCCATGTCGCGCGCCGGGGGCTGAGTGAGCCGGGCGGCAGGCGTTTCGGGATATTGCGGCGGAACCGCCAGCGCGGGAGCATCTTTCGCGGTCTGCGCGTGGAGCGGCGCAATCCCGCCCAGCGGCATGACCAAGGTCAGGGCCAGTGCCGCACCCGCCAGCATGCCGTTCTTCAAGCCCATGATATCACCCTCTCGTCTTTTCGTTGCGGGAGGTTTAGGCGCGCGCGGGGCTGGCGGGCAAGCCCCTATCCCTGCTTGATCATTTTCAGCGCCGCCAGCGCCCGCTCGCGCGCTTCGCGGTGGGGAATAATCTTGCGCGGGTAGCCTGTGGGCCTGCGCCCGAATTCCTCGGGATCGTGGATGTAAGGCTCCTCCATTCGCGCCAGTTCGGGCACATAGGTGCGAATATAGCGCGCCGCATCGAACTTCTCGGACTGGCTGAGCGGCGCCATGATCCGGCTGAACATGTTGCTGTCCACCCCCGTCCCCGCGGTCCACTGCCAGTTGGTGGCGTTCGACGCATAGTCGGCATCGCACAGCGTATCCCAGAACCACTTTTCGCCCTCGCGCCAGTCGATCAGCAGATGCTTGATGAGGAAGCTGGCGGTGATCATGCGCACGCGGTTGTGCATCCAGCCGGTCTGCCACAGCTGGCGCATCCCGGCATCGACGATCGGGTAGCCGGTGCGGCCCTCCTGCCATGCCTTCAGGTCGCGCGCGGCGGCAGGGTCATTCGCGGGATCGCGCCACGGGAAGCGGTCGAAATCCTCGCGGTAGTTTTTTGAAGCGTAGGCGGGGAATTGCAGGATCGCGTTCTGCGAGTAGTCGCGCCAGATCAGCTCGCCTTCGTAGGTTTCCCAGCCCTTGGATTGGTGATGCTTTAGCGCGTGCCAGATTTGCACCGGCGAAATCTCGCCGAAATGGAGGTGAGGCGAGAGGCGCGAGACCTTGTCGACACTCGGCAGGTTGCGCTTGTCGTCATAACCGTCAACGTCCGCTTCCCACGCGGCGAGGCGCGCGTGGGCGGCGTCTTCGCCGACTCGCCAGAAGTCGCGCATCCCGGCCGACCAATCGGGCTTGGTGGGGAGCAGGTTCCATGACGCGAGGGCATCGGATGCGGGCCAGCTTGCAGGCGCATCGAGCCGTTCGGGCGCAGGCAATTCATCGCGCGGCGGGAATGCGGCGCGGACAGCGCGGCTGAACGGGGTGTAGATCTTGTACTGCCCGCCGGTGCCGCTGGTGATGCTGCCCGGCGGCATCAGGTAGTTGCCGTGGTGAAGTTGCAGGTCGAGCGACTTTGCCAGCTTGCGTTCGGCATTGAGCCACCACGGTTCGTAGTGGTTGTTAGCGTGGATGGTTGCCGCGCCGACCTCTGCCGCAAGGCTGGTCAACACCTCCACCGCATCCCCGCGCCGCAGGATCAGCTTGCTGCCCTTGGCTTCGAGGCTCTTGCCGAGGCTCTTCAGCGAATGATGCAGCCACCAGCGCGATGCGCCGCCATAGGCGTGGTGCTTCGGGCTCTCGTCGTCGAGGACGTAGAGCGCAACGACCGGGCCCGCCTTGGCCGCGTGATAGAGCGCAGGATTGTCGGCAAGGCGCAGGTCTCGGCGGAGCCATACGATTTGGGTCATTGGTTTCTCTGAGTTCGCGTTTCCCCAACAACGCCGTCATGCTGAACTTGTTTCAGCATCCATCGCGCAATTGCAAACGCGGTGTGGGATGAGGAATGGATCCTGAAACAAGTTCAGGATGACGAATTAAGGCAGTTCCTCACACTTCACATCGGGCAGCGCGAGGCTGAACCTGTCCTCCACGCGCGGATCGGTGAAGCGCGCATCGCGCAGCACTACCGAGCCATCAGCCGCGCGGGTCGCAAAGGGCGCGCGCGACCAGAACAGGAAGGCGTCGAGCTGGGAGTTGGTGCGGCGCGCGGCGGCCAAATTGGGAAGCGCGCAGATGTTTTCTGACACTGCACGCGCATAGCAATCGTCGTAGCTGTAGCACTCCTCCTTGAGCCAAATTCCTTCCGATCCGACGAGCACCTCGCGCTCCCAAAACTGCAAAGGCATCGGGCTAGCAATTACCTTCGCCGTCGTCTGCGTCTCGAGATTATCGCCACTTACCCTTACCTTGCCAAATTCCATTTGCGCGATCAGGCGCCCCTCGCCTTCCTGCTGTGCGCTGATCCATCCGTTCACCCCGATGTAAGCCAGCACCGCCGCCACCCCGACCTGCCCCGCACGCGCCCACTCCGCCCCCGCCTTCTCCCGCCGACGCGACCACCACACGCTCGCAATCAGCAGCGCCCAAAGCCAAGGGTCGATGATGAACAGCGTATCGCCGTAGAACCATTGCGAGGAAAATGGCTCCAACAAGCGGATGCCGTAGACGTTGAGCCAGTCGAAGAACGGGTGGCTCAGACACCCGACAAACGCCATCGCATAGAGCCAGCCAAACCGCACCGGCAGCCGTCCCTCGGGCCGCGTTCCGCGCCGCGTCTGCCACCGGTCGAAGGCCCACAGCAGCCCCGCCAGCACCAAAGGCAACAATACCAGCGCTGGCGGTCCGTGGGTGATGCCTCTGCGGAAGGCGAGATGCTCGGTGCCGTGCAGCCAGAAGAAGCATGCCGCATCCACATCGGGCAGGTTCGCGCCGATGATCAGCGCCGGCATGGCGAGGCCGGTGGTGCGCTTCAGCCCCGCCTGCCCCAGCACCGCGCCGACAAGGCTATGTGTCAGATTGTCCATATGTTCACTGGCTAGCGCGCCTCCCGCGATCAAGCGAGTGGAAATGCGCTTGGAAGTTTGGGCCACCCTCGCCTATCGCACGCGGCAAAGACACGGGAGAGAACCACGATGACCGACGCGCCCTTTATCCGCCCCGACATGAAGGCGTTCCTCGACATGATGGCGCAGGTGAACGGGCCGAAGCTGGTCGACATGACGCTTGAAGAGGCGCGCGATTCCTACATCAAGATGCACGGCATCGCCGACCGCCCGGCCCGCGCGCTGCCGGTAATCCGCGACCTTGCCTGCCCCGGTCCGGCAGGCGACATTCCGCTGAGGCTCTACGACGCGCGCGAGACCCGCGACGCGGCCTCGCCGGTGGTGATGTTCTACCATGGCGGCGGCTTCGTGATCGGCGATCTCGACACGCACCATGCGATGTGCACCGAAATCGCCGCGCTGATCGACCTGCCGCTGGTCGCCGTCCACTATGCCCTCGCGCCCGAGGCCCCCTTCCCCGCCGCGATCCTCGATTGCGAGGCGGCGACGCGGTGGGTGGCTGGCAGCCCGGCTGAACTGGGCCGGACCGCAAACGGCATCATCACCATCGGTGACAGCGCGGGCGGCAATGCCACCGTGGTCGTCGGGCAATTGCTGGGTGCGAACCCCGCTGCCGTGCCGGTGGTGCTGCAAGTGCCGATCTTCCCGCTGGTCGCTGATGCCAACGGTTCGGCGAGCATGGCGGCATTCTCCGAAGGCTTCCTGCTGACCGCCGACACGATGGGCTTCTTCGACGCAGCCTACGGCGCAGACCGCAGCGACCCGCGCGGCTTCCCGATCCTGGGCGACCACTCCGCCGCCCCGCCCACCATCGTCGTCACCGCCAGCCTCGATCCGATCCGCGATTCGGGCCGCGCCTATGCCAGGGCACTGGTCGATGCCGGGCGCGATTGCGTGTTCATCGAGATGCGCGGCGTAACGCACTCCTTCACCAACCTGCGCGGCGCGGTGCCGAGCACGCAACGCGACCTTGAACGCATCATGGCAGCGATGCGCTTCATGCTGGAGAACCCCGCGTGAGCTTCGATCACCTCCCCTATCGCCGCTGCGCCGGTTTCATGCTGGTCAACGCCGAGGGCCTCGTCTTCGTCGGCCAGCGCATCGATCCGACCGCGCACGGCTTCTGGCAGATGCCGCAGGGCGGGATCGACAAGGGCGAAGACACGCGCACCGCCGCCCTGCGCGAACTGGAAGAAGAAACCGGCATTGGCGCGCATCTGGTCGAGGTGATTGCGCCTGCCTCCAAGCCCCTGCTCTACGACCTGCCGCCCGAACTGGTCGGCAAGGTGTGGAAGGGCAAATATCGCGGGCAGGAACAGCACTGGTTCCTCGGCCGCTTTCTGGGCGAGGATGCGGACATCAATCTCGAAGCCCACGACCCGGCCGAATTCAACGAATGGCGCTGGGTAGAGCCCGCGACGCTGCCCGAGGTGATCATACCCTTCAAACGGGCGGTTTACGAGGCAGTGCTGGCAGAGTTCAAACGGTTCATTTAGGCGCTACGCGATCTCAATTGGGAGATAACTTGGGAGAGGATCGACCAGTAGACCTCCATGTCGCTCAGCTCGAGGTTTTCGAGGTCATCCACTCCGCCGAGGAACAGGGGCTTGCGGTAGCCGATGCACTGCCCCGGCCCAGGCGCAGCCCCGCCCGCCTCGCGCCAATCGCGATAAAAGCTAAGCGCCAGTGCAGGCTCGGCCAATTGAAGTAGCTCGTGATCGTCGAAGGCCCCGGCATCACACGGGATTTGCAGCGCTTCGGCCGTGCCGGGTTCCAGCATCAGCACCTCGCCCCCCCGCCCACTGTCAGCGGCAAACACGCGGCCCAGCCAGTCGCAGCCAAAAATCGTGATGCGTTCGGCAAGGTCGGGGAAGGCGGCGACCACATCATCTGCGATAGTCGCAGCCTCGACCGCCGTAAAGCGCCGGTATGCACCCAATGCGATCAGATCATCGCGCGTTGGACTTTCAGGCCAGTCAATCATCAACGCCCCTGATTCTAGTTGTTTCTTGAGCTAAATCGACAGCAAGCTCTATCGCGAGAGGCGATGGGCTTAAAACCTCAGTTCGACGCGGTCGAATCGCCCTTGCTTTCGACCGCCAACCGCGCCGGAACTCCGCGCGCGATGGAGGTCTGCAACGCGACCGTTTCAGGGCAATTGTCACCGCACAGCGATTGCAGCTTTGCCAGGTTGCGCTTGGCTTTCTCCAGAGCGCCCTTCTCCACCAGCGCGGCACCCTCGCCAGAAATCGCGGCGAAGTTGCCCGGATCACGCTCCAGCGCCTCGCGGTAATAGCGGATCGCCTTGCCTTGCAGGCCCTGCTGGCGCGAAGCCTCGGCAAGGTCGATGAAGATCGGCGTGTAACCCGGATCGACTGCCAGCGCGGCTTCGAACGCGTCAATCGCGGCCTGCGATTCGCCCGCTGCCAGCGATGCCTGCCCCTGAGCGATCAGCGCTGCCGCGCGCGGATCGGGCGCGCCGGTGTCACCTGCGCTCGATATACTGGCCGTCATGGCCAGACACAGCGAAAGGGCGGCAGCAGCAGGCGCAAAACGCATCAGAAGCTCCTTCAGTGCTTGAGACCGGGAACCGGATGGCTGGGTCATAGCACTGGATGCTATCATGGTGAACGCAGGCACGCGATGAAAAAACCATCCGTGCCGTCGTGGAGCGGATCGAGGCGGGTTCCCGCCCCGCGTGGCCGACCCAGCGGGAGCGCCAGAGCCTCGCTCGACCAGCCCGGATGCCGTTCAAGAAATGCTCCGATCCGGTCCGGTCCCTCGGCATCCAGCACCGAGCAGGTGACGAACGCGATCGTCCCGCCGGAGCGGACGAGATGCGCGGCAATATCGAGCACATGGTCCTGCAACGCATTGAGGCGCGCGAGTTCGGCAGGGTCGAGCCGCCAGCGCCCCTCCGGGCTCCGCCGCCAGGTACCGCTGCCCGAACAGGGCGCATCGACCAGCACGTGGTCCGCCTTGACGACCCAGGGGTGGAGCGTGCGCATTTCGCGGCCCGGATCGAGCAGCACGGTATGATCCACCGCCGCCCCGGCGCGCGCGGCACGCGGCGCAAGGTTGCCGAGACGGCGCTTGTCGGTGTCCGCAGCAATGATGCTCGCCGCGTTACCCAGCCGCGCGGCGAGTGCCAGCGTCTTGCCGCCGCCGCCTGCGCACAGGTCGATAATCGTATCCCCAGCCGAAACCGGCAGCGCCTCGACGATCAGCTGGCTGCCGAGGTCCTGCACCTCGATCAACCCTTCTGCATAGGCCTCCCACTGCTCGACCTGCGTGCCGGATTCGAAGCGCAGGCCCTGCGCAGAGGCCAGCGGCTCGCCCGCTTCGGGCAGCTCCAGCCCCGCACGGTCGGCCTTGAGCGCATTGACCCGCACATCGAGCGGCGCGCGCGCCAGCAGCGCGGCAATCTCGCGCCCCCCAAGGCCCGAGTTGCGCAAGGCCGATGCGAGCCATTTGGGGGCAAGGCCGGTGCTGGCAGCCTCCTCGTTCTCGCCGCGCGGCGCAGGGCCGTGGGGCGATCCATCGAACAGCGCGGCAATCGACTCGTCCTGCCCTGCCACCGCCAGCATCGCGGCGCGGCCGCTGGCGGGCACAGGGCCGCACAGGCGGATTGCGTGATAGACGAGATCGCGCACCGCGCGCCGGTCCTTCGATCCGGCATAGCGGCGGGCGCGGAAATAGTCGGCGATGATCCGGTCGGCAGGCGCGCCCTTGCCGCGCGCCGAAGCAATGATCGTGTCGAGCAGATCGATGGCGGCCTGGACCCGTGCTGAAGGGGTCATGCCACGGCCTTAACGTGTGGGATAATTGGGTGCCTCTCGGGTGATGGCCACATCATGCACGTGGCTTTCGGAAAGGCCGGCATTGGTGATGCGAACGAACTTCGCGCGTTCCTGCAAATCGGTGATCGTGCGCGAGCCGGTATAGCCCATCGCCGCCTTGATCCCGCCGACAAGCTGATGGACGACATCGGAAGCCGGGCCCTTGAACGGCACCTGCCCCTCGATCCCCTCGGGCACCAGCTTCATCGCGCTGACGTCTTGCTGGAAATACCGGTCGGCCGAGCCGCGCGCCATCGCGCCGACCGAGCCCATGCCGCGGTACGCCTTGTAGCTGCGGCCCTGATAGAGGAACACTTCGCCCGGGCTTTCAGTGGTGCCTGCCAGCATCGATCCGATCATCACCGATGATGCACCGGCGGCAAGCGCCTTGGCTGCATCGCCGCTGGTGCGCAGGCCGCCGTCGGCGATCACCGGCACGCCGGACTTGGCCGCTTCGGCTGCGCTTTCCATGATCGCGGTGAGCTGCGGCACGCCAACGCCTGCGACCACGCGGGTGGTGCAGATCGAGCCCGGCCCGATCCCGACCTTGACCGCATCGGCTCCGGCATCGACCAGCGCGCGGGTCGCCTCGGCGGTGGCGACATTGCCTGCCACCACCTGCACCGCATTGGAGAGCTTCTTCACGCGTTCGACCGCGCGGGCGACTTCGATATTGTGGCCGTGCGCGGTGTCGATCACGATCACGTCAACCTCGGCATCGACCAGCGCTTCGGTGCGCGCGAAGCCTGCATCGCCCACCGTCGTCGCTGCCGCAACGCGCAGGCGTCCGGTGCTGTCCTTGGTCGCGTGGGGGTAATTGACCGCCTTCTCGATATCCTTGACCGTGATGAGACCGATGCAATGGAAGGCATCGTCAACCACCAGCAGCTTCTCGATCCGGCGGGCGTGAAGCAGACGGCGCGCTTCTTCCTGCCCGGTGCCGAGCGGCACGGTGGCAAGGTTCTCGGTCGTCATCAGCTCGCGCACTGGCTGCATCGGGTTTTCGGCAAAGCGCACATCGCGGTTGGTGAGGATGCCGCACAGCCGGCCCGCCGCATCCACCACGGGGATGCCGCTGATCCGGTGAAGCTGCATCAAAGTCTGCGCTTCGCCCAGAGTCGCATCGGGGTGGATGGTGATCGGATTGACCACCATCCCGCTTTCGTAACGCTTCACGGCGCGCACTGCGGCGCATTGCGCGTCGATATCAAGATTGCGGTGCAGCACGCCGATGCCGCCCAGCTGCGCCATGGCAATCGCCATGTCAGCCTCGGTCACGGTGTCCATCGCCGAGGACAGCACCGGAATGTTCAGGCTGATGTCGCGCGTCAGCTTGGTCGATGTGTCGGCCATGCTCGGCAGCACGCTGCTTTCCGCGGGGCGGAGCAACACGTCATCGAAGGTAAGGCCGAGCGGGATATCCATGTGCGCCACTTTCTGACAGCTGAGAGAGGGTTCTCCGCTACGGGAGATTCGTGGCGGCCCATGTAACCGCGGTTTGCGCTTCGCGCTAGGGGCCGCCCTCGGCGCGCGGCGGATAGCGCGCGGGATCGGCAATCTGGCGGATCAGGCCCTCGTGCAGCAGCAGATCATCGATCGCTCCGCCAAGCTCGACCTGATCGGCCTCGTCGGACGGCTGATGGTAGCGGGTGGCGAGGAACGGATCGAGCACGCCGTGCGATCCGTAGGTGCTGGACAACAGCACTGTCGGCACCCCCGCCTGCACCAACGCCCAGCCATCCTGTCGCTGGAGGAAACTGTCCGCCAGCGCCTGATCGCCGATCTGCCGGCCGCTGCGGGACACGGCATCCAGCACTGCCGCATCGAGCGCCGCATCGCGCCCGCGGCCGATGAAGCCGACCGGGCTGCCTTCCGGCGCAACCGCCATCATGTCGAGGTTGAAGGCGGCCGCGATGCTCGCCAGCGGCAGCGGCGGGTTCCTGACGAAGGACCGGATACCGAGCAGCCCCGGCTCTTCCGCAGTGGTGGCGAGGAAATAGATGTCCCGGCCCAGCGGCGCGCCTGCCTTCAACCTCCGCCCGAGTTCCAGCATCATCGCAATGCCGCTCGCATTGTCGGCCGCGCCGTTGCAGACCCGGTCGGCATCATCATGCGCGCCGCATTCACCCAGATGATCCCAGTGCGCCAGCAGCAGCACTGCACCTGATCCGGGCGTGCTGCCGGGGATCATGCCGATAACATTCTGGCTGGGAAATTCGCGCCGGTCGGCCGTTGCCTCAAGGCTCACCGAAAGGTTGAGTTCGAGCGGCGCAAAGGAAGCTTCCTCGGCCTCGGCCTTGAGCCCCTTCCAGCGCCGCACCCCGATGACTTCGCCAAAGGCCTTGTCGGTGATGTAGGCGCCCAGATTATCCTGCTGGTCGGCTGCAAGCTGCAACTTGGGGCGGTCTTCGGCGCGGCGCAGTTCGGCCAGTGCATCGGCATCGGGAAGAACCGTCAGCACAGCCGTGGCGCGCTGCCGGAACAGGGCATCGCGGCGGGCGGCATCGCGGCCCGGATCGGCGAGCATCACCGCCACCGCCCCGGCCAGCGCATCGCCCAGCACGGAACCGTCACCATAGCCGACGAAAACCACCGGCACGCCCGTTCCCGGTCCGCCGAAGGCCAGCGCACGGCGCCGCTGCGTGAAAACTGCCGCATCGCTGGCGGGCACCATCACCCGCTTGCGCCCCTGCCCCAATGTGAGCTGCTCGGTCTCCGGCTCGGTCGCCAGCAGATCGACCGGCAGCCGCCAATAGGAACCCGGATCGTTGGTGCCCGAGACGAGCCCGACTTCGCCCATGCGCTTTTCGATGTAGTCGATGCTGGCGCGCGCGCCCTGGGTGCCGGGCTTGCGACCCATCATCTCGTCGGCAGACAGCGCGGCGATATCCGCCGAAAGCCGCGCCGCGACTTCGGAACGGTCGACCACCGGCACGCTTGCGACCGGCGCGCGGGTGCACGCGGTCAGCAGCAGGCTCGCCAGCAGCAGCGTCAGCAGGGATAGCCGGCGCGGGATCATTCGGCGGTCCATCCCCCGTCGATAGAATAGTTCGCTCCGGTGATCCCGCGCGCCGCGTCGCCACACAGGAACAGCGCCATCGCTGCGACATCCTCGGGCAGGACAAAGCTCTTGGTCGGCTGCTTGGCGAGCAGCACGTCGTTCATCACCTGCTCGCGCGTCATGCCGCGCGCGGCCATGGTGTCGGGGATCTGGTTCTCCACCAGCGGGGTCCAGACATAGCCGGGCGAGATGCAGTTCACGGTGATCCCGTGGGTCGCCACTTCGAGTGCAATGGTCTTGGTGAAGCCCGCCAGCCCGTGCTTGGCCGCGACGTAAGCGCTCTTGAAGGGCGAGGCGACCAGCGAATGCGCGCTGGCAGTGTTGATGATCCGCCCCCAGCCCTTCGCCTTCATCCCCGGCACAGCAAGCCGCGTGGTGTGGAAGGCCGCCGTGAGGTTGAGCGCAAGGATCGCGTCCCACTTTTCCGGCGGGAATTCCTCGACCGGGGCAACGTGCTGCATTCCGGCATTATTGACCAGAATGTCGACGGGGCCGACCGCGTCCATCATCGCTGCAATGGCACCCGCGTCCATCAGGTTCGCGCCATTGTAGCTCGCGCCCAGTTCCTCGCACAGCGAGGCGATGGCATCGGGATCGCCCAGCCCGTTGAGAATCACCTCGGCCCCTTCGGCCGCCAGTGCGCGGGCGATTGCCAGACCGATGCCTGACGTCGAGCCGGTGACGAGAGCACGCCGGTCCTTGAGCATTCGCCGCATCTCCTGCACGTATCGCCTATTGGCGTTCGCTTTTGCCGTGCGCATCGCGGCTGTCCAGCAAATTGCTAGTGCAACAGGGGCGAGGGAGAATTTTGCATGCGGTTGGGGCCGTTCGATACGTCGCGGATCAATGTCCGTTCGAGCAATGATGGCGGCGGCGGCGGAGGCATGGGCCGCGCAGGCGGAGTCGGCTGCGGCACGCTGGTGATCGCGCTGATCGGCGCGTTGGTGTTCGGGCTCGACCCGATGCAGACCATCGGCGTGGTCGAAGGCGTGCAGCAGCAGGTAGGTGCGCCCCAAGGCGGCGGCGCCGGCGGCGGGCGGGAGCTCAGCGAGCAGGAGGTCTGCACCAGCAGCGAATACGCGACCGAGGCCTGCAATGCCCTCACCAGTCTGGATGCGACATGGCAGGCAAGCTTCGCACGCGCCGGACGCCCGTTCGAACAGCCGTTCCTCAATCTCTTTCGCAGCGGCGTGGTGCGGACCGAAGGCTGCGGCAGCGCGAGTTCGGCTGTGGGGCCGTTCTACTGCCCTGCCGACAAGGGCATCTATATCGACACCGGTTTCTACGATCAGCTCGCGCAGATGTCAGGCACCGGCGGCGATTTCGCGCGGCTTTACGTGATCGCGCATGAATATGGCCATCACATCCAGAACATCACCGGCCTCGCCAATCAGGTGCGCGCCGCGCAGCAGCGCAACCCCGCCGCCGCCAACCAGCTACAAGTGGCGATGGAGCTTCAAGCAGATTGCTATGCTGGGTTATGGGCAGGCAAGAACCGCGACCTTATCGAACCGGGTGATCTTGAGGAGGGCCTCAAGGCCGCAAGCGCGATTGGTGACGATACGCTCCAGCGCAATGCCGGACAGGCGATCAATCCCGAAGGCTTCACCCACGGCACCAGCCGCCAGCGAATGGCGGCGCTGCGGTTGGGGCTCGACAGCCCAAATGATGCCGCCTGCGACGTTTTCTTTGAAAGAGCCTGACAGACATGAAGCGCCCGACCCTGCTTGCCGCCATTTTCGCTATCGCGTGCACTGCCGGGACAGCCGCCCATGCCCAGGCCATGCCCGAACCTGACGCCACCGAAGTCGCCAAGACCCCGCTGCGCGATCTCAACATCGACGCGCGCGATGTTCCGCCCGTGCTGGCCGCAGCAGCGACTGATCCCTATGCGACCAAGGGTCTCGGCAAGTGCCCCGCGATCGTTGCGGAGATAGCCGCTCTCGATAGCGTGCTGGGCGCGGATTACGACATTGCCGAGGGCGATAGCCGCGACCGGATCAGCGAAGGCCGCATCGGTCAGGCTGTGGTCGGATCGATCCTGCCGTTTCGCGGCATCCTGCGCGAGGTGACCGGCGCGGCCAGCAATGACCGTGAAATGCGCGCGGCCTATACGGCAGGGATGGTGCGGCGCGCCTTCCTGAAAGGCTGGGGCCTGGGGCGCGGCTGCGCTTATCCGGCGCGGCCCAAGATGGCGGCGAGCGGGAAGTAAAGCCCCCCGCCCGCGCGCCCTGCTCGCGATCAGCCGTCCCGATCAGCCCTCTTTATCGCTCCACCGGGCAATCTGCCCGTCGAGCGTGCGCAGCAGCTGCTTGCGGGTGTCTTCGGGAATGTCCTTGTCGCGGGCGATTTCGGCGCGCGCTTCCTCAAGACCCTGCCGGGCTGATGCCATGATCCGGCGCTGACAGATCTTGATGATCTGCATGCCATCCTTGGTGGTGGTTTCGGTCACTTCTTCGGTGCCGCCATCGCACTCGTGCTTGACGATCACCCGCGGCGCCGATGCGCGGGCGACTTCGGCCTCGGCCATCGCGCTGCTGATGATGTTCGGCAGGTCGGCAAGGACACGGTCGGCCTCGGCAAGGCTGGCGCGCATGTCGGCCAGCATGGCTTCGCGATCGGCTGCGTCGGCGCCCTCGATGGCTTCGAGCTGGCGTTCAATGCTCTCAACGTCGGTTCCGCCGCGGGTGACGATCTTGATGCGGCGCTCCTTGCCGTCGGCATCGCGCCAGACGCGTTCGGTGACGTGCGATCCGCCCTCGCCCTCGGGGGCATCGGCATTGATCAGCAGGATCGAAGGTGCCTCGGGCGCTTCCGGCGGTTCGGGCGCGTCAGGCGCAGAGGGCGGCGCGGGCGGAGCCGGAGGCGCAGGGGGCTCTGGCGCTTCGAGGCGGCTTTCGCTGGCCGCATAGCTGATCGAAGCGGTCAGCGGCAGGGCGAGCAGACCAGCGCCAAGGAGCGCACGGCCAGCCAGACGGCGGCGGGGGGACAGGTCAGACATGGCAAGACTCCTCAAGCGGTGAATGATCGATTTCTCGCCCAACACCGGACACGCCATCGGCGCGGTGAGAGCGGCATTGCTGATAGCGCCCGGCGCAGCGGCAAAGCGGGCGATGAGCGCGGCATAGGCGGCGCGTTCCTGCGCGGTGCGGCGGGCCATGACCCGCGCATCGCAAGCCGCCTCCTGATCGCGCCGCAGCGCGAGCCAGCCGAAGCGGCACAGCGGATTGAACCAGTGCAGTGCGAACAACGGCTGCACCAGCACATTGACCAGCAGATCGCCGCCGCGGTGGTGAGCCAACTCGTGCGCCAGTGCCAGATCGCGGGCCTCGCGGTCGTGGAGCGCCATGAAGCCCGGAGGCAAGGCAATCACCGGATCGAGCACACCCATGGCGAGCGGCGCGGTGGTTGCAGGGGTTTCGACCAGCCGCACCTTGAACAGCAGACCCTTGGCGCGCCCGACCTCGCGGCCCTCCGCCAGCAATTCGTCACGCAGGGCGAAATAGGCGGAAAAGCGAAGCCACAGGCTGACGATTGCGCCGCCAAGCCAAACCAGCAACAGCGCCTCGACAATCGGCCATTCGGCGATCCCCGCCAGCATATCGAACCCGGCTTGCGGCGCGCTTTCCATCGGCACGGTCATGGGCGCGGGGACGACACCGGCGGGGGCCTGAGTGGCTGCCTGCCAGATCACTGCGTCAGGCGGCGGCGGCGCGGCGGCCAGCGTCTCGCTTGGCAAAGGCGCAGGAGTGTCCGCCTTGGGTGCCATCCACGCAGGCAGGGTCACCGGCGGCATAATCAGGCGCAGCACTGGCACCGCCCACAGGGCATAGGCCACCTCGGGCCCGAAATGGCGCGTCACCGGGCGGCGCAGCAGCAGCACGGCGGCGATCAGCACGCCGGTCCACACCAGCGTGTGCAGGAGCATGTCGGTCATGGCCGCAGCTCCTTCAACAGAGCCTCGATTTCGGCGAGGTCATCCTCGGTCAGGGCTTCGGTTTCGGCAAGGTGCGCGACCAGCGAGGCGGCACTACCACCGAACAACCGGTCAACAAGCCTACGGGATTCGCCGCCGACATAATCATCGCGCGCAATCAGGGGCGTGTAGAGGAACCGGCGGCCATCCGGCTCCGCCGCCAGCGCGCCCTTCTGGACGAGGCGCGACAGCAGCGTTTTGACCGTGGCGAGGCTCCAGCCGCGCTTGGCGCAGACATCCTCGCACACTTCGGCGGCGGTCTGGCGGGGGCGATCCCACAGCACTTCCATCACCGCGTGTTCGGCATCGGTAATGCGTTCGCCTGGCCCGTTTTGGGGACTGTCGTCAGCAGCGGTCACGGGGCGCCTCCATCGCTTGGTGATTACACCTGTAGTCACGGCGACTACATTTGTAAACCTTGCGCGCGGCTGAACGGCGCATGGCATGGCTTGCACTTCGTCGAAGCGGCGATAGACCCGGACGAATGACATGGAAGCGCACGCTCACCCTTTCCGCCCTCGCCCTGCTGACCTCTGCATTGTCGGCGCAGGTTCCCGAGGATGCCTTCCTGCCAATGACCGCGCCGGTCACTCTGGCCGAAGGAGAGGCGGACACCAGGGCGGGTGAACTCACCTTCCGCGGCGGCGTGGAAATTGCGCCGGACAAGGCGGATATCGGCGGCATTTCGGGGCTGGAATGGCATGGCGGCGCGTTGTTCGCGGTCACGGATGACGGGCGCTGGATGCAGCTGTTCATCGACGAGGTGGCGGGCAAGCTGGTCGATGTCTCGGGCGTGCGCCTCGGCCCGCTGCTGGATCCATCGGGCGAGATACTCGATGCCAAGAAGCGCGGCGATGCCGAAGCGATCACGCGGCTTGCGTCAGGCGAGTGGCTGGTCGCTTTCGAGCAGGACCACCGCATCTGGCGCTATGCCGATCTGGAAGGTGCCGCGACCGGCACAGACACCCGCGCCGCCACGCTGACCGCCGCAGCCGCTCCCAACGAGGGGATCGAAACCCTCGCCGCTTATCCGGGCGGGATGCTGGCCTGCGGCGAATGGGCCGATCCGGCGCGGCCCAACTGCCTGCGGATTACCGACAGCGGAACTGCCTCCTTCCACCTCCCCGCGCCCGAGGGGATCGCCGCAGCAGGCGGCGTGCCGACCGATGCCACCTGCAAGGCCGACGGCACCTGCTACGTCCTGTTCCGCAGTTATAACGCCAGCGAAGGCAACCGCGCCGCTGTGGTGTCCCTTGCCCCTGACAACGCGGCGACCACCCTCGCCGTCCTCACCCCGCCGATGACGCTCGACAATTTCGAGGGGCTGGCGGTGCGCGAGGAGCCGGGCAAGACTGTCCTCTACCTCGTCTCCGACGACAATTTCCGCAATTGCGAGACTGCCGCCAAGCCGGGCTGCCAGCGCACGCTGCTGATGAAGTTCGAACTGCCCCCGCCGCCCGCAGGCCCCGCCCCTGTGACCGCCGCCGACTTTGCCACGCTCCCCGCCGGGCGTCCGGGCGTGCGTCCCCATCCCGAAGCCGCCAGCGTCACCGTGGTGCTGGAGACCAGCCTCGGCCCAGTCACCATCGCGCTCGAGACCGAGCGGGCGCCCGTCACCGCGGGCAATTTCCTGCGCTATGTCGAGCAGGGGCGGCTTAACGGCACTGACTTCTACCGCGCGATGGATCTGGGCGGCGAACGCCTGCCTGCGGGAATCGTCCAGGGCGGCACGCGCAGCGACCCCGCCAAGGTGCTGCCGCCGATCGCGCACGAGCCGACCAGCGCGACGGGCCTCACCCACAGCCATGGCGCGCTGTCGATGGCGATGCTCGCGCCCGGCGGCGCGGACGGAGATTTCTTCGTGATGATCGAGGATCAGCCCGGTTTCGACGCCGATCCCGCCGCCAGCGATCCGGGCTTGCGCGCAGGCTATGCAGTGTTCGGCTATGTCACCCAAGGCATGGACGTGATCGCCGCCATCAGCGCCGCCCCGCGCGATCCCGACGCGGGCGAAGGCGTGTTGAAGGGCCAGATGCTCAGCGAGCCGGTGAAGATCATCAGCGCGCGGCGAGTGCAGCCCTAGAGCACCAACTGCGTCTGGATCACCACCGCAACCGGCTTGCCATCGGCGGTCTCGATCGCGGTCTGCCACACCGACATGCGCCGCCCGGTCTTGAGCGGGACACTGCGCCCCTTGACCATTATACCGGCAGGCGCTGCGCCGAGAAAGTTGGTCTTGCTCTCAATCGTGGTCGTGCCCTTGGCGCCTTCGGGCAGGCAGGCGACCGCACCCACCGCACCCAGCGCATCGGCAAAGGCCATGATCGCCCCGCCATGCATGATCCCGCCTGCGGTGCACAGATCGTCCCGCACCATGATCTCGCCCTCGACCGCTTCAGCAGAGGCGGTGGTGACCACAACGCCCATCAGTTTTGAAAAGGGCATGGCGTCGGCAGGGTTCATGGGGCTTGCTCCTGTGATGGTTCCAGACCTGCGATGCGCAGGATTTCCTCGGCAAATTCGGCATCGCTGCGCAGACGCAGCATCCCGGCACGCTGGAGCCCGATCGCGCCGTGGGCGAGCATCCACACGCGCATCACTTCGCGGCGCCGCGCGTCGTCATCCGCTCCTGGTGTGGCGAGCGCTTGAAGCGCAACGGCGATCACCCGGTCAACCGCCGCGCGCAGCGCAGCACTGGCGTTGATCTGGTCGTAACGCTGCCCGGTCATCACCGCATAAAGCCCGGGCTGCGCCAGCGCGAAGCGGACATAGGCCGCGAGAAAGGCCGCCGGATCAGGCGCGGGCGCGAGCGCGGCGGCGAGCCGGTCGAACCCGCGCGCCGCAAGCGCTGTCATCAGCGCCTCGCGGTCGGCGAAGTGATTGTAGAGCGCGCGGTGTGCCACGCCCAGCCGCTCTGCCAGCAAGCGCAAGGAGAAGCCGGCCGATGGATCTTCGGCCACCAGTTCGAGCGCCGTGTCGAGCGCGGCTGCGGCCAGATCGCCGTGGTGATAGGCCATGCGCCGGGTCATCCACCCCGCTTAGGCAATCACGCAGCCTGCGCCAAGGCAGAGACGTGCCAGTCGACACTCATGTGCGCGACCTCCCGGCCGGTTGCGTCGGTCATGCGGATCGTGACGGGAAAGCGCACCTTGCCCTCGGCATCGAGCGTCGCGAACAGCGCCGCCTTTTCGCCATCAACCGCCGCATGGGCGGTGATCAGGCCCCTGGCCGGCTTGGCGTAGGCGATGGTCGAACCTGCCGCCACCGGGCGCAGGGCAGCAAGGCGCTCAAGGAACAGCCCCGCCATCGCCGCTCCTGACGCCGCTTCCGCCAGCGTGAACAGCGCCCCGGCGTGCATGGTGGCGATATGGTTGCTGGTATTGTGCGTTTGGTCGAGCGTGGCGGTAGCCCTGCCCTCGCCAATCTCCTCGATGGCAACGCCCACATAGGTCGCGAAAGGGACGACGGCGGAAAGCTGGGCCTTCAAGGCATCAAAGGGGGTCATGCGAATCTCCAAGTGCGGTGTATATGTATCCACTGGATACATTGAGATCGCACAAGGTCAATCCTCCTCCAGATCCTGCATGTCTGATTGGATCAAACGCCTATTCGGCGAAGGCAGGGCGGCCCACTGGCTTGCTCGCCGCGCGGGGCATCTGCGCTTCGATCTGGGGCAACCAGCCCTTCGCGCCCGCGCCGATGCTGACCTGCGGCAAGGAGGCGAGGAAGCGCGCCTTGCTCTCCCACGCGGCGACCGATCGCCCGGCCATCTGCGCTGCCTCCTCCAGCGCGACCGGTTGGCGCAGCGCACGGTTGATCAACGCATCGCCGTAGAAGGTCCAGTCATTCTCGGCGACGCATCCGAAGGAGCTGCGCGTGCTGGCGGCGGCGGTCAGGATCGCAGTGTCGGGGCTCGCCAGCGCCGGCACGAACACGCCCGAATAGCAGGCCGAAAGGATCAGCACCCGCCGCGCAATCCCCGCCTCGGCCAGCGCCGCCTTCAGCTTGGGCGGGGAGAGCACGCCATAGCCACTGTCGCCGTAATGATAGGCAAGGCCCAGATCATTGCCGTGACTGGTGGTGTAGAGCACCAGCACATCTTCCTTGCCATCCATCAGAGTGCCGAGGTGGTTCAAGGTCAGCAGCAAGGCCGAAATCGAACCATGCGGCGCATCGTCGCGGGTGCCATCCGGCCCGGCCAGCGTCAGGGTGCGCCCCTCGGCCCCGTAGCGCGCGCCTAGCACCCGCGCCGCCTCGCGCGCCTCGCGGGCGAAGACCGGATCGCTATCGAGCGCGATGGTCAGGACATAGGCCTCTGACGTCCCCGGCCTGTTCCGCGGAAGCGCCGCAAGCGCGGCATCGAGCCTGCGCTGCTGTTCGCGGATATGCGCGGCGGACAGGCCCCGGTGCAGTTCGGGCGATAACTCGTAACTCAGCCGCCGCTCGGCCCGGCTCTCCCCGCTACCGAGGTCAGGAAAGGGAGCGGTGTGCGGCGGGGGCTGGTTGGGATTGGCAGGCGCGGATTGCGATAGCGCAGGCATGGCGATCAGCGCCGCCAGCGCGCCTGCCCAAAACCCGGTGATGATCCTGCCCCTGTTCATCTGCGAGCAAGCTGCCCGCCATCGGCGCAAGCGTCAAGCAAGCGCTATCCGATCAGCCGGGATCGCTGTTCGGGGGTGAGCAGCGCGCAGGCCTCGGCCGTCTTGCCAAACCAGCTGTAGCGGTTGCGGGCGATTATGTCATAGACCCAGTCGCGCAAGGGACGCGGAATGATCTGGAACACCAGCCCGAGCCGCCACCACCCGCCGAGCGCGCGGGCGACTTCGAAATAGCCGGTGCTTTTGGTGTAGGCTTGGCCGTTGCGGATGAAGACGTAGCTTTCGTCCCAATCGATCCCGAAATGCCGGCACAGCGCCGATCCCAGCGGGCCCTGCGCGGGGGTGAAGGCGATTGTGCCCTTGCGATCGTGCTTCATGATAAAGGACACCCCGCCAGAACACAGCACGCAGACGTGGTCGAAGATGAACACCGGGCGACTGTCGTCGAACGCGGGAACGGCGGCGTTTTCGCGGTAACTGTAGGGCGCAGGCGTCATGCGTCGGTCACCTCGATATCGAAATGGGCGAATTCATCGCGGTATTCGGCGAGGCTGATAATGCCCAGGCAAGGCCGCGCGCCGGGATCGAAGCGGCGCCCGGCGGCCATCTGGCGGGCGATCAGAATCACCGGGATGCAGGGGATATAAGGCCCGTGGCCCGAACGTGCGATGATCCAGTGGCGGCGGGTCGGGGCTGCGCCGTCCGCGCCCTCGCCGGTGATGGTCATGAAGAACCCGCTGGTGCCGGTGCCGAGCCCATCGAACAGCGATGCCAGACGCACCAGTTGCGGGGCGAAGCGATCGAGCCTTGGCAGAAGACCGATGCGCGCCAGCCAGCCCATCGCCGCCGTGCCGAAATGCAGCGGCGCAATGGCATGGCCCGCCCAGAAGGAATGATCGGCAAGACCGGGATAGCGCGCCGCAAACAGATCGAGGTCAGGCGCATTGGCGCGACCGAACCAGCGATAACCCACGCCCGGCAGGTGGACGCGGCGCAGGTCACCCCAGCCCGTCACCGGAGCCATTTGCCCGCCGACCAACTGGGTGAAGCGCTGGCCGACGAAAGACAGCACCGCCGCGACGGTTCCCGCGCCCGCGTTCGATTGCTCCGCGCCGCTGATGCCGTATTCGACCGCGCGGATGGTGCGCATGTCCTTGGCCGCTTCGTCCATATAGGCGGCGGTCAGCGCCGGAACCGAACTGGCTCCCGCCAGCACTGCGACTCCTGCCGCCTTTGCCGCCTCGTCGAGCACCCCGATTCCGGTAACGAAGTCGCGCGCGTCGGCGATGTCGCAATAATGCGCCCCGCAGGCGATAGCGGCCTCGGCCACGGCATAGCTCTGCCCGTTGTAAGGCCCGACCATGTTGATGACGAGATCGGGACGCAGCGCCGCCAGTGCCTCGGGCGGTCCGGTGAGGTCATAGACGCCTGCTTCGGCCGGATTGGCTGCACCCAACTTCGCTGCCGAAGTCACAGCCTTGGCGTGGCTGCGCCCGGCGATGATCAGCTGGATGGCAGGATCAGATGCAAGGCTGCGCGCCACATGCGCGCCGAAGTTACCGTAGCCACCGATGATGGCGACGCGCAGCAACACCCTTACCGCTGTTCGCGCACAAACACGCGGCCGCAAAGATAGACCGCTTCGCCCTCGCTCCAGTTCTGGAGAGTGTCACCCTCGACCGCGAAGTTCAGCAGATTATCGAGCGTGAGCCGGGGATAGTTGCCGCCCGAATAGCGGTAGCGACCCATGAATTCAAAGCCTTCGACATTAAGCCGATAGGTGCGATCAGCCTCGAAGGAGATCGAAGCCAGAATCTTGCGCGGGTCGGGCGTGGTTTCGGAATCCTGTTCGCATTCCTCATGCGAATAGACCCATGTGCCGAGCAGCTTTTCGGGCACGGGTTCCCCGGGTGGCGTGTCCACCGGCGATGGGTTGGCATCGGCCACAGGCGCAGTTTGCGCGAGCGGCGTTTCGGCCCGCTCGGCTTTTGCACTCGCCCCTGCGGGAAGCACACAGCCAAGCGCGAGCAGGGCCGGAGCAATAACCAGACCTGCCCGCAGCTTGTGCATCAATACACCCGCGCCTTGGGTTCGATATACTTGATATCGTCCGTCAGCGTGTATTCGTGGACCGGGCGATAATCGATGCGGCTGTTGCTGCCGCGACCGCCCCAGCCATCGAACCATGCGATGGTGTGCTTCATCCATTCGGCATCGTTGCGATCGGGGAAGTCCTCGTGCGCATGGGCGCCGCGGCTTTCCTTGCGGTTCGCTGCCGATGCCATGGTGACATTGGCCTGCGACATGAGGTTGTCGAGCTCCAGCGTCTCGATCAGGTCGGAGTTCCAGATCAGCGACTTGTCGGTGACGTGGATGTCCTCCATCCGCTTGTTCTGCTCGGCCAGCTTGGCCACACCTTCGTCCATCAGCTTCTGGTCGCGGAACACGGCGCAATGCTTCTGCATCGCCTTCTGCATCTCGGCCCGGATCTGCGCAGTGGGCGAGTCGCCCTGCGCATAGCGGAAGTGATCCAAACGAGTCAGCGCGAAATCGGCGCTGTCGGCCGGAAGCTCGGGCTGCTTGGCCTTGGGCTGGAGATTGTCGCGCAGGTGGTGGCCGGTCGCCCGGCCGAACACCACAAGGTCGATCAGCGAGTTGGAACCGAGGCGGTTGGCCCCGTGCACCGACACGCAAGCCGCCTCGCCCACGGCATAGAGGCCGGGGATCACGGTATCCGGATTGCCATCCGGCCCCAGCGTCACGACCTGCCCGTGGTAGTTACACGGAATGCCGCCCATGTTGTAATGCACCGTCGGGGTGACGGGGAGCGGCTGGCGGGTCAGGTCAACACCCGCGAAAATCTTGCCGCTCTCGGTGATGCCCGGCAGACGCTCGGCCAGCACCTTGGGATCGATGTGATCGAGGTGCAGGTAGATGTGGTCGCCATCCGGCCCGACACCGCGCCCTTCGCGCATTTCCAGCGCCATTGAACGCGACACCACGTCGCGCGAGGCCAAGTCCTTCGCGGACGGCGCATAACGCTCCATGAAGCGCTCGCCCTCGGAGTTGGTGAGATAACCACCCTCCCCGCGCGCCCCTTCGGTGATGAGCACGCCCGCGCCGTAGATGCCGGTCGGGTGGAACTGCACGAACTCCATGTCCTGCAAGGGCAGGCCAGCGCGCAGCACCATCCCGCCGCCGTCACCGGTGCAGGTGTGGGCCGAGGTTGCGGTGTAGTAGCAGCGGCCATAACCGCCGGTCGCCAGCACCACAGACTGCGCGCGGAAGCGGTGGATCTTGCCGTCATCGAGGCACATCGCGATCACGCCGACGCACTGCTTCACGCCGCCCACATCCGACATGATGAGGTCGAGCGCGAAGTATTCGATGAAGAAGTCCGCATCATACTTCAGGCTCTGCTGGTACAGCGCGTGGAGCATGGCGTGGCCGGTGCGGTCCGCCGCGGCGCAGGTACGCTGCACCGGCGGGCCAGCGCCCATGTTCTGCATGTGCCCGCCGAAGGGCCGCTGGTAGATCGTGCCATCGGCATTGCGGCTGAACGGCACGCCCGCGTGTTCCAGCTCGTAAACCGCAGCCGGAGCTTCGCGCGCGAGATATTCGATCGCGTCCTGATCGCCCAGCCAGTCCGACCCCTTGACGGTGTCATACATGTGCCAGGTCCAGTGGTCGGGCGAATTGTTGCCCAGCGATGCGGCAATCCCGCCCTGCGCGGCCACGGTGTGCGAGCGCGTCGGGAACACCTTTGAGATGTTCGCGGTGCGCAGGCCCGATTCCGCCGCGCCCATGGTCGCGCGCAGACCCGATCCGCCCGCGCCGACCACGACCACGTCATAGGTGTGATCGACGATCGTGTAAGCGCCCTTCAGATGCGCCCCGCCCACATCATTGGCGGTTCCGCTAGCTGCCGACGTAGCCATCAGGCCTGTCCTCCGAATGCGAGTGCGGCAACGCTGAAAATCCCGAAAGCGCCGCCGCCGATGGTTGCAAGATTGAGCGCGGCGATCGCCGCGAATTTGGAGCCGGCCTCGTGGACATAGTCCTCGATCAGCACCTGAAGCCCGAGCCGTGCATGCCAGAACAGGCTCAGCACCAGCAGGATCATCGCCGTCGCATTCAGCGGATGCGAGAGCCACTTGACCACATTGGCGTGGCCGAAATCGCCGAGCAGCACGAGGCTGATCAGCAGCCAGCTCATCAGCACGACATTGCCGATCGCGGTGAAGCGCTGAAGCAGCCAGTGATGCGGCCCGTGGTGCGCCGCGCCCAGACCGCGCACGCGGCCGATGGAGGTTCCGTTACCCATAGTTGTCGCTCCTCAGCGCAGCAGGATCAGGGCCCAGAAGGCCGCGGTGAGAACAATCGCGATGATCGGCGAGGCGATCGACCACATGCGGTTGGTGTCCAGCTCGTAGCCCGCACCAATATCCAGCACGAAGTGGCGCAGACCGCTCATCATGTGGGTGAAGAACGCCCATGACAGGCCGACCAGTATGATCATGCCAAACCATGAACCCATCACCGACTGGAATGTCGCGTAAGCCTCCGGCCCGCTGGCCATCGCGCCCAGCCACCACACCAGCACGCCCAGCCCGACCAGTGCCAGGCCATCGCCTGTCGCGCGGTGGAGGATCGATACCAGCATGTGCGGCCCCCAGCGCCACACCTGCAAATGGGGAGAAAGCGGTCTTTGATTCATGTTGATCCCGTCTGGTCCCTGTCTTCGGCCCTCCCACTTAGCGCCGCTGACGCATGAGGCAAGCGGCGACAGGTGGACATGGCTTGCAAAGTTTTGGATAGGCGATTGCATGGGACACATTCTAGTAACCGGATCAAGCCGCGGAATTGGCAGGGCAGCGCTCGATGCACTGGCCGCGCGGGGTGCCAAGGTCATCGGTCACGCCTCGCGCGCGGTCAGCGGAGCCGAGGGCGAAACGCCGATCATCGCTGCCGATTTCGGCAATCCGCTCGCCGCGCAGGCCCTGTGGGAAGCGGCGCTGGAACTGGCCGACGGCGAGATTGACGCGGTGGTCAACAATGCCGGGCGGTTCGAGGCGAACCGGCTCGACCGGTCGGATATCGAATGGCTCGATGCGTGGGATGATACCTTGCGGGTCAACCTCACCTCCGCAGCGCAGCTTTCGCGCTTTGCGGTGATGCATTGGCAAGAGCGCGGCTTTGCCGGGCGGCTGGTGCACGTGGCGAGCCGCGCCGCCTATCGCGGGGACAGCCCTGCGCACTGGCACTATGCCGCCGCCAAGAGCGGGATGATCGGCATGCACAAGACCATCGCCCGCGCCTATGCCAAGGACGGCATCCTGAGCTTCGCGGTCACCCCGGGCTTTACGGATACCAGCATGGCGGACGACTACCTTGCCTCGCGCGGCGGGCCGGGGCTTTTGGCGGACATTCCGCTGGGCCGGGTGGCGACACCGGACGAAATTGCGACCATCATCGCGTTCTGCGCGCTCGACGCGCCCCCCAGCATGACCGGCGCGGTCATCGACGCCAATGGAGCGAGCTTTGTTCGTTAGATGCTTGTCTGTTGCCACCACTCTGGCGCTCGCCGGATGCAATGTTGCCGCTGCTGAACCGGATAGTGCGCCCCGCGCCCAAGCCGTGCCAGAAGCAGGCGACATGGCCCGCTTTGCCGCGACTTGCGAGGATTGGGACGATTGGGACAAGCCGACCGCGCCGTTCCGCATCCATGGCGACACCTGGTATGTCGGCACCTGCGGCATCGCGGCCATCCTCATCAAGGGCGATGATGGCGCAGTGCTGATCGACTCAGGAACTGCAAAGGGTTCCGAAGTGATCGCTGCCAATATCGAAAGCCTCGGCGTCAAGCTGAGCGATGTGAAGGCGATGCTCGGCAGTCATGAACATTTCGATCATGTCGGCGGATTCGCACGGATGCAGGGCCTGACCGGCGCGCCGGTTCTGGTCGGAGCGGACGCGGTCGAGGTGATCCGTACCGGGAAGGACGATCCGCGCGATCCGCAGACGGGGCTCCACGCGCCGATGACGCCTGTCACCGGCCCGCTGCGCGCCGTGGCGGATGGCGAAGTGGTCAATATCGCGGGCGTCTCCGTTACCGGCTTCGCCACCCCCGGTCACACCATCGGCGCGATGAGCTGGCAGTGGAAAAGCTGCGATGCGAACGGCTGCATCACCATCGTTTACGGAGACAGCCTCTCGCCCGTCAGCGCCGATGAATACCGCTTCACCGACCACCCGGACTATGTTGCGATGTTCCGCACCGGGATCACGCGGATGGCGGGGCTCGAATGCGACATGCTGATTACCCCGCACCCTTCGGCGAGCGACATGATCGCCCGTGCGCAGACGGGCACGATGGCCACAGGGCCGAGCTGCGCCGACTATGCCGCGAGCAAGACCGATGCACTTGATGGAAGGCTGGCGAAAGAAGCCGCGCCGCAATGAACACCTGGAAACTCACCGCCTTCGCGCCCAAACCGGTGGTGCAGGCCGCGCTGCTCGCACATGACCTGATCGACGATTGGGACTACGAACTCGTCATCGCGGGGCGCGAGGAGGCTGAGGACCGGCCTGACGACTGGGTGCTGGAAGGCTGGTATCCGCGCAAGCCGGGCAAGGCGGAGAAAGCCGCGCTCGCCGGTCTGTTCGACGGGCCCGCGCCCAAGATCGCCGTCGAAGAACTGCCCCCCGAAGACTGGGTGACACTCAGCCAGCACAATGCGGCGCCGATCCGCGCCGGTCGGTTCCATGTCCATACGCCCGATTACCCGGCCGAGGCGGACCTGATCGACTTCATCATTCCCGCCAGCCAAGCCTTTGGCACCGGGCAGCACAAGACCACCGCCGGGTGCCTCGAAATGCTCGGCCATATGAAGGCGAGCGGCGTCACGGCGCGCAATGTCGCCGACATCGGCACCGGCACCGGACTGCTCGGCTTTGCCGCGCTCGCGCTGTGGCCGCGCGCCTTGTGCACGCTGACCGATATCGACGCGGTCTGCGTCGGCGTGGTCGAGGAAAACGCGCGGCTCAACGGCATCCCGATGGGCGCGGGCGCGGGCGAGGCGGTGATGATCGTCGCTGACGGGATGGACGATCCGCTGTTGCAGCTGCGCGGCCCCTATGATCTCCTGATCGCCAACATCCTCGCCGGACCGCTGGTCAGCCTCGCGCCAGACTTCGCCAAGGCGGTGCCGCCGGGCGGAAGCCTGCTGCTGGCGGGATTGCTCGCGGGCGAACAGGAAGCGGCGGTCAAGCGGGCCATGCATCGCGCCGGTTTCCGCATGGCTGCACGGCTCCAGCGCGGCGACTGGGCGATCCTGTGGCTGCGCAGGCGGCGGGTCAGGTAAGCGCAGCGCGCCGCCGCTTCAGCCACAGCCTCTCGGCGCGTGGCGGATCGAGCGCCAGCGCGGCATCCAGCGCCGCCGCCGCTTCGCTTGCCCGCCCCGCCCGTGCCAGCAGATCGGCGCGCGCCACATGGTAAGGCCGCGCCAAAGCCAGCCGCTCGGCGGGTAGCGCCTCGACGGCCGCCAGCCCTGCCTTGACCCCCTCCACCTGCGCCAATGCCAGCGCGCGGCTCAACGCCACCATCGGCGAAGGCCGCAGGGCGAGTAGCACATCGTAGAGCCGCAGCACCGCGCCCCAATCGACCACCCCATCGAAGGCACGGCGGGTGTGGGTAAGCTGGATCGCCGCCATCACCTGATAGGGACCGGAACGCCCCAGCCCGGCAGCCTTGTCCATCAGGTCCCGCGCCGCAGCGATCCGCGCCTGATCCCAATTCGCCGCATCCTGCTGCGAAAGCGGCACCATCGCCCCCTCCCCGTCCAGCCGCGCCCCGGCACGTGATCGGGCGAGCAGCACAAGCGCGGCGAGGCCGAGCGCCTCGGGCTCGTGCGGCAAAAGCTCGGCAACCAGCTGCGCCAACCGCTCGACCTCTGCGCCCAGATCCTCCTCAAGCGCCGCCGACAATTCGCCGCCCGCATCGGCATAGGCAGCGGTAAACGCGAGTTCGAGCGCCAGCAGTACTGCGCCCAGCCGCTCGGGCCAATCGCGGCGCGGGGGCAGTTCGAAGGCGATTCCCGCCTCGCGCACCTTGGCCTTGGCGCGGGTGATGCGCTGGAACATGGTCGGCTCGCTCACCACGAACAGCCGCGCGATAGCCGCTACCGGCAGGCCGCAGATCACCTTCAACGCCAGCGGCGCGCGCACCTCGGCACCCAGCGCGGGGTGGCAGCAGATAAACAGCAGCCGCAACCGCTCGTCAGGGATCGGTTCGGGCAGCGTGAGGATATCGGCCATGTCGGAAACCTCCGCCAAAGCATCAGCGGTCCGCGCCTCGCTGTGCTGCCGCCGCAGCGCATCGAGCGCGCGCCGCTTGGCAGCGACGAACAGCCACGCAGGCACATCGCGGGGCGGCTCGGGCAGCATGAGGCAGGATGCGGCGGCATCAGCGAAGGCATCCTCCGCCGCATCGAGATCGCGTAACTGCGCGGCAAGCGCGGCCACCACCCGGGGCCGCGCCGCCATGATCGCCAAAGCGTTGTTACGCGCGAGGCTCAGCCTTCGGCCCCCATCGGCCAGACCGGGCGCACCTCGATCCCGCCCTTGGGCACGGGGATGCGCTTGGCCCACGCGATCGCGTCATCGAGGCTGGCGACATCGATGATGTAGAAGCCGCCCAGCTCCTCGTGGGTTTCGGCAAAGGGGCCATCATGCAGGCTCGCCGCGCCATTATCCCAGCGGATCGTCGTGGCGGTGGCGGCAGGCTTCAGCCGCTCGCCCGAGAACGGCACACCGGCGGCGATCAGATCCTCGGCCAGCTTCATGTGCCCGGCCAGCGTCGCCTCAAGCAGCGCCGCGCCGTCAGCGCCGGCATAGGCGCTTTCGTCCTCGTTGATCATCAGCATGAATTGCATCGCACGTCTCCAACACGGGCCCCGCCGGAATGGCGAGGCTCTGACAGGGAGACGCGGTTGCCAAGCCGAATTCGACAGGCGCGTGAAAATTATTCCGCCGGTTCGGCGCCAGGCTCGTCGGTCTTCTTGCCGGTGCGGGTCCAGGGGTAGAGGAATTGCCCGGCATAACCGCTCGGCACGTCTTCAGGGATGCCGTAATCCTTGGGCCAGCGATCCTGCGGCAGATGGAAGGTGCCGAACAGCTTGTCGATCCAGGGGAAGTGGATCGCGAAATTCACATCGAAAGCCTCGCGCTCCAGCCCGTGGTGCCAGTGGTGGAAGCGCGGCGTGGCGATCCAGTGGCCCAGCGTGTTGAAGTTCCCGCCGACATTGGCGTGCAGCAGCGACGACCAGACATAGATGAACCCGATATAGGCCTGCATCACCGCCGCATCGAAGCCCAGCGTGAACAGCGGCAGAGATGTTATCGCGCGCAGCAGCACGACCTCCACGATGTGCATCCGCGATCCGGCGAGCCAGTCCATCGATTTGGCGCTGTGGTGCACCGCGTGGAAGCCCCACAAGAACGGAACCTTGTGGAACAGGCGGTGGTACCAGTATTGCAGCATGTCCGAGGCAACGAGCACGATGGCGAACTGCACGAGCCACGGCAGGCTCGCGACGAGGGCGCGGAAGGTGTCCCAGCTGTTCGTATTGGCGTTGATAATCTGCGAAGGGGCCAGCGTCAGGAAGGCGAGCACCTGCACGAACATGGTGCTGACAAGGAAGTAGAACAGGTCCTCGCGCCATTCGTGGCGGAACAGGCGTTGCTCGCGCCGGTGCGGCACGAAACGCTCCAGCGGCGCCCACATAAAGCCCGTCGCGAGCAGATTGACGATGAAGAAATCGAGCCCGAAGAACATTCCCCAGCCGCTGGCATTATCCCCCTCAACCGCCGCGCCGCCCAGCAGGGTCGCGCCCAGGCCGATCATCAGCGCCGTCATCCCCAGCACCTTGCGCGGGCGCAGCAGCAGGCTGAGCAGCGCGAGCGCATAGCTCGCCAACAGGATCACATGGATCGCCGTGCGAAATCCGCCCCAGTCGCGCACGATCTGCAATTCGGGCGTGGTAAACCAGGCCGGGAATTTGAGCGCGACCACCATGACAAAGCCGCTGATCGCGAACAGCAGGCCGAAGAATCCGGAAAACCAGCCCGAGCCGAACCGCCGCACTTCGACCGGCGATTCCAGATCGCGCATCAGCTTTTGCAAATACCCTGCCATATCGCCCCACTTGCCTTGGCTTGCTTTTGCTTCGTTAACCGCGACATGCTTACCAAAGGGTGACCTGCCCCCTCAAGCCCCTCACCGCGCCAGCACATCCTCGAGCAGCGCGAGCGCGTTGCGGGTGAAGGCGGCCATGTTGGCGATCCGGTCGTCGCTGGCAGTTTCGAGCAGGCGCGTGTGCTCGCCGCCCGGCCCCGCAAGCGCTGCCACGGAGCGACCGGCAGGCGCGCCGCTCGGGTGGGTGGAACCACCGACAGAGCCGCTTTCAGCCAGCCCCCAATCCGCACCGAAGTTGTCGCGGATCGCACGGGCTTGCAGCAGCGCATAATCTTCGCTCGCCCCGCGCATCCCCTTGTATGCCTCGCGCGGCAGAGCGAACAGCACGTCGCGGCCGCGCAAGGAATAGACCACCCCGCCCCCCACGAAAAAGTCGAGCGCGCCCGGCACGCTCAGCAAGCTCGCCGCGATCAAGCCGCCCGTGGCCCCATCGGCCACCGCGACCTTCTCGCCGCGTTCCCGCAGCAGAGCCGCGATGCGCAAGGCCTGGGGGTGGAGATCGGCGAGGAGGTGGCTCACGGCGCAATCCGGGTGATCGTGGTGATCTCGCCCCCGACCTGCGATCCGGTCGGCGTGGTGACGCTGGTAAGCCGCTTGGTGTGGCCGATGATCGGCAAGCCGGTGACGGGGTCAAGCGTCAGGCCAATCTCGTCGGTGACTTCGAGCCCGCGGATCTCGTTCGCCGGTTCGCCGGTCCCCTTCCAGGCCGCCTGCGTCCGCATCCGCTCGATCACGCCCAGCATCAGCATGCGCATTACCTCAGGATCGATGCGCGTTGTCTGCACGAGGCTGATATTGCCCTCGCGCGTGCGGGTCACCGATCCTTGTGACACGGCCGGAATCGGGGTGGGCGAAAACGGAGTGGCAATCTCGACGTCACCCTCGGCCACCGCGCCCGACACGAATTGTCCCCCGCCATAGCCTAGCATGGCAGGCCAACCGCGGATCATAAGGGCGGGCGCCTGTTCTGCCGTGCTGTTGATATAAGGTTCGAGCACGCTGCGCATCGCCGCCAACGCGCCCTCGTTCACCGGCCTGCCCGAGAGCCTCCCGGTCGCCTCGGGCATATCGCGCAGGCTTTCCTGCATCGCCTCCCAATTGCGCATCCGGACCATCTCGCCTGTGGCATCGAGTTCGATCACCACCGGCAGGAGATAAATCCGCAAGGCGGGTGGTATATCATCAAGCACCCGCTTATCCGCAAGTTCGAGCCGCTGCCCCGCCATGCCGATCGACAGCGGCTCGAGGGTAAGCGCATATCCGCTTTCGGTCTTGGCGAAGGTCAGCCTCTGATCGACTTCGATCACGCTGTCGCCGCTCTCGCGCTTGCGCTCGAAGCGCAGGCGATAGGTGAGCGGTGCGTCAATGGGCGGCGCGAAGGGAATGGTTATAGTTTCGGGGGCGGCAGTCTTAGCAGGGGGGTCCTTTGCCAGTACCGTTGCGGCAGTTCCAAACCACAGGGCGGCGCACAGCAGCAAGACAGGTCTGGCGAGGTTCATGATGGTATCCCTCCCAGCGCCTCGGCCACGATCGCCGCCCAACCCGCCTCGTCGATCACTTCGATCCCGAGTTCGGCGGCCTTCTTGAGCTTCGACCCCGCCCCCGGCCCGGCGACCAACAGGTCGGTCTTGGGCGAGACAGAACCAGCAGCCTTGGCGCCCAGCCGTTCGGCCTGCGCCTTGGCCTCGTCGCGGCTCATGGTTTCGAGCTTGCCGGTGAACACCACCGTTTTGCCCGCGACCCGGCTGGCGACCGTTTTCACCTCGTAGCGCGGCGGGGTGACTTCGTTCAGCAGGTCTTCCCACACGGCGACATTGTGCGGTTCGTGGAAGAAGTCGCCCAGCGCCTCGACCACCGAGGGGCCGATGCCGTCGATGGCGGTGAGTTCGCCCGCCGCTTCGGCGTCCCCGCCATGCGCCCGCTCGGCCACGTCGCGCAGCAGCGGCAATTCGTGGAAATGCTTCATCAGGTCGCGCGCCGTCACTTCGCCGACATGGCGGATGCCGAGCGCGAAAAGCAGCCGCGCGGCGTCAGGCTCGCGCTTGGCCTCGATCGCGGCGAGGAGGTTGTCGACCGACTTTTCCTGCCAGCCTTCAAGACTCAAGATTTCACTGCGGCGGCGGCGCAACCGGTAGATGTCGGCGGGGCTTTCCAGCCAGCCGAGCGCGAAGAACTGCGCGATGGTCTTCTCGCCAAGCCCCTCGATATCGAGCGCCTTGCGGCTGACGAAGTGTTCGAGGCGCTGAGTGCGCTGGGCGGGGCAGATCAGCCCGCCGGTGCAGCGCACATCGACCTCGCCCTCCTCGGCCACCGCTTCAGACTGACACTCGGGGCAGTGATCGGGGAACGGGAAGGCGGCGCGCTCCTCCTCACGGGTGAGGTTCTCCACCACCTGCGGGATCACGTCGCCCGCGCGCTGGATCACCACGCGGTCGCCGATGCGCAGGCCGAGCCGCGCGATCTCGTCGCGGTTGTGGAGCGTGACGTTTGTGACCGTCACCCCGCCGACCAGCACCGGCGCGAGGCGGCCCACCGGGGTCAGCTTGCCCGTCCGGCCCACCTGAATGTCGATGCCCTGCACAATCGTCTCGGCACGTTCCGCCGGGAACTTGTGCGCCAGCGCCCAACGCGGGGCCTTGGCGACAAAGCCCAATCGCTCCTGCCAATCGAGCCGGTCGAGTTTGTAGACCACGCCGTCGATATCATAGGGCAGATCGGGCCGCGCCTTGCCGATGGCATCGAAGTGGGCGACCAAAGCGTCGGCGTCACCCTCGATGCGGGTGAACAGCGGCGAGACGGGGAAACCCCATTGGCGCAAGGCGGCAACCACCTCGCTCTGCGTCACCCCCGGCACCGCCGAAGCCGCACCCCAGCCATGCGCCCAGAAGCGCAGCGGACGCTTGGCCGTGACGCTCGCATCCTTCTGGCGGAGCGATCCGGCAGCGGCATTGCGCGGGTTGGCGAAGATCTTTGCGCCCGCTTCATGCTGCGCAGCATTGAGTGCGGTAAAGGCCTGTTTTTCCATATAGACCTCCCCGCGCACCTCGAAGATGGCGGGTCCATCCCAGTCACCGTTAGCGTCAAGCCAACTCAAGACGCCTTGCTCGAAGAGGTCTCTCGACTTCGCTCGAGACGAACGGAGTTGCTGCGGAATGTCCGGGATGTGCGCGACATTGGCGGTCACGTCCTCGCCCACCTGCCCGTCGCCGCGCGTCGCGGCGCGCACCAGCACCCCGTTTTCATAGCGCAAGCTGCACGACAGCCCGTCGATCTTGTCCTCGGCCGTCAACGCCAGCGGCTCGCCTTCGGGAAGGTTGAGGAAGCGCCGCATCCGCGCCAGCCACTCGGCGACCTCCTCGGGCGAGAAGGCATTATCGAGGCTCATCATCCGAACCTCGTGCGCCACCTTGCCCAATGGTGAGGCGGCAATCTGATGCCCGACCTTGCGCGACGGCGAATCCTCACGGATCAGGTGCGGGAAGGCTGCCTCAAGCTCGGCATTGCGGCGCACCAGCGCGTCATATTCGGCGTCGGAAATCTCGGGCGAGTCTTCCGCGTGATACAGCCGGTCGTGGTGCGCGATGGCCTTGGCAAGGCGCATCAACTCGTTGGCGGCATCCGCCTCGCTCAAGCCTTCGGTGCTCATGCGTTCCGCTTTTTCACCGACCCTTGGCAATGTCCAGCAGCGCCGGAGCAATCGCGGCGAAATCCTTGGTCCCCGGCACCAGCATGTTGAAATGCTGCTCTTGATCGACCCTGATCACCTCGACTGCGATGCCTTGTGCGCGCAGCCCCTCGATCAGCGCCGGATCGGGATCGCGCACTGCCCCGTCAACCACCAGCAGCCGCTTCACCAGCGGCTTGTTGGCGAGCGGATCGAGCATGGCATAGCGCGCCGGAACTTCGGCAGGCGTGCCGCCCATCATCCCCGCAATCACCGGCTGTCCGCAGGCCATCGCATCCAGGCCGACAAAATCGCTGATACGCAGCGGCCCATCGATCGCCACCGCCGCGCGGACCCGCGGCAGATCGGGCCGGATCACGTCATCGCCCATGTCCCCCGTGGGGAGCCACATCACCGGCGTCACCCCGGCAGAATGGCCCATCACGGTGATCCGCTTCAAATCGAGCGGGTGCGTCTCCGCCAGCGTCTGGACATAGCCAAGCCCCTGCGCCCAATCGGTAAAGGTGTTAGGCCAGCCGCCGTCCGAGCCAAGCTCGCGGTAGCCGGGAGCCCACACGGCAACGCCATTGCGCGCAAGGAAGCTGCCGAGTGCGGCCACATTGGCGGTGCTGCCCAGCCCCATCCAGCACCCGCCGTGATAGATCACCGCGATCGGGAATGGCCCCTTGCCCTCCGGCACGCGCAGCTCGCCATATTGCCGCGCCGAGGCTGTGCCATAGGCGACCCGCAGTGTCGGCGGATCGGAGGGAACGGCGTCGAGCGTGACGGGATCGTAGTCTCTGGTGTCGGTAACCGCGAAGGAAGTGTCGGGTACGGGCGGCGTCACGGGCGCACAGCCCGCGAGCAGGATCGCAAGCGCGAAAGTGGACGATGCGTGCTTCATCATGTGGGCCCCTCTGCTCGTGTTACCGCAGCTTAGCGCCGCAGCGGCAACGGGCAACCGGTCATTCTTCGCCTTTGAGCACCGCCAGCATCGCAGGCTCATTCGCGGTGTAGGCCGGATTGCCGGGGGTGATGATGGCAAAGTGGCTGACGCCGACGTTTTCGCGCACCGTGACCTGCGCGCCGCCAGAGCCGAGCGCGGATTGCGTAGCCGCCGAGGGCGCGGGGAGCTTGGCTTGCACAAACAGCAGCGCGGCGAGCTGCGGCGCGGTGGTGGCGGGCGAGATCGCAGCATAGCGCCTCGGATAGGCCTCAGGGCCAGCGCCCATGAAGGGATCGACCGCGGAGAACTGGCACAAGGCATCGAAGGCAGGACGCTCTGCCCCCACATCGCCAGGGCCGTCGAGCACAATGGCCGCGCGCGCCCTGAGCGGTTTGCGCGTGCCGAGCGGGCCATCCTCGCCCTGTGCGCTTGCCAACCATTGCGCAGGCAAAGCGCCTGCCGAATGGCCCACCAGCGTCACCGCGTCGCGATCAACGGGATAGCGCGCTGTCACCTGCTCGATCAGCTTGGTGGACGCCGCCCAGTCCTCGAACGAGCCGGGCCACCCGCCGCCATCGCCCACCTCGCGGTAATCGACATTGAGGGTCGCGATGCCCAGCTGCTGCCAGCGGGTGGCGAGAGGGGCCATGTAGGCTTGGGAGGCGATCCCGGTCTTCCAGCACCCGCCATGATAGATCACCGCCAGCGGGAACGGGCCTTTGCCTTGGGGAAGGCGCAGTTCCGCAAAGCCGCGCGGATGATCGGTGTAACGCAGGACCGCGTCGGGGGTGGACGCAGCGAGGTTGGCGTCGGTGCCGTAGGTGGCGTTGTTGGGCTGCACGGCGGACTTGGCCTCCTGAGGCGCGGGCGTGGTGGGGGTGCAGGCAGTTGCGGCCGCGGCGAGGAGAAGGGGGAGGAAGCGGATCATGTCAGTCCCTTTTAGGTCGCCTGCTTAGTGGGCGAAGATCTGGCTTCCGTTGCTCGATGTCGGTCCAAAAGCGGACGAGATCGTCCCACTGATATCGGGACTCGCTCGGTAGAAGAGCGTGCGCACGGTGCAGAGGTATCCGCCTCCGCTTCAATGCGTTTTGGATGTCCTCGAGCAAACCAACAACTGCTGCCTCGGACACATAGTGCTCGCCTTCGACGATGAGCCGGTCGATGAGTTGAAAGGTCGAGCGATGCTTAAATTCAACACCGGCTGCGAAATCCGAACCGATGATATCGGCAATCTCGGCGAAATAGAGATAGTGCGGAAGGCCATCTATTTCAGCTGTCGGATCCTCGGCCCATTGCTCGAGAAAGACCTTGGCCACCTCCTCGAAGCGCGGATCAAGCGCGCGAACCAAGCCCATTATGTCATCGCGGGTGATCACACCCCCTCCAGCAGCCGGTCCGCCTGCGCTCTCGCCTCAGGCGTCACCTCCGCGCCCGAGAGCATCCGGGCGATTTCCTCCCGCCGCCCAGCGCTATCCAAAAGTACCACGCTGGTCTTGGTCACGATTCCGCTCGAGGCCTTGGCGATCAGGTAGTGCTGGCCGCCGCGCGCCGCGACCTGGGGGCTGTGCGTCACCGCCAGCAATTGCCCTTCCTGCGATGCGAGCCGCGCGAGGCGTTCGCCGATCGCGGAAGCCACCGCCCCGCCCACGCCGCGGTCGATCTCGTCGAAGATGATCGTCGCCGCCCCGCCCTTCTCCGCCAGCGCGACCTTCAGCGCGAGGATGAAGCGCGACAGCTCGCCGCCCGAAGCGATCTTGCCCAGCGGTGCAAAGTCCGCGCCGGGGTTGGTCGAGATCAGGAATTCCACCGCGTCCATGCCGGAAGCGGCCCAGCGATCCTCGGGCAGCAACGTCACCGAAGTGCGGAACCGCGCGGCGTCCAGCTTCAGCGGTGCGAGCTCCGCCGCCACCGCCGCGTCGAGCCGCTCTGCCCCCGCAACCCGCGCGGCATGGGCTTTCTCCGCCGCAGCGACATAGGCGGTGCGCGCTTCCTTGGCGGCGGCTTCCAGCGCGTCGAGCTGCGCCTCCCCGCCCTCGATGGCATCGAGCCGCGCGCGCATGGTGCGCATCAGTTCGGGCAGATCATCGACTTCGCAGCGGTGCTTGCGCGCCGCCGCCCGCAGTTCGAACAGGCGCGTTTCGGCGCGCTCCAATTCGTGCGGATCGTGCACCAGCGCCTCGGCGGCAGAGCGCAGCTTGTCCTCCGCCTCGCTCGCTTCGATCACCGCGCGGTCCAATGCCGCGAGCGCCTCGGTCAGCAGGGCATGCTGATCGGCGATCCGGTCCAGCTTGCGCGCCGCGACGCGCAGCGCGGCGAGCGGCGAATCCGAACCATCCCACAGGTGGCGCAGGGTTTCGAGATCATCGGAAAGCTTCTCGCCCTTCTGCATGTCGGCCCGCGCCCCGGCGAGCCGCGCTTCCTCGCCCGCGACCGGCTCCAATGCGGCGAGTTCGGCGAGATGCGCGATCAGCAGGTCCTGATCGGTCCTGGCCTGCTCCACCGCATCGCGCGCTTCGGAAAGCTGGGCTTCGGCGCGCGCCCAATCGGCATAGGCGCGCTCCATGCCGGTCACATCGGTGCCCGCATAGCGATCGAGCAGCAGGCGGTGCCCGCGCGGGTTCACCAGCCCGCGATCATCGTGCTGGCCGTGCAGTTCCACCAGCGCCGGCGCCAGTTCGCGCAGCAGGGCGACGCTGGCGGGTTGATCGTTGATGAAAGCCTTGGACCCGCCATCAGCCTTCACCTGCCGCCGGATCAGCAGCGGCTCTCCCGGCTCGATCGCGATCTCGGCATCATCCAGCGCGGCAGCGATCCCGGCAGGCAGCGCGGCGAATTCGAAGCTGGCGGTGACGCTGGCCTTGTCCTCGCCCGCGCGGACGAGGCTGGTCTCCGCCCGGTCGCCCAGGATCAGCCCCAGCGCATCGAGCAGGATCGACTTGCCCGCCCCCGTCTCCCCCGTCAGCACGCCCAGCCCGCGCGCGAAGGTGAGATCGAGCGCTTCGATAAGGACGATGTTGCGGATGGACAGGCGGGTCAGCATGGATAGCGGAACAGATAGCGCACACCCTGCCCCGCGTCACCTGCGGAAGGTTAGCAAATCCCCAAGGACAGGAGCGGGTCTGCTCTCGTCAGACAATCCCGGCCTTGTCCGCCGGGGTCTCGACCGGCAGATCCTTTTCGACCCGTTCGGAATAGCGGTCGACCAGCATGTCAGCGTGGGGGCGCAGCAGCACGGTGAAGCGCACCAGTTCCTCCATCACGTCGACGATGCGATCGTAATAGCTCGACGGCTTCATCCGCCCGGCCTCGTCGAATTCCTCATAGGCCTTGGCAACCGAGGACTGGTTGGGGATCGTGAACATCCGCATCCAGCGGCCGAGGATGCGCAGGGAGTTGACGGTGTTGAAGCTCTGCGATCCCGCGTTGACCTGCATCACCGCCAGCGTGCGTCCCTGCGTCGGGCGGAGGCCCTTGTAGGCGAGCGGGAGGTGATCGATCTGCGCCTTCATGATCCCGGTGATCGTGCCGTGGCGTTCAGGGCTGCACCATACCTGCGCCTCTGACCACAGCGAATGTTCGCGCAGCTCGTGCACGGCGGGATGATCATCGCCGGGGTACAGATCGGGCGAAGGAAGGTCGGACGGATCGAAGATCCGCGTCTCGCAGCCGAAGAATTGCAGCAGCCGCGCAGCCTCCTCCACAGCGAGGCGCGAGAAGGACCGCTCCCGCAGCGAGCCGTAGAGCAGCAGCACGCGCGGCGGCGGATCGAGTGGCCCCAAGCCGAGCGCGGGACGGTGATGGACATATTCCGGCTTCAGCGCAGGCAGGTGCGCCGGATCGGGCAAAGTGCGCAGGCGTGCGTAGTCGGTCATGCCGGGTCTCCGGGGAAGTTCGCGCGGGTGCGGTTGGCGAAGGCGACCAGCGACAGCATCACCGGCACCTCGACCAGCACGCCCACCACCGTGGCGAGTGCCGCGCCGCTCGAAAGGCCGAACAGCCCGATGGCGACCGCGACGGCCAACTCGAAGAAGTTCGAGGTGCCGATCAACGCGCATGGCGCAGCGATATTGTGAGGCACCTTCCACGCCCAGGCCCAGGCATAGGCGGCCGCGAATATGCCGTAGGACTGGAGGATGATCGGCACCGCGATCAGCGCAATCAGCAGCGGGTTGGCGATGATCGTGGCCGCCTGAAACGCGAACAGCAGCACGACCGTCGCCAGCAGGCCGATGATCGACCACGGCTTGAGCCGCGCCGTGAACGCATCGACCGCCGCCGCATCCCCGCCATGCCCGGCGATCACGCGGCCACGGACGATGGCGCCTGCCACCAGCGGGATCACCACGTAAAGCACCACCGAGAGCAGCAGCGTCTCCCACGGCACGACAATCTCCGTCACACCCAGCAGCAGCGCGACCAGCGGCGCAAAGGCGACGATCATCACCAGATCGTTCACCGACACCTGCACCAGCGTATAGGCGGGGTCGCCGCGGGTCATCTGCGACCACACGAACACCATCGCGGTGCAGGGCGCAGCGCCCAGCAGGATCAGCCCCGCGATATACTCTTGCGCATCCTTGCGGGGCAGCAGGTCCGCATAGACGTAGTCGAAGAACAGCACGGCCAGCGCGGCCATCGTGAAAGGCTTGATCAGCCAGTTGATCGCCAGCGTGATCACCAGCCCCTTTGGCTTGCGCCCGATGTCACGGATGCTGCCGAAATCGACACCGACCATCATCGGAAAGATCATGGCCCAGATCAGCACCGCGACCACCAGATTGACCGAGGCATATTCAAGCCCGGCAAGCACGCCGACCGCATCGGGGGCGACCAACCCCACCCCCAGCCCTGCCAGAATGGCAAGCAGCACCCAGACCGAAAGATAACGCTCGAACAGGCCGAGCGGTGAGGTGGTATCGTTCATCATGCTGCCCCTTCCATCGCGCCGATCCGGGCAAGTGCGGCCTGCATCGCGGGCGCGTCCATCGCTGCGCGGTCAAGCGACAGGAACGCACGCACCCGCATCTCCAGCAGCCGCCATGTCTCCTCGAACGCGGCATCGACCTCCGCTTCGCTGCCGGTCACGTCGGCGGGATCGGGCAGACCCCAATGGGCTTTCAACGGGCTGCCGAGGAACACCGGACAGGCCTCGCCCGCCGCATTGCCGCAAACGGTGATCGCAAGGTCGATGGCCGGTGCACCGGGGCCGCTGAATTCGTCCCAGCTTTTCGAACGGAACGGCGCGGTGTCGATCCCGCGCCGCGCCAGCAACCGCAGCGCCCCCGGATGGGCCGCGCCCTTGGGCTTGCTCCCCGCGCTGAAGGCCCGCACCCGCGCCCCCGAACCGGATTGCCCCAATTGGTTGATCAGTGCCTCGCCAAGGATCGAGCGGGCAGAATTGCCGGTGCAGAGCACCAGCACGGTAAAGGCGGTGTCGGACATGGGATGCCTCAATTCAGGGGTTCGCAGGTGAGCCCCGCCATCAGGGCGGAACACATTTCGGGCATGCCTTGGCAGCAATCCTGCATCAGGAAGGCCAGCAAGCGGCGCATCACCGGAAAGTCGGCGCGATAACGGATCAACCGGCTCTCCCGCTCTGACCTCACAAGCCCGGCGCGTTCCAACGTGGCAAGGTGATGCGACATGGTGGAAGGCGGCACACCGCAATGCTCGGCGATGGCTCCGGCAATCATGCCGTCTGGCCCGGCTTTGACCAGCATCCGGAATACGGAAAGCCGGGTTTCGTGCGCCATCGCGCCAAGCGCGTCCACCGCCCACACCTGCGTGCTGAGATCATCCATATGGCCACCTTTCGAGAAATATCGAAATACCGTCTGTCGGACAGATATCAAGCCATAATTCGAGAATTATCGAAAACTCCAGCAACAGCCGCGCTGCAAGTGCGTGCGTTGCTGACACCCCCCAAGACACAGCGTCCGGCGGCGGCTATGGGCACAGGCATGTCCCGGCTGATCCTCTTCAACAAACCCTTCGGCGTCCTGTCGCAGTTCACCGACAGCAAATCGCCGACGGAGCGGGCGACGCTCTCGGAATTCATTGCGATCAAGGGCGTGTATCCCGCCGGGCGGCTTGACCGCGATAGCGAGGGGCTGTTGCTGCTGACCGATGACGGGCGGCTTCAGGCGCGGATAGCCGATCCCCGCTTCAAGATGCCCAAAACCTACCTCGTGCAGGTGGAGGGCGATCCGCAGGATGCGGACCTTGAACCGCTGCGCACAGGCGTGCGGCTGAAGGACGGGATGACCCTGCCCGCCGAAGTCGTGCGCATCGACGCGCCGGATCTGTGGCCGCGCAATCCGCCGATCCGCGAACGCAAGTCGGTGCCTGATAGCTGGCTGCGCATCACCATCCGCGAAGGACGCAACCGGCAGGTGCGGCGGATGACAGCGGCAGTCGGCCTGCCCACCTTGCGGCTGGTGCGCTGGTCGATCGGGGACTGGACCGTCGAAGGAATCGCACCGGGCGCCTTCGCCGAAACATCGGCCTGAACGCGGCTTGCGCTACTCTCCGCTATCGAAAGCGAGGCTGCCTGCGTTGTACAGCGCGGCGATCAGTTCCAGCGTCTCGGGCGAATTATCGGGAGCCGCAACAAGCTGCGGAGCACCGCAGATTGCCTGCGCGAATTCGGCGGCCTGCGCCGTGCACAGATAGGCGTCCCCGTCGGCGAACAGCATGATCGCGGAATCCTCCTCGCGGACGAAAGCGAAGCGGCTGGCCGGATTGCGGAGCAAGGGCGTGCCCGCTGCCAGATGCTGGGCGATCTCCCCGGCGTCCATGGCTTCTTCGGGCCGCCAGTCGATCTCGGGGTTCTTGGGCGCGGTGTTGTATTGTCCGAACCAGCGGGCAAAGCGGCTGCGATCATGGACGGTTTCGGCGATCATCGCTTGCAGCTTGGCAATCGCTTCTGCGTCGATCTCTCCGGGGTTGTCCGCCGGCGCCAGATGCGGATCGCCATAGCGGTCGCTATCGGGCAGATCGGGGACCATGTCGTCGGCCCAGGCCTCGATCAGTTCGGCGCGCGAAGGGGCGCGGAAACCGATCGAATAGGTCATGCAATCATCGCCGACCGCCGTGCCGCGATGGGCGACGCGCGGAGGGACGTAGAGAATATCGCCGGGTTCGAGGATCCATTCCTCGGTCGCTTCGAAATCCGCGAGCAGGCGCAGCCCGTCATGCGGGAGCAAGGGCGTGTCCTCGTCGCACAGCGCGCCCACTTCCCAGCGCCTGCGGCCCAGACCCTGCACCAGAAACACATCGTAATGATCGAAATGCGCGCCCACCCCGCCGCCATCCACGGCATAGCTGACCATCACATCGTCGATCCGCCAATTGGGCACGAAGCGGAACGGATCGAGCAAGGCGGCAACGTCCGCAAAATGGTGATCGACAGATTGCACCAGCAGCGTCCACGGATCGCGGGCTTTCTTGGCGAAGCGGGTTTCGGGAACGGGGCCGTGTTCGAGTTCCCACGCGGTCTTGCGGCGCGTGATGATGCGGGATTCGACGAGCGGCTCGCAGGCGAGGCCTGCAAGCTCGTCAGGCTCGACCGGGTTGATCCAGCTTGCCCACGGATTGCGGATCAGCAGCGGCTTTTGCTGCCAGTGATCCCGCAGGAATGCCGCGACGTCGAAGTTGTGGAGCTTCACTTGCGTTTTTTACGCGCGGCATAACGCGCGTCGCGGGCGGCCTTCAGCTCTTCCTCGGTCTTCTTGGGCGGGGGCGCATTGGCTTCTTCGATCCGCGCCTGCTCGGCCTTGGCAGCTTCGCGCTCTTCGTCGGCGAGACGCTGCTTTTCTTCGCGGGCGGCCCGTGCCTTCTCGGCCTTCTCGGCGGCCAGCGCTTCGCGCTCGGCAGCGCGGGCAGCGCGTTCGGCCAGTTCTTCCGCGGTCGGCTGAGGCGCCGCCTTCATCTTTGCCAGAGCCTTTTCCTTGGCGAGCGCCGATGCGGCGGCCCTGTCCTGGAAGCTCGGTGCCTTGTAGCCCTTCATGGTGATTAACTCCTGCCGGGGTGCGGATCGCAGCGCGGCTCAAAATGGTGATTGCCGGGTGCCCTGCCGCAGCGAGGTTCCCGGCCGTTAGCTTATAGCCCGTTGCGCCTGCACAAGTCCGCCCAGCTCCCACGGAGCCGGAGCGACTCCAGCCCGGCGACCGCTGCCCGGCGGCGGGAGGGCGATCAGGAGGTCGTCACGCCCCCGGCGTTCTTGTCGACCAGCTTGAAGGCGCGTTCGTACCACTCGCTGCCCGGATAGTTCGCACCCAGCACCGCAGCGTACTTCACCGCTTCGGAGGGCACGCCCAGCGCGAGGCTGCTTTCGGTGAGGCGATAAAGCGCTTCGGCGGTGTGGCTGGTGGTCTGGAACTTCTCGACCACGTTGCGGAACCGCATGTCGGCGGCGAGCCACATGCCCATCCGCTGGTAGTGGCGGCCGATCTCCATCTCCTTGCCCGCAAGGTGATCCGCCACAAGGTCGAGCTTCAGCCGCGCGTCAGCCGCATATTCGGTCTGCGGGAAGCGGCGGTTGACCTCACGCAGCGCGGTCTGCGCTTGCTCGGTGATCTTCTGGTCGCGGTTCACATCGCTGATCTGCTCGTAATAGCTGAGCGCGATCAGATAGTACGCGTAGGGCGCGTCCTTGTTGCCCGGGTGGATCGACAGGAACCGCTGCGCGTTCTGGATCGCCTTGTTGTAATCGCGGGCGATGTAATAGCTGAACGCGCTCATCAGCTGGGCGCGGCGGGCCCAGGGCGAATAGGGGTGCTGGCGCTCCACCTCGTCGAACAGCGCCGCGGCCTGTAGCGTATTGCCCTTGTCGAGCCGCTTCTGCGCCTCGGAATAGAGCGATTCGACGTCGCGGGCGACATAGGCGACATCCTTGCCCTCCCCGCTTCCGGCGCAGGCGCTGAGCATGGCGATGGTCGCGGCGGCGAGCGCGATACGGGCGGTGAGCTTAACTTGCATGGCGCTGCCTATAGCGAGGGGTGCGCTGAACGCCAAGTGAAGGGTGAAGCCCATGCCCCCCTGCCCCCACATTTTCCTACTCGGCCGTTTTGTGTTGCTCTCCCGCGCTACGCCCCCGCCAGAAAGCCACACCCCATGACCCGCAAGAAAGACCCCCGCACCCCCCGCCTCCCCGCCCCCGATCCACTGGATTTCACCCCGGTACCGCGCCAGCGGATGCGGCGCGGCGGATGGAGCGCGGCGCGGCAGCGCGAATTCATCGACCACCTTGTCGAAACCGGCAGCGTGCGCGCCGCCTGCCGCCGCATGGGTGTGGGCGAGCACCACATCTACAAGCTGCGCAACCATCCCGAAGGCGGCAGCTTCCGCGCCGCATGGGAGGCCGCGCTGGACATGGGCA
The DNA here is from genome assembly GCF_025917005.1 of Porphyrobacter sp. ULC335. Classification (NCBI taxonomy): domain Bacteria; kingdom Pseudomonadati; phylum Pseudomonadota; class Alphaproteobacteria; order Sphingomonadales; family Erythrobacteraceae; genus Porphyrobacter; species Porphyrobacter sp. ULC335. The sequence goes on from NZ_CP078091.1 coordinate 2,681,624, forward strand.
TCCAGCGGATCGAGGATCTGGCCATGGACCGCGCCATGAACGGGGTGGAGGAACCGGTCTATTCCTACGGCGAACTCGTCGGCACGCGTATCAAGTATAACGACCGGCTGCTGATGTTCATCCTGCGCAACCGCGCGCCCGATCGGTTCGGGGCGGGCAGCGGCGGCGGCAGGGGCCTCGGCGCGGTCAGCCAGATGCAGCTCGACCGGCTCAAGAAGCAGTGGATCAAGGAACACGAGGCCAAGAAGCCCCACGTCACCGCAGAGCAGATCCGCGCCAGCATCGACCGCAAGATCGAGATCATCCGCATGTCGCTGGAGCCCAAGCGGCAGGCGCAATGGGCCGCCCTGTCAGACGAGACCCGCGCGGCCTGGGCGCATTATGTGGCCCTGCGCACCCGCGACCTCGCCGCAATGAACGCCGACGCCAAGGCGCGCGAGCTGGTGGAAGTGCAATGGGACGCGAAGGGCGATGTCTTCGAGCCAAGCGGCAAACCGGTGCGCCAGATACCGGGCTACGCCGCACCGGCCAGCGAGCCGGAGCCGCTAGTGAAGCAATGGCAGAAGCCCGAACCGCCCGAGGTGCCGCCGGTCAAGACGTCTTGGACGGTGAAGGATGGGGGGTTTGATCCGTGATGCCAGAAGGCGCGCAGCGATCCTCCCCTCTAGGGGAGGGGGACCATCCGCAGGATGGTGGAGGGGCAGGTGAGGTTGATCGAGACGCAGCAAAGGCCAAGCTTAAAACCGGTACGCGCCAGCGCATCACACCCCCCGGCCGGGGCGGCGTCAGCTGTCCCGTTCGACGTGAGGCCGCGGCTTTGCCGTGGCAATCCACCTCTTGATGCATACACTTCATGCATATACATTGCCCCCATGAACAGCCACACTCCAAACCGCCGCAACGCGCCAAGCGCCCCGCGCAAGCGCACCACCATGACGATCCGGCCCGATTACCTCGCGGATGCCAAGCGTCTTGGCATTACCGTGTCCGAGGCCGCCGAGCGCGGCCTGCGCGACGCGATAAGTGAGGCCGAGGCGGCGCGCTGGCTCGAAGAAAATGGCGAAGCGGTCGCGGCGGCGAATGACTGGGTGGAGGCTAACGGCCTGCCGCTCGCGGATCGCCGCCTGTTCTGATGGCGCGCTTCGATGTTTACGCGCTGAAGCGCGGTGGTGCGCTGGTGGTCGATTGTCAGGCTGACCTGCTGGATGGGCTGAAAACCCGCGTGGTGGTGCCGCTGATTGCGGAAAGCGATGCGCCCAAGCCTGCGCGGACGCTCAATCCGGTGTTTGCAATTGGCGGGGAGCGGTTTGTGCTGATGGCGCAGTTTCTCTCAGCGGTTGAGGTGCGCGAGTTGGGGGCGAAGGTGGGGTCGCTGGACAGCGAGGGCGAGACGGTGCTGGGGGCGCTGGATTTTCTGCTGACGGGGGTGTGAGCCGAGCGATCCTCCCGTTGTCCCTGCGGAACAGCTGCGCTTCCAGGGGAGAGCGTGTCCTGAGCTTTTCGAAGGAGGGACCATCCGCAGGATGGCGGAGGGGCAGGCGCGGTTGCGGCGAGGTTGGCACCACTGGATGCCGATGCGCCGCACTATTCTTTGCCTCTGCGACTCTCTCCGATCGAGATTCGGTGTTGGCTGTGATCGTCTAAAGTCGGTGTGCTTGGTATCCACCGAGAGACATGGATGGACAGTGCCACACAAAAACCCCATCATGCTGACGGAAACAGAATTTTCCCTTTTCAAAAATATCCATTGGAGGGCGAGTTGGGGCGCGGAATCAAGTTCTTTGTGTCTGCTCTGATGCTGGTCGGAGCTAGTACCTCCGCACTCGGCGCGGAACTCTACAACGAGACACTTGAAAATGGAACCGAGGTAATATTCCTCAACGGTACGATTTCATCTGGAGATGAAGAACGCTTTAGAGAATTATCCGTAAAGTATCAAAACGCAATAGTTGTTCTGAACAGCTCCGGTGGGATGTTGAAGCCTGCATTGGAGATTGGGCGCCAAATACGGCTGCGAGGTTATCGCACTCTCGTCATGGAAGACGACGAATGCGCATCGGCTTGCGCACTTATTTGGTTGGCTGGAACGCAGCGTATTTTAAGTGGCGACGGAAAAATTGGCTTTCACGCCAGCTATGTCGACGAAGGAGGCCGGAAGGTTGAGAGCGGCGTGGCGAACGCTATGGTTGGCTTTTATCTGTCGCAACTTAATTTATCAGAATCAGCAGTAGTCTTCACTACTTTAGCGCCGCCTGACAAGGTCGAATGGATCAGGGCCGAAAGTTCAGGATCGGTGCCGATTGAGTTCACTGTTTGGAAGGACTCGGCGAAGCCGGCGGTAGTTTCAATACCGCCGCCAATCCAAACCCGCCCCGCTACTCGCTCTAACCCTATCTCTAGCTCCGCCCAGTCATCATATCAGTGGCTGGTTTCAATGCGGAATAGTCCAGATTATGCCGTCAATGGGGCAAAGTCGATCGGAGCTCAGGGCCCTCTTGTTAGTATTTTGGCAGATCATTTAACCCAAATACTCGCGAATGATTTAGTGCTTCTGCGCATTAGCCAAGAATTCCAGGCAGCGGCGATCGATCCCGTGAAAGATCCGGATTCTGCTCGTGTTATTATTTTCAATTTTTCTACTTCATCTCAACTTAAGGGCCTGAGGCGGCTTGCTCAAAATGACATAGACAAATTGTTCTCAATTTATGCATTGGCGTTCGAGAAAAATCTGACAAATTGCAGTGCACTGGCGGATGTCAAATCAGAAGCGTCAGTAGATGAATTTGCTATAATTCAGAAACTTGGAAATGACAATTTGCGCGACTACCTTCGCATTCTTAGGTCTGCTCTGATTGCTGAAGTGGAAGACTATCCCAAACCCATCCAACTCACTGAAAAGCAAATTGCAATAGCTGAAAATGCGTTCGCGAAAGATATATTGTCAGCTCTAGGAAATGATGAAGCTGCATTAGAGAGATTTTACACGATTTCAGCAAATTATGAAAATTACTCTCCCGTTGAATATTGTCCATCCATGTATATTATGTTTAACACAGTCAGCCAAATGAATGGCTTATCTGGATCTTGGATGCGAAGGCAATTTGCTGGGTACATGTCTGAGGGGATGTGACAGCATGATTTAACCGACATAAGGCATAATCGCCTCTCGCCCCTCAACCACCTTCGGTGGTTCCCTTCCCCTTGAGGGGAGGATGGGGTCTTGCCCCCTCCCGCAAACGGAAGGGGCAAGCACCCCCCCAACCCCTACCACCCCATTCACCATCCCCACTCATTCCCACGCAACCTTTCGCCCGCATTTTCGCGCAAGGCTTTGAAAGGAAACATCATGTTTGCGCGGTTGAGGGGTGATGAGGCGGGGGCGACCGCGATTGAGTATGGCTTGATTATCGCCATTATCTCGCTCGCCGCGATCATTGCGTTTCAGTCGCTCGGGATCACGCTGTCGGATGTGTTCGACCGGATCAGCGCTGCGCTGCGGACGAATTTTTAGGGCGTTCGGATCGGGGTGGCGAGCCCCTCCCCTGGAAGCGCAGCTGTTCCGCAGGGACAACGGGAGGATTTGGGCATCTTCCTCCCCTCCTTTTCAAAGGAGGGGATCGAGGGGTGGTTGCGCGGCGCGCAGCGGCGCGCCCGGGCATACCACCACCCCCAACCCCCTCCTCTGAAGATGAGGGGGCTATAGGGCCTTATTCTTCACCCATCCGCAGCGCCGCGATGAAGGCTTCCTGCGGAATAGAGACATTCCCATACTCCCGCATCCGCGCCTTCCCCTTCTTCTGCTTGTCCAGCAGCTTCTTCTTCCGGGAAATGTCGCCGCCGTAGCATTTGGCGGTCACGTCCTTGCGCATCGCGGCGATGGTCTCGCGGGCGATCACCTTGCCGCCGATCGCGGCCTGGATCGGAATCTTGAAAAGATGTCGCGGAATCAAGTCTTTAAGCCGCTCGCACATGCCGCGGCCGCGTTCTTCGGCGACGTGGCGGTGGACGATCAGGCTCAGCGCGTCGACCGGCTCGGCGTTGACGAGGATGTTCATCTTCACAAGGTCGCCCTCGCGCGTGCCGATCTGTTCGTAATCGAAGGAGGCATACCCGCGGCTGATCGACTTCAGGCGATCGTAGAAGTCGAACACCACTTCGTTGAGCGGCAGTTCATAGGTCACCTGCGCGCGGCCGCCGACATAGGTGAGTTCGGTCTGGATGCCGCGGCGGTCCTGACACAGCTTGAGGATCGCGCCGAGGTACTCGTCCGGCGTGTAGATCACCGCCTTGATCCACGGCTCCTCGATCACCTCGATCCGGTTGGTATCGGGCCAATCGGCGGGGTTGTGGATGTCGATCACCTTGGCGTCCTCGGTCTTCGAATGGCCGAGGTGGATGCGGTACACCACGGATGGCGCGGTGGTGATCAGGTCAAGGTCGTATTCGCGGCTGAGGCGTTCCTGGATGATCTCCAGATGCAGCAGGCCGAGGAACCCGCAGCGGAAGCCGAAGCCCAGCGCGGCAGAGCTTTCCATCTCGAAGCTGAAGCTGGCATCATTGAGGCGCAGCTTGCCGATGCTCTCGCGCAGCTTCTCGAAGTCCGCAGCGTCGACAGGGAACAGCCCGCAGAACACCACCGGCTGCACTTCCTTGTAGCCGGGAAGCGGGGTGTCAGACCCGTTCTTCACTGTGGTGATGGTGTCACCGACGCGGGCCTGTTCGACTTCCTTGATCTGCGCGGTGATGAAGCCGATCTCGCCCGGGCCGAGTTCCTGCAAGTCGGTGCGCTTGGGCGTGAAGCAGCCGACGCGGTCGACAAGGTGCTGGGTGCCGCCCTGCATGAAGCGGATGTTGAGGCCCTTGGTGAGCTTGCCGTCGATCACGCGGACGAGGATGACGACGCCGAGGTACGGGTCGTACCATGAGTCCACGAGGCTGGCGGTGAGCGGCGCGTCGATCTTGCCCTTGGGCGGGGGGATGCGCTGGACGACGGCTTCGAGCACTTCCTCGATGCCGATGCCCGATTTGGCGGAGGCGAGGACGGCGTTGGATGCGTCGAGCCCGATGATGTCCTCGATCTCGGCCTTGACCTTGTCGGGCTCGGCAGCGGGGAGATCGATCTTGTTGATGACGGGGACGATTTCGTGATCGTGCTCGATCGACTGGTAAACGTTGGCGAGGGTTTGCGCCTCCACGCCCTGCGCGGCGTCGACGACGAGCAGCGCGCCCTCGCACGCGGCGAGGCTGCGGGAGACCTCGTAGGCGAAGTCGACGTGGCCGGGGGTGTCCATCAGGTTGAGCTGATAGGTCTCGCCATCCTTCGCGGTGTAGTTGAGGCGCACGGTCTGCGCCTTGATGGTGATGCCGCGTTCCTTCTCGATGTCCATGTTATCAAGGACTTGCTCGGACATCTCACGCGCGGTGAGGCCCCCGGTGAACTGGATCAACCGGTCGGCCAGCGTCGACTTGCCATGGTCGATATGCGCGATGATGCTGAAGTTGCGGATCTTTGAGAGGTCGGTCATTACGCCGCCGATTAGCGATCAGGCGCCGCCTTGTCATGCGCCAAAAACGCAACACCCGGTAAGGCCATCACCCTGCATCCGCACGCACAGGTGCGGCATATCCGAACTTGGGCACTACCCCGCCTTGGTCCATGCCGATGAACTTGCCCGGGGCCAGCGGCGCAAGCGGCGTTCCCGCTGCAGCCAGCGCATAGGGCGAGACACGGTTGCGGGTGCACAGCCCGCCCGATCCGTCCTCGATCAGCGACTGCTCGAACTCCAGCCCCTGCACATCGCCGTTAGACCTCGTCACGGTCGCCACGGCGAGTTGCCCGCCGCCCAGATCGACCACGAACTGCGTCCCCTTGGGCACGTCGGCCACCCCCTCGATCAGCGCCCCCGTCTTGGAGAGGTTGCGCAGGGTCACCTCGTAGGCATAGTCGTCATGGATCACCTGGATCTTGCGGAACACCGTACGGCGGCGGGCGCGGCGGGTGCGTTCGGCAGCGGGGTCGATGTTCCACGCGCCGCCGGCCATTTCCTGCTCGACCGTGTCTTCGTCTACCGGCTCGCTGAAGATCGGGCCTTCGAGATAGCGCACCCCGCATTCGGTCAGGGACGCGAGCAAGGTCGCGCTTTCGATCCCGGTGGCGATGGTGTCCATCTGCAACGCCCCTGCGAGCGCCACAATCGCGCGCACCAGCCCCAACTCGCGGCTGTCCTGGCGCTCGGCTTCGGCTACCAGCTTCTGGTCGATCTTGATGCTGTCGAAAGGCGCGCGGCGCAGGTAGGCGAGCGAGGAATAGCCAGAGCCGAATTCGTCGAGCGTCAGGCGCACGCCAAGTTTAAACAGCGCGGCAAGCGTGCGATCGACCACGCTCGCATCGCCGAAGAACACCGCCTCGCTGATCTCGAGTTCGAGGCGGGACGGAATGATCCCCGCATTGTCGATCGCGTTGGCGACGACCGTGACGAAATCGTCGGCCAGAAACAGCGCGACAGGCGCATTGACCGCAACGCGCACCGATCCGGGCCATTGCGCCGCCCGCGCGCAGGCAGCGGCAATCGCCCACCGCCCCACTTCGCCCAGCATCGCCGAACCTTCGACGATCTTGGCAAACTCCTCCTCGTCGATGACGCCGCGCTCGGCATGGTTCCAGCAGACATGCGCCTCAAGCGCGCAGACCGTGTTGCCGGCCGACGCTTCGACAATCGGTTCGAAGCGCAGGAACAACTGCTCCTCGCGGAGCGCCGTGCCGAGATCCTGCTCCAGTCGCCGGCGGAAAATGGTTTCGTTCTCGAGCTCTCCCGAAAAGAACCGATACTGCGCACGGCCACCATTTTTGGCGGCATAGAGCGCAAGGTCGGCCGCGCGCACGATCTCCTCGCGGGTGACCCCGTCATGGGGAGCTATGGCGATGCCCACCGAAGCACCGATCACGCAGCGCCCGTCGTCGAGACTGTAAGGCTGGCGCAGCATGGTGATGATCTTCATTGCCAGATCGCCGAGCACACCGCGGTCGTCGATGTCGGGGAGCATGATCTGGAATTCGTCGCCGCCCAGACGCCCGATCTCGCATTCGCGATCAATCGCCCGCTCAAGCCGTGCGGCGACCTGTTTGAGGAGCTCGTCCCCTGCCCCGTGACCCAGCGTATCATTGACATGCTTGAAGCGATCGAGGTCGATCATCATCACCGCGCAGCTGCGCCGCGCCGCCTTGAAAGCGGTCAGTGTCGCTTCGATCTGGTGCGCCATGCGGTGCCGGTTCGAAAGGCCGGTCAACGAATCGAAGCGCGCGAGCCGCGCTGTTTCTTCCTCGCGGTGATATTGTTCGGTGATGTCGGTGCCAGTGCCGCGGAAGCCGAGGAAGCGGCCGTCGGCGCTGGTGACGGGCTGACCTGACAGGCGCAGCACTGCGCCTTCGGGATTTCGCGCCGCGCGCACCGCCATCCCGGCAAAACCCTTGTGCGCGCCCAGCATGAGCGAGAGCGACTTGCCACGCCCTTCCCGGTCGGCAGCGGCAAAGATCGTGGTCATCGCATGACCGATCAGATCGCCGAGCGGAACATCAAGCCGAGCCGCAATGGCTCCCGACAGATACGTGAGGTTGCCGCTCGCATCGCTCGCCCAGAACCAGCCGAGACCCGATTGCTCGAGCTCGTCGAGCATGGCGAGCCGCTCGCCGTCGGACAGCGCCGAAGCGGCGGACGACGTCGCGCCCCGCCAGGGGGCTCCATTGCGGGATGACAAGAGACCCTTGAGGGACATCTCGCGGGCAATCCTCCAGACCTTGGGCGCGGCATTGTGCCAAGTCGCCAGACCGTGTTCGCAAGGTGTAAAGCCCGATGGTTATTTTTCCGCTAAGATCGAGGCCTTCCGGACATAACTAACGCGGCGCTAACTCTGCGTTCGGGCCGTGGTTTACCAGTCACATGCCTGTCCGGGCTCGCCTTTCAGCACGGCAAGAGAACCGTCCGGACGTCGACGCAGTGGCGCGTGGAATTCGACCCCGACCCGGTTCTCGCGCGACCAGCGCACCTGCGCGGTAACCGATTTGTCAGCATCAATCTCGATCCTGATCGGACTGCCTGGCGGCAAATTCCACAGCCCTTCGATCATCGCTCCGCTCTCTGACAGATTGCGGAGCGTGGCATTGAGGCGATTGCCATTGTTCACCACCACAACGCGCCGCAGCAGGTTCTGACGCGGCGCGCGCGCTGACTGCGGCCCATCGGCTTCCGCGATCAGATCGCCCGAGACCAATGTTGTCGCGTCCGAGGCGTCCATTGGCTTGAAATAGATGTGCCCCTGAATGTGGCTACAGCCGAGCAGGCGCACGAGCTCGAGCTCGTCCAGCGTCTCTACGCCCTCTGCGGTGGTATCCATGTGCAGTGCTTCTGCAAGGCTGGTGATCGAGGCGATGATCGCACCGTTCCGGCTGCCCTCTTCGGTTGCCCCCTGCACGAAGCTGCGGTCGATCTTGATCTTGTCGAACGGCGCTTTCTTGAGATAGCCCAGCGAGGAATAGCCGGTCCCGAAATCGTCGAGCGCAAGCCTCACGCCGACGCGCTTCAACGCCTTGAACATGGCATCGGTGCCAGCATTATCGTTCAGGAACACGCTTTCAGTGATTTCCAGTTCAAGGCGCGAAGGCGCGACCCCCGCATGGGCGAGCGCGTTGGCCACGATGGTCGGCAGCTCGGGATTGGAGAATTGCAGCGCGGACACATTGACTGCACAGCGGATCGAACGCGGCCATCGGGCAAGGTCGGCGCAAGCCGTGCGAAGCGCCCATTGGCCCATGCGGTCGATCAGCCCGGCATCCTCGGCGATGGGCACGAACTTGGCCGGGCTCAGCCAACCGCGCTTGGGGTGGTTCCAGCGCATCAACGCCTCGAAGCCGACAATCTTCTCGGTCGCAGCGTAAACGATCGGCTGGTAGTAAAGCTCGAACTCGCCATTGGCGATGGCGTCGCGCAGGTCCTGTTCGAGCTCCGCGCGCTCTTCCGCGGCGGCGTGCAGGTCCTCGGCATAAAAGCGGAACACGCCGCGCCCCGCGTCCTTGGCAGCGTAGAGCGCAAGGTCGACATTGCGGATCAGCTCGTCACTGGTCGACCCATGTTCCGGCGCAAGCGCAATCCCGACCGAGGCGCCGATCACCACGCTTTGCCCCTGGATCGAATAGGGCTGGGAAAGCGCCGCAATGATTTCTTGCGCCATGTGGCCAAGTGTATCGCGACCCTGATGGCCCGGGACAATCACCTGGAATTCGTCGCCGCCCAGCCGCCCGCACCGCCCTGCCCCGCCGATCGAACGCTCAAGCCGCTGCGCAACCTGCTTCAGCAAGGCATCGCCCGCGGGATGGCCGAGCGTATCGTTAACGTGCTTGAAGCGGTCGAGGTCAAGCATCAGCACCCCGCACGCCCGCTCGCGGGCACTGGGTGCGGCGAGGATCTGCTCAAGCGCCTGGCTCATCTGCACACGGTTGGCGAGACCTGTAAGGGAGTCATAGTGGGCAAGGCGCGAGACCTGCTGGTCGCTGCGCCGCTTTTCGGTCAGGTCAGTGCCGTGGCCGCGAAAACCGCAATAATTCTTGTAGCTATCGTAAACCGGCCGTCCCGCAAGCGCCCACCAGCGCTCGTCCCCTCTGGTGGCGGCACGCACCTCGACATCGTGGAACGCCGAACGGGCTGAAAGGTGGAAGGCCAGCGTCCGTTCGGCATCGGCGGAGCCGAGCGTGGGATCGACGATTTCGCTGAGCGGCCGGCCGACAACCTCGGCAGTGCTCTTGCCCAGCGCCATCGCCGCCTTGGGCGAGATGTAGGTGATTAGTCCGCGGCGGTCGGTTTCCCAGAACCAGCCCTGCCCGGTCTCCTCGAAGCTGCGCAGAATATCCTCGGCGCGCGCGGCAACACGCTCGCGCGCTTCGCGTGCGAGGCGGCGCTTCTGGACAGCGTTCCACTCGAGCCGCGCTATCAGCGACAATGTCAGTGCGGCGGCGATGACAGCACCAAATGTGACCGTACCGGGGACAAGCACGGCAAAGCCCGCCCAGCTGGCGATCTTGCCGCAGAACAGCGAAATGATCCGCATGTCGAACAGCGCGGCGGCAGCGGCGTTGATGCACACCAGCGTGCCGATGGCCCACTGCCAAGGCAGCCCCTCGCCAACCCACAAGGCCAGCGCGACGCCGGAGCAGGCCATTGGCAGAACGATACCCAAGATCACGCTTGCAACTTGCAGCGCACCGAACTTCTCGGCCTGACGTTCAGTCGCTGCAAAAAGCGGTCCGCAGGCAAACAGCGCGGCTGACGCCAGCGCGAAACCCATCGTTGTGTTTGAAGGCAGATCCCGAAAGACGACAAGCGCGATACCGTAGGCCGCCAGCAGGAACAGCGTCATGCCGCCCGCCTCTCGGGGAAGAAAGAAAACCTGCTCGCTGGCTGGCTCGTCGATTGCGCGGTGCAGCGCACCCGACGTTTCCGCGTGCACACGCGCGCTTCCGCGCCGATCCCCGCGCCCGCGCGCGTCTGTTTCAGCCGGTTCGGCAACGGCGACAGATCGCAGATCCGGCCCGGAGCCTCGCACGCGCGAACTGCGCGCTGCAAATTTTCGGATAGGTTCCCCGGCCATCGCTCGCTCTTGCCTCGGGATGGCTGATGAAAGCGTTAATCGCGATGCTTAATACTTCAACCATTGCCGATACGCCGGACGAGATCGCCCCCGTTAGCGCGCTTGCAACTTGGCACTTGAAGCGGCATTCTGGACGGCGAGACCGCGTTAACAGAATGCCGTCAGAAACGGCGGGCGCAAGGTCAGCAAAAAGGGGATTCCATGGCACGCAGCGAAGTGAAGCTCGAGAACGAAGCAGCCCAGTCCACCAATGCTCTGGGGCCGCTCATCGGCGTCGCTCGCGAGGATTTCGTCAGCGCTGTCGCTTTGCTGCTGCGCGAGACTGCGTCCGACCCCAGCCGCTTCATCCGGCATTCGACGGCAATGGCGCAGGACATGGTCAAGATCCTGACCGGCAAGAGCGAACTCGCCCCCGATCCCAAGGACAAGCGGTTCATGGATCCTGCGTGGCAGTACAACCCGTTCTTCCGCGCCGGCGCGCAGTATTATCTCGCCGTGCAGAAGGGCATGAAAGGCTGGCTCGAAGATCTGGAGCTCGACGAGCTTGAGCGGAATCGCGCCAACTTCATCGCCAACATCATTCTCGATGGTCTGGCCCCCACCAACACGCTGATCGGCAACCCCACAGCGCAAAAGCAGGTCATCAATTCCGGCGGTCTCAGCCTCATCAAGGGGCTCCAGAACGCGTATAACGATCTGGTCCATAACAAGGGCATGGTCAGCCAGGTCGACAAGCGCCCCTTCAAGCTGGGCGAGAACATTGCGATCTCGAAGGGCAATGTGGTCTACCGTGACGAGATCATGGAGGTGCTGCAATACGCGCCCACGACCGACGAGGTTTACGAGATCCCGCAGCTGACGATCCCGCCGCAGATCAACAAGATGTACATCAACGATCTGAGCCCCGACAAATCAGTCATCAAGTGGCAGGTCGACAACGGCGTGCAGACTTTCGTGATCTCGTGGCGCAACCCCTCAAAGGAGCAGGGCCACTGGGGCATGGACGATTATATCGCGGCCTGCGAGAAAGCGCTTGAAGTGGTCTCGGCGATCAGCGGCTCCAAGAAGGTCAACGTGTCGGCCGGGTGCTCAGGCGGGCAGACGGCTTCGGTGCTGGCATCGAAGCTCGCGGCGACCGGCAATCCGGTGCTCGGCACGCTGACGCTGATGGTCTGCGTGCTTCACCCCAAGCCGACAGATATCGAAGCCGGCTCGCTGGTCAGCGAGAACGGGATGCAGCTGGCGCGGCAGCGCGCGATGAAGGCGGGCGTGATCAAGGCAGACGATCTGGCGCGCGGCTTCGCGTGGCTGCGGCCCAATGATCTCATCTGGAACTACGTCATCAACAACTACCTGCTCGGCCAAGACCCGCCGGCCTTCGACGTGCTGTTCTGGAATGCAGATGCGACCAACCTGTCCTCCACCCTGATGGGCGACTTCCTGACGCTGTTCGAAACTCTCGCCTTCACCAAGCAGGGCGAGGTCGAGATGGCAGGGCACAAGGTCGATCTCAGCAAGGTCACCGCCGATCTGTTCATCCTTGGCGGCGTGACCGATCATATCACCCCGTGGAAGGCGACGTACCGGTCGACCCAGCTGTTCGGATCCAAGGACGTCACCTACGTCCTGTCCCAGTCTGGCCACATGCAGGCGATCCTCAATCCCCCAACCAACCCCAAGGCCAAGTACTTCGTGCAGGCCAAGAAGGGCAAGCTTCCGCCCACCGCAGACGAGTGGTTGCAGGGCACCGAAGAGGTCAAGGGAAGCTGGTGGCCGCTGTGGATGGAGTGGGTGCAGGCACGCTCGGGCAAGAAGAAGGCCGCACCCACCAGCCTTGGCAATGCTACCTATCCTACGATGGAAGCCGCACCGGGACTCTACGTTATAGAGGAAGTCTGATATTGTATCGGAGCGCAGGGGTTACCGGGGGGTAGCTGCCAGCTTGCGCAAGTTTGTGGGCGCGCGCGTTTAGGGATCGACGTGCGCGCCCAACCCGCCCCACTTCCGGGGCGTGAGAAAGGACGTGAATACGTGACCAATCCCATGGACGACGCAGTCGTCTCGATGGAGCAAGTCGGCGGCCGGACGCTACGGACTGCTGCCTGGCGGCTCGATATGCCCTCCGATCATCTGCCGGTTTTGTTCTTCAACGGCATCGGTGCCAATATCGAGGCTGTCGCCCCGCTTGCCGCTACCATGCCCGAACGCGGGTTCCTGATGTTCGACATGCCGGGCACGGGCGAATCACCCGATCCGCTGATCCCCTACAACCCCTTCACCATGAGCTGGACGGCTTCGCAGCTGCTGGCGAAATATGGTCTCGATGAAGTCGACGTCATGGGTGTGTCGTGGGGCGGCGCGATGGCGCAGCACTTCGCGCTCCAGCATCCGGGGCGAACACGGCGGTTGACCTTGATCGCGACCACGCCGGGAATGCTGATGGTGCCGGGCAATCCGGCCGCCTTCACCAAGATGGCCGACCCGCGCCGCTACGTGGACCCCGAGTTCATGGCGAAGCACTTCAAGACGCTTTACGGCGGGCTGACCAAGACGGGCGATCAGGACCACAAGTCCAGCCACATCAGCCGGCTGAAGCCCCCCTCACCGCGTGGATACATGTACCAGCTGATGTGCATGATGGGCTGGAGCAGCCTGCCAGCGCTGCCCTTCATGAAGAAGGAAACGCTGATCATGATGGGTGAGGATGATCAGATCGTCCCCGTCGTTAACGGCAAGATCCTCAACGCGATGATCCCCAATTCGCGGCTCATTACCTTTGCAGGCGGCGGGCACCTGTTCCTGCTGACTCATTCGGACGAGAGCGTGGCGGCGATCCGCGAATTTCTGGATTCGCCCGACACGGCCAAGGAAACCAAACGCGCGGCGGCCTGACCCGGCCAACCGGACAGGATCGCGCGAACCGGTGATCCGGGAGTGGCTTAAAGCCGGTGGCGGAACTTACCCGCCCCGGCTGACGCCGCACTGCCCCGGCTTGGGCAACCGCCCGGCCTCAGTCAAAGCGGCGGCGGCTTCGCGCGGGCGGTCGGTGGCGAGGATGTCGACACCCTCCTTGCCAAGCTCGGCATAGCGTTCGTCCGTGCCCAACCGGTCAATCACCGCATCGATTGATCGTGGCGGGCGGCCGAGGGTGCCGAAAATTACCTCGATGTCCTGCTGGTCAAGTTCGCGGTAGAGTTCCGGTCGGGGCAGGCGCGTGCCGGTAAAGGCCACCATCCGTGCCTTCGGGATGCCGGCAGCGGCCAGTGCTGCAACGTCACCGGGCGCATCGATCGAAACAGAGAGCAGCATTTCAGGCGCGGCGCGGTGGAGGCTTGCTGCCTGTTCGACCGAATAGGCGATCAGGACCACGTTGCCGCCCATTCCGGCCTCGCGGATCGCAGCGACCACCTTGTCGATGTTGGCCGATCGCTTGAAGTCGATCTGGAGAACGGTGCGCCCCTTGGCCCAGACAAGCGCATCGGCCAGCGTCGGGATCGCATAGGGCGTGATCCATCCCCAGTTGTCTTTCAGTTTCAATCGGCTGAGCGTGGCCCAATCCTGCGCCGCAGCTTCGCCGGTTCCGGTGGTCGTGCGATCGAGCCGGTCATCGTGAAGCAGGAACAGCACACCGTCCGCGCTCTGCCCCACATCGACCTCCATGATCGCAGGCACAGCGGCCAGCAGCGCGTCCATCGTCGGAATTGCGTTTTCCGGTAGGCCGGGTGTCGGGCCGCCGCGGTGCGCGGACACCAGCGTCTGACCGCTCGTCTCGAAACAATCGAGCATGGCGGAAAGGTCGGTTTCCGGCACAAGCCGCCATGCGCCCGCGTCCTGCGCGGCAAGCGGGCTGGACCAGCCAGCCAATCCTACAAGTCCAAAGGCGAGCCCACGGGCGGCCAATCCGAAATGCATTCTTACTTCCTTGCCCAATAGAGCGGGTTCGCAACGCGCGCCGGTGTGGTGCGTCAGGGCGCGATCACGATGCCCTTTGCAGGGTCGATCTGACCAGCGACCATGGCGGTAAACACCGTACGCGCGGCATCGAGACCGGCGTGGCGCTCGATCGCCACGGTGCCATCGGCGGCCTTCAGGAACTCGTGCCAAGCAGCGGCGACCAGCCTGCCGCCCTCCTCCGGCCCGTGCGCCTTGAAAAACGCCACAGCGTGATCGGGCGCGAAGAACAGCGCGGGCTTGGGCCCGGGCAGCGGCGCCCCGCCTCCGCCGAAGGTCGATCGCGCTTCGATATGGGTCATGCCCACCAGCGCCGAATGGGCGAGCGCAGCGTCAAAGTGGCGATGCACCTGTCCCAGCAATTCCGCGTTTCCCGCAAAATCGACACTCACGCTGCGCAGGACAGGCAAGCGCTCCAGATCGTCATAGGCGAGCACCTCATCATACAGCCCCGTCGCGCTGACAAAGCCGACATTGCTTTTCGAGGTCAGCCCCACCCGCCTGATCCCCGGCGAGGTCTGGCGCGCAACGCTGGCGAGGCCCAGCGCGGTCTTGGACGAGGCGCTGGTGACGATCAGCTGCTCCGTCCCGAACCAGTCCTGTGCACGCAGGAAGTATTCGATCAGGAAGCCGGTGCGGAATAGCGGGCCGAAGATCATCCGCTCCGCCTCACGCGCGGGATCATGCTCCGGGTCGGCCGCAAGCCGCGTGTAATTGTTGTAGATCGGGCTCATCGGCTGGCGGTGCGCTGCGGTGTCCATGAAACCGCCTGCGCTGATCCGTCCGGGGATCACATCAAGATGGCTCGCCATCGGCAGGTAGCCATAGACCCGCTCGCCCTCGGCGATATCCGGATGACGGCTTTCGATCACGCGCGCATGGCCCCACATCGGCACAATGCCCATGCCTTCAGGCGCGGGGAAGAAGTCCCAATATTTGAAGCTGTCCCCAGCCACGGCGTAGGTAACATTGTTCGCGGTGACCGAGAAACTCTCGATGGCCAATCGCACCGCGCCATCCGGCAGATCGCCAACCGGCACTTCGGCCAAGACGGCATCGGTCAGAGCCGCCTTGCGGACGTGAACCTGAACAGCATTCATGGGCAATTCCCCTCCTAGGCGGCGGGGATCACACCCGCATCGGCATCAGCACATAGAGCGCGCGGGCCTGTTCGTTCTCGCGGATCAGCGTCGGCGCGCCTGCATCGGCCAAGTGGAGCTCCACCGTGTCGCTGTCGATCTGGCCGAGGATGTCCTTGAGGTAATTCGCGTTGAAGCCGATCTCCAGCGCTTCGGCGCGGTAATCGGCAGCGATTTCCTCTGCGGCGGTCCCGTTGTCGGGCGAGGTGACGGACAGCGTCACGCGGTCCTGATCCAGCCCGATCTTCACCGCGCGGGTCTTTTCGGTGGCGATGGTCGCCACGCGGTCAACACCCGAGAAGAACAGCTTGGGATCGACCTTCAGCAGCTTGTCATTCGCGGTCGGGATGACGCGGCTGTAATCGGGGAAGGTGCCGTCGATCAGCTTGCTGGTGAGCACCACGCCGCCCTCGCCGCCCATCGTGAAGCGGATCTTGCTGGCGCTGAGGTCGATCAGCACGTTGCTATCGAGCGCCTCGTCCAGAAGTTTGCGCAGTTCGCCCACGGCTTTGCGCGGCACGATCACGTCGGGCATCCCGGCAGCGCCTTCGGGGCGCGGCACGGTGAAGCGGGCGAGACGGTGGCCATCGGTGGCCGCGGCCTTGAGCAGCGGCTCGTCCTCGTCGGTCACGTGCAGGAAAATGCCGTTGAGATAGTAGCGCGTTTCCTCGGTTGAGATCGCGAAGCGGGTTCGGTCGATCAGTTCGGCCAGAAGCCGCGCCGGCAATTCAAAGCTGGTCGGCAGGTCGCCTTCGACAATCACCGGGAAGTCGTCACGCGGCAGCGTCGGCAGCTTGAAGTTCGAACGGCCGGCCTTGACCTCGAGACGGTTGTCGCTGGTGGTGAGGCTGACCTGGCTCCCCTCGGGCAGCTTGCGCGCAATGTCGAACAGCAGGTGTGCCGACACGGTGATGGCACCGGCCTGATCGACCGAGGCGGCAGCCATGGTTTCAACGACCTGCAGATCGAGATCGGTCGCCATGACCCGCACAGAACCGCCATCGCTGGCGTCGATCAGCACGTTGGAAAGGATGGGAATCGTATTGCGGCGCTCCACCACGGATTGAACATGGGAAAGGCACCGCAGCAGCGTCGCGCGTTCGATCGTGGCCTTCATCGCTAGTCCCTATCGGTCCTGTATATGGCAGAGGGGCAAAGGAATCGCCCTCAAGCGCCGGAAAAGTGCCTGAAACCTTAGCGCGCACCACGGTACGGGCAAGCTGGCGACTTGGCGAGGGGCGACTCCGTTGGGGATAAGGGAGGGTCCGTGGCTATTGGCGGGCGCTTTGCAGTTCGCGCCGGCGACTATCCGCCGAAAAGCTGACTATAGACCGACACGATCTTCCCCGCACTGGCCAGATAGGTCGACAGCAGAACGAGATTGGCTTCGCCCTTGGGTTCGAAGTTCATCTCCCTTTCGTCGAAATAGCTGAACAGGAAATCGATCCCGGCATCGGTGACCCCTTCCTTCGAGAAGTAAGGCACTTGGGTATCGCTGCTGAGAAACACCATCGCATCAATCGCGGAATTCAGGGTGGTGATGGGGTATCCGGTCTTGTCCAGCCGATCACCGGCCTCCAGCACGATCGCGTTGGCCACGGCAAAGTTGATATAGGCGTCATGCTTGGCTGGGGCGACGTCAGTCTTGACTGCGCATTCCTTTGCCAGCGCCATGATCTTTTCGGTGGTTTGCGCCCCGCTGTCATTGGCCAGCATTTCATCGACAAGCTGGCTTTGGAGAGCCTCGGGCATGCCAAGCCCCACGCAGTCCTCCTGAGCGGGGGTCAGCGCCTGGGCAGGAGCCATGGGCACCAGGGCAAGCACCGCGAACGCCGCGGTCATGATCGACTTCATCTTTGTACCCCCCCAATCAGCACGGCCCGTGCCGCCGTTAGCCCAGCATTGCCATCCCGCCATTCACGTGGAGGGTCTCGCCCGTCACGTAAGCTGCCTCGCGACTGGCGAGGAAGGCGACCGCAGCGCCGATTTCCGCGCCCTCGCCCATCCGGCCCATCGGGATGCGGCCATTGATCGCGGCCTGCTGCTTTTCGTCGAGCGCAGCGGTCATCGCGGTACGGATGAAGCCCGGGGCGACGCAGTTCGCAGTGATCCCGCGGCTGGCGACTTCCTGCGCGAAGGCCTTGGTCATGCCGGTCAGACCTGCCTTGGCCGCACAATAGTTCATCTGCCCGGGATTACCGGTCGCGCCGACAACGCTGGTGATGTTGATGATGCGTCCGAAGCGCGCCTTCATCATCGGCTTGGCGGCGGCGCGCATCAGGCGGAAGCTGGCTTCGAGGTTGATGCGGATCACCTGATCCCATTCATCATCCTTCATCCGCATGCCCAGATTATCGCGGGTGATGCCGGCATTGTTGACCAGCACGTCCATCGTGCCGAGCGTATCGAGCATCGCAGGGATCAGCTCTTCGACCTGCGTGGTGTTGCCCAGATCGCAGGTGATTTCCACGTGCCCATCGTGGTCATGATGCGGATAGGCCTCGTTCAGCTCGTCACGGAAGGCGCGCAGCTTGGCCGCGTTCGATCCCGAAAGCGCAAGGCGAGCGCCCTGGCTGGCGAGCGCATGGGCAATCGACGAGCCGATCCCGCCCGATGCTCCGGTAACCAGCGCGTTCATGCCCTTGAGTGAAAACATCGTGGTCAGCTCCCGTTACATCGCAGCAAACTGGCGGGCACTGGCGCGCTGCATCGCCTTGGCGGCAAGATAGACGCCGACGAGCTCGGCCTTGTCCAGATCAAGTCCGACGCCGGTTTCCAGAATAAAGCTGCCGAAGATATCGACGTTCTGGTCACTCACGGTGTCCGCGTCGCCAGCCATGCCGGCACCCAGCTGTTGTTCGAGCGCCGCCCAAAGGTCGGACCGGTCACCGGTCGCGAGTGCAGCGTCGATCGCTGCCATCTCGTCTTCCGTCAGCTTGTCGTTGCGCAGGAAACCCGCTTCCATCAGGCGCCCGAATTCGAACAGCAATGCGGGCTGCAGTTCAGCCTCGCTCCAGTCAAGCTGCGCGGCGCATGCCGAAGCGGTGGTTGTCACCAGCTCGGCAAGCCTCGCCAGCGCGGGATCTTCGCCCGTGCCGAGAATGTTGACCGTGCCGATCAGACCATTCAGCTCAGCCCGCTGCGCGGCGGTATAAGTCTTTTCGAGGCACGCAAGCTCACCCGTATCGCCTGCAGCGGCAGGAGAAGCCAGCGTCAGGGCAGCACCGGCCAGAAAAAGCATTCCACGCATCACGTCATCTCCTTCGCGAAGGCCTCAATATCCTGCATGGTCACAAGGCTCGTCACCTGCGCCTCCTTGTCGGTGCGGCTGACCATCGGCCCGACCACCTTGCCGCCCAGTTCGACGAAGCTTTCCACGCCATCGGCCCGCATGGCAAGCACGCTTTCGCGCCAGCGCACGCGGCCAGTCACCTGCTCGACCAGCAGTGCACGTTCGGCATCGGGGTCGGTCAGGGCAGCAGCGGTGACGTTGGCATAAAGCGGGAGGGCAAAGGCCTCTATCAGCGTACCAGCCAGAGCCTCGGCCATGCGGTCTGCCGCCGGTTGCATAAGCGAGCAGTGGAAAGGGGCTGACACGGGAAGCAGCACGCCGCGCTTGATCTCGAAATCCTTGACCAGCGCAATCGCGCGCTCAATCGCGCCCTTGTGCCCCGATATGACGACCTGCGAGGGGTCATTGTCATTGGCTACTTCGCAGATCTCACCCTGTGCCGCCGCAGCAGCGAGCGCGCTTGCCTTTTCGATATCGGCCCCCAGCAATGCCGCCATCGCGCCTTCGCCGACCGGAACCGCCGCCTGCATCGCCTGACCGCGCAATTTGAGCAGCCGTGCAGTGGTCGCCAGATCGAACGCGGCGACCGCGCAGAGCGCGGTGTATTCACCCAGCGAATGGCCCGCTACGCAATCGGCCGTCATATTGGTCGCCAGCCCAAAGTCCCGCGCCAGCACCCGCTGGGTCGCGATCGCATTGGCCATGATCGCAGGCTGCGCGTTCTCGGTGAGGGTCAGCTCTTCTTCCGGCCCGCCAAACATCAGCACCGAAAGCTTCTGCTTCAGCGCCTCGTCCACCTCGCCGAACACGTCGCGCGCCGCTGCGCTCGCTTCGGCGAGCTCCGCGCCCATGCCGATTTTCTGGCTGCCTTGACCCGGAAAAATGAACGCGCGCATCGACGACCCTCTTTATGAGTTTTGGGGCGCGCCGTTACGTCCGGGCGGGCGGGCTGGCAAGGCCGAAGGGCACAACCCTGTTGGCAGATGTATGCCCGATCAGCGCGCGGCCGAGATAGGGGATGCCCGCGCGGGCGCACCAGAAACGGGCGATGTCTTCCTCGCTCTGGCCGAATTCGACGTAGTTTTCCGGCACATCGGTGACCGAACCGAGCCGCAGTCCGGCAAGGCGTGGCAATGTTCCGGCAAGGTGGAAGAACATCCGGTCGATGGCATAAAGATGTTCGGCCACTTCCTCGACCATCACCACATGACCGGTAAGGTCAGGCATCATTGGCGTGCCCGCGATCATGGCGAGCGTGATGAGGTTGAAGGCCGCCGCAGGCGTCGTGCCATCAAGGCTCGGCTCGACGCCGCTGGTATCGCCTCCCAGCCACTTGAGCACCCGCCGGATCGCCTCGCGCCCGCCTTCCGACCGCGCACTGACCGGCATGGAGCCATGCACGCTCTGGCCGATCCCGGCGCGGTAGAGCGCGGCGAGAAGATAGCCTGCATCGGAAAAGCCGACATAGGTCTTGGCCCGCGCCGCAGCGTTCATCTGCGCAACGGCAGCTTCGGCGATCCGGTTCGAACCATAACCGCCCTTGGCAAACCACACGACGTCGAAGGCGGGATCATTGGCGCATTCGAGCAGTGCGGTCAGGCGCCGCAGGTCATCGCCTGCAAAATGCCCTTCCCGCTCGAAACACTGGTCGTGAAAGGTCACGCGGTGTCTGGGGAACTCGGCAGCAACCAGCTGTTCGAGTGCTGTCTGATGATCGCGGGTGATCGGCGTGGCTGGCGCACAGATGGCGATATTCGTCATGGCGCCCAGCCTATGGCGCTTGTCAGGGGGCGCGCAAGCCAATAACCAAGCTGGATATGGATAATGGGGTCAAGGCCGGGTCGTTTTCACAACGCCCGCTGTTCTTCTGCGGCATCGGCGGGTCCGGGATGTTGCCGCTGGCGCAGATCGCGCACGGGCTTGGCCATCCGGTCGCAGGCTCGGATCGCAGCCGCGACCAGGGCCGCAGTCCCGAAAAGTTCGCCTGGCTCGAAGCTAATGGCTTTGCGCTGTACCCGCAGGACGGAAGCGGCGTGACTTCGGCCAATCAGGTGTTGGTCGCCTCGGCCGCGATCGAGGATACCGTGCCCGAAGTCGCCCGCGCCAAAGCGCTGGGCTGCGAACGAATGAGCCG
The DNA here is from genome assembly GCF_025917005.1 of Porphyrobacter sp. ULC335. Taxonomy (NCBI): domain Bacteria; kingdom Pseudomonadati; phylum Pseudomonadota; class Alphaproteobacteria; order Sphingomonadales; family Erythrobacteraceae; genus Porphyrobacter; species Porphyrobacter sp. ULC335. The sequence goes on from NZ_CP078091.1 coordinate 2,702,778, forward strand.
CGCCGAACTGCTCTCGCGCCTGTTCAACGCAGCCGATTTCTCGGTCGCGGTGGGAGGGACCTCGGGCAAGTCGACCGTGACGGGAATGATCGCCTGGATCCTCTCCGAAGTCGGTCACCAACCGACAGTGATGAACGGCGCGGTGATGAAGAACTTCGTCTCCGCTTCCAACCCCTTCACCAGTGCGCGGATCGGATCGCGCGAATTGTTTGTCAGCGAAGTGGATGAAAGCGACGGGTCGATCGCGCTCTACCGGCCGACGATCGGCGTGCTGCTGAATGTCAGCCTCGATCACAAGAGCATCGAGGAGCTCAGGGTGCTGTTCGGCGATTACGTCGGGACGGCAGGAACTGCGGTGATCAATTGCGACAGTCCGGAGGCTGGATATCTGGTCCCGCGTGCCGGAGCGAAAGTGACATTCGGCATCAAGGCGCGTGGTGTCGACATTACTGTGGATCCGGATTCCATCGACCAGAGCGAACTCGGCATCCGTGCGGCCGTCGTCAACAACCGCAATCGCGAGGTCTTTCCGCTGATCCTGCCAATGCCGGGGCTGCACAACCTTTCAAACGCGCTGGCGGCCATAGCCGCGGCGAGCGCGGCGGGGATCAGTGTCGGCCATGCCGCCTATGCATTGCGCAGCTTCAAGGGACTGGCGCGGCGGTTCGATGTGATCGGCACCTCGCCTTCGGGGACTACGGTGATCGACGATTTCGGGCATAACCCCGAGAAATGCGCCGCCACCCTTCGCACCTTGAAGGCGACACAGGGCCGGGTCATCGCTTTCTTCCAGCCTCATGGCTACGGACCCTTACGGCAAATGGGTGCCGAGCTGGCGCAGACCTTTGCGCGCGAGCTTGGGCCGGACGACATCACGATCCTGTGCGATCCTGTCTACTTTGGCGGCACGGTCGATCGCAGCGAGGGGAGCGGCCGGATTGTCGGTCTCATCAACTCCGCCGGGGGGCATGCCGAACACATCCCCGACCGCGCCGACTGCGGTGAGCGCATCATCGCGCTTGCCCGCCCGGGTGACCGGGTCGTGGTGATGGGTGCGCGTGACGACACTTTGACGGAGTTCGCGCGATCGATCCTCGCCCGCCTGACCTGAGTCTCTACGCCCGCGCCGCGCGCCACGCCTGGAGGATGCTGGGGGTGCTCGCACTGGCGGTGCTGCTGGTGGTGGGAGTTGACCGGTTCTATGGTCATTCCACAATCGCCTTTGCGGCGGCTATCATGTTGCTGATCATCGCCAATGTGCCGATGCGGCGCTTCAATTGTCCTCGCTGCGGCAAGAATGCGTTCTTCCGCGGGGTCTTCGTCGTACCCTGGCCCAATCGCACCTGCACGCGCTGCGGCCTCGATCTTGGCGAGGCCCATTCCCAAAATCGCTGATGGCTGAGGAGGCTATGCGAGGCTAGTTTGCGGCCATGCATCCCCGCGACTTCTCCCTCGACACGCTGCTGGCGAACTGCGCTGCACGCTATGCCCACCGCCTTGCGACCGTCGACGGCGACCAGCGCCTGACCTGGGCCGAGCTTGACGCCCGCGTCACCAACCTTGCGCAATGGATGCTGGCGCGCGGCATTGGCCCCGGTGATCGTATCGCGCTGCTGCTGACCGATGGAGCGCCGTTCCTCACCATCCTGCTCGCATCCGGCCGGATCGGGGCGATTGCGGTGCTGCTCAACTGGCGGCTCGCCCCGGCCGAAATTGCGTGGATTTGCGGCAATGCCGAGCCCGCAATGACCTTCGCCAACCCGCGCTTTGCCGCCTTGCTGGACGGGGCCGAGGCGGGAGAGTTGCACATGGTGGACGAGGCCCATGCGGCGGACGGGCATTTCGAAACCGCCGCATCAACCGCCCTCCCCCCGGCCCCCCACGCCTTCGATCTGGGTCTCGACCTCGCGCCCGAACGCCCGATCTACATGATGTATACCAGCGGCACGACCGGACGGCCCAAGGGCTGCCTTCAGGCCGGGAGCGCGGTTGCCGCCAGCGCGCTCGGCTTTGCACAGCACCGGCGCTTCACGCACAACGAGGTGCTGCTTTCGGTCAATCCGCTGTTCCATGTCGTCGGCATGCAGCAGGTCGCCGCGATGCTCGCTTGCGGCGGCACATCGGTGTTCGCGGGCCGCGACGATGATAACGCGGCCATCCTCGATCTGCTCCACCGCGAAGGCTGCACCACCACCAGCGCCTTCCCGACCATCTCTTTCCCGTGGCAGGCAATGGAGCCCATCCGCAATGGCGTGATGCCGCTCACCAATTACACCGGGGGCGCCGGCATGGGCCGCCCGCAGATGTACGAGTTCATCGAAAAGGAATGGGATGCCCGCGTCGTCGGCGGCTACGGCCAGACCGAGATTTGCGGCTTTGCGACCTTCATGGACTACCCCGATATGCTCGAAGCACCCCGCTCGATCGGGTGGACGCTGCCGCACGTGACCATGACCGTGCTCGATCCGGAGGGCAATCACCTTCCCCCGGGCGAGGAGGGCGAGTTGTGCCTGCGCGGACCATCCGTGATGCTCGGCTACTGGCGCAATCCTGAAGCGAGCGAGGCGGCATTGGGCCACGGCTGGCTGCGCACCGGCGATCTCGGAACCATGGACGCGCGCGGGCGCGGCTATCTGCTTGGCCGCGCCAAGGAGCTGATCAAGACCGGCGGAGAGAATGTCTATCCGGCCGAGGTCGACGCGGTGTTCGCCGCCATGCCCGAGGTCGCCGACGCGGGCTGCTGCGGCGTGCCGGACAAGCAGTGGGGCGAGGCGGTGAAGGCCTTCGTGGTGCTGAGACCCGGCCACACTCTCACCCGCGAAGACATCACCGCGCGCTTCAAGGGCCAGATCGCAGGATACAAGCGGCCCCGATATATCGAATTCGTCGACCAGCTGCCGCGCGATCCCATCGGCAAGTTGCTGCGGCGCGAGCTTTCGGCAAGGCCCGTCTCGCCCGATCAGGCTGCCTGAGCGAGGCCATCCGGCCAGCGAAGAAAATCAACCGGGCGATAAGAGCCGCTGCATCACCTTCACAAGTTCCATATTGTCCCAAGGCTTTGTCAGCACGGGCACCCCCGCCATCTCCGCAGGCAGCTGGCCCGGACTGAAACCTGTCACGACCGCAAAGGGAATGCCCAGCTCTGTCAGCAATTTTGCGACCGGCAGCGAGCTCTGGTTCCGTAAAGACACGTCGAGAACCGCCGCATCGCAGCGAGCGGAATCGTCAAGGTAGGCCAGCGCCTTTTCGACGGTCGGGCATGGCCCCAACACCTCGAAGCCGCCAAGCCTCAAAGCGTCTGCGATGTCCTGCGCGATGAGAAACTCATCTTCGACGACGAGGATCCGCGGATTCATCGAAAGTCTGCTCGTTGATCCGGTTTCATGTTGGCTCCTGCTCAACGATTGCAGTCAGGGACGAGTCGAGCTTCCAAGACAAGCCGGATGGCGCGAAGTCACATTCGACCTCCGCATCCAAACTCGCGCGGACCATATCGCCTGTCACGGTTGAACCAAAGCCCCTTCGTGTCGGCGCGGCCACCGGCGGGCCATCAGTTTCGACCCAGGTCATGACAAACCGGTCGCCATGTTCGCCATGAACACGCCGCCAATCGAGGGTGATGCGGCCGCGATCCGCGGACAATGCACCATATTTGCTGGCATTGGTGACGAGTTCGTGGATCGTCATGCCCAAGGCCTGAACGGCAGTGGAAGACAGGGGAATATCGTCGCCGGACAGCAGGATGCGATCACCGATCAGATCCTTGAAATGGCCCAATTGTGCACTGATCAAGGCTTTCAGCCCGACACCCTTCCATTCGTTTTTGACGAGCAGATCCTGCCCTGCTGCCAACGACTGGATCCGCGCATTGAAGTTCTGGATAAAGTCGTCGTGGTTCTCACCGCTCGTCCGTTTGGCCACAGACAGCACCACCGCCAGCAGGTTCTTCGAACGATGGTTCACCTCGCCCAGCAGCAGCTGAACGTGACGCTCGCGGCTTTTCTGCTCGGTGACATCGAGGTTGGTGCCGACAAGCCACTCGGTTTTCCCGTCGGGGCCAGCCCGCGCGATTTCCACAGCGCGCAGATGGCGCACGCGGCCGTCGTCACCACGTCTGATCCGGAACTCGCGCGTGCTCTCTGCGCACTGGGCAACGGTTTGCTGCAGCACGGTGTCCTGATCTGCTGCGTCATCGGGATGAACGCTCGCAATGTAGTCCGAATATTGCACCGACCCGTCAGGCGTCGGCGTAATGCCGTACAGCTCGAACATCGTGTTGTCCCAGTGCACATTGCCGGTCGGGATGTGCCATTGCCACAGCCCGATCCCGGCCGTCTGCGTGGCGAGATGCGTTTTCACTTCGCTTTCGCGCAGGGCCACGACAGCTTGCATGCGTTCTTCAGCCCGCTTCTGAAGATCCTCGGCCACTTGCGCCTTTGCTGCGGCAAGGTCCTGGCTGATCTGGCGCTCTTTTCGCAGCTGCCGATTGGCCGTTTGCATTCCATGGATCAGTGCCATTTCAGTCGACACAACAAAAACATACAATCCCAGGGCCACCTCATTCCCGGCGAGCCTGAAAGAACGGAACGGCGGGATGAAGTTGTACCAGGCCAGCGCGCCGCACAGCAGGGCGGACAGGCAACCCAGCCGCACCCCGAACAGGAACGAGGTCAGGATTACTGCCGGAAAAAACGTAAGGTAGGGGAAACCGGGCGGCAGCGCGTCATCCAGAAGGACGCGGGACTGCCAAGCCACAACGACGATGACGAGAGTGGCGGCCAGATTGAATGCCTGACCATATCGCGTCAGCGGCAGGCTATCGATCCAGCGCATCGCGCGGCGTTCTTCGCCTCGCTCGGGAATCGTATCGACCATGCTTCCCCTTGCTCGGATATCGTCGCGGATGCAGGCAGCACCGCAGACGGGAAGCGACGGTTTACGCGCTGCCGGTGTCGAGCGCCAGTCGTCCCTCTTCCTCCCGCGCAAAGGCCCGCTGATAGCCCGGACGCGCGGTCAGCCGCGCGCGGTAGGCCTTGAGGCTGTCCGGCACGCCTTCGTCCAGCCCCACGCTCTGGGCAAGGATCAGCGCGTAACCGACGCAGATGTCCGCCACGGTGAAGCGGTCGGCGCAGAGGAATTCGCGGGTTTCGAGGCGCTGCTCAATCTTCACCAGCCGCTTGTGGAACCACTTGGCATAGGCGTGGCCCGCCTCCTGTAGCCCCTTGTCCTTCTCGAACAGACAGAAGCGCATATAGACCGTCTGCGGGAAGGTGATCGTAGCGTCGGCGTGGTAGGTGTAGTCGAGGTACTCGCCGTAGTCGCGCTCGCCCGGTGCGATGGCCAGCGGGGTGTAGCCCTCTCGCGTGGCGAGGTAGTGCGCGATTGCACAGCTTTCGGTCATCCGCGTCTCGCCATCGACCAGCATCGGCACCGTGCCGAGCGGGTTCACCGCCATGTATTCGGGCGCGAGGTAGCGCGGCGGGAACGGGAGGATCTTGAGGTCGATCTCGACGCCCGCCTCTTCGGCAGCCCAGGTCGCACGCAGACCCCGCGATCGCGCGCAGGTGTAAAGGACAGGTGTGGTCATGGCCGCTGGATTAGTGCGCCTTGTCCGCGCCCACACCCAGCACTTTGTGCAGGACGAAAGCGATAGCGCTGCCGAGGATCAACCCCAGCACCGCCGACAGACCGGCATAGGTCAGCCACCCCAGCACGCCGCCCACGCCACCGGTCGCCCCCTTCACGGCATATTCCGCGCCGTGAATGATGTCGTAAATCGCATGGAAGCCGACTTCGTGTGTACCGTGGACGATGATCCCGCCGCCCACCCACAGCATCGCCAGCGTGCCGATCACCGACAGTGCGACCAGCAGCTTCGGAACAAAGCGCAGCAGGAACCGCCCGAACGCCTGCTTGGCGTTGCTGGCCTGCTTGGTGAGATAAAGCCCCAGATCGTCGATCTTCACGATGCCCGCAACCGCGCCGTACACCGCCACAGTGACCGCGATGGCAACCACCGCCAGCACCACACCGCGCATCACCAGCGTCTCGTCAGCCACTTCGTTGAGGGCGATCGCCATGATCTCGGCAGAAAGGATGAAGTCGGTACGGATCGCCCCGCCCACGCGCTCGTTCTCGAAGGCGACCGGATCGGTAATCTCGTCCTCAAGCGTGGCGCCGTGCTTGGCCGCGCCGAGTTTCTCCATCACCTTCTCTGCGCCTTCGTAACACAGGAACGCGCCGCCGATCATCAGCAGCCAGATAATCGCCGATGGAAGGAACTCCGACAGCAACAATGCGCCCGGCAACAGGAACAGCAGCTTGTTCTTCAGACTGCCCTTGGTGATCTTCCAGATAATCGGCAGCTCGCGCGCGGGGCTGAGGCCGGTGACGTAGCTGGGCGTGACCGCCGCATCGTCGATCACAACGCCTGCGGTCTTGACCCCGGCGCGGCTGGCAGCAACCCCGATATCGTCGATCGAGGCGGACGCGGCCTTGGCGATGACCGAAATGTCGTCCAGCAGTGCGACTAGTCCTGACGGCACGGATTTTTCCCCTGTGATGCGCGTTGTGAAACCGCCGAGTGCCCTGCCTGTTCCTTCCGCACAAGACTTGCAATTGCGCGCCAAAGCTGTAAGGGGCCGCGCTTCGCATGGGAACCGCCCGGCGATATATCGAAGAAAGCCGGAGGGGCCCCGTCCATTCGCGGGCGGATCAGCCAGCGATCGGCATTGAAGTGAAAGGACGCGAAGATGGCTCTTTACGAGCACGTCTTTCTCGCTCGTCAGGATCTGAGCCAGGCTCAGGTTGACGCGCTGGCAGCGCAAGCTACCGAAATCGTCGAGGCCGGCAACGGCAAGGTCACCAAGACCGAAACCTGGGGCCTCAAGTCGCTCGCTTATAAGATCGAGCGTAACCGCAAGGCGCATTTCGTGCTGCTCAACATCGACGCCCCCGGTTCGGTGGTCGCCGAGCTCGAGCGTCAGACCCGTATCAACGAAGACGTCATCCGTTACATGACCATCCGCGTGGAAGAACACGAGGAAGGCCCGTCCGTGATGATGCGCAAGAACGAACGCGAGCGTAAGCGCCGCGAAACCCGTGAGGAGCGCGACTGATGGCCCGCCCGTTTTTCCGCCGCCGCAAGTCCTGCCCGTTCGCAGCCAAGGACGCCCCGAAGATCGATTACAAGGACGTGCGCCTGCTGCAGGGCTTCATGTCCGAGCGTGGCAAGATCGTGCCTTCGCGCATCACCGCCGTTTCGGCGAAGAAGCAGCGTGAACTGGCCCAGGCGATCAAGCGTTCGCGCCAGATCGGCCTGCTGCCGTTCATCGTGAAGTAGGAGAAGATACAATGAACATCATTCTCCTTGAGCGTATCGAAAAGCTCGGCTCGATCGGTGACGTTGTCACTGTGAAGGACGGCTACGCGCGCAACTTCCTGCTGCCGCAGAAGAAGGCCCTTCGCGCCAACGAAGCCAACCGCAAGGTCTTCGAAGCCAACCGCGAGCGGCTGGTCACCGAGAACGCCGAACGCCGCACCGCTGCCGAAGCGCAGGGTGAAAAGGTGGCAGGCGCAGAAGTGGTGCTGATCCGCGCCGCTTCGAACGCCGGCCAGCTTTATGGTTCGGTCAGCGTGCGCGACATCGTCGCCGGTCTGGCCGATCAGGGCCACACCGTGGACAAGCGCATGGTCATCCTCGGCGCGCCGATCAAGAACATCGGCATGCATGACGTGACTGTCGCCCTGCACCCCGAAGTTCGCGTGACCGTCAAGGCCAACGTGGCCCGTTCGGACGACGAAGCCAAGCTGCAGAGCGAAGGCGTCGACGTGCTGAAGGCCATGTTCGACGACGAACAGCGCGAGATCGAGGAACAGGCCGACGCGACCCGCATCGACACCAGCCTCGAGCCCGGCGAAATCCCGGCCGAGCTGCTCGACGGCGGCGACGAATAAGCCTCTGGCCCTTACCGGCCATACGAATTGCGGAAGGGCGCGAAGGTCGGTTCGATCTTCGCGCCCTTCTTGTAAACAGGGCTCACACACGCGAAGGTGTTGCCATACAACGATAACAACAAAGGAGCAGAACAACTGCCATGATCGACATTCCGACCATTCTCGACCAGCTCCAGCAGCATTACGAGGACGCAGTTCGCACCTTGCGCGACGATGTGATCGCCTTCGGGCGCGACGGTACTGTCCCGGCGCCCAGCAAGCGTGCCGACGGTAGCTATGCCTATCCGCAAATCACCTTGCGCTATAACGGCGTCGGCGCCCCGCGTGATCGCAGCCGCGCCTTCGGCCGGCTTGAATTGCCGGGCACCTACGCCACCACCATCACCCGCCCCGATCTTTTCGCGCACTACCTGACCGAACAGCTCCAGCTGATCGCCGCCGAATACGAGATCGAGGTCACGGTCGAACGCTCGCGCCAGGAAATCCCCTTCCCTTACGTGCTCGATGGCGAGGCCGGGGCGGCGATGGTCGGGATCGCACCGCAGGATATTGCCGCGCACTTCCCGTCGACTGATCTTGCGCTGATCGGCGACGAGCTGGCTGACGGGATCGAGATCGACGGCGATCACGATATGCCGCTTTCGCTGTTTGATGGCCTGCGCACCGATTATTCGCTCGCGCGGCTCAAGCATTACACCGGCAGCGAAGTCAGCGATTTTCAGGACTTCATCCTGTTCACCAACTACCACCGCTATGTCGACGAGTTCGTGAACTGGGGCGCTGCGCAGATCGGGCAGAATGGCTATGTCGCGCTGACCGGCGCGGCCGGGCTCGATATCCGCGAGCCGACCCCTCATGCGCAGAACCAGCTCAACGACACCGCGTGGCGCCGCCACCAGATGCCCGCCTATCACCTGATCCGGGAAGACGGGCGCGGGATCACGCTGGTGAACATCGGCGTCGGCCCATCCAATGCCAAGACCATCTGCGATCACCTCGCGGTGCTGCGTCCCCATGCATGGATGATGATCGGCCACTGCGGCGGGCTGCGTTCGACCCAGAAGATCGGCGATTTCGTTCTCGCCCACGCCTATCTGCGCGACGATCACGTGCTCGATTGCGTGCTCCCGCCCGAAGTGCCGATCCCGCCGATTGCCGAAGTGCAGCAGGCGCTGGCGCTGGCAGCCGAGGACGTTTCCGGCGTGCAGGGCGCGAACCTCAAGCAGCGGATGCGCACCGGCACGGTCGTGACCACCGATGATCGCAACTGGGAGCTGCGCTACTCCTCGTCAGCCAAGCGCTTCTCGCAGAGCCGCGCCATCGCGATCGACATGGAGAGCGCGACCATCGCCACGCAGGGCTACCGCTTCCGCGTGCCTTACGGGACGCTGCTGTGTGTCTCGGACAAGCCGTTGCATGGCGAGATCAAGCTGCCGGGGCAGGCCAACAAGTTCTACGAGGAAGCCATCGCCGCCCACCTCCAGATCGGCATCGTCGCCTGTTCGGCGCTGCGCGACGAGGGCGACCGGCTGCACTCGCGCAAATTGCGCGCGTTTAACGAGCCGCCCTTCAGGTAAGCTTGCGGTGCCGGGGCGACCTTCAGAGGTCGTCCCGGTCGCCCGAAAGTTCGATTTCCTTGTCGTCCGCGGTCTCCGCAGCGATGTCGAGCATGGTCGAAAGCTCTTTCGATGTGGCGCTGTCGAGCACCTTGATGACGAAGTAGAGCACATCGCCGCGGATCTCCCAGCTGCCCATCTTCAGCTGGCCCGAGGCCTCGAGCAGTTCGAGCGCCGCCTTGCCGCCGATCCCGTCCTTTTCGACGCGCCCTGCCGGCGAGAACACCTCGCGCACGGTCAGTCCGGACACGGTCTGGGTCGTGCCTGAAACGAACACCAGCTGGGTGCGACCTTCCGCCGAATAATTGAAGGTCAGCTTGTAATCGCCGTCGTCATCAACCTCGTACTTGAGACCCGCGCCATTGAGGCGCCTTTCGACACTCGCGTCCTCGGCAGCGGCCGGAACCGCAGCGGCAAAGGCAAGCCCCGCCAGGACAGATAGCGACAAGTGACGGCGAGTATTCATGTGGTTCCCTCCATTGCTTTCAATGCGCACCCCGCTGTCCCCATAGCGAGATTCGCACGCGCGTGGCTTGGATAAAATGGTCATCCCTGTCACGAATGCGCGAATAGACCGGAGAGATGTCCGATGACCCACCCAAGCCCTTCCCGCTCCATCGCCGGACGCGTCGCGATTGTCACCGGGGCGGCGAGCGGCATGGGACGTGCAACCGCCCGGTTGTTCGCGGCCGAGGGCGCGCATGTGGCCATCGTCGATCTTGATCTTGCCGCTTGCGAGGCCGTGGCCGCCGAATGCGGCTTCGACGCACGTGCCTATGCGCTCGACGTGGCGGATGGCGACGCAATCGCCCGCACGGTCGCGCAGATTGCCGCTGATTTCGGACGGATCGATATTCTGGTGAACAATGCGGGCGTCTCCAGCTTCTGCGCGTTGGACGACCCGGCTTACGAGGATGTGTGGCACTGCGCACTTGCGGTGATGCTGACCGCACACCAGCGCATGGTGCGAGCGGCTTTGCCATTCCTCAGGCAGAGCGACGCGCCGCGGATCGTCAATATCGCCTCGACAGAGGGCCTGGGCGCGACCCCCGGCGATACGCCTTATGTGGCGGCCAAAACCGGCGTGATCGGTCTCACGCGCGGGCTGGCGGTGGATCTCGGGCCGGAAGGCATCACGGTCAACTGCATCTGCCCCGGCCCGATCCGCACCGCGATGACCGACGCCGTGGCCGAGGAACACAAGCTGATCTTCGCCAAACGCCGCACCGCGCTGCGCCGCTATGGCGAGCCCGAAGAGGTCGCGCACATCACCCTGTCATTGGTGCTGCCTGCGGCGAGCTACATCACCGGCGTCGCAATCCCGGTCGATGGCGGGCTGATGGCGCGTAACGCCTGAGCCTGCGCAGACGGCGTCCAGATGGGTTTAGACCCCCTCTAGACCCCTGCCAGACCCTCTTTAGACCCGTTTAGCCCACTGGCTGGAACGGTGTTTCACGTGGAACACGACCATTCGTGGGCCCTACCCCCGCCCCTTGGTCTTGGTCGTCCCGTTGGTCGCGTTTGCGGCAATGAAATCGATGATCTGACCGGCAATATCCTTGCCAGTGGTCTTTTCGATGCCTTCGAGCCCGGGAGAGGAATTGACCTCCATGATCACCGGGCCGTGATTGCTGCGCAGCATGTCCACCCCGCACACGTTAAGCCCCATGCGCTTGGCCGCGCGGACGGCGGTGGAGCGTTCCTCGGGCGTGATCTTGATGGCACCCGCGCTGCCGCCGCGGTGGAGGTTTGAGCGGAACTCGTCTGCCGCGCCGGTGCGCTTCATCGCCGCGACTACCTTGCCCCCCACCACCAGTGCGCGGATATCGGTGCCGCCCGCTTCCTTGATGAACTCCTGCACCAGAATGTTGACGTTGGCCCCGCGAAACGCCTCGATTACCGATTTGGCGCTGCTCATTGTTTCGGCCAGCACCACGCCGATGCCTTGCGTGCCTTCGATCAGCTTGATGACCACCGGCGGGCCTTTGACCGCCTTGATGATCTCCTCGGCCTGCTTGGGATCATTGGCATAGGCGGTCAGCGGCAGGCCCAGTCCATGCTTGGCGAGGATCTGAAGGCTCCTCAGCTTGTCGCGGCTGCGACCGATGGCGACGCTTTCGTTCAGCGACCAGATCCCGGCCATCTCGAACTGGCGCAGGATGGCGAGGCCGTAATTGGTGATCGAAGCACCGATGCGGGGAATCACCGCGTCATAGGCAGCAATCGGCGCGCCGTTGTAGAACACCTGCGGGCGGTGGCTGGCGATATGCACCGTGCAACGCAACGTATTGAGAATGTCGAGGGTGTGCCCGCGTTCCTCGGCAGCCTGCTTCAGCCGCTGGTGCGAGTAGAGGTTGGCGTTGCGCGCCAGCATCGCGATTTTCATGCAGACCCTTTCAAGACCGGCTATCTACCGGCGGATGCGCCCCATATGCGCTATCGCAGGTGATTGCAGCCACGAATGGCCACTATCCACCACCATCCGCCGCCGCAGCGCCGTGCGCCCGATCAGCATCGGGAATTGCATCTGGGAACGATCCGCGAGGCTGATTTCCGCACGGAAGGTGAGATTACCGATGGTGAGAGGCGTCTTTATGACAAAGCGGGTCTGCTGATCGCCGTTGGAGCTGGTGATGCCGCGCACATCGACATGCACCGCCTCGCAGGCGTGGCGCACTCCGCCCCAATCGACCGCAAAACGCACAAACCGCTCTCCGCCGCGCTGGAAATCCTCCAGCACATGGGCGTGGAGCGAGGATGTGCGCGCACCGGTATCGATTTTGGCCGGAATGTCCGCAAGGCCAAGTTCAGGCAGGTTGACCAGCTCTCGCCAACCAACCTGCAAGAGCGGACTACGCCCGGCCATCGCTCACCAGCAAGGCCAGCCTACTTCTCGTCTTCAAAGATGATTTCGGAAGCATCATCAAGGCTTTCGCCATAGCGGCGGAAGGCAGCCATGAAAACGGATTGCGGGATCCCGTCGGCCGTGAAGATATCCCACCGCAGATAGGGATCGCCGTCTTCGTCAAGCGAGACAGCCAGAAACCGCCATTTGCGGGCAATCTCCAGCGCGCGAACCGGGTCCATCGCTTTCTCGCGATCAAACCCGGTCGAGAACTGCACGGAGTCGCAGCCGGTGTTAGTCTCTGCGTCGCACCCATAGAACAGTACCGAGACCTCCCAGCCGCTGATCTCGGTCTTGATCAGCGGATCGCCGAGCTGATCGGTGGTCAGCTCGGCCTCGTACCCGGCCGATTTCATCGCCGCGAGCAGGCCTTCAGGATTGTTTGCGGTGACAGTCTGCGCCTGTGCCGCGCCCGCCAATGATGCCGCAAGCGCCGCAACCGCCATCCATCGAATCATCTACACGTCCCCTTATCTCGATATCCTCGCGAGAACCCTACCGGTCCCCAACCTTTCGATCCGTGCCGCCATCGCCACGTGTCCTGACGGGCAATGACGGCACGGGCATAGCGTCGCCGCCGGCCTTACCAGCCGGCAACCTCACCCTTGTTCTGCTCTTCGAGCCACTTCATCAGCGGGGCGAAATATTCGACCATCGCCGTGCCGTTCATCTGCCGCTCGCCCGTGAACGCTTCGAGAGCATCGGGCCAGGGCTTGGATGCGCCCATTTCCAGCATCGCATTCAGCTTCGCGCCGACATCCTTGTTGCCATAGATCGAGCAGCGGTGCAGCGGCCCCTTCCACCCTGCGGTATCGCAAGCGGCCTTGTAGAACTGGAATTGCAATAGCCGCGCCAGGAAGTAACGGGTGTAGGAGACGTTGCCTGCGATGTGATACTTGCCCCCGGCATCGAAACCGGCAGCATCACGCGGCACGGGCGGCACGATGCCCTGATACTCCAGGCGCAGATCATTCCAGCCGGTGTTGGTAGCAGCCTCGGGGATCGAGCCGTCGTACAGCCCCCAGCGATAACGATCGAGCAGCAGGCCGAATGGCAGGAACGCCACCTTGTCCATCGCCTGACGCAGCAGCAGGCCGATATCCTTGTCGGCGCTCGGCACGTCCTTGGGATCGAGCATGTCGATCTGAACCAGATACTCGGGCGTGATCGACAGCGCGATCATGTCGCCGATGGCCTCGTGGAAGCCGTCATTGGCACCATTGAGATGCAGCATGTCCTGCTTGTTATAGGCGCGCTGGTAGTAGTTGTGGCCGAGTTCGTGGTGGATGGTGATGAAGTCATCCGCATTGGGCTTGATGCACATCTTGATCCGCAGATCATCGACATTGTCGATATTCCAGGCCGAGGCATGGCACACCACTTCGCGGTCGGCCGGCTTCACGAACTGCGACCGCTCCCAGAAGGTGGCGGGCAGCGGGGCAAAGCCGAGCGAGGAGAAGAACTGTTCGCCCACCTTGGTCATGCCGATGGCATCGAGGTTCTTCTTGGCGATGAGATCGGTCAGATCATACCCGATATCGCCCGCGCCCGCCGGGGCGACGAGCGGGTAGATATTGCCCCATTCCTGCGCCCACATATTGCCGAGCAAATCCGCCCGGATCGGGCCGGTGCGCGACTGCACGGCATCGCCGTATTTCTCGTTGAGCTTGCGCCGGACATAGGTGTGGAGCGCAGTATAAAGCGGCTTCACTTCCTGCCACATCCGCTCGGTCTCGGCGGCGAATTGTTCGGGCGGCATGTCATAGCCCGATCGCCACATCGCGCCGAAATCGGCAAAGCCCAGTTCCTTGGCGCCTTCATTGGCGAGCGCGCTCATGCGGGCATAGTCGGAGCGCATCGGCGCGCCGACATTGTCGTGCCAGCTCGCCCACATTTCCTTGAGCTCTTCAGGCGTGCGTTCGAGATTGCCCATCTCCGCCTCGATGTCAGAGCCGTTGATCGGCTGGCCGTTCAGCGTGCCCTTGCCGCGCCCGTAGGCCGACCCGAGGCGGGTGGCGATATCGTTGAGCTCCTCGGCCGCACCGGGCCGGTTGGGCGCAGGCAGCGAGATGCTGTTGCGCAGCATGTCGAGCTTGCGGGCGGTCTCGGCATCCAGCCCTGCCACGCGGGCGTAGCGCGCCGCTTCGTTGGCAAAGGCGACCTGCTTCAGGGTCAGCTCCGCGCCATATTTCGCCGCCAGCGTATCGCTGTCATGGTTGAGGTAGGTGGCATTGATCCAGGAGACATGGCCATATTCCACGGAGAAAGCCGCATATTCGGCTTCGACAGCGGCGAGCCATGCTTTCGCGCCTTCGGGCGTCTCGGGATAGGTGGTTGAGGCTTCGGCGGCGGGCGTCGCCGCATCTTGCGCGGCAAGCGGGACGGCAACGGCAATCGCGAGCACCGCAGCAGCGCTGCGCAGCAAGGGGGCGGCAAATTTCATCGGCAGGGGTTCCCGTCAGTCATGTGACAATGCGCGCGGGTTTGAACCCCTCGGCGGCGGGAATCAAGCCACCAGAAAGCCTGCAATCGCTGTGCCGAGCTCTGGCTTGGTCACGCTGTTCATATGGCCGCCCGGCACCTCGATATAGCGTGCGTCGGGGAGCATCGCGGCAAGGTCCTCGGCCGAACCATTGTCGTGGTCCTCATCGCCGCAGATGACGGCGGTCGGCATGGTGATGTTGGCAAGGCCGGCGAGGTCGAAGTCATCCATCGCATCCAGCAGCAGTCTTGCCGCAACCCGATCAACCCCTTGCGACTTGAGGAAGGTGCGCGCCGCATAGGCGGGATCGCCGGGACGGATCGTGTCGAACTCGTCGATCACGCGCTTGAAATGATCGCCGCGCCGCGCCCATCCGGCCAGCCCCGCCACCCCCATCCCGCAAATCGCCAGACGGCGTGGTTCAAGGATGCCGTGTGCGACAGCGTGGATCGCAGTGCGCGCGCCCAGCGAAAAGCCGACAAGGTCAAACCCGCCCGGCTCCAACCCGAGATGCTCAGCCAGCGCCGCCACATCGCGCACCAGCACACCGGGGGGATAGGCCTGAGCCTCGCGCGGGGCTTCGCTGTCACCGTGCACGCGGAAATCGAGCATGATGGCCCGGAAACCCGCAGCAGCAAGCCGCGCGCCGTGACCCCACTTGATCCAGTTCATCTGTGCAGACGAAAACAGGCCGTGCAGCAAGATCACCGGACGCCCTTCGCCCTCGCTGTGAATGGCCAGGCGGGTACCGTCGAAACTGGCGAAATGCTGGATCGAAGCGCTCATGGCCGCCTGCTAGCGCGGAATGCCGCATGGTGCCAGCGGACACAGGGTCAGCTTGGCGCTTGAGGATAGTAAGCGCACTTATTATGTGTAGGCATATGATAAGTGCCATCGGATACCGACTCGCGGACAACTCTCGGCAATTGCGCCGCCTCTTCGACGACCGCGTGCGCGGCCTCGGGCTTACCGGTCCGCAGGCGCGCCTGCTGCTCGCGCTCGAGCGGCACCCCAGGGAAAACCAGGCCTTCTATGCAGAGCGGCTGGAAATAGAGCCGATCACCCTCACCCGCATCGTCGACAGGTTGGAGGATGCCGGTTGGATCGAGCGCAAGAGTGATCCGGGCGACCGGCGCGCACGCATCCTGCACCTTACCGACAAGAGCCGCGGCATCGTGACCCGCCTTAACTCGAGCGTCGAGGCGCTGTTCGAGGATATGCTCGACGGGTTCGACCCAGCCGAAAGGGTGATGTTCGGCAGCCTGCTTGACCGGATAGCCGCCAACATCGTCGTCGCCCGCCAGCCGGAAGTCGCCCATGGCTGAGGCCGATCCGGTCCGCGCACCCGACACCGGGGCCGCCGCTGCGCTTGCAGCTCCCGAGGCAGACGGACCGCCGCGTCGCCCGTGGCTGCGCTGGGGACTGATGCTGATCGTGCCGCTTGCGCTCGCGATCGGGGCATTCGTTTACTGGCAGAGCCTCGCCGGTAAGGTCTCGACCGATAACGCCTACCTCAAGCAGGACATGGTCTCGGTCAGTGCCGAAGTGGGTGGCAGGATCGTCGATATCCAGGTCGCCGAGGGAGATGAGGTAACCGCGGGCCAACTGCTGTTCCGGATCGACCCCGAGCCGTTCCGCCTTCAAATCGCCGAGGCCGATGCCGCCATCGCCAGTGCTCAGGCCGATGTGATTGCTTTGAGCAATGCGTCGGAACTCACCGGCACGGATATCGAGGCCGCGCGCAGTGACGTCGCCTTCGCCGAGGCGAGGTTCGAGCGAGTGCGTGCGTTGCGCGAGAAGGGTTTCTCGACCAAGGCAGATTTCGAGGCCGCCCAGCAACAGGTTGTGCAAGCGCGTGAAGCCGTCCGCCAAGCGCAAGACCGTCAGCGCGAGGCACGTGCGCGGCTTGCCAGCGGACCAGCGGTCCCCGGCGTCAATCCGCAGGTCGCCGCTGCCGAGGCGAGCCGCGCCAGCGCCGAGCTCTCACTCCGGCGCACAGAGGTGCGTGCACCGGCCGCCGGACGTATTGCCCAGGCTGACCGGTTGCAGGTCGGCCAGCAGGCCGTCCCCAACCTTCCCGTGCTCACCCTGGTTCGCTCCAACTCGACATATGTCGAGGCCAATTTCAAAGAAACCGACCTTGCCGACATGGCAGTCGGGCAACGCGCAGAGGTGCGGTTCGATGCCTATCCCGACCTCGTGCTGAAGGGCAGCGTCGCTTCGATCGGCGCAGGCACCGGGGCAGAATTCTCGGTGCTCCCGGCGCAGAACGCGACCGGCAACTGGGTGAAGGTCACTCAGCGCGTGCCGGTGCGCATCGCTATCGAAGGCGATAGCCCGCGCCGACTGATCGCCGGGCTTTCGACCGAGGTCACCGTGTTCACCGACACCAGCGGCAAGCGCTGACATGGCGAGCCGCGCCGCGCCCGGCGCTGGTGCAATCTCGGCTCCGACCGATCCGCCGCGCGATGTGGCAGAGCTGGAAACAGGCAATTACCCGCTGATGATTATCGGGGTGATGGCCGCGTCCCTGCTCCAGATCCTCGACACCACCATCGCCAATGTCGCCCTGCCGCACATGCAGTCCTCGCTGGGCGCGACGGTCGACACGGTTACCTGGGTGCTGACGAGCTACATCATCGCCTCGGCGGTGGCGCTGCCGCTCACCGGGTGGCTTGCCGACCGGATCGGGGCGCGGCGGCTGTTCATCGGTTCGGTCGCGGGCTTCATCCTAGCCTCGATGCTGTGCGGCCTTGCGCAAAATCTTGAGGAGATGGTGCTGTTCCGCGCGCTGCAAGGCGTAGCTGGAGCGTTCATCGCGCCGCTCAGCCAGTCCTTCATGCTCGATGCCACACGCCCCAGCCGCCACCCGCAAATCATGGCGATCTGGGGCATGGGGATCATGATCGGTCCGATCCTTGGCCCCATTCTCGGCGGCTGGCTGACCGAGACCGCAAACTGGCGCTGGGTATTCTTCGTCAACCTGCCCGTGGGTCTGGCTTCTCTGGCGATCCTCGTCACCTACCTTCCCACACGACCGAAGCGCGAGCGGCGCTTCGACATTACCGGCTTCCTGCTGCTGGCGATTGCACTCGCCGCCTTCCAGCTGATGCTTGATCGCGGCGCGCAGGAGGACTGGCTCGCGTCGTCAGAGATCTGGGTCTACCTGCTGCTCACCCTGTCGGCGACATGGATGGTGGTGATCCACTTCGCTACCGCCCGTGCCCCGATGTTCGAGCGCTCGCTTTTTGCCGATCGCAACTTCGCGATCGCGCTCGCTTTCATGGTGGTGATTGGCATTGTCATGTTCGCAGTCATGGCGCTGTTGCCGCCGATGCTCCAGAACCTGTTCGGCTATGGCGTGATCGACACCGGCATTGTGCTGATGCCACGCGGCGTGGGCATTCTCCTCTCGATGCAGCTCTCGGGGCTTCTGATTCGCCGCGGTGTTGATGCGCGGCCCGTGGTGGCGAGCGGCTTCCTGATCTGCGCCTTCTCGCTGTGGCAGATGGCGCATTGGTCGCTCGAGGTGGACGAGATGCACGTGATCGTCAGCGGCCTGCTCCAGGGCCTCGGCATGGGCCTCGTCTTCATCCCCTTGCAGGTGAGTGCTTTTGCAACGCTGCACCCGCGCCTGCGCACCGACGGGTCGAGCTTGCTCAACCTGTTCCGTTCGCTGGGTGCTTCGGCGGGGATATCGATGATGACGGTGCTGCTGGCGCGCAATATCCAGACCTCGCACGCCGACGTTGGTCAGAACGTGACGGCGGCAACCGGAAGCATCATCGATTTCTCGACCGTCGACCGGTACCAGATGGCCGGCGATACGGCGATGGCGTTGCTCGATCTCGAAGTAAACCGGCAGGCAGCGATGATCGCCTATGTCGACGATTTCTGGCTGATGATGTGGATCACACTGGCAGCGGCACCGCTCGCCTTGCTGATGCGCAAGAACAAGCAGCCCGCCGGACCGGTTACACTTTCGGAATAGGCTTTGCTGTCAGCGGAAGAAGCACTGTGTCCCGGCGTAGAGCATCTCCACCTTGTCGCCCGCGATGAAGCCGCCGATCTCGTTGCCGAGCGCGAATTCCTCGCCCAGCGTGCTGCCTTCGATCTTGGCAAAGCCCGGCGCAGCTTCGACCACGCTGCGGGCCGATCCGACCTGCACATCGCCCGGCAGCTTGATCACACCGGTCGGCGGCGCGTCGCCATCCTGCGCAAGGTGCCAGTTCCACCCGACCAGTCGCCCGTCCTGAAAATGCGCGGTCAGGCCGCCTGCAAAGTCGGTGAAGGTGATCGGCCCTGCCCCGCATTCCGCGTTCTCGCCGCTGCGCAGCGGCGCACCCAGCGCCTTGGCGAGCGCCGCTTCGATTTCCGTCTGACCACTGGCGAAGAAAAACGCCTCGGCCCCGGTGGAAAGGCCCTGGGGGCGCAGTTCGACCATGTTTGCCGCAAGCGGTGCCTGCGCAATCTCGCCCTCTTGCCGCTCGGCCGGGCTCGGCACATCGCCGCTATCGCAGCCGGAAAGAGCCAAGGCGCCAACCAGCGCGATGAGAGCGAGGCGCATCGAGGCTTATCCCTTCTTCAGATGACGGCGGCCGAGCAGTTCGGCGATCTGCACCGCGTTGAGGGCAGCGCCCTTGCGCAGATTGTCCGAAACGCACCACAAGGTGATGCCGTTTTCGACCGTGGGATCTTCGCGCACGCGGCTGACGAAGGTTGCCGCATCGCCGACGCATTCGACCGGGGTGATGTAGCCGCCGTCCTCGCGCTTATCGATCAGCATCACGCCGGGGGCTTCGCGCAGAATGTCCATTGCCTGCTCGGCGGAAATCTCGTTCTCGAACTCGATATTCACCGCTTCGGAGTGCCCCACGAACACCGGCACGCGCACGCAGGTCGCGTTGAGCTTGATCTTGGGATCGAGGATCTTCTTGGTCTCGACCACCATCTTCCATTCTTCCTTGGTCGAACCATCGTCGAGGAAGCTGTCGATATGCGGGATCACGTTGAAAGCGATCTGCTTGGTGAACTTCGACGGCTCCACCGCATCGCCGACGAAGATCGCGCGGCTCTGCTGGAACAGCTCGTCCATGCCCGCCTTGCCCGCGCCGGAGACCGACTGGTAGGTGGACACAACCACGCGCTTGATGGTCGCAAAGTCGTGGAGCGGCTTCAGCGCGACCACCAGCTGCGCGGTCGAACAGTTGGGGTTGGCGATGATGTTGCGCGCCTTGTAGCCATCGATCGCGTCGGGGTTCACCTCGGGCACGACCAGCGGCACATCGGGGTCCATGCGGTAGAGCGAGGAATTGTCGATCACGATGCAACCGGCCGCCGCCGCCTTGGGGGCATATTCCTTCGCCGGGCCGGAGCCTGCCGCGAACAGCGCAATGTCCCAGCCGGCCCAGTCGAAATGCTCGATGTTCCGGCACTTGAGCATCTTGCCCGTGTCGCCGAATTCGACCTCGGTGCCGACCGACCGCGAGGATGCGACCGCAGCGACCTCGTCGCACGGAAACTCGCGCTCGGCGAGAACCTGCATCATTTCGCGCCCGACATTGCCGGTCGCGCCGACCACTGCCACCCGGTAACCCACTTGGCATTCTCCTTTGATTTCGCAGCCGCGAGATAGCGTGCGCTGGCCCCAGCGCAACCGCTATCGCGCGTGTGCAGACCTATTCGCCCGCGCCCCAACTCACTTTGGCGGCGTCACCCCGTGGCTTTCGAGGAAGCGGAAGATGCTGTTCCACACGTGCGGCCCGATCTTCTCGCCCGACACGCGGTGGGTGTAGCCGGGGTAGAGCATCATTTCGAAGGGCGTGTTGCTTTCCTGAAGCACGCTGATCAGCTCCGACGAGTTCTCGAAAATCACGTTGTCGTCCGCCATGCCGTGGATCAGCAGCATCGGATCGGTGATCTTCGTCGCATCGGGGATCGCGCTGGCCTTCTCGTAAGCCTCGGGCACTTCGCGGGGATCGCCCATGTAGCGTTCGGTATAGTGGGTGTCATAAAGCTCCCACCGCGTCACCGGCGCGCCGGAGATACCGGCGGCGTAAAGGCCGGGATCGGCTTCAAGCTGCTTCAGCGTCATGTAGCCGCCATAGGACCAGCCATAGATCGCGACTTTTGCCGGATCGACGAAGGGGAGGCTCTTGAGGAACAGCGCCCCTGCCTTCTGGTCGCGCACCTCGGCCCCGCCCATCGCACGATAGAGCGGCTGCTCGAAATCCACCCCGCGGTTGGCCGAGCCGCGGTTGTCGAGCACGAAATAGATATAGCCCTTGTCGACGACCGCCTGCGCCAGCGCGCCATTCCAGCCCTTGGTCACCATCTGCGGGCCCGGGCCGCCATAGTGGCTGAAGAACACCGGGTAACGCTTGCCCGGCTCCATTGTCGGCTTGAGCATCATCCAATGGAGCGGCGTGCCATCCTCGGCGGCGATTGTGCCAAATTCCGGCGTGACATGTCCGGCGAGGAAGGGGGCATAGGGATGCTCGCCCTCGACCCGGTTTTCCTCGATCCAGGCGACCTGCTTGCCATCGGGTGTGGCGAGGTACGATTGCGAAGGCTGGTTCGGCGCAGAGCGGGTGACATACAGCAGCTTGCCCGCCCCATCCATGCTCGCCCCGTTGGTGAAGGCGGGGTCGGTAAGCAATTCAGGCTCGCCCGTCCCGTCCAGCCGGGCACGGTAAATCTGCTGCGTCACGACGTCGGTCGTCGCCTGATAGGTGACGGTGCCTGCGGTCTCGTCCACTCCGACCAGCGTGGTGGTCGAGAAGTCCCCGCGCGTCAGCTGCGTCCATGCACCGCCCGCGTAGCGATAGAAGTGGCCGTACCCGTCGCGCTCTGACCACCAAAGCAGGCTGCCGTCCGCAAGGAAGCGGTAATTGTCGCTGAGGTTTATCCAGTAATCGGGGCGCGCGGCGGTTTCGGTGAACCAGATTTGCGATGCGCCTGTGGCCGGATCGACCCGCAGCACGTCGGTCTTCGTCTGCGCGCGGTCCTGCCGCTGGACATAGATCGCGCTGCCATCCGGCGCCCAGTCGACGCGGGCGACATAGATATCGATGTTGAGGCCGAGGTCGACCTTCACGCTGCCCGTGCCATCGGGGTTCATCACGAACAGCTCGACCACGGCGTTGTCGGTGCCCGCTGCCGGGTAGCGCTGGTCGAACACCTTGGTGCCCTTCGCCCCGATCGCCGCGCGGGTGACGATACCGACGCTGGCTTCATCCGTGCGCTGGACGACGATGCGGCTGTCATCTGGCGACCACCAATAACCCTGAAGCCGCGCCATTTCCTCCTGCGCGACGAACTCGGCCTCGCCCCAGCGGATCGTCTCGCCCTCCTGCGGGGTGACGGGCTGCGCTTCCCCGCCGACCGGGCCGACCCACAGACGCCGGTCACGCACGAAGCTGACGAAGCCGCCCTTGCTGGAGAGCTTGGGATTGAGTTCGGTGCCTTCGGTGTCGGTTAGCCGGGTAACCGTGCCATCGAGCTTCGCCAGAAACAGATCGCCATCCAGCGGCACCAGCACGCCGGAGCCATCACTCGCCCACTGGTAGCTGATGATCCCCTTGAGACTGCCGACACGCGCACGCTCGCGCTGCATCTTCTCGTCCTCGGACAATTCGCGCCCGCTGCCAAGCTTCTCCGAATCCACCAGCATCCGCCATTCGCGGGTCTGGATGTCATAGCCCCACAGGTCGTAGCGCTCGCGATCATCGGCGCGGTTGCGCAGCAGGGTGAGATAGCGGCCATCGGGCGCGAGCTTCACCTGGCGCGGCGCAGGGCCGTCTAGCGAGGGTGAGGCGAAGACGCGTTCGAAGGTGAGAACGGGAGCAACCTCAGGCATGACGTCCTCCGCACACAGCGGCGTGGTAAGACAAGTCGAGACACTCAAGGCAACCGCTGCAAGAACCGAACGCATCCAAAGCTCACCTCGTCATTGCGAGCCGCCACAAGGCGGCGCGGCAATCCATAAACCGACGATGTGCCATGGATTGCTTCGTCGCTTCCGCTCCTCGCAATGACGAGGGGGCTTGGCAAGGGTTGAACTGGGGGGGGGCACAAACGAAAAGGGCGGCGCCTTGCGGCACCGCCCCTCGAATTTGCTGGCTGATGAGCCTTACGCCTTGGGCGCGTTCATCTTGCGCTCGACGATACGTGCGCTCTTGCCGGTGCGGCCGCGCAGGTAATAGAGCTTGGCACGGCGCACCACGCCGCGGCGGACCACGGTGATGCTCTCGACGATCGGCGAGTAGAGCGGGAAAACGCGCTCGACGCCTTCACCAAAGCTCATTTTGCGCACGGTGAAGTTCGAACCCATGCCGCGGTTCGAACGGGCGATCACGACGCCTTCATAGTTCTGAACGCGCTCGCGGTTGCCTTCCTTCACCTTCACGCCGACGCGGACGGTGTCGCCTGCGCGGAATTCGGGGATGTCCTTGCCAGACTTGGCGATTTCTTCGGCTTCAATCTGCTGGATCAGGTTCACTGGTCCGGTTCCTTGTCTTTTCGCCGCGCGCCAGAGGCAGGCTGGACCCGAACGCCCTTATGACGTTCCCAAAGGTCTGGCCTGCGTAACCGTGTGTCATCCTCGCTCCTTGCCTTGCGCCAAGCAGCGATTTTCGCATGATCCCCCGATCGCAGCACTTCGGGGATCGTGCGCCCTTCCCATTCCTGAGGTCGGGTATAGTGCGGGTATTCGATGAGGCTTTGTTCAAAGCTCTCGTCATCCCCGCTGGAAGCCGCGCCCATTACGCCGGGAAGCAGCCGAATGCAAGCGTCAAGGATGGTGAGCGCAGCCATCTCGCCGCCGCTGAGAACGATGTCGGCAAGGGAGACCTGCTCAATCTCGGGTCGGGCCTCGAACAGGCGCTCGTCGAACCCTTCAAACCGGCCGCACAGGATGATGACACCGGGGCCTTCAGCGATCTCGCGGATACGCGCCTGCGTGACGGGTTTCCCGCGCGGGGTCATGGCAAGAATGGGGCGCCCGGCAGCAGGCGCGCTGTCCAGCGCGCGCGCCAGCACATCGCACTTGAGCACCATCCCCGCCCCGCCGCCTGCGGGGGTATCATCAACGGTGCGGTGCTTGTCGGTGGCAAAGTCGCGGATCTGCACCGTCTCGCAGGCCCACTTGCCCTCGGCCATGGCACGCCCCGCCAGCGACACGCCAAGCGGCCCGGGGAACATCTCCGGGTAGAGGGTGAGGATGGTGGCGGCGAAGGTCATTCCCAGCGCACCCCGTCCCTCGCCCGCATATCGACCATCAGCTCGAAAACATCGGGCCGCGCATAATGCCCGTCGGTATCGAGATTGGTCAGCCCCGCGCCCACCTCGCCAAGGTCGAGCTCCGCCAGCAAAGTCTCCTCCCCCTCGCCCGCCTGCGCGATTACGCGAGTGTCGGGCGCGGCGATCAGCGAGCCGCCCTTGTTGAGCACTTCGCCAGGGATCGCCTCCAGCAACTCGCGCGCGACGGCATCACCGCCCACCCGCTCCAGCCCGTCGAGCAGATCATCCTTCACCTGCACCAGTCCCGCCGCCAGCACGAAGCACCGCCCCTCCATCGCATAATGCCGCGAGGCGATCTGGTGGCTTTCGCGCACCGTCGGCCAAGCCGCCACGTGCACATCCTCGCCGAGATTGTGCATCGCCGCGCGGGCGAGTGGCATCCAGTGCTCCCAGCAGATCAGCGTGCCGAGCCGGCCCCACTCGGCCTCATGCACCCCCAGCGTCGAGCCATCGCCGCGCGCCCAGATCAGGCGCTCGCCATGGGTCGGCACCAGCTTGCGGTGATCGAGCACCGGCAGGCCGGGACGGAAGGTCAGCTGGTTGTTGACGAGGCTGCGGCGCACCCGCTCATGCGCGCCGATGCTGATGATCGCGCCGCTCGCATCGGCGAGCTCCTGCAAAGGGAGCAGGCGCTCGTCATTGGCGACCACCGCCTGTTCGAGCATGATCGCGTGCAGCGCCTTGGTGCCGGGATGATCCCACAGAGCCGCGCCGGGCGCGTCATCGAGCCACAGCGGATAGCCGCCGAGGAAAGTCTCGCCGAAAGCCACCACCTTTGCGCCGCTGTCGATAGCTTCGCGGGCGAGGCGCACGGCCTTTTCGATCCCTCCAGCGAAATCGAGCGGGATCGGCGCGGCTTGCACGACGGCGACTGAAAGCTTGGTCATGGCGTGCGCTTACGCCGGGAAATCAGCCCCCGCAACCACCGCAGCCACCGCCGCCGTCGCCGCCGCCGTCGCCGCCGCCATCACTGTCTCCGCCACTGCCGTCGCCGCCGCCCGAGTCCTTCTGCCGCATCGCATGAACCGGCTCCCACGGCGTGCCGACCAGCACTCCGCTCCCGAACAGCGCCACCGCCATCGCCGCTTCGTCGGCACGCGGCGCGCGCGAGAAGCGGCCGTTGTCGGCCCGCAATGCCTTTATCGC
Source organism: Porphyrobacter sp. ULC335 (assembly GCF_025917005.1). Lineage (NCBI taxonomy): Bacteria > Pseudomonadati > Pseudomonadota > Alphaproteobacteria > Sphingomonadales > Erythrobacteraceae > Porphyrobacter > Porphyrobacter sp. ULC335. Next base: position 2,728,183 of record NZ_CP078091.1, read on the forward strand.
CGCGATCCCCGCAGCGGTTCGCGGGTCAGCCTTGGCAAAACGGAAGATTGCCAGACCTGCGGTGAGAACGAGCAGGGCCACCAGAAAACCGGTCGGTTCGCCCAGCGCGCTCCCCGCCCGCTGGCGATAGATGCCCACCACAAGCAGCGCGATAAACGGCGCGATCGATAGCCACCGCAGTTGCGTGTATTCCTCAGGGCGCAGCATCAGGCCGGCGCGCTGCAATCGTGCCGCGACGCGATCGGCATGCAGCACGATCTGCTTGCGCGCATCGGCAAGGGTTAGAGGTCCGCCCGAACTCAGCAAAATTTTTGCCGCGGGGGTCAGCGGCAGTGTTGCATCGGCCACCGCAAGGCTGTCCTTGCCCGCCTCAACCAGCACGCCGCGCACATAAAGATCGGCAAGCAGCGAATCGGTTAGCCGCGTTCGTCCGCCCGCCAGCATTGCGATACTCTCCAGATCGTCTGGTACGGAGCGTCGCCCGGCCTGGCGAAGATTGGCGGGAATCCACCATGCAGCAATGCCCGAAAAGCCGAGCAATACGGCGTAAAACAGCAGGAAATCGCCGCCCGTCCATGACGAGAACAGCTGCATCACATTATCCTTCCCGCGAGCCATCCTGCCCCGAAGATCAGCAGGCCCAGCGCCAGAGCGACCCGGCGTGAAAGAAAGATACCATCGGAAAAGTTAACGCGAACTCCACGCGGATCGACGGAAAAGCGGCGATGCGCGCCGGGCCAGATATCCGGCGGCGGTGCTTCGCCGAATGCCGCTTCATAGGCGGCGAACGTGCGAGCATATTGATGATAGAACCGCGCCCGCTCCGTCTCGCCGCCCTTGGTCGGGCCGTGGTGGAGATCGGCGCGCAGCACGTGCGGGCAGAAGGTCTGCCAATAATCGCGGCTGTAGGTGAGGTGGAGATGCCATGCCTGATCCACCGCGTCCGATGGCGTCACCTCGTGCCCGGCGGTGATGGCAAGGTAGCAGAAGCGCTTGTACTCGCCGATTACCCGCTCGGCATGGTTGATGCTCCAGCGGTTTTCGCGTGCGAGGCGGGCGGCAAAGGTGAGAGAAATGTCATCCGGCCCGATCCGATGATCGGCGATGCGCTGCCAGAGGGCGTCTTCAAGAGCACTCACGCCGTCAATCTTCGGCGAAATCGGCTCCGATAACAAGCCGGTGTTCATCCCAATCCAGCACGGCTTTGGGGATCATCGGCACCATGAAGGTTTTGGGGCCCTTCTCGGGCACCGGGGCACGGGTGATTTCGATGATGTCGGTCGCGCCGAAATTCTCGATCGCGAGCACGCTACCGACGGTTTCGCCAGCATCGGTAACAACCGGAAGGCCGAGAAGGTCGGCGTGGTAAAACTCGCCCTCGGCAAGCGGGGGGAGTGCATCACGCGGGACAGTCAGCGCAGTGCCGCGCAGTTTCTCGGCATCGCCCCGCGACTGGCTTTCGGCGAGGCGGGCAATTGCGCCGCCCTTGCCGTCGTCCCTGATTTTTTGCAGTGTCAGAGCGCCTTCGTTGAAGCTCTTGTGCTTTGAAAGCGTGGTGACGCCTTCGCCGAACAGCTTCAGACGAACCTCGCCCGCCACCCCGTGCGCGCCGATGATGGCGGCGAGGGTGACGGGCTTGGTCATGGCAATCAGCCTTCGGCCTGTTCGTCAGCAGCAGGCGCTTCTTCAGCGGCGGCTTCTTCAGCGGCGGGCGCTTCTTCGGCAGCAGCTTCTTCAGCGACCGGCGCTTCTTCGGCGGCAGGAGCCGGAGCAGCCGCAGCGGCCTTTGCTTCTTCTTCAGCGGCGCGTGCGGCTTCTTCAGCCTCGGCGATCTTGGACGCACGCTCTTCAGCGCGATCCTTGGCCTTCTCGCCCGGCTCGCCCTTCTTGGGGTTCACGCGGGCTGCACGTTCCTTGATGCCGGCGGCGTCGAGGAAACGGGCGACGCGGTCAGTCGGCTGCGCGCCAACGCCGAGCCAGTAACGGGCGCGGTCTTCGATCAGCTTGACGCGGTCGGCGCTGTCCTTGGCGAGCAGCGGGTTGTAGGTGCCGATCTGCTCGAGATACTTGCCGTCGCGCGGGCTGCGGCTGTTGGCGACGACGATGCGGTAATAGGGACGCTTCTTGGCACCGCCGCGCGAAAGCCGGATGGAAATGGACATGGAATGCTACCTTTCGATTGAAATTGAATGGATATGTTGAACTGAAACGATTGAACTGAAACTATTTCTTGATCCGCGGTGGGCCGCCGAGGCCGGGCAATCCGCCCATACCCCCCATCCCGCCGGGGCCGCCCAGACCGGGGAGGCCGCCGCCGCCCATGCCGCCCATCGGGCCGCCAGCGCCGCCCATACCGCCACCGCCGAACATCGATGCAAGGCCCTTCAGCCCGCCCATCTTCTTGATCTGCTTCATGGCGCGGGCCATTTCCTGATGCATCTTCAGGACCTTGTTGACCGTCTGCACATCAGTGCCGCTGCCTGCCGCGACGCGCTTCTTGCGCTTGGCATTCATCAGGTCGGGGTTGGCGCGTTCCTTGGCGGTCATCGATCCGATGATCGCTTCCATGTGCAGCAGGACCTTGTCGTCCATGCCGGAGTTGGCCATCGCCGCCTTGGCCTTCTTCATGCCAGGCATCATGCCCGCCAGCATGCCGAGCCCGCCCATGTTGCGCATCTGCTTGAGCTGCATGGCGAGATCGTTGAGGTCGAACTTGCCCTTCTCCAGATTGCGGGCGAGCTTTTCGGCGTCCTCTTCCTTGATCGTCGCAGCCGCGCGCTCGACGAGGCTGACGACGTCGCCCATGCCAAGGATGCGGTCGGCGACAGAACCGGGACGGAACGGCTCGATCGCGTCGAGCTTTTCGCCGGTGCCGGCAAACTTGATCGGCTTGCCGGTAACCGCGCGCATCGAAAGCGCCGCACCGCCGCGGGCATCGCCGTCCATGCGGGTCAGCACCACACCGGTCAGCGGCACTTCGCCGCTGAAGCTCTGGGCTACGTTGACCGCGTCTTGACCGGTCAGACTGTCGACCACCAGCAGCACTTCGTTCGGGGCCGAAACGCTGGCGACGGCCTTCATCTCGGCCATGAGCGCATCGTCGACATGCAGGCGGCCCGCGGTGTCGAGCAGAAGCACGTCAAAATTCTGGAGCCGCGCCGATTCCATCGCCCGGCGCGCGATATCGACAGGCTGCTGGCCGGCGACGATCGGCAGGGTCGCAACATCGACCTGGGTGCCGAGCACCGCAAGCTGCTCCTGCGCGGCCGGACGGTTGACGTCGAGCGAGGCCATCAAGGCCTTCTTGCCGTGGCGTTCGCGGATCAGCTTGGCGAGCTTGGCGGTGGTTGTGGTTTTCCCCGAGCCTTGCAGGCCGACCATCATGATCACGACCGGCGGCTTGGCATCGAGGCGCAGGCCTTCGACCTCCATACCGCCCAGCGTTTCGACCAGCTCGTCATGGACGATCTTGATGACCTGCTGGCCCGGCGTGACCGAACGCAGCACGTCCTGGCCAACAGCCTTTTCGGTGACGGCGTCGATGAAGCGGCGGGCAACAGGCAAGGCGACATCGGCTTCGAGCAGCGCAATGCGGACTTCGCGCATCGCATCGCGCACGTCCTGCTCGCGCAGGGCGCCGCGGCCCTTGAGCTTGTCAAAGACCCCGCCAAGACGGTCTGACAGCGTGTCGAACATCGCCAACTTCTCCTTGCCGACGCCGCAGCGTCCGCATCATGCGAAAAACGCCGGCGGACGAAACCTCGTCGGCCAGCGTTGCGAAGGGGGCTCCGTTAGGGAGCGAACTCTCCGACTTTGATCAATAGTGACTGGTGGAGCCTAGCGGGATCGAACCGCTGACCTCAACACTGCCAGTGTTGCGCTCTCCCAGCTGAGCTAAGGCCCCGAACCAGTCATCATGCGAGCTGGACATGGTGTCCTGCTCGCGGGAGGCGGCCATTAGTGGGGCCGCCTCCCCCATGCAAGCGAAAAATCAGTTTTCGTCGCCGTCGTCTTCGCCGGTCCCGGTCGAAACGCCCAGATCGTCATCGCCGCCGAGGTCGACGTCATTGTCCGGCGAATCGCCGTCCTCGTCGATGTCCTCGATGTCTTCGAGATCGGCCAGATCGTCATCGCCGCCCAGATCGGCGTCAGCGTCAACATCGACCTTCTTCTGGACTTCCTCGAAGGGAATCGGCTGCTTCGACTTGAGCACCGGCTCCGGCGACCAGGTTTCGCCGCATTCGATGCAGCTCACCGGATCATCCTTGCCCAGATCGTAGAACCGTTCGCCGCACTTGGGGCAGGTACGCTTGGTACCCCATTCAGGCTTCGCCATCGTCATTCCTCAAAACAGACCGGCCCTGATCAGCGGGCGGGCCAAAAACTGCACAATCGTGTTTGGATTGATCAAGAATAGTGGGTTGCGGCAAGACCTTTATCAAGGCCCCTGCCGACTAGCGCGGCGCGCCTTGCCAGAAGCGCGGGGCGCTGTCAAAGACCGCGACCTTATGACCAACCACCGTTTTTCCGCCGTCGGCCCGCTGAAGGGCACGATCCGCGTCCCCGGCGACAAGTCGATAAGTCACCGATCGCTGATGTTCGCCGGGCTTGCGGTGGGACGGAGCACGATCCACGGCCTTCTTGAAGGCGAGGACGTGCTGGCCACCGCCGCGGCGATGCGCGCATTCGGTGCGCAGATCGCCCGCGGTGGAGACGGCACCTGGACGGTGGATGGTGTTGGTGTCGGCAGCCTGCTTGAACCGAAGCAGGCGCTCGACATGGGCAATTCGGGCACCTCCACACGGCTGCTGATGGGGCTGGTTGCGAGCCACGGCATAACAACGACCTTCACCGGCGACGCCAGCCTTTCGGGCCGCCCGATGAAGCGCGTGATCGATCCGTTGTCACAGATGGGCGCTTCGATCGAGGCTTCAGCGGGCGGCACCCTCCCCCTGATGCTGCGCGGCGCCAGCCCTGCTGTGCCTATCACCTACCGCCTTCCGGTGGCGAGCGCGCAGGTCAAAAGCGCGGTGCTGCTGGCGGGCCTCAACACCCCCGGCATCACCCGCGTGATCGAACCTATCCCAACCCGCGACCACACCGAGCGGATGCTGACCGGCTTCGGTGCGAAGCTGGAGGTTGGCGAAGAAAACGGCGAGACTGTGATCGCTATCCACGGCGAGGCTGACCTCAAACCGATGGACGTGACGGTGCCGGGCGACCCGTCTTCCGCCGCCTTCTTCATGGTAGCCGCCACACTGGTGCCGGGCAGCGATCTCACCATCATGAATGTCGGCCTCAACCCGACCCGCGCCGGACTGCTTCAGGTGCTGCGCCAGATGGGCGCGGACATTACCGATGTCGATGCCCGCGAAGTGGGCGGCGAGCCGGTGGCCGACCTGCGCGTACGCCATGCTGTGCTGACCGGCATTGATGTCGATCCGGCCATCGCCCCTGCCATGATCGACGAATTCCCCGTGCTGTTCGTCGCCGCAGCGCTCGCCAGCGGCACCACCCGCACCACCGGCCTTGAAGAACTCCGCGTCAAGGAAAGCGACCGCCTTGCCACCATGGCCGCCGCGCTCCAGCTGGCGGGCGCGCGGGTCGAGGAGACCGAGGACGGCCTGACGATCCACGGCAGCGGGGGCGAGCCTCTTCCCGGCACGCCCGAGGGCGCGAGCGTCGCCACCCGGCTCGATCACCGCATTGCGATGAGCATGGCGGTGGCGGGCCTCGTCAGCCGCAATGGCGTGAGCGTGGACGATACCAGCCCGATCAACACCAGCTTCCCGACCTTTATGGGCCTGCTGGACGAGGCGGCTGCGTGAACACCCCGCTCGATTGGCCGAGTATCGTCGGCCTTTGCGGTACAGCCTGCATCATCGGCGCCTACGCCTATCTGACGCTGGCGAAGGTCACCAATCCCTTCGCGCTCCACGGCACCAACCTGCTGGGTGCGGCGTTACTGACGGTGTCGCTGATCTACCACACAAACTGGGCAAGCCTGGTGCTGGAAGGCTTCTGGGCAGCAATCGCGATTTTCGGGTTGATCAGGGCGTGGCGGCGGCGCGCGATCGAGGATAGGGAAGGCGCATGAAGCGCACGCTCCTGCACCTCGGACAATCCCCGTTAAAGCGGCGGTTCGTGGCCGCGGTGCTATTGATGGGGACGGCGGCGGCGGTGACATGGCTGCGCGCTTCGGGCGGTCAGTTCTGGATCGAGCTCGGGCTCAATCTGCTTGCCGCCTGGGCCGCCTTCGGCTTCCTCCACTTCCGCTGGCGCGCGCGAGAGGAGCGTGAAATGACACCCGACAAAGTGGAGGACATCTTTTCATGATCGCCAAATCCCTGGCCGCCGCTGCCTTCGCCTTGCTCCCGCTGGCAGCGCAAGCCCAGCACGCCGAGCTACCCACTGATCCTGCCGCAGACTGGTCCGTCGCGACCTCGGAACATCGCGTCGCGGTTGAGGGCGGCAAGGTCTGGGCGCGGGTCAACGGCGTGATCGGTGAAGGGGCGACGCCCGTCATCATGATCCACGGCGGCCCCGGTGGCACGCATCTCAATTTCGGGAACCTCATCAGCCTTGCCGACCAGCGCCCGGTGATCCTGTATGACCAGCTCGACAGCGGCATGTCCGACCATCCCGAGAACCCCGCCAACTGGAAGCCGGAGCGCTTCGTTGCCGAGCTTGAGGCGATCCGCAAGGAACTCGGCGTGGAGCGTTGGCATGTGATTGGCCACAGCTGGGGATCGGCCCTCGCGCTCGAGTATGCCGCAGCCTATCCGCAACACACAGCCTCGGCCGTGCTGAGCGGCACCTTCATTTCCACGCCGCACTGGATCACGGGCACCAACCTCCTCATCCGCGAGTTGCCCGACGACGTCGCCGCTGCAATCCGCGCCTGCGAAGGTCCTAATCCGCCCGCAGCCGTGGTGTGCGAACCGGCCACCGCCGCCTTCTACAGCGCATTCAACGGCCGACCCGACCGCCCCGCCCCCTCGCCCGAAGCCCGGGCCTATCGCAATCGCTATGGCGGCAAGGGATTCAATGCGACCGTCTACAACGCCATGTGGGGGCCGACCGAGTTCCGCGCCTCGGGCCCTTTGGCGACCTATGATGCGACCCACCTGCTGCCCCGCGTGGACGGCAGCCGCGTGATGTACGTCGTCGGCCAGTATGATGAGGCGCGGATCGACACGGTGCAGGATTTCGTCGCGCTCACGCCGGGCGCGGAACTTGCGGTCGTCCCCGGCGGCAGCCACGCCTATATCTCCGAACGCCCCGAAGTGGCCGAAGCGATTTACCGCGACTGGATGAACCGCATCGACGCGCGCGAGAAAGCCGAATGATCATTGCCGTTGACGGCCCGACCGCGAGCGGAAAGGGCACCATAGCCAAGGCCTTGGCCGCGCATTTCGGGCTTCCGCATCTCGATACCGGGCTGCTCTACCGAGCGGTCGGGCGGCAGGTGCAGATCAATGGCGGCAATCCCGATGATCCGCACGATGCGCTGGCCGCCTGCGAGTTTCCCGAGAGCCTGCTTGAAGATTCGTCCCTGCGCTCGGAAGAGGTCGGCGGCTTCGCGAGCCGCGTCTCGGTGCACCCGGGCGTGCGCCACGCGCTTTACGAACGCCAGCGCGCCTTTGCCTTGCAGGAAGGCGGCGCTGTGCTGGACGGGCGCGATATCGGCACCGTGATCGCGCCGGAGGCTCCCGTGAAGCTGTTCGTCACCGCCAGCGTCGCCGAACGCGCCCGCCGCCGCTGGCTGGAAATGACGGGACGCGGGATCGACGTCCTCCTCGCCGCGATCGAGCGAGACATCGCCGCGCGCGACGCCCGCGACATGAACCGCGCCGACGCCCCGCTGATGGCGGCTCCCGGCGCGCTCGTGATCGACACCACCCACTTCGGCCGCGATGCCGCAATCGAAGCGGCCATCGAAGCGGTCCAAACGCGCCTCGGCTGACAGGCGGTTTCCCTTGCATTTTGGCCCGCTCTCGCCTAGGCGCGCGGCCGTTCAAGCAATCCTTCAGTGGTTGAAGAACCCGCACGCAATCGCATTCGGCGGCGCGCGGAAGTCGGCCTCTTGCCCTGCCAGCCCGCGCAATGGTGCACGGGAAGCAGTTTAAGACCCCGGAAAAACCGGCGGCCGGTAGCACAACGAACACAGGACTAAACCTGACTATGGCAACCCAAATGCCCACCCGCGCTGATTTTGAAGCGCTCCTCAACGAACAGCTCGGCGGCGCCGGCGATGAAGGCTTCGAAGGCCGCGTCGTCAAGGGCACCGTCACTGCAATCGAGAACGGCTTCGCCGTGATCGACGTCGGCCTCAAGAGCGAAGGCCGCATCTCCCTCAAGGAATTCTCGCGCGGCGAAGACGACCACGGCCTGACCGTTGGCGGCGAAGTCGAAGTGTTCGTCGACCGGGTCGAGAACGCCGACGGCGAAGCGATGCTGTCGCGTGACCGTGCCCGCCGCGAAGCTGCTTGGGACAAGCTGGAAAGCGAATTCGGCGAAGGCAAGCGCGTCGAAGGCCGCATCTTCGGCCGCGTCAAGGGCGGCTTCACCGTCGACCTCGATGGCGCCGTGGCCTTCCTGCCCGGCTCGCAGGTCGATATCCGCCCCGTGCGCGATGTCACCCCGCTGATGGACGTGCCGCAGCCCTTCCAGATCCTCAAGATGGATCGTCGCCGCGGCAACATCGTTGTCTCGCGTCGTGCCGTCCTCGAAGAGACCCGTGCCGAACAGCGCAGCGAACTCATCAATGACCTGGTCGAAGGCCAGATCATCGACGGCGTGGTCAAGAACATCACCGATTACGGTGCCTTCGTGGATCTCGGCGGGATCGACGGCCTGCTGCATGTCACCGACATGAGCTACAAGCGCGTCAACCACCCGAGCGAAGTGATCGCCATCGGCGACACGGTGACCGTGCAGATCGTCCGCATCAACGCCGAAACCCAGCGTATCAGCCTCGGCATGAAGCAGCTGGAAAGCGATCCGTGGGATGGCGTTGCCGCCAAGTACCCGGTCGGCATGAAGCTGCAGGGTCAGGTGACCAACATCACCGAATACGGCGCCTTCGTCGAACTGGAAGCGGGCATTGAAGGCCTCGTCCACGTTTCGGAAATGAGCTGGACCAAGAAGAACGTCCACCCCGGCAAGATCGTCTCCACCTCGCAGGAAGTCGATGTGATGGTGCTCGAAGTCGACAGCGACAAGCGCCGCATCAGCCTCGGCCTCAAGCAGGCCCAGCGCAATCCGTGGGACGAGTTCGCCGAGAAGCACCCGGTCGGCACCGAAGTCGAAGGCGAAGTCAAGAACGCCACCGAATTCGGTCTGTTCATCGGCCTCGATGGCGACGTCGACGGCATGGTGCACATGTCGGACATCGCCTGGGGCATCTCGGGCGAAGACGCGCTGGCGCTTCACCGCAAGGGCGAAATGGTCAAGGCCATCGTTCTCGACGTGGATGTCGAAAAGGAGCGCATCAGCCTCGGCATGAAGCAGCTCGAAAAGGGCGCGCCTTCGGCTGAAGGTGCCACCAGCGGCGGCTCGCTGCGCAAGAATCAGACTGTCACCGTTACCGTGCTCGAAGTGCGCGACGGCGGCCTTGAAGTTCAGGTTGGCGAAGACGGTGCGACCGGCTTCATCAAGCGCTCGGATCTCGGCCGTGACCGTGACGAGCAGCGTCCTGACCGCTTCCAGGTCGGCAGCAAGCTCGACGCGATGGTGATCGGCTTCGACCGTTCGAAGAAGCCGAACTTCTCGATCAAGGCGCGTCAGATCGCCGAAGAAAAGGAAGCTGTGGCCCAGTTCGGTTCGTCGGATTCGGGTGCGTCGCTCGGCGACATCCTCGGCGCCGCGCTGAAGAAGAAGGACGATTGATGCGTTTTGAGGATGCTCGCCCCTCCGGGCGAGCGTCTTCGTCAATCCGAAAGGCCCGCCCGCTCAACCGAGCAGGCGGGCCTTTTCCTTTGGGGGCCGCACCTGTAAGGTCACCCCTATGATCCACGTTCACCAGTTCCCCTGCCTTAGCGACAACTACGGCTATCTCGTCCACGATACCGACAGCCACGAAACCGTCGCGATCGATACCCCCGATGCCAAGCAGTACCTGCTTGAGGCGGATATGAAGGGCTGGCGCATCACCCAGATCTGGAACACGCACTGGCACCCCGATCACGCAGGCGGCAATGCGATGATTCAGGAGGCGACGGGCTGCGCCATCACCGCCCCCGCGGAAGTCCAGGGCAAGTTCCCGGTCGACCGCATCATCGCCCATGGCGACACGGTGAAGCTCGGCGACGTGGAAGCGCAGGTGATCGACGTTTCGGGCCATACCAATGGCCATATCGCCTTCCATCTGCCCTCGGCGGGCATCGCCTTCGTCGGCGATTCGGTCTTCGCGCTGGGCTGCGGGCGGATGTTCGAAGGCGAGCCGGCTCAGTTCTGGGCAAGCCTCAGCCGTATCAAGGCGCTCCCGCCCGAGACCTTGCTCTACTGTGCGCACGAATACACCGCATCGAACGCGAAGTTTGCGCTGCATGCCGATCCGGACAATGTCGCCTTGCAGGACTATGCCGCCGAGATCGCGGCCAAGCGTGCCAAGGACGAATGGACCGTGCCCACCACGCTCCGGCGCGAGCTGGCCACAAACCCCTTCCTTCGCGCCGATGATCCGGCGATGATGGCCAAGTGGGGCGGTAGCGCCCCGCACGAGACCTTCGCGGCGCTTCGGGCAGCCAAGGACAATTTCTAGCATCATGCAGGCCCTCAGGGTCGAAAGCCTCTCGCCCGATCTGTCGGGTGTGATGTTGGCCGATTTTCCGCGACCGGACCGCGCGCCCGGCGCGGTGCTGGTGCGGGTGCGCGCGGCGTCGCTCAACTTTCCCGACCTGCTGATGACGCGGGGCGAGTACCAGTTCAAACCCGAGGTGCCCTTCACCAGCGGGCTCGAGTTTGCGGGCGAAGTGGTGGAGGCTGACCCAGCGAGCGGCTTTGCCCCCGGCGACAGGGTCATGGGCGGCAACAAGACCGGCGCCTTTGCCGAATTCGCCAGCGTCCCTGCCGACAAGCTCTCGCCCATGCCGCAGGGCATGGACTTCCCTGCCGCCGCCGCGATGGGCGCGGCCTATTCGACCGCGTTCACCGGACTCGTCGAACTCGGCGGCCTTTCGGAGGAACAGTGGGTGCTGGTCCACGGAGCAAGCGGCGGCGTTGGCCTTGCCGCCTGCGACTTGGCCCGCGGGTTGGGTGCAAGAGTGATTGCTACCACTGGCAGCGCGTCCAAAGCTGACCGCATCGCCGCCCTCGCCCGCCCGGACGCGGTGATCGTGGCTGAAGGGCGGTTCCGGGAGCAGGTAGCCGAAGTCACCGGCGGCGCGCTCGCCGACATCGTCTTCGATCCCGTCGGCGGCGATGTGTTCGATGAATCGACCCGCTGCGTCGCTTTTGGCGGCAAGCTGATGGTGGTCGGCTTCACTTCGGGCCGGATCGCCGACATTTCGACCAATATCCCGCTGATCAAAGGCTTCTCGGTCGTCGGTCTGCGCGCCGGAGAATATGCCCGCCGCTTCCCCGAGCGGGGCCGCGCAATCAATCAGGCGATCCGCAAGCTGGCCGAAGCCGGAGCGATCACCCCGGCGATCGACCGCGTGCTGCCCTTGTCACAATGGCGCAATGGCTTCGAGGCAATGGCCCGGCGCGAGCTGGTGGGCAAAGTGGTATTCGTGCCGGGCGGCTAGCTTCGCCCGAACGTCAATAGAGGTATTTGTCTTCGCGGATCGTGAAGAACAGATTGTAGCCATCGCCCGGGCTGCGGACGAGCTTGATCTTCTTCTCGCCCTCGCGCCAGATGTTCACGATCCCGACGGAGGTCGTATCAAGCACCCCGCCCGCTCCATAGCCAATCACCGAGCCAAAAGTGGTGGTATCGGTCTCGGGCGCGCCGAAGCGTTGAAGATACTGCGCGTACATCCGGTTGAAGCAATCCGCGTCGCGGTCCTGGCCGATGAAGTTGATTGTCACCATCCGTCCCTTGATCGTGCGATAGCCCATTTCGGCTGCGCAACCTGGGATCACCTCGGGGCGCTTCTTCGGCCATTTCGCCTTGAATGCTGTGATGTCAGCCTTGGGCGTGGCCGTGGTGAATTCGCCCCATAGCACTATCGGCTCTGCCGGTGCCGCATCCTGCGCGGCGAGCGACGCGGCCAACAGCATGGCCGGAGCAATCAACCAACGCTGCATCATATCCTCGCACCATCCTGCTTCGGGGGCATCAATGTAGCAGTAGGAACCGCGACGAAAAAGGGCGGCCACACCGGACCGCCCTCTATCCTAATCAGCCAACCGCGATGCTCAGAGCGAGGCGATGACCTCGTCGGCAAGCTTCTTGTCAGCCTTGCCGTCGTGGGCCTGCACGATCAGCTTGCGCGAGGCGGCCGCAGCGGCGGTCACGGCCTTGGCCTTCACCTCGGCAATCGCGGCGCGTTCTGCAGCGGCGATCTTGTCTTCGGCCATCCGCTGACGGCGGGCGACCATCACTTCGCTGTCAGCCTCCGCCTTGGCGAGGATCGCGTCAGCTTCATCGCGGGCGCCTGCCAGCATCGCTTCGGCGTCCTTTTCGGCGCCAGCGATCTTCGCGGCATATTCGGCACGAAGCGCTTCGGCCTCGGCGCGCAGGGTCTTGGCTTCATCAAGCGCGCGGCGGATTTCGGCGATCTTGGCATCGAGCCCGCCGGTGATGACACCGGGAACCTTCTTCCACACGAACACCGCGAGCAGCACGGTCATCGCCAGCGCGACCCACTGGTACGAATCGAGGCCCAGCACGCCCGGTTCGGCATGACCTTCAGCCCCGCTGGCGAGCAGCATCAGAATATCAGCCATGCGCCATCACCTCCTTGACCGCAGCCGCAGCGGCAGCGGGTTCGATATCGGCCCCGGCGACGCGGGCGACGATGTCACGTGCGGCATCGGCGGCGACACCCTCGATCTCGGCCATCGCACTGCTGCGAGCGGCATCGATCGCGGTTTCCGCCTCGGCAAGCTTCACATCGAGACGAGCTTGCGTCTCGGCCAGCTTGGCTGCGTTCGCCGCAGCCGCCCTGGCCTTGGCCTCGGCGATCACCGCCTGAGCGGCCGCACGATTGGCATTTTCCCGCTGACGCCAGGCCTCTTCCTCGCTGTTCGCCGCGTCGCGTGCGGCCTGAGCGGCGGCGAGATCGCCGGCGATCTGGTTGTCACGCATCTCCACCGTGCCGAGGATCTTCGGCACCATACCCAGTCCGACAAAGACAAAGGTGAGGCCGAAGAACACCAGCAACCAGAAGACCTGGCTCGACAGTGTTGCAGCGATTTGTTCGATCTGAGGCATGATGGACCTTTAGCCGGTACGCCGATTGATCGGCCCGCCGGACGCGCGGGGTTGCCCCGCAGCGTCCGGCCAGACCGCGTGTCGTCTTAGCTGAAGATCAGCAGAACGGCGATCACGAAGGCCAGCAGGCCGAGAAGTTCGGCAGCCGCGAAGCCGATGAACAGGCGGCCCTGCTGGCCGTCGGCAGCACCCGGATTGCGCAGCGCGCCTTCGAGGAACGAAGCGAAGACGTTGCCCACGCCGAGCGCGGCGAGGCCAGCGCCAATCGCCGCGAGACCGGCACCGAGAAGAGCTGCAGCTTGTGCGTCCATGGTAGTAAACTCCTTGATAAAAATCTGTTTGTTAGCGAGGGTTTTGGAGAAAGCCCCTTGGGGCGTCCTCAGTGAAGGTTTTCCGCGTCGTTGATGTAGAGCGAGGTCAGCAGCGCGAAGACATAAGCCTGAATACCAGCCACCAGAATTTCGAGCGCGCTGATCGCAACCATCAGGATGAAGCTCGGAATGCCGACCAGCGCACCAAGGCCGAGACCGGCACCGCCGCCAGCAATCACGAAGCTTGCCAATACCTTAAGCAGCACGTGGCCTGCCATCATGGCGACGAACAGTCGCAGCGCGAGGCTGAAGGGGCGCACCATGAACGAGACCAGTTCGATCAGGCTGATCGGCGCCGCGAGGAAGGCGGGGGTGTTGGCCGGCCAGAACAGCGAGAAGAAGTGCAGACCGTGCTTCCAGAAACCGACGATCAAGACGATCGAGAAGCTCATGATCGCCAGCACGCCGGTGACGGTGAAGTGGCTGGTGAAGGTGAACGCATGCACCCCGGGGATCAGACCGACCGGCACCAGGCCGAGCAGGTTCCCGAACAGGATGAACATGAAAAGCGTAAAGATGTAAGGCACATACTTGCGCCCTGCCTTGCCGACATTGGCTTCCAGCAGGTCGTCGATAAAGCCGGTCATCGTCTCGACCGCCATCTGCCAGCGCCCGGGCACCAGCTGGCGCTTCATGCCGCCTGCGACGAACACCCATACCAGGACAGCGGTGATCGCCATCCACAGCGCGGAGTTGGTGAACGCGATGTTGATTCCGTCAGCCAGTTGCCAATCGGAGCCCAACAGGGGCTCGATGGTGAACTGCTTCATCGGATCGACCTTGCCTTCTTCGGCTGCCACGATCGAAAGATCCCCAAATGTTTCACATGAAACACGCCCCCAAGGCCGGGTCTGGAGGGGGTCAAGCGGGGGTCTAAAGCCACCCTAAGGGGGGTCTAGACCTCGCTATCGCTCCCCTGATCCGGGTCTGCGGGGCGCGTCGTCGCGCTCAGAATAATGCTTCTGAAAGCCGATGCCGTTCCGAGGAACAATCCGGCCAACAGACCCCAGGGCGCGATGTCGAACAATGCGTCAACCGCAAAGCCGATCACCAGGCCGCCGATAATCCCCCCAAGAAGACTGGCCAGAGCACGGTTGCCGCTGCTGTAATTCGCATCGACGCCCTGCACCTTCGGCCGGTTACGCTGTTCTTCACGCTCGCGTGCAGCCTTGAGCCGCGCTTCGAGCGCGTCGATCCGCGCATCCTCTTGAATGGGTTCTCGTGCGGGTTTCTCGTCGCTCATGCCATGATCCCGAAAAAGGAAGGACTAAGGCACATGAAACAAGGTGCCCGCCGAGGGCGCCGCCCCCTTAGAAGGGGGGCAGATATGTGTCAACATCAGGCGGGCCGAGTTTTGTGCAGTTGCGAACTTGTTTTGCGCAGCCGCCTCCGCGGGGAGCTTTGTGTTCCGCATCGCCTCCGCGATGCGAAGTCCTCGCTCATGCGACCTGAAGGTCGCATCGCTGCGGGCGGCCGGTCGGCCTTGCGGTCGCTGTGCGACCGATGCATTCCCACACGATAAGGTTGAGTATTGGCTCGGTTCGCCAACGGACGAGCCGCAAGGGCGACCGCCCGCCCGCAGGCGCCCGGAACCCGGACTTGATCCGGGGGGAGGATCAGCGCCGAGGACGTGCCCGCGGAGGCGGGCACGCAAACAAGCTACGGACAACGCGCGTCGCGGATCGGGGGGGCGCTGGTGCGGGTTTGCCAGCTGCCATCGGGCGCCTGATACTTTTCGCCCGGTACGGTGCGGGCAATGGCCTGACACCCGGCGGTTAGCGCATAGGCTTCCAGCGTAGCACTGTTTTCCTTGGCCTTTTCAGCATAGACCGCGCGGCGTTTGATATTGATGTCATCGACCAGTCGCTGCAACGCCGGGTTGGCATTGCCGACAATCCCGAGATAACCGTCAGGCTGTTCGCCCACCTGGCCGGCGGAACGGGCGGCGGCGTAGGCCGGATCGCGCTGTTGTGCGAGCGCGGGCGCCGCCACCGCGCCAAGCACGGCAAGGGCGGCAAGTCCGGCACGGATTGAACTGCGCATAATCATTCCTCCATTTCGGCGGACGCGGGGGTCAGAAGATATCCGCATTCTCGTCGATCGTGTTGGCTGCATCTTCTGCGAGCCGATAAATCACTTCCTGCCGGATGTTGATGTTCAGCTCGATCACGATCGGCTTGTCGGGCGCTGCGATGTTCACACATCCTGCCACACCCGCCGAAAGGATCGCGCTAGCGGCCATCAATGCCCGGCGCTTGTATATCGAATGCCGCCCCATCGGTGCTGCCGCCCCTTCCCCGCTTGTGCGGGAGGATGTGGCAGCGCGCTCTGGCGCGGTCAATTCGTGATGCATCATGGCTGGCCTTCGCTTTCGGGAGGTTGAACGGGTTTCGCAATGGGCACGAGCCGGCCGTTGTCTTGCCGGAACAGCCCCAGATCTTCCGGCTTGCGGACAAATTCGGGATCCCAGAAGGATCGCACCATGGTGGCCAGCTCGTAGAAATTCTCCGAGCGGACGTTGACCTTGAAGCGGATCGGCAGCTTGGCGAGGCGGCGGGTCACGAAGTTCTGGCTGGTGCCTGCCCCCTGCCGCACGCCATCGAAATCGAAGTTGGTGACAATCTCGCCGCCCAGATCGCCGCCCAGCCCGACGCGCATCTGGTTGTAATCGAGCGAGCGCAGCGCCGAGAAAGCGTAATTGCCCATCGTGCCGAGGTCTTCATAGGTCAGCTCGCCAATATAGGCGATGTTGCCCCCGCCCTCGCGCGCGACAAGCACGCCGCCCTCGATCCGGCCATTGCCGTCCTTGTCGAAGATAATCGGCACCGTGCCATCGAAGATGCCGGTAGCGCTGAGATTGCTCAGCTCCATCTGTGACACGAACTGCGCGGCATCCAGCCCGACGATCTCGAAGATGTAGCGCCGTTCCTCGGGCTGGCTGAAATCCATCGCCAGCGGACGCATCACCAGCGTGCCGCCCATGAAGGGGAAGCGCGCGTCTTCCAGCGCCAGCAGCGTGCCGTCCTTCACCTCGAACTGCACCGTGCCCGCCAGCACCTCGACCCCGGGGTTGATCGCGGCGATGGTGACGGTCTGATCCGGCGCGGTGGTGAGGTTGAGGAGATCGGTGAAGACGACCTTGCCTTTAAGCCCCCGCACAGGGCCAAAAGCGGCGGCGAAATCGATGCCGTCCGAACGGAATGTGCCGCTGCTGGTGATGGTCTCGCCGCGCCAGTCCACGCGGCCATCGCCGGTGACAGTGCCATCGGCAAAGGCGATCACGCCCTTGGCAAGGTAAGTCAGGTCTTCGGGTTGGAACGCCTTGTCGAAGGCGATTCCCGGCACGGTGATGCGCGCGCCGCCTGCTGCGGTGTCGAGGTTGTGGGTGATGGCCACCTTCGCGACGCTGCGACCCGATTCGGGGTGGAGGAGCGTTGCATCTGCAGTGATGCGATTGTCGGCGAGCGTCAGCGTCGCGCCATTGGCAGCCAGCGGGAAGAAACGCGCGGCACCTTCGGCAGGGCGGTCGGTCAGGGTGAATTGCCCGCCAGCAAGCCGCAGCGCGCCATCGGCATAGGTCCATCCGCCGGTGATCGCATCAAGGTCGAGCGGCACCGCCGCGAGCCGCGCCGATCCGCCCGAGAATTCGCCTGCGATTGCGCCATCGAGGCTGCCGGTGAGGCTGGCAGCGGCAAGGCGCACTTCACTGTTCCCGCTGCCGATGCGCGCGGCGAGGTTTTCGACCGCGAAGGGCTGCGGATAGCGCAGCACCGCACTGCTTGCCGAGAGAATTGCCGGACTTTCGCCCAGCGATCCCGCCAGATCGAGCGGCCCCGTGCGCGCGGCAAAGCGCAGCGCATCGCCGTAAGCGAGGATCGGCGCCCCGCCTTCGGGGCAGAGCGTGATCTGCCTGCCATCGAGCGCGAGGCCGGACAGAGCCAGCTTCGCAAACCGCACCGGCGTGCAGCGCGTGCCCAGCGCCAGACCGCGCGCGGGCGTCCAGCTGCCTTCCAGCGGCACATTAAGGTCAGTCACCCCGCCCCCGGGCAGGTCGCCGCTCGCCATCACCAGACCATCAAAGGCAAAAGCCCCGCCGCTGGTGGAGCGCAGGGAAAGGCGCGGGATTGCGATGCGGTTGGCCCCTGCCGCATATTCGGCCATCGCCATGCGCATCGTCCAGCCGCCGCCGCGCGCCTGTCCGATCCGGCCGTTGATGATCGGCAAACCCTTCCCGCCCGCAATGACATTGCCGCCCAGACCCGAAAGGCCAGCGGCCGAGAGCGTAGCGCTGCTGCGTGACAGCGCGAGAATGCGCGTGCCGCTGCGGGTGGAAAGGGTCGCATCGGGGATGATGATCGAGGCTTCGCTCCCTTTGTGGCGCAGGATCGCATCGGCACGGAAGCTTGCGCCGTTGAGACTGCGATCAAGGCTGCCGCGCGCCTTGGCGATCAGCGGGGCAATCAAGGTGCCTTGCGCCCCTTTCTCGATGGCGGCGAGGCTGGCGGTGAAATCGGTGGCGGGTGCAAGGCCGGTGCCACGCAGGGTGCCCTCCCACTGGCCGCTCTCCCCGTCCAGAGCCCCGCGCCAGCTGCCCTCAGCCGCCAGCCGCGCCAGCTTGCCCTGCGGGGTGGCAACGCCGGTCAGCGCCAGATCATGCCCCAGCGCGAGGCGGCCGGGCGACCAGCTCAGTTCCGCCGTGCCGGCCAGCCCCTCGCCCGCGTATTCGGCAAAGGCGGCCCGCGTGCCTTCGATACGGAAATCGGCCTCGGCTGCGGCGAAATCGGGCCGCAGGCTCGCCTTGGTGCCGATGTCTGCCTGTGCGAGGCTTGCGCCCCCGCAGGCAAGATCGGCGAGGCGCAGCGGGCCATTGATCCCGGGCGCCCCGTTTGTCGTGGTCAGCTTGCCATACAGCGTGGCGCTGCCTGCGCGGCATCCCTCGACACCGATCCCCGGCGCGGTCGCCGCGAGGGTTCCGGCAAAGCCATCATCCAGCCGCCCCGCCCCGTCGAGCTTCACCCCGACCCGTCCATAATCACTGTCCAGCAGAGCGCGCCCGTCGCGCAGCGTCACATTGATGGCGGGGAGCGCAGGCGGCTCCTTGCTGTCCGTAAACACCAGCGGATCGAGCGCGCCGAGGCTGAACTTGCCGCCGCGATAAGTTGCGAACACCCGCGCGCCTTCCACTGTCACGCGGCGCACCTCGGGCCCTGCCCATCCTACGCCCAGCTCGATCACCATGCGCCGGACGGTGAGATCGGGCCGTGCCGGATTGCCGACCACGAGGTTCTCGATCACCTGCTGGCGCGGGGTCAGGCTGACGATGTCATAAGTCGCCGCGACGCCGCTTTCGGCGAGGTAGCCGTCGATCACGTCGGCGGCAATTTGCTCGCGGCTCAGCCAAGAGGTGCTGCCGCCGACCAGCGCGATCGCCGCCACGCCAAGCGCGATCCGGGTACGCCAACGGCGCGGCCAAAGCCGCCGCCCGCCGCCGTCTTGCGGTCCATCCAAAGCTTGCGCGTCCGCCACCGGCATCGTCTCCAACCCTTGCGCGCATCATCGTCCAAAGGCAATGAGGCTTGCAGGATCAACGCTTTTCCGGGGGGCGCATTGCCGGAAGCTGAAGACGGTTTCGATTTCGGAAAGAATGTGGCGGCTTCGTCCGACGCGGGGAAATCCGCCGGGGAAGGCCACCGTGCGCGGCTGCGTGCGCGTCTGCTGACCGGCGGGGCCGAGGCGCTGGCCGATTACGAGGTGCTCGAATACCTGCTGTTCGCCGCGATCAAACAGGGCGATACCAAGCCCGTCGCCAAGGCGCTGCTCGCGCAGTTCGGTAGTCTGGCAGGCGTGCTCAATGCCGATCCCAAAGCGCTCCAGCGGGTCAAGGGCGTGGGCGAAACCAGCGCCGCCGCCCTCAAGGCCGTATCCACCGCCGCCCGGCGCATGACGCGGGGCGAGATCATCAACAAGCCGGTGCTCGGCAGCTGGCAGGCGCTGATCGATTACCTCACCACGGACATGGCGCACCTGACGGTCGAGCGTGTGCGGGTGCTCTATCTCGATACCAAGAACCGGTTGATCGAGGATCACCACGTCGGCGACGGTTCGATCGACGAAGCCGCGATCCACCCGCGCGAGGTCATCCGCAGGGCGATGGATGTGGGCGCAACGGCGATGATCCTCGTCCACAACCACCCCTCGGGCAGTCCCGAGCCGAGCCGCGCCGATATCCAGATCACCCAGCGGATTGCCGAGGCGGGGCGGCATATGGGCGTGACCGTCCACGATCACGTGATCATCGGGCGCGAGGGGCATACCAGCCTCAGGGCGAAGGGGCTGATCTGATGACCGCATCAGCGCGGCCGGGGCCGCTTGCCATCGGGCACCGGCCCGAGATCGACGGATTGCGCTCGCTCGCCATCGCGCCGGTGGTGCTGCACCATACTGCGCCCGCGCTGCTGCCGGGCGGCTTTGCCGGGGTCGACGTGTTCTTCGTCATCAGCGGCTATCTCATCACCGCAATCATCCTTGGCGAACATGCCGCCGGGCGCTTCAGCCTGCGGGCGTTCTGGGAGCGGCGGGTGCGGCGGATCGTGCCGGCGCTTGCCGTGATGCTGTGGATCACGATGCTCTGCGGCTGGGCGATCATGACGCCTGAAGACTTCCACCAGTTCGCCAAGGCGCTTTTCGCCGCATCGGTCTTCGCCTCCAATATCCATTTCGCGGGAGGAGTCGGCTATTTCGGCGGAGTCGAAGGAAGCCTGCCGCTGATCCACACCTGGACGCTGGGCGTGGAGGAACAGTTCTATCTCGCCTTCCCGCTGCTGCTGCTGGCAATGTGGCGCTGGCGCGATGGCAAGCTGATGCTGCCGATGATGGTGCTGCTGGGCCTCGCCAGCTTCGCGCTGGCGCTGTGGCTCGCACCGCGGATGCCGGAAGCGGCGTTCTACAGCCTGCCGACGCGCCTGTGGGAGCTGATGCTCGGCGCGGTTTGCGCGGCGCTCCCCCGCACCCCGCGCGCCGACGGACGGCTGGCTGCACTGGGCATTGGGCTGATCATCGCTGCTTTCGTGCTGATCGTGCCAGAGACACCTGCGCCCGGGCCGATGTTCCTGCTGCCGACCATCGGCGCGGCGCTGGTGCTGTTGTTTGCGGGGCGCGAGACCATGGCTGGACAGGTGCTCGCCTTCAGGCCGCTCACATGGCTCGGGCTGATCTCTTTCGGCGTCTATCTGTGGCACCAGCCGGTGCTGGCCTTTGCGCATTACATGCACTTCGGCCCGCTTCCGCCGGTCGTCATGGCGCTGTGCGTGAGCGCATCAATCGGGCTCGGCTGGCTTTCGTGGCGCTTTATCGAGGAACCGGTGCGGCGGCGTCAGAGGCTGGCGCATCCCGGCGCGTTGCTGGCAGTCTGTGCGGCGGCGCTGGCTGTGCCGCTCGCAGTCGGAGCGGCGGGATACACGCGCACGCTGCTGCCGCATACTGCGGCCGAGGCGCAGCGGGTCGGCGGCATTATTCCTGATGGCGCAGCATTGCGGGTGGCCATCCCTTCCGAAGGCTCATTGGGCTTCGTCCTCTATGGTGACAGCCATGCCGTGCAATATTACGCAGCCGCGCAGGCACGCTTCGGCCCCGGTGCGGTGATCAGCGAGCCCAGCTGCCTCGCCGCCGAGGGCGCTTCCAACTGGCCCGGCACCGACGGCAAGGGCGAGGTTTGCAACGCGCTCAAGGACACACTCCTCGAAACGGTGAATGCGCGCAAAGTCGGGACCGTGATCTGGGCGCAGCGCTGGGAACGCGAGCTTTTCGACAGCGCAACGGATGAATCGCTGGGCAATACCGAGGCCAAGGCCAATCCTGCGCTGCTGGCCGCGATCACGCGCACCATTGACCGCCTGCCGCCCGGAACGCGGGTGATCCTGATGGGCAATTCCCCCACCGCATGGCCGGCAGGGCCCGACATGGAACGCGGCTGGCTGCGCTGCCGCGCCATGCGCAATGCGACCTGCCGCGACAGCTTCCCGCTCGCCAAGGCCGAAGGGCGCAAGGTCAGCGCCACCCTGCGGGCGCTGGCGGCGCGCGATCCGCGTATCACCTATATCGACCCCGCCGACACGCTTTGCCCCGGCGGGCGTTGCCTGGTGATGCAGGACGGACAGCTCAACTACTGGGACCACAACCACATGACGCGGCGCGCCGCAGCGCGGGTGATGGGGCAGATCGACACCCCGCTGACCTTGCCTTGATCGCCCCCCTTCCCTAGGCGCTCGCGGAACACGCCTTACCCCAAAGTCGCCAACCGGAGTCGAACATGGTCCCCCGCTACGCCCGCCCCGCCATGACCGCCCTGTGGGAGCCGGAGGCGAAATATCGCATCTGGTTCGAGATCGAGGCGCATGCGACGCAGAAGCTCGCCGACCTCGGCGTGGTGCCGCAGAGCGCGGCCAAGGCGCTATGGGACTGGTGGGCAACCGATCCGAAGATCGACGTAGAAGCCATCGACGCCATCGAGGCGGTCACCAAGCATGATGTGATCGCCTTCCTCGATTGGGTGGCCCAGCAGGTGGGCGAAGAAGCGCGCTTCATGCATCAGGGCATGACCAGCTCCGACGTGCTCGACACAACGCTGTCAGTGCAACTGGCCCGCGCGAGCGATCTTCTGCTGGCCGATCTCGATGCGCTGCTGGCCGCGATCAGGACACGGGCCGAAGAGCACAAGTACACCCCCACCATCGGCCGCAGCCACGGCATCCACGCCGAGCCTGTCACCTTCGGCCTCAAGCTCGCACAGGCCTATGCCGAGTTCGACCGTTGCCGCGCGCGGCTGGTGGCGGCGCGCGCCGAAATCGCGACCTGCGCGATCTCGGGCGCGGTCGGCACCTTCGCCAATGTCGATCCGCAGGTGGAGGAATATGTCGCTGACCAGCTCGGCCTCGCGGTCGAGCCGGTGTCCACTCAGGTCATCCCGCGCGATCGTCACGCGATGTATTTCGCCACGCTCGGCGTCATCGCCAGCAGCATTGAGCGCCTCGCCACCGAAATCCGCCACTTGCAGCGCACCGAAGTTCTGGAGGCGGAGGAGTATTTCTCGCCCGGCCAGAAGGGTTCCTCGGCCATGCCGCACAAGCGCAACCCGATCCTCACCGAAAACCTCACCGGCCTTGCCCGCGTGGTACGTTCCGCCGTCACCCCCGCGCTCGAGAACGTCGCGTTGTGGCATGAGCGGGACATTTCCCACTCATCGGTCGAGCGCTACATTGGCCCGGATGCGACCATCACGCTCGACTTCGCGCTCGCGCGGCTGACCGGCGTGGTCGACAAGCTGCTCGTCTATCCGGTGCGGATGGAGAAGAACCTCAACCGCATGGGCGGGCTGATCCATTCGCAGCGCGTGCTGCTGGCGCTGACCCAGGCGGGGCTGACCCGCGACGACGCCTATCGTCTGGTGCAGCGCAACGCGATGAAGGTGTGGGAATCGGACGGGGCGCTGTCCTTGCTCGATCTGCTCAAGGCCGATGCCGACGTCACCGCTGCGCTTACGCCCGCACAGCTCGAGGACAAGTTCGACCTCGGCTACCACTTCAAGCATATCGACACGATCTTCGCGCGGGTCTTCGGGTGACGGCAGGGGTGCTGGACTCATCGGCGGAATGGCTTAGGTTCGCGCCGGTTATGGGCCATCGGGAGAAGCGCGCCTCGTGAAGATCCTTCGTACCATTTTCTGGGTTCTGGCGGCCTTCGGCTTCCTGATCTTTGCGATCTACAACTGGCAGCCGGTCGAACTGCTGCTGTGGCAGAACCTCGTGCTTGAAACCAAGGTGCCGGTGCTGGCGCTGCTGGCTTTCCTGGCGGGCTTCCTGCCGATGTGGGCCTTGCATCGCAGCGTCACCTGGCAGCTGAACCGCCGCATCCGGACGCTGGAGAATTCTCTGAAGAACTCGGCGCTGGCGCATCGCGCCGATCTCGACACGGCGGCTTCCGCGTCTCACGCGGCGGACAGACCTGTGGAAAACTCCGGCAAAACTGCGGGAGAACCGGCGGACGTGTTCAGCCCTTCCGACACCGGCAGCGATGGAGGCGCGGGCGAATGAGCAATCCTATCTACCTCGCGCTCGACGTACCCCAGCTTGAACCGGCCAAGGCGCTGGTCACCAAGGTCAAGGCGCATATCGGCGGCGTGAAGCTCGGGCTCGAGTTCTTCTGTGCGCACGGCAGCCACGGGGTGCACGAGATTGCACATCTCGGCCTGCCGATCTTCCTCGATCTCAAGTTCCACGACATTCCCAACACGGTCGCCGCCGCGATGCAGGCGATCCACGTTTATGAACCCGCCATCGTTACTGTCCACGCCAGCGGCGGGCGCGCGATGATGGAGGATGCCAAGGCGGCAGCGGCAGCCGGGACAAAGGTTGTCGCGGTGACCATGCTCACCAGTCTGGACGCGAACGACCTCACCTCGACCGGTGTCTATGGCAGCGCCGAAACGCAGGTCATGCGCCTTGCCGAACTCGCCCACGCGGCGGGGCTCGACGGGATCGTGTGTTCGGGTCAGGAAGTCGGCATGGTGAAAAAGGCGTGGCGCGACGGTTACTTCGTCGTCCCCGGTCTGCGCCCCAACGGCAACGGCACCGGCGACCAGAAACGCGTCGTCACCCCCCGCCAGGCCCGCGACAATGGCGCGAGCGTGCTGGTCATCGGCCGGCCGATCAGCCGCGCCGAAGACCCGGTCGCCGCGGCGCGGGCGATCGAAGCGACGTTATAGCAGTCCTTGATGGCAGACCACGCGACCCCCAACCTGCCAGCGCGTGATTTTGCCGCGACGGCGGCGTTTTATGCCAAACTCGGTTTCGAAGAAGATTATCGCTCGAACGGGTGGATGATCCTGTCGCGCGGCGATGTGACGATCGAGTTCTTCCCTTTTCCCGATCTTGATCCCTACCAGTCGTCGTTCAGCTGCTGCCTGCGGCTTGATGATCTCGCAGCAATGATGACGCAGGTTGCAGCGAGCGGCGTGCCCGATGCGCGCCGGGGCATTCCCCGCTACCATCCCGCCGCACCCGACCCGAGCGGACTGACCATCGCCTATCTGATTGACCCGGATGGAACGCTGCTACGGCTGATCCAGAACGACTGAATCCCCATGCACGACACCCTCACGATCACCACCGCTACCCCCGCGGATGCCCCCGCGCTCAAGGCTCTGCTCGAAGCGGCCTATCGCGGGGACTCGGCGCGGCGGGGGTGGAACCATGAGGCCGACATCCTCGACGATGAACGCATCGCGCCGGGCGAGATTGAAGCGCTGCTCGCCGATCCGGCGGTGACGATCCTGACAGCGCGCGAGGGCCAAGATCTGACCGGCTGCGTGGCGGTGACTCGCAAGGACGCTGCTCTCGCCTATCTCGGCATGCTGTGCGTTTCGCCCGATCTGCAATCGGCGGGCCTCGGCGGCAGGTTGCTCGGAGCGGCGGAGGATCATGCGCGCGCCCTCGGCATCGCGGCAATGGAGATGACCGTGATCGACAGCCGCGCCGCGCTGATCGCGTGGTACGAACGGCGCGGCTATGCCCGCACCGGCGAAACGCGCCCCTTCCCGGTGCCCCGCGATCCGCCGATCACTTTCGTGGTGCTGGAAAAGCGGCTCGGGTCGGCCTAACTGGCGGCCATGACCGGCACACTCGTCAAGATCTGCGGCATTTCGACGCCTGAAACCCTCGCAGCCGCGATCGGCAGCGGGGCGAGCCATGTCGGCTTCGTCCACTTCGCCAAAAGCCCGCGCCACCTGTCCCTCGCCGAAGCGGGCCGGTTGCGGGCATTGGTTCCCGCGCACGTGCAGGCGGTGCTGCTGCTGGTGAACCCCACCGCGCAAGTGCTCGCTGAAGCGGTGCGCACAGTCGCGCCTGACGTGGTGCAGTTCCACGGGGCCGAGACCCCCGACGCCCTCGCCCGCTTTCGCGCGCAGACCGGCATCGAAGTCTGGCGCGCGCTCGCGGTGAAGGATGCCGCCGCGCTCAAGGATGCCAAACAATTCCGCGGCGCGGCAGACCGCGTGCTGCTCGATGCCCCCGCGTCCTCGCTGCCCGGCGGCAACGGCACCTCCTTCGACTGGAGTCTGCTGGCCGGATGGCAGGCGCCGCTTGCCTGGGGCCTTGCGGGCGGGTTGACCCCTGCCAATGTTGCCGAAGCAATCCGCCTGACGCGCGCGCCGCTGGTCGACACCTCCTCAGGCGTAGAAAGCGCGCCCGGCCTCAAGGACATGGACAGAATCGCCGCCTTCTGCAAAGCGGCACGGCTATGAACACACCTCTCAACTCCTTCCGCAACCAGCCCGACGAGCGCGGCCATTTCGGCCAGTTCGGCGGACGCTATGTCGCCGAGACGCTGATGCCGCTGGTGCTCGATCTCGAGCGTGAATACCGCAAGGCGCAGGCCGACCCGGCGTTTCAGGCCGAGTTCGACGATCTGATGGAGCATTACGTCGGCCGTCCAAGCCCGCTCTATTTCGCGCCGCGCCTCACTGAGGAATTGGGCGGCGCGCAGGTGTGGTTCAAGCGCGACGAGCTCAATCACACCGGCGCGCACAAGATCAACAATTGCATCGGCCAGATTCTGCTCGCGATCCGGATGGGCAAGACCCGCATCATCGCCGAGACCGGCGCGGGGCAGCACGGCGTAGCAACCGCTACGGTATGCGCGCGCTTCGGCCTGCCTTGCGTGATCTACATGGGCGCCGAGGACGTGAAGCGGCAATCGCCCAACGTGTTCCGCATGAAGTTGCTTGGCGCGGAAGTGATCCCCGTCACCAGCGGCGGCGCGACGCTGAAGGACGCGATGAACGAAGGGCTGCGTGACTGGGTCGCGAACGTCCACGACACCTTCTACATCATCGGCACCGCGGCCGGTCCGCACCCCTATCCCGAGATGGTGCGCAACTTCCAGAGCGTGATCGGCAAGGAAGCGCGCGCGCAGATGCTTAGCCGCACCGGCAGCCTGCCCGACCTATTGGTCGCCTGCATCGGCGGCGGATCGAATGCGCTGGGGCTGTTCCATCCTTTCCTCGACGATGCATCGGTGAAGATGCTTGGCGTGGAAGCGGCGGGCCACGGCCTCGACGGTGACGAGCACGCCGCGAGCCTTCTGGGCGGCACTCCCGGCGTGCTCCACGGCAACCGCACTTACCTGTTGCAGGACGAGGACGGCCAGATCACCGAAGGCCACTCGATCAGCGCAGGCCTCGATTACCCGGGCATCGGCCCGGAGCACGCGTGGCTGAAGGAATCGGGCCGCGTCGATTACACCGCCGTCACCGATGACGAGGCGCTGGAAGGCTTCCAGCTTCTGTGCCGCACCGAGGGGATCATTCCCGCGCTGGAACCCTCGCACGCGATCGCCGCCGTGGCGAAAGTCGCGCCGACCATGCCCAAGGACAGCATCGTGCTGATGAATCTGTGCGGGCGCGGCGACAAGGATATCTTCACCGTGGCGGAGCGTCTGGGGGTTGAGCTTTGAATGCGCTTCCCGCCTTCGTGAAATGGACGATCGTCCACATGGTTGCCATGTCGGTCGGGGTAAGCATCGGCTTTAGGTTACAGACGGGCGAGTTCGCACTTCCGGACCAAAACACGTGGGGATCATACCTTGGCGTGCTGCTCGTATCGCCGTTTTGCGCTTGGATTGCCATGAGGGGGCGGCGACAAGGATATCTTCACCGTCGCGGAGCGTCTGGGAGTGGAGCTTTGAACAAATAGCCCTCTCCCCTTCAGGGGAGAGGGTTGGGAGAGGGGAAGAAAGCGAGCCACTATGCGTGATCCGATCCTCACTCAACGCGCCAAATCAATGCGCAAAGAAATGTCCGAACCGGAAACGCGGATGTGGCTGGCATTGCGGGCAGAGCGGTTCGCGAACGTCAAGTTCCGCCGCCAGAAGGTGATCGGTGACTATATCGTGGACTTTGCGGCGAACGATCCAAAGCTGGTGATTGAGATCGACGGGGATAGCCATGCGACAAATGAAGCGTATGACGCGGTCCGCACGCGGTTTCTGGAATCGAAAGGTCACACTGTGATCCGGTTCTCGAACAGCGACGTTATGGGCAACATGGAGGGTGTGTTGGTACGATTGAGTGAGGTCATTTCAGTGTTGCGGGCCTCGCCCCCTCTCCCAACCCTCTCCCCTGAAGGGGAGAGGGCTAAGTGACTAACCGCCTCACCACCACCTTCGCCGCCCCTCGCCCCGCGCTCGTCTGCTTCATCACCGCAGGCGATGGCGACACTGCGGCCAATCTCGATGCGCTGGTCGAAGCCGGTGCTGATGTGATCGAACTCGGCATGCCCTTCACCGATCCGATGGCCGATGGCCCCGCGATCCAGAGCGCCAATCTGCGCTCGCTGGGTGCGGGCACGACCACAGCCGATGTGCTGCGCTACGCCGCCGAATTCCGCGCCCGCCACCCCAACGTGCCGCTGGTGCTGATGGGCTATGCCAACCCGATGGTGCGGCGCGGGCCGGAATGGTTCGCCGAGGCTGCTTCAGCTGCGGGCGTTGACGGCGTAATCTGCGTCGACATTCCACCCGAGGAAGACGATGCGCTCGGCCCGGCCTTGCGCGCCAAGGGCATTGCCCAAATTTACCTTGCTACCCCTACCACCGATGCTGCCCGGCTGCCGCAAGTGCTCGCTGGTTGCGAAGGGTTTCTTTACTACGTCTCGGTCGCCGGAATTACAGGCAAGCAGCAGGCGCAAATTGCCAGCATCGCTGAGAACGTTTCACGCATGAAGCAATCAACCGATCTCCCCGTAGCGGTCGGCTTCGGCGTTCGCACCCCCGAGCAAGCCGCCGCCATCGCCAAGGTTGCGGACGGCGTGGTCGTCGGATCTGCGCTGGTGGAGATTTGTGGCACATATGGCGCTGAGGCTCCGGCCCATCTCAAGACCCTCACCGCCGCGCTCGCCGAAGCGGTGCATACCGCCCGCTGAAATTCGTCATTGCGAGGAGCGCAGCGACGCGGCAATCCATAGCCCGCCCTTGCTCCACGCGGCAACATCGGTCCATGGATTGCTTCGCCTTCGGCTCGCAATGACGACCAAAAGAGGTTAGGACACCGCCCATGAACTGGTTCAACCGCGTCCGTAACTCGCTCGGCTTCTCCGCCGACAAGAAGGCCACGACCGAGAAGGATCTGTGGATCAAGTGCCCTTCGTGCCAGGAAATGCTGTTCGTGGCCGAGTACGAGGATAACCTCAGCGTCTGCCCGAAATGCGAGCATCACGGCCGCATCGGCGCGGATGCGCGGCTCGGGCTGCTGCTCGATCCGGGCTTCGAGGTGCTGCCGCTGCCCAAGGTCACCGAGGACCCGCTGCAGTTCAAGGACACCAAGAAATACACCGACCGCCTCAAGGCCGCGCGCGCCGCGAACCCGCATGAGGATGCCTTCGTCGTCGGTTCGGGCAGTATCGATACCCGCCCCGCCGTGGTCGGTGTGCAGGATTTCAGCTTCATGGGCGGCTCGATGGGCATGGCCGTGGGGCAGGCCTTCTGTGAAGGTGCGCAAAAGGCTCTGGATCGCAAATGCGCCTATGTCGTGGTGACAGCGGCGGGCGGCGCGCGGATGCAGGAGGGGATTCTCTCCCTGATGCAAATGCCGCGCGCGACGGTGATGACGCGGCGGCTGAAGCAGGCAGGGCTGCCCTACATCGTGGTGCTGTCCGATCCGACCACCGGCGGCGTCACCGCGAGCTACGCGATGCTCGGTGATATCCACATTGCCGAACCGGGCGCGTTGATCGGCTTTGCCGGACAGCGGGTGATCCAGGATACGATCCGCGAACAGCTGCCCGAAGGCTTCCAGCGCGCTGAATATCTCCACAAACACGGCATGGTCGACATGGTCGTCCACCGCCGCGAGTTGAAGGCCACGCTGGCGCAAGTGCTGGACTATCTCCAGCCGGTGAAGGCGGCGTAACTCTCCCCTCCCGTTTGCGGGAGGGGCCGGGGGTGGGCAAGTCGATGAGAGACTTCGGCAAATCCGACGACCCGCGCGTTCAGGCCCAGCTTGATCGCCTTGCCGCTCTGAGTCTTCCCCAAGGGCGGCTCGGGCTGGAGACGATCCGCGCCTTGATGGAGCGGCTTGGCAATCCCCACCGCCAACTGCCGCCGGTGTTCCATGTCGCGGGGACCAACGGCAAGGGTTCGACCTGCGCCTTCCTGCGCGCGATGCTGGAAGCGGAGGGCTACAAGGTCCACGTCACCACCTCGCCCCACCTTGTGCGCTACAACGAGCGCATCCGGCTGGCGGGAGAACTGATTTCCGACGCGATGCTGGCTGATGTGCTCAAGGAGGTGCTCGACGCCGGTGAGGACCTCGGCCCCAGCTTCTTCGAAGTCACCATCGCCGCCGCCTTCCTCGCCTTCAGCCGCACGCCCGCAGATGTCTGCGTGGCCGAGGTCGGCATGGGCGGACGCTTCGATGCGACCAATGTGCTGGAGCCCGAGGCGCTGGCGGCCTGCGGGATCGCGGCGCTGGGGCTGGATCACGAACGCTTCCTGCTCGCGCCCGAGGAAGGCGTGCCCAAGGAGCCGATGGCGCGGATTGCGTTCGAGAAGGCAGGAATCGCCAAGAAGGGCGTTCCGCTGGTGACGATGGGAGATCTTCACCTGCCCCAGTCACGGGCTGCCATTCAAGGTGTCGCCGCAATCGTCGGCGCTCCGCAGTTTCCCTGCGGCCTTTACGGCGCGTGGGCCGCCAAGCCGACGGGAAACAACACTGTGCTGGTCTATGGCGAGGGACAAGCCTGCTATTTCCATGCCCGGCTGGGCCTTACCGGGCGGCATCAGGTGCACAACGCCGGTCTCGCGGTCGCGATGCTCCGGTTTCAGGACAAGGTGCGGGTTAGCGAGGCGGCAATGAAAGCGGGTTTGGCCGCCGCCATATGGCCCGCGCGGATGCAGCGCCTGTCCCCCGGCCCGCTGGTGGACAGGCGCGAAGTATGGCTCGACGGCGGACACAACCCCGATGCCGGACAGGCGATCGCGCGTTTCTTCGGCGCTGGCGTGGCCGATCCCGCCAATCCCTTGCGCCGCATCCACCTCGTCATCGGCATGATCGAGGGTAAAGACCCGGCCTCGCTGATTGGTCCGCTCGGGCATTCGCTGGCGAGCATCACGGCTGTGCCGGTACCCGGACACGAATGGCACCCCGCCTCCGCCTTCGGCCCCGCCGCCCGCCGCGCACCCGACGTGCCGAGCGCTCTGGCGATGATCCCGGACGACGGGTTGCCCATCCTGATCGCCGGATCGCTCTACCTCGCGGGCGAAGTGCTGCGGCTCAATAACGAGCTACCGGACTAGGCCGCCAATACCGGGTCGGGCTGCACCACGCCGCTCGCTGCGCCAGCGCGCGCCTGCCGCCACCATTCGAGCGCGCACAGCACCACGGCCACCACGCCGATCAGGGCCGTAAAGATGAAGACGAAGTAATAGCCGCGAACCTCGATCATCTGCCCCAGCGCGCCGCGCCCCAAAGTCCCGATCAGCAGCGTCAGCGATGCGAGCAGCGCGAATTGCACCGCCGCATAACGCTTGGCCACGATGCTCGAGAGCCACGCGATGTAAGCCGCCCCGGCTATGCCGATGGCGAGGTTTTCCCAGAAGATCGTAAAGGCCAGCCGTGCCAGACCTTCCGATGGCGGCGCAGCCACAAAGAACAATGGTGCCAGCCCCTGCGCGGTGCTGTTCACCAGCCAGGTAAAGCCGATCGCATCGCTCGCCGCCTGCATTCGCGCACCCCCAAGTGCGAGATCGGCGTAGAGCAGGTTCGTCGCGGCGGCGATGATGGCGCCGAAGGTGAGCATGAACATGCGCCCCAGCACGGTAATCAGCCAGCCCCCCAACGCTAGCCCGATCAACACAGCAAAAATGCCGAGGATCTTCGACGCAAAGGCCACCTCCTCACCCGTGTAACCCAATTCCTTGAGGTAGAACGGGTAGGCAAACACGCCCCACACCGAATCCGTGATGCGGTAGGTCAGCACCAGCGCCAGAACCAGCATCAGCGACCACCCCATCCGGCTGACAAACTCGACCAGCGGCAACACCAGTGCGCGGTAGAGATGGTCGGCAAAGCCGATGGGGCGCTCCATTCCATTTTCCGGCAATGCGGTCATCACATTGACGCCGTCACGCTTCTGCTTGACCACCCAGGCTGCGATGAAAGCGGGCAAGACGATTGTCGCAAGGACGATCAGCGGGCCGTAGTTCGTGGTGAAAGCCGACACGTCAGGGCGGGTTTCGGGGCTTTCGGTCATGGAGCGGACCATGAAGACCACCACCGTGACAATCGCCCAGGCCCACAGCAGACCAACCGCCAACAAGGCTCTGTTGCGCACACGCGGAGTCACTTCGCCCACGGCATAAAGCTCTGCCACTTCGACACGGTTGGCGGCGGCATTGGCCACGCGGTCTTCGGTCACATGCGCGTCGGGCGCGAACAGTCCGGCGATGCCGATCGCCAGCATGAAGCCGCCGAACATCACATAGACGAACGGCCAGCCATAACGGTCGGCCATGATCAGACCGATTGCGCCGCCCACCAGCGAGGCAAGGCGGAAGCCCATCTGGGTGATGGTCGAAAGAATATCGATCGTCGCCACCTCGTCGGCCACATCAATCCGCCACGCGTTGATGGCTATGTCCTGCGTGGCGCTGGCAAAGGCGCCGATCGCGGCCAGCAGGCTGAACCAGGCGAGCGCATTCTTGGGATCGAGGAAGCTCATCACCACCAGCGCGATGCCGATGACAAGCTGCATCGGCGCGATCCACTGCTTGCGCTTGCCCAGTCTGCGCAATCCGGGAATATCGACCTTGTCGAGCAAGGGTGACCACAGGAACTGAAAGGCATAGGCCAGCCCCACCAGCGAGAAAACGCCCATCGTCTCCAGATCGACCTCTGCCTCGGAAAGCCACGCGTAGAGCGTGCCGAGGAACAGTGCCGGGGGCAGACCTTGCGCGAAGCCGAAAACCAGCATGAACCCGGCCTTGGGGCTGCGCAGCGCGCGAAACAGCGTTCGCCAGCCGGGCTTAACCTTCGCCTCAGTATCCCCGGCCATGCACTAGCGTCCTTCCCGTTGGCGCGAATATCTGCGACATTAGCCCTGCACGAGAGGTTTGGGAAAGAGAGCATGAACCAGGTTGAAACCGCTGTCCCCGGTTTGCGCCCCACTCCCGGCCAATTGGCGCTGGCCGAGGCGATCCGCGAGGACCGCGCGAAGGTCGCAGGCGGGATCCAGACGGTTCCGGCCAGCAATTACACCTGCCCCGATCATTTCGCGCGCGAGAAGGCAGCGCTGTTTGACCGGCTGCCGCAGGTCATCGCTCCCTCCGCGCTGCTCCCCGATCCCGGCATGGCGGTGCCGCATGATGCCACAGGCCGCCCGCTGCTCATCACCCGCGACAACGATGGCCGGGCCCATGTCTTCCTCAACGTCTGCCGCCACCGGGGCACGCGACTGGTCGAGGGGAGCGAGGTGCAATGCGCCAAGCGGCTCGTCTGTCCCTATCACGCCTGGACCTACAGGCTTGACGGCGGGCTGATGGCCCTGCCCCGCCCTGAAACCTTCCCTGGGCTCGACAAGGCCGATTACGGTCTCGTGGAGCTGCCTACGATCGAGGCAGGCGGCCTCATCTGGTTCGCGCCCGACGCTAAAGCCGACTTCGGCGATGCCCAAAATCTGGGTAATGATCTCGACGCCTTCGGTCTGCCGCAGGCGCATCTGTTCCGGCGCAAGCTCCACACGGTGAAGGGCAACTGGAAGCTCATCATGGATGCCTTCCTCGAAAGCTATCATGTGACACGCCTGCACGCCTCCACTATCGGCCCCTTCTTCAAGGACGGGATCACGGCAGGCGACCAGATCGGCCCGCACCAGCGCTCGGCAGTCGGGCGGCTCGAGGAGATGGAGGGGATCGACCTCACCGACATGGCAAGCTTACGCCGGGTGGTGACCTTTGCCTACCAGCTGCTCCCGGCCACGATCATCGTCCCCAGCCCCGATTACGTGAACGTGATGGTGCTGATGCCGCAGGCAGCCGATCTCACTCTCGTCGAGGATTTCATGCTCATTCCCGAGGCACCCGCGAACGAAAAGGCGCTGGCGCATTGGGAGAAGAGCTGGAACCTGCTCGACGGCGGGGTCTTCGCCAGCGAGGATTTCCGCGCGGCAGAGCTTGGCCAGCAGGGCCTTTCCAGCGGCGCGGTAAGCCACATCACGCTCGGCACGCTGGAAGGCGGGATCGCGCGGTTTGACCAGATCGTGAGCGAAGCCTTGCGGGCAACCCCCTGACCGCCTAGTCGCCGCTCCCATGCCCACCCAGCCCCCCCGCTCCGAAAATCGCCCCGAGGGCGACCGCATCGCCAAGCTGCTCGCCCGCGCCGGCGTCGCCAGCCGCCGCGAGATCGAGCGGATGATTGCCGAAGGGCGTGTCGCGCTGGACGGCAAGGTGCTCGATACCCCCGCAACGATCCTTGCCAGCCTCAAGGGCGTCACGGTGGATGGCAATCCGGTGGCAGCGGCCGAAGCGACGCGGCTTTTCGCGTTCAACAAGCCCACCGGCCTGATCACTGCCGAGCGCGACATGGCAGGTCGCCCCACGATCTATACCGCGCTGCGCAATGCCCTTCCGCCCGGCACCCCGCGGCTGATCCCGATCGGGCGGCTCGATTTGAACACCGAAGGCCTACTGCTGCTCACCAATGACGGCGGGTTGAAGCGCACGATGGAGCTGCCAGCCACCGCAGTGCCGCGCACCTACCGCGCGCGCGCCTTTGGCGTGGTGACGCAGTCGCAGCTTGAAGACCTGATGGACGGCGTGGAGATCGAAGGCGTGCGCTACGGCTCGATCGACGCCAATCTCGAACGCAGCAGCGGGCGCAACCTGTGGATCGAAATAACCATCACCGAAGGCAAGAACCGCGAAGTGCGGCGCGTGCTCGAATATCTGGGCCTTCAGGTGAACCGCCTGATCCGCACCGGTTACGGCCCGTTCAACATCGGCGATCTGCCGCGCGGTCAGGCTGTGGAGCTGACCGGCAAGCCGGTGGCGCATTTCCTGTCGGAGATGACCGGGACGCCGATCCCGCGCGGCGGGGTCAAAAAGGCCGACAAGGTGGTGATTGCTGCCCCGGAGCAGACCCCGCGTCCCCCGCGCCCACCAGCACGAAAAGGACCCTCGGCACGGCCTGCGCCGCGCCCTGCCCCGCAAGTCGGCGGTGATGCCGCATCATCCAATCGGCGCAAACCCGCAGATGCGACCGAAAGAGGTCCGCGCAAAATCCCGACCGCACCGCCTGCCGCGCGCGGAGGCCGCGAAACGCTGACCAACGCCCCACGCAAGGGTGCTGACGGCCCCCGCCCGCCGCGCTCCGGCGCAGGCGCGCGCAAGCGGCCGGCGCCGACACGCAACACCCCGTCGCGTGGGCCCAAGAAATGAGAATCATTGCGGGCCAATGGCGCGGGCGAAAGCTGGCCGCGCCCAAAGGTGAAGCCACACGTCCGACAGCCGACCGCGCACGCGAAACGCTGTTTGCGATGCTGACCAGCCGGCTGGGCGATTTCGAAGGC
The DNA here is from genome assembly GCF_025917005.1 of Porphyrobacter sp. ULC335. Taxonomy (NCBI): domain Bacteria; kingdom Pseudomonadati; phylum Pseudomonadota; class Alphaproteobacteria; order Sphingomonadales; family Erythrobacteraceae; genus Porphyrobacter; species Porphyrobacter sp. ULC335. The sequence continues at coordinate 2,763,546 of NZ_CP078091.1, forward strand.
TTGCAGGTCGCCGATCTGTTTGCGGGTTCCGGCGCGCTCGGGCTCGAAGCCTTGTCACGGGGCGCCGACCACTGCCTGTTCGTCGAGCAGGACCGCGCGGCGGTGGATGTGATCCGCGCCAATATCACCGCCTTGGGCGCGCAGGCGCAGACCCGGGTGGAAACCGGTTCGGTGATGCAATTGCGTGCGGCGACCCGCCCACTCGATCTGATTCTTGCCGATCCCCCTTACCAATCGGGCGCGGGAGAGGTCGCGCTCGACCGGTTGTTGCGGCTCGGGTGGATCGGGCCTGAAACCTGGATCGCGCTCGAAACCGCCTTCAATGAGGATGTGGCCATCAAGGGCCTCATGCTCGACGCAGAGCGCCGGGTCGGCAAAGGGAAGCTGTGGCTCTTTCGTCTTGATCGATGAGACCGCAACGAAGCGCGATGTAGTAGTGCTTTGCCAAAGATATGCGCCCCACCTTCAGGCGATTAGGCTGAGTTCCGGTGTAAACCCTTAGACCGGATCTTGATATGCTGCGCCGCTTTGGACTTGTCTGCCTACCTGCATTGATGCTCGGCATGAGTTTGCTCACGCCTGACAAGGCAAGTGCCCAGAGCTGCCCCGCAGGGATTCCCAGTGGCGGAAATCCGGGCTGCATACCGCCAGATGTCTATAACGGCGGTCAGGGCAACGACAGTGGTGGTCCTGCGGATTCGGCTCCGTTGCTCCAGAGCTGGCAGGCGGGTCACTCTGCGCTGGTGTGGCACCAGGACGCGACCGAGGTCTGGGCGGTGTGGAACGCCATGTCCGTTTCGGACGCAACCGACATGGCACTGAAGGCCTGCAATAAGGTCATGGGTGGCGGCTGCGTGGTCGCAAGCTCATCCACGGGCGGCACAACTGCATTCGGACCGGGGTCGGACGGTTACATGCGCGCCGCATGGGGTGACAAGAAAAGCGATGCGATCAAGGCATTCCACAAGCAGTGCGCTGAAGCCGGGCAGGCCTGCCGGTTGCAGGAGACCTTCACCTCAACCCACATAAAGCGCCCCGTGATGATTCCCATCATGCGCACTGTTGCCCATTTGCCCGAAACGCGAGGCATCGCATCGTACGGAGCAATTGCCTCCCCAAGGCCCGAACCGGTTGGCACCGAATGGGTTGGCCATGTCTGGATGGCGACCGGAAAAGCGACCTACGCTGAGGCTACCGAACAAGCCCTCGCCCGATGCAGATCCGCAACGGGGATGGAATGTGCCTTGGACACACATGGGGTGAACAGCAATTTTTATCTTTATACTACTCACGACGATATGTTCTTTTGGTCGTCCGGTCTTAGTCGCAAAGAGGCCGAGGCGCATTTGTCAAAGAAGTGCAAACTGCGCTTCAAAGGAAAGAAATGCTCGATAGTCGGATTTTACGACATGGCGACACCACGCAATGACATGGTGCTCATGAGTACGAACCCGGAGACTGTTCCGGGTGGGTGAGTTGCCACATCTCCACCATTGATCCCACGAACGAGACCGAACAAATCGCTACATTCTGGGCCACGTTCCCGATGCATCTCTTCAGCAAGTAGGGTCTCCTCCGCTGTACAGAAGGGCGCACCAGGTTTTTGGTCACGCCAGAAAACCGGGTCGGCAAGGGGAAGCTCCATCTCTTCCGGCTGGATGCTTCGCCGGGTGCCGACCCGGTTCCCCCTGCGATGGAGGGTTAGCCTTCCGTGGTTTTCAGCCGGGCTTCAAGCTCGGCCCAGGTCGCCTCGCGCTGGGGTTCGGCCATGGTGGCAAGTGTCGTCTTGTCAGCGTCCTCGATCCGCCAGAAAATCTTCTGGCGATCTTCGGTGAGCGACCAGAAGTAGGTCTGGGTCTCGGGCGGCCATGCCTTGTAGGCCGTCTGCTGCTCGGCCGGCCAGCTCTGCACCTTGGTGTCCTGATCGGCGGTGGACATCGCAGACGGTGCCTGCGCGGGCGGAGTGCCGGTGTCGCCCCATTCCTGACCCGTGCCAGTGTCAGGAGTCGTGTCCGGCATTGAGGGCGGAGTTGTGCTCGGATCGGTGGACGGCGTATCGGGATAAGTCGGGGGCGTGCCCGGCGTTGTCGGGGGCGTAGCGGTCGTGCCGGGCGAGGACGGCGGCATGGTTTCGGTCGTGGTGTCCGAACCGGACTGATCCTGCGCCGCTACCATCGCGGGGGTCATCACCAGGGCCATCGCCACGCCCGCGAGACCGAATGTTTTCAGGGACTTTTGCATGGGTATCTCCAATATTGACTAACCCAAGCCTGACGAACGCGAAGAGCCTGTCCGGCCGCTCAGTCCCCTGCTGACCGGACAGTTCCAAGTATGGGGCAGCGGGCATACCGCGCAATGCCGGGCGAGGCCGCGCACCCTGCCCGCGCCACAGTCGAGCGGAAAATGTGGCGCAAAAACGGCAGGCCGAGTTTGCGTTCTGTCGCATCCGCCGCGCATAGCAGCGTCACGGCCTTGCCCCCTTGGCGATTGTTCCCTAATTGTTCGCATGAGACCATGAACAGCGACATCCCACCCCCCGCCGCCACGCGCGATTCCGGCGTTACTCCGGTCCCGGCCTATGCCGCGCGGCTGAACGCGCCTCAGCGCGCTGCCGTGCTCGCGACCGAGGGGCCGGTGCTGATGCTGGCAGGAGCAGGCACGGGAAAGACCGCCGCACTGACATCGCGGCTGGCGCATCTGGTGGCGACAGGGCGCGCCTATCCCTCGCAAATCCTTTGCGTCACCTTCACCAACAAGGCCGCGCGCGAAATGCGCGAGCGCGTGACACACCACCTCGGCCCGCAGGCGGAGGGGCTACCGTGGCTCGGCACCTTCCACTCGATCTGCGCCAAGATGCTGCGTCGCCATGCCGAACTGGTCGGGCTCCAGCACAATTACACGATCATCGACACTGACGATCAGCTGCGGCTGCTGAAGCAGCTGATCGTGGAGGCCGATCTTGACGAGAAGCGCTGGCCGGCGCGCCAGCTGGCGGGCCTGATCGACCGCTGGAAGAACCGCGGGCTTAACCCCGCCGATCTCGATGCGGTTGAGAACGAGGCCTATGCCAATGGCCGCGGCACGGCGCTCTATGCACGATATCAGGAGCGGCTGAAGCAGCTTAACGCCTGCGATTTCGGCGATCTGATGCTGCACATGCTGAACATCCTGCGCGGCCATCCCGATATCCTCGCCGATTACCAGCGCCGCTTCCGTTACATCATGGTAGACGAATATCAGGACACGAACGCGGTCCAGTACCTGTGGCTGCGGCTGCTGGCGCAGGGGCACAAGAACATCTGCGTCGTCGGCGATGATGACCAGTCGATCTATTCCTGGCGCGGGGCAGAGGTCGCCAACATCCTGCGCTTCGAGAAGGATTTCCCCGGCGCGGAAGTGATCCGGCTGGAACAGAACTACCGATCCACCCCGCACATCCTTGGCGCGGCATCGGGGCTGATCCGCGCGAACAGCCAGCGCCATGACAAGACACTGTGGACCGAGGTCAACGGCGGCGACAAGGTCAAGGTGATCGGCGTGTGGGATGCGCCCGAGGAAGCACGCCGTGTCGGCGAAGCCATCGAGCGGCTGGAGCGTGAAGGCGCGGCGCTCGATCAGGTCGCGATCCTCGTGCGCGCGCAGTACCAGACCCGGGAATTCGAAGACCGCTTCATCCAGATCGGGATCAATTACCGCATCATCGGCGGTTTCCGCTTCTACGAGCGTGCCGAGATCCGCGATGCGCTCGCCTATCTGCGCCTGATCGCGCAGCCGCAGGATGATCTGGCGTTCGAGCGCATCCACAATCAGCCGAAGCGCGGCCTCGGCGCGAAGGCACTTGAGCAGATGCACAGCCATGCGCGCCGCACCGGCCTGCCGCTGGCAGCGGCCGCGCTGCAACTGGCGGACAGCGACGAGCTGCCCAAGCGCACCGCCATCACCATCGGCGGATTGCTGCGCCAGTTCCTGTACTGGCGCGAGACGACCGAGACCGTGTCGCCTGCCGATCTGCTGCGGCTGGTCATGGAGGAATCAGGCTACAACGCCATGCTCGCCGCCGACCGTTCGCCGGAAAGTGCGGGGCGCGCGGAGAACCTCTCCGAACTTGCCCGGGCGATGGAGGAATACGAAACGCTCGGCGATTTCCTCGAGCATGTCAGCCTCGTCATGGACAACGAGCGCTCGGATGCGGGCGAGACGGTGACGATCATGACGATCCACGCCGCCAAGGGGCTGGAGTTCGACAACGTGTTCTGCGTCGGCTGGGAGGAAGGCGTCTTTCCCTCGCAACGCGCGATCGACGAAGGGGGCCTTGCGTCGCTGGAGGAGGAACGCCGCCTCGCCTATGTCGCGATCACCCGCGCGCGGCGGCATTGCACCATCCTCCACGCCGCCAATCGCCGGATCTACGGCCAGTGGACGAGCAGCATCCCCTCGCGCTTCATCGAAGACCTGCCGGCCGAACATATCGAGCAGGAAACCACGCTGACCGGCGGCGCATCGCTGTGGCGGGCAAACTGGAGCGAGCAGGAAGATCCCTTCGCCCACGTCGCGCGAGATTATCCCGCCAAAGCGCAGCAGCGCGGCCCCGGCTGGCAGCGCGCGCTAACCTCGGGCTACGAAACGAAACCGGCCCGCGTGCGCGAAAACACGCGCTCCGCTGCAAGCTTCGCCGCGCCCGCCCGATCCGACATCGCAATCGGCGCAATGGTGACCCACGCCAAGTTCGGTACGGGCTGCGTGATCGATCAGGAGGGCAACAAGCTGACGATCATGTTCGAAGACGCAGGCGAGAAGCGCGTGCTCGATAGCTTTGTAACGGTGGTGGGTTAGGCGTCAGGACAGCGCTGGGTCAGTTCGCCGGTTGTTCGGCCGTCAGCGCTTCGGACTTTCGCCAGTAACGCGCCTCGAAAGGCCGTGCGAGTTCGCCCAGCGCGTCGCGGGTGCCTTCGGCAATGCCGGTCTCGCAGTTGAGATAGGGTGACGGGTCGCGGTAGGTGCCGAACAGCTGGTCCCACAGCGTCACCGTGTTGCCGAAGTTGTAACCCATCAGCTGCTCGTCGCGGATGTGGTGCAGGCGGTGGGCGGCGGGCGAGATCAGCACCTTGCCGAGGATGCCGAGCGTCCAGGGGACATCGGCGTGGACGAAATACCCCCACCACGCACGCAGGATGAAGGCCACCCCGATTGCCCAGAATGGCAGGCCGAGCAGGATCACCAGTACGCCGTCCATGATCATGCTCAGCGCCTCGCCGAGCGGATGTTTGCGGCGCAGGCTGAACCAGTTCATCGCCTCATCCGCGTGGTGGGTCGCATGGATCGGCCACAGCACGCGCGAATGTTCGAAGCGGTGCCGCCAATAGGCGACGAAATCGATGATGAGGATCGCGGCGAGCACGCTGAAAGCGACCGGCACGGACTTCCAGAAGGCAACGAGCACCTCAGGGCGCGGGATCAGCGATTTGCCGGTCAGGATCGGCACCGCCAGCAGCGGGACTACCACCGCGGCGTTGACCAGCAGCAGGACGATGTTGGTAACAATCTCGGGGCGCGCACGCTTGAAGCCCTCGACCAGAGCGCGGCGCTTGGTCGCAAGGGCAAGAACGCCGAACAGCACCGCGAGCGGCAGCAGGTCGGCAAATTCCCTACGCAAGGTATCAACGACAGTGTCGATCATGCGGCCAGATTAGCCGCCGACAGCCCAAGAAAGCGTTAAGCCCGCCGCGCAGTTTGCCGTGCGCGGGACGCCAGCCGGTCAGCCGAAACCGACGTCGAGGAATCCGGGACGCGGACCGTTCCACTCACCCGCGGGGACGGGTTCGTCATCCTCGCGATAGCGACGCGGCTTGCGATCGTCGCTCGCTGTGACCTGGTCGGTGCGCGGCGCAGACTTTTCACGGCGGGGCCGTTCTTCGCGAGGAGCACGTTCTTCGCGCGGCGCACGTTCTTCACGGGGTGCTCGCTCTTCGCGGGGTGCGCGTTCTTCGCGGGCACGGCGCGGCTTGCGCTCTTCGCGCTCCTCGCCGTCCTCGACGCGTTCAACCTTGGCCGCTTCGGCCTTGGCGATCACTTCGCTCAGATCGACGCGGACATCTTCCTTGCCGAACACCTTGATCGGGCTGCCGGTGAGCTTCTCGACATTGGAAATCGCCTCGGCATCTTCTTCCGAGACGAAGGTGAAGGCCCGACCCTTGGCGCCCGCACGGCCGGTACGGCCGATGCGGTGGACGTAATCGTCCGGGTGCCACGGCGTATCGAAGTTGAAAACGTGGCTGACGCCCTTGATGTCGAGACCGCGCGCAGCGACGTCCGACGCGACGAGAATGTTGACCTCACCCGCCTTGAAGCGTTCGAGCTCCTTGATCCGGCTGCCCTGATCCATGTCGCCGTGGATCTCGCTGGAGCGGAAGCCGAAGCGGGCAAGGCTCTGGTTGAGTTCACGAACGGTGGTCTTGCGGTTGGCGAAGATGATCGCGTTTTCGACAAGGTCGTTCTCGAGGAACCAGCGCAGCGTGTCTTTCTTCGAGCGCGACTTCACTGGCACCTTGAAGGCGGTGATGTCGGCATTGGTCGAAGCCGCCCGGCTGACCTCGATCCGCTTGGGATTGGTCAGGAACTTCTTGGCCAGCTTCTCGATCGGCGGCGGCATGGTCGCCGAGAAAAGCATCGTCTGGCGCGTTTCGGGAAGCTTGGAGCAGATGAACTCGATATCGGGGATGAACCCCATGTCGAGCATCCGGTCGGCCTCGTCGATCACCAGCAGTTCGCAGCCGTTGAGCATGATCTTGCCGCGCTCGAACAGGTCCATCAGGCGGCCGGGCGTGGCGATCAGCACGTCAACGCCGTCGGACAGGGCCTTCAACTGGTCACCCATCTGCACGCCGCCGATCAGCAGCGCCATCTTGAGATCGTGATTCTTGCCGTACTTTTCGAAGTTCTCGGCAACCTGCGCAGCGAGTTCGCGCGTCGGCTCGAGGATCAGCGAACGCGGCATCAGCGCGCGGCGGCGGCCCGCTGCCATCACGTCGATCATCGGCAGCACGAAGCTCGCCGTTTTGCCCGTGCCTGTCTGGGCGATGCCGATCAGATCCCGCATCATCAGCACGGTCGGGATCGCCTGCGCCTGGATGGCAGTGGGCGTGGAATAGCCCGCATCCTCGACGGCTTTGAGCAATTCGGGCGAAAGGCCGAGATCGGCGAAGGTCATGCGGTGTGTGGTGTCCGAGAATAGCGGGCAGTCTTGCTGCCGGGATTGCTGGCCGTGTGCACGCAAGAGCGCAGCATCAGGCCGCCGCGCCTTTCCCGCAAATGGGCGCAAAAGTCAAGGAATCGCGCGGGAGCGCGCGTGTTTTTCAGGTTCGCACTTCGACGAGCTGGCGCATCGCCTCCACCTGGCAGCGTGCGCCGGTGCGCGATTGCAGCCTGTCACGATCAACGCAGAGCCGCCCGTCCTTGTTCTTCTCGACATAGAAGCCGGAGTAGAAGTCACGGGCGCGGCACGCTTTTTCGAGGTTGACCGAGATCATCCGCCGGTCACGCAGGAACAGGACGAGCCGGTTGCCGCTGCCGGTCTGCACGCCCGCGATCTCGGCCAGGGGCACGCATTTTTCCTTGCCGCGCTCCTCGAAACGGGTCGTAGGGGCGCGCTGCTGGGGCATTTCGGCGGTGAGGTTGCGGCGCGCATCGGCGGGCGCCGGGGCGATCCTGACAACGACGCGCTGTTCGATCCGCACCTGACGCACAACCGACGACTGCCGGTAGGCCGAAAGGGGATTGAGCGCCGCTGGCTGCTCATCAAGTTCTGCGGATGCGTCACACTGCGTGGCCGAGGTGCCCGCAGCCAATGCCGGCTCGCCCGGTGCATCAACCGTTTCCGCCACCATTGGCAGCATCAGCGCCAAAGGCGCCGCGAAGGCGAGCAGGCTTTGCATCGGCGGGGGTGATCTCTCCTCGTGCGGGGCAGGATCGGCGGGAGTCTTGCCAGCGTGCGTTGCCAACAAGATTTGTTGTGTTCTAGCGTCGGCGTTTGAACCATGGCTTAACTGACGGACAGGTGCCCATAATGGCGATGGTAATTTCATGGCCGTGTGTGGCATGGGGGCAACAATGAACCACCCAGCACCGCCCCCGCGCTCCGCCGCTGCCTCCGACGCCTTCCTGACCGAGGCAACAGCGCTGCTGGGAGAGCGTGGGCTGACCACCGACCCCGACCGGATGGACGCGTGGCTGACCGACTGGCGCGGGCGCTACACCGGACGCGCGCTGGCACTTGCTTCGCCAGCCTCGGCTGCGGAGGTCGCCGCGCTGGTCAGGCTGTGCGCCGCACACCGCGTGCCGATTGTCCCGCAAGGCGGCAACAGCGGCATGGCGGGCGGTGCGACCCCGGACGAAAGCGGCGCGGCGATCATCCTTTCGCTGCGGCGAATGGACAGCGTTCGCAGCCTCTCGGCTGAAGCGGGACAGGTGGTTTGCGAGGCGGGTGTCATTCTCCAGACGCTGCACGATGTGGCGGACCAGGCCGGAATGCGCTTTCCGCTGACTCTCGGCGGGAAAGGTTCAGCCACGATCGGCGGGCTGATTTCTACTAACGCAGGCGGCACGCAGGTGCTGCGCCACGGCACCATGCGCGCACAGGTTCTGGGGCTGGAAGCGGTGCTGGCATCGGGCGAAGTGCTGGACTTGATGACCCCGCTCAAGAAGGACAATCGCGGCTTCGACCTCAAGCAGTTGCTGATCGGATCGGAGGGGACGCTGGGCATAGTCACCGCAGCGAACCTGCGTCTGCTGCCCGCCAGCCTTGGCCGCGCAACGGCATGGGTGGGACTTGGCGGGATTGTGGAGGCACGCACGCTGCTGCGCCGTGTGGAGCGCGCTTTGGGCGATGCGCTGGAAGGCTTCGAGGTCGTGCCGGAGCATTGTCTCGGCTCCGTTCTCGCCCATCAGCCCACCGCCCGCGCGCCTTTGGGCGAGCGCCATGCGTGGAATGCGCTAATCGAATGCGTATCGCCCTCTCAGGACAGCACGGCTTTGCGCGAAGCGCTGGAAGGCGCCCTCGCCGCCGCGATGGACGATGGTTTGGTTGCCGACGCTGTGATTGCCGCCAATGATACGCAAGCCGAGGCCTTCTGGGCCTTGCGCGACGGCATATCCGCTGCCGAACGCGCGCTTGGCCCGGCGATGCAGCACGATATCTCAGTGCCGGTCGAGAAGATGCCAGAATTCATCCTGGCCGCCGCGCCTGATATCGAAGCCGCCTTCCCCGGCACCCGCGCGGTCGCTTTCGGCCATCTCGGGGACGGCAATGTCCACTTCCACGTCCTCGCCCCCGGAGGCGCAGTGCGCGGGGAATGGGAAGAAGCGGAAGGCAAGGCGGTCAGCGCGCGGGTCTATGATCTGGTGACGCGGTGGGGCGGATCGATCAGCGCCGAACACGGAATCGGGCAGATGAAAGTGGACGAACTGGCCCGCCTGCACGATCCGGTTGCGCTGGCAGTGATGTCGCGCGTGAAGCAAGCGCTCGACCCGCTCGGCCTGCTCAATCCGGGGAAACTCCTCCACACCCTGTCCACCCCCTGACGTGCATGGCTTGCGCACGCGGCAGCAAGGCCTTAAGGGCCGCGCTTTCGGCGGGGCGCTCGGTTTTCCGCTGAGGGGATCATCCACTACCGTTTGTCGGAGACTTCGTCATGGCCAGCGCGCCGCAACAGCAACTTCCGTTGTTCTACAAGGACCTTCTGCCGCTCAACAGCCGCGATCATGCCGACTGGAAAGCCGGCACGCTGGAAAGCGCCGCCTATCTGGCCGCGACCCACGCGATTCCGCTGACATCGGACGAATTCGTCGATGCACAGCGCAACTTCCCGATCGTGTTCACCGCCGGGGAAAGCCCGCTGCCGATCGCCCTGTTCGGCCTCAACGAAGGCGTCAACACCTTCGTCGGCGATGACATGAAGATCAACGAGGCGATCTACCTGCCCGCCTATGCGCGCCGCTATCCCTTCATCCTCGCCAAGCTTCAGCAGGGCAATGATGACATGTCGCTGTGCTTCGATCCGACCGCGAACCTGCTCGGCAAGTTCGACGAAGGTCTGGAAATGTTCACCGCCACGGGTGAGCCGACCGAATATACGCAGGGCGTGCTCGATTTCTGCCGCCGCTTCGAAGAAGCAGGTCAGCGCACCAAGCTGTTCATGGAAGAGCTCGCCAAGCTCGACATCCTGATGGACGGCGAAATCGCGATCACCCGCAACGACATGCCCGACAAGCCGTTCATCTACCGCGGTTTCCGCATGGTCGATGAAAACAAGCTGCGCGAACTGTCGGCCGAAACGCTCGATGGTCTCGCCAAGAACGGCATGCTGATGCTGATCTACGCACACCTGTTCTCGCTGAACCTGATGCGCACCCTGTTCGAGCGTCAGCTCGCCCAGGGCAAGGTGCCGCTGACGGCTGAAGGCGGTCCGGCGCCCGCGCTGAACTGATTTCGCAGGGCCAAGGCCGCAAGGCTGAGGTTTGTCTGAATAGCATGACGGGCGGGTAGACCACGGTCTGCCTGCCCGTTTTGCGTTCGGGCTTTTGCTACTCTGCTGCCTGGCGAAGGCCGTCACCCCCGCCCAGCAGCGCTGCCTCCGCGCCAAGCTCGCGCACCAGTCCCACCAGCATTGCGACGATCGCGGGCAAGCCCGCGCCCGGCTCCGCCAGATGGCGGTCAAGATAGGTCGCGCGGCACACCTCGATCTGCACCGCATGCACGCCGGCATGTGGTGCGCCGTGGCGGTCGAGCACATAGCCGCCCGAATAGGGGCGGTTTTGCGACGCCGGAATGCGGCGGGCCTCAAGGTGTCCGAGCGCCCGGCCCATCAGCGTATTGTTGCAAGATGCACCGAAGCGGTCGCCCAGCACCAGCAAGGGCGCGCGCGCTTCGCCCTCTGCCGCGCGCAGGGGCGGCATCGAATGCAGGTCGATCAACAGGGCCGCGCCCCATTCCGCGCGAATCCGCGCCAATTCCTGGCCGAGCGCTTCGTGATAGGCACGGTGGATGCCATCGATCCGGGCAGCAAGTTCCTGCGGCGCAAGCCGCCCGCGCCAGATTTCGCCCGATCCCGGCAGGCGGCGCGGTACCAGCCCGAGGCCGCTACGCGCCCGGGCATTGCTGCGCTGGCCGGGTTCTGCATCCGGAAGATCATCGGGCCGACCGCCCTCGATCATGTCCCAATCAATATCGTCCTCGGCACGGTTGAGATCGAGCAGTGCGCGCGGCGCATGCGCGACCATCAGGGCCGCGCCCGTCTCGCGCGCAATGCCTACGCCGAGCCGGTCGACATAGCGGTCCTCTAGCCGCAACTGCGCCAGCGTCGCGTCGCGCATCCTTGCAGTGACTGCCGGAGGATAGGCGCGTCCCGCATGGGGCACGGCCACCAGCACGGGCAGACGCAGACGCGGCGGACTCGTCAAGGTGAAGGCGGGCGCGTCGTCCAGACCCGGCACCACCCCGCCGCTCACCGCGGTCCGGACAGCGGAACCATTATGGCCTGAGCCAAGCCGGGGGGAGCGGGGAGGCGTCGACATACCGCCTGTCTTGCTGAAGGGTTTGTGCAGCCCTGTCAAAGCCTCATCGCCTGCGCGCATGCATTGCGGGTCGTACCGGATGCGACCCGTCGCAGAGACAAAGATTTCTTAAGCCGGGGCTGCTAACAACCCCGTCATGACAGCGACACGCACCCCCCGCATCCTGCTCGCCGAAGACGAGGAGGCGATGCGCGCCTATCTCGAACGCGCGCTGACCAACGCCGGCTATGAAGTCAGCGCGGTCGACCGCGGCACCGATGCCGTGCCCCTGCTCGAAACAGGCGATTACGACCTTCTGCTATCGGACATTGTCATGCCGGAGATGGACGGGATCGAGCTTGCCCAGCGTTGCGCGGAGATCTCCCCGCGCACGAAGGTGATGTTCATCACCGGCTTTGCTGCGGTGTCCTTGCGCGCGAGCCGCGAACAGCCCGCAGCCAAGGTGCTGTCAAAGCCGTTCCACCTGCGCGACCTTGTGCTGGAAGTCGAACGCATGTTCGAGGAAGCTGGCGAAGCGCGGGTCTGACATTCAGGCGGCTCGAATCGCTTGCACCTTCCAAAGGGCTGCGATAAAGGGCCGCTCCGCGCTCGGAAGGGCGCTGAACCGATGGTGCGGGCGTATAGCTCAGTGGTAGAGCACTATGTTGACATCGTAGGGGTCGCAAGTTCAATCCTTGCTACGCCCACCATCGGCTAAAGCAGAACAGCCCGCCCCTTTCGGCGGGCTTTTTTGTGCCTGCACGCGGCGCAACGGTTGTTGCGTTTCATTTGCAACCCCCGCGCTTGCAAGCCCGAACACCTCTGCTAAAGCGCGGCCGGGATCTTTGGGCCTTGGACGGGCTCCGAACAGCTTCCTGTCGTCAAAGCACGGCCCTGCGCGGACGGGGCAGAAGGATAGGGCAAATCGCATGCAAAAAATCAAAGTCGCCAACCCCGTCGTCGAGCTTGACGGCGACGAGATGACCCGCATCATCTGGCAGTGGATCCGCGAAAGGCTGATCCTGCCCTATCTCGACGTTGACCTGAAGTATTACGACCTCTCGATCGAGAACCGCGATGCGACGGACGATCAGGTGACGGTCGATTCCGCCAACGCCATCAAGCAGTATGGCGTCGGCGTGAAGTGCGCCACCATCACCCCCGATGAACAGCGCGTCGAAGAATTCGGCCTCAAGAAAATGTGGAAGTCGCCCAACGGCACGATCCGCAACATTCTGGGCGGTGTGGTGTTCCGCGAACCGATCGTGATCGATAACGTGCCGCGCCTTGTGCCGGGCTGGACAGATCCCATCGTGGTCGGCCGTCATGCCTTTGGCGACCAGTACAAGGCGACTGACACCTTGATCCCCGGCCCCGGCAAGCTGCGTCTGGTGTGGGACGGCGAGAATGGCGAGAAGATCGACCTCGACGTGTTCGACTTCCCCAGCGCCGGCGTGGCGATGGCGATGTACAACCTCGACGATTCGATCCGCGATTTCGCCCGCGCCAGCTTCAACTACGGCCTCAACCTCGGCTGGCCGGTGTACCTCAGCACCAAGAACACCATCCTCAAGGCCTATGACGGGCGCTTCAAGGACCTGTTCCAGGAAGTCTTCGACACCGAAGGATTCGCCGAACAGTTCAAGGCCAAGGGCATGGTCTACGAACACCGCCTGATCGACGACATGGTCGCCTCGGCGCTCAAGTGGTCGGGCAAGTTCGTCTGGGCCTGCAAGAACTACGACGGCGACGTGCAGTCGGACACCGTGGCGCAGGGCTTCGGCTCGCTCGGTCTGATGACCTCCGTGCTGCTCAGCCCCGATGGCAAGACGGTCGAAGCCGAAGCCGCGCACGGCACCGTCACCCGCCACTATCGCCAGCACCAGCAGGGCAAGTCGACTTCGACCAACCCGATCGCCTCGATCTTCGCCTGGACCCGCGGCCTGATGTATCGCGGCAAGTTCGACAACACGCCCGAAGTGGTGAAGTTCGCCGAAACGCTCGAGCGTGTCTGCATCCAGACTGTCGAGAAGGGCTACATGACCAAGGACCTCGCGCTGCTGATCGGCCCGGGTCAGGCATGGCAGACCACCGAGCAGTTCTTCGAGACGATCGTCGAGAACCTCGAAAAGGAAATGGCCAAGCAGGCCTGATCCTGATCGTATTCACAAAAAGCCGGGCGGCCCTTTGGCTTGCCCGGCTTTTTTATTGCATGCGCGAAGGGTGACAGCCCTGCCCGTCTCCTTTAAGCCCAAGGCGTGGCTGGCGAACTGACCCTCTCTCCGTTCCTGTCCGATGCGCTGGTGATCCTTGGCGCGGCGGGAATCGTGATCCCTGTCTTCGCCCGCTTCCGCATTACGCCGATCATCGGGTTCATCCTGATTGGTGTGGCCGTAGGCCCCTTCGGCCTCGGCTCGCTGGTCGAACGAATACCCTGGCTCTACTACATCACCATCAGCGACCCCGAAGCGCTCACGCCCTTTGCCGATTTCGGTATCGTGCTGCTGCTGTTCGCGATCGGGCTGGAGCTGTCGTTCAACCGTCTCTGGACGATGCGCAAACTGGTGTTCGGGCTCGGCGCGCTCGAGGTGCTGATCAGCGGCAGCGCGCTGGCGCTGTTCATGGGGCTGGCCGGTGCCATGGACACCGCTGCCGCACTGGCACTGGGCTTTGCCCTCGCCTTTTCCTCGACCGCCATCGTCCTGCCGATTTCAGGCACCAGATCGCCCGTGGGCCGCGCGGCGCTATCGATGCTGCTGTTCGAGGACATCATGATCGTCCCGATCATCTTCGTCCTCGGCGCGCTGGCCCCCAATGCGGCCGACGAAGGCTGGGGCGGTATCATCCAGACCCTGTGGCAAGGCGGGCTGGTGATCGCGGTGCTGCTCGTAGTGGGCCGCTTCGCCCTTCCCCGCCTGTTCGCCCAGGCCGCTCGCACCAAGAGCCCCGAGCTGTTTCTGGCCGCATCGCTGCTGGTGGTGATCGGGGCGAGCCTCGCCACCGCACTGGTCGGCCTGTCGCCCATCGTCGGCGCGCTGATCGCGGGCCTGCTGATCGCCGAGACCGAGTACCACACCGAAGTCGAACTGATCATGGAGCCGTTCAAGGGGCTCGCCCTCGGCGTGTTCCTGATCACCGTCGGCATGAGCATCAACCTTGCCGAGATTGCCGAGCAGATTGGTGCCATCACCCTCGCCGTGGTGGGCGTGGTGGTGTTCAAGGCGCTGGTGACCGGCGTGTTGCTGCGGCTGATGGGTGCGCGGCGGGGCACGGCGGCGGAGACCGGACTGCTGATGGCGTCGCCATCCGAAACCACCCTGATCGTGCTCGCCGCCGCCACCAGCGCGCTGGTGCTCGATGCCGAAACCGCGCGCTTCTGGCAGACGGTCACCGCCATCGGCCTCACCATCACCCCGCTTCTGGCCAAGCTTGGCGCGGTAATTGCGCGGCGGGTGGACAGCGTCGCCCTGGCGCAGAACGATGACGACAGCGAGGAGGCGCGCACCATCATCGTCGGCGGCGGGCGCGTCGGACGGTTGATCGCCGACATGATGCAAACCCACGGCAAGTCTTACGTGATGATCGATTCGAACCCCGATCTCATCGCGGCCGCCAAACGGGACGGATACCGCGCCACCTTCGGCGATGCGGCGCGCGGCGACACGTTGTCGCGGCTTGGCGCGGAACGCGCGCCTGCCGTGGTGCTGACGATGGACGAGCCGGTGCTGGCCCAACGTCTCGTGGCCAAGCTGCGCCAGACATACCCCGACCTGCTGATCGTAGCCCGCGCGCGCGACACCGATCACGCCGCCGCCATGTACCGCGCCGGGGCCAGCCACGCCGTGCCCGAGACGCTCGAAAGCTCGCTCCAGCTATCGGAAGCCGTGCTGGTCGACATTGGCGTGGCCATGGGCCCGGTGATCGCCTCGATCCACGCCAAGCGCGACGAGTTCCGCGAGCAGCTGGAACGCGACGGGGGCCTCAGCGAAAAGCCGAAGCTGCGCACGTCGAGCTCGGCATCGGGCGCCTAACTTAGACTACGATCAGACTGCCGGCTGGCTTTCCAGGACCGCCTTCACCGCTGCCAGCGCGTCGGCCGCCTTGCTGCCGTCCGGCCCGCCGCCCTGCGCCATATCGGGCCGCCCGCCGCCACCCTTGCCGCCGAGCGCTTCGACACCCGCACGCACCAGATCGACCGCGCTGAACCGTGCCGTGAGGTCATCGGTGACAGCAGCAGCGATGCTCGCCTTGCCATCATTGACCGCGATGATCGCCGCAATGCCCGATCCGATCCGCTGCTTGGCGGCATCGAGCAGAGGGCGCAGTTCCTTGGGATCGAGCCCCTCGAGCACCTGACCGCTGAAGGTGACACCCGCGACGGTCTCGTCCACCGCAGCCGCGCCGCCGCCCGAGCCACCACCACCGAGCGCCAGCGCCTTCTTCGCCTCGGCCAGTTCCTTTTCGAGCCGCTTGCGTTCATCGAGCAGCGCCGCAAGCCGCGCCGGGACTTCTTCCGGCGTCGCGCGGATCACGCTGGCAGCTGACTTCAAGGCTTCCTCGCGCGCGACCAGCCATTGCCGCGCGCCCTCGCCGGTCATCGCCTCGATGCGGCGCACGCCTGAAGACACCGCGCTCTCCGAAACGATGCGGAACACGCCGATATCGCCCGTGGCGCGGACATGGGTGCCGCCGCACAGCTCGACCGAATAGTTGCGGCCTTCCCCGCCCGCGCGGCCCATCGAAAGTACGCGGACTTCGTCGCCGTACTTCTCGCCGAACAGCGCCAGCGCACCTGCCGCGACGGCATCGTCCGGAGTCATCAACCGAGTGCTGACCGTCTCGTTGGCGCGGATTTCGGCGTTCACCTCGGCCTCAACCGCGGCGATATCGTCCGGCGTGAGCGCGACGGGGTGCGAGAAATCGAAGCGCAACCGGTCTTCTGCGACCATGCTGCCCTTCTGCGTCACGTGCCCGCCAAGGCGGCCCCGCAGCGCGGCGTGGACAAGGTGGGTGGCCGAATGGTTGGCGCGGATGCGATCGCGGCGCTCGGCATCAACCTTGAGTTCGACCGTGTCGCCAACCGCGATTGCGCCTGCCTCGATGCGCACCTGGTGGGCGTGGAGGCGGCCGAGCGGTTTGGAGGTATCAGTGACGCTGGCCTTGAAGCCGGAGAGGCTCGCCATCGTCCCCGCGTCACCGGTCTGGCCGCCGCTTTCGCCGTAGAAGGGCGTCTGGTTGGTAAGGATCACGACCTCGTCACCCGAGGCGGCGTTGGCCACTTCAGCCCCGCCCTTGACGATGGCGACCACCCGGCCCTCGCCACTGGTTGAGGCATAGCCGGTGAACTCGCTCGCGCCTTCGCGTTCGGCGATGTCGAACCAGACTTCGCCCGAGGCAGCTTCGCCGCTGCCCTTCCAGGCGGCGCGGGCTGCGGCCTTCTGGCGCGCCATTGCGGCGTCGAAACCGGCCTTGTCGACCCCGATCCCTCGGGCGCGCAACGCGTCTTCGGTAAGGTCGTAGGGGAAGCCGTAAGTGTCGTAGAGGCGGAAGGCGATCTCGCCATCAAGCTCACCGCCGCTGGTCAGGTCACCAGTGGTTTCATCGAGCAGTTTCAGACCCTTGTCGAGCGTGCGGCGGAACTGGGTTTCCTCACGTTCGAGCACTTCCTGGATGAGCGCCTGCCCGCGGGTCAGCTCGGGATAGGCCTGGCCCATCTCGCCAACGAGCGCCGGAACGAGACGGTGCATCAGCGGCTCCGACGCGCCGAGGAGGTGCGCATGGCGCATGGCGCGGCGCATGATCCGGCGCAGCACATAGCCGCGGCCTTCGTTGGAAGGGAGTACGCCGTCGGCCATCAGGAAGCTGGTGGAGCGCAGGTGATCGGCAATCACGCGGTGCGAGGCGGCAGTCTCGCCTGTCGCGGCGACGCCGGTGAGCGACTCAGATGCCGAAATCAGCGCCTTGAAGGTGTCGGTATCATAGTTGTCGTGCACGCCTTGCAGGACGGCAGCGACACGCTCGATGCCCATGCCGGTGTCGATCGACGGCTTGGGCAGATCGCGGCGGGTGCCATCAACCTGCTGTTCGTATTGCATAAATACGAGGTTCCAGATCTCGACGAAGCGATCGCCGTCCTCGTCCGGGCTTCCCGGAGGGCCACCGAAGATGTGCTCGCCGTGATCGTAGAAGATTTCGGAACACGGCCCGCAAGGCCCCGTGTCGCCCATCGACCAGAAGTTGTCCGAGGTGGGGATGCGAATAATGCGGTGGTCGGGAAGGCCCGCAATCTTGCGCCACAGATCGGCTGCTTCGTCGTCCGTATGATATACGGTGACGGTGAGCTTGTCCTTGGGAAGGCCCCATTCGCCGGTCAGCAGGGTCCAGGCGTGGGTGATCGCCTCTTCCTTGAAGTAATCGCCGAAGGAAAAATTCCCAAGCATTTCAAAGAATGTATGGTGCCGGGCGGTGTATCCGACATTGTCGAGATCATTATGCTTGCCGCCGGCGCGGACGCATTTCTGCGAGGATGCGGCACGGGGGCTGGCCGGGGTTTCGAGCCCGGTGAAGACGTTCTTGAACGGCACCATCCCGGCGTTGACGAACATCAACGTCGGATCGTTGTAGGGCACGAGCGGCGCGCTCGGCGTGGCGGCGTGGCCATTCCTACTGAAATAGTCGAGGAAGGAGCGGCGGATTTCGTTCGTCGAGGTCATGGCGGTGCAGTTAGGCAAAGCGCGGGGATTTCGCAATGGAGCGCGCAAAATCCCGGGGTCTGGAGGGGGTCTAACCGGGGTCTAACGGGGGTCAAGACGGGGTCTAAGGGGGGTCTGGAGGCACCCTCGACGCTGCTAAACCAGTGCTGCGCACCCAACAGCCGCGCCGGGCAAGCGAAAAGCCGGCCTGCGCTCTGGGGAGGAGCACAAGCCGGCGTTCCGGGTTTTCGGGCGCGGTGGGACAGCCGGGGAGCGGGACACTCCTGCCGGGCAAGCGCCCGCTTGGGGATCAGTCGTCCGAGTCCGCGTCCGGCCCGGCCATCATTTCCCCGGCAACCTGATCGGTGCGGCTGCGGATCGCAGCTTCCAACCGGTCGCAAACTTCAGGATGTTCCTTGAGATAGGTCTTGGCGTTTTCGCGGCCCTGACCGATGCGGATCGAATCGTAGGAGAACCAGCTCCCCGACTTCTCGACGAGGCCGGCCTTCACACCCAGATCGATGATCTCGCCGATCTTGGAGATGCCTTCGCCATACATGATGTCGAATTCGACCTGCTTGAACGGCGGGGCGACCTTGTTCTTCACCACCTTCACGCGGGTTGCGTTGCCGGTAATCTCGTCACGGTCCTTGATCTGTCCGGTGCGGCGGATGTCGAGACGGACCGAGGCATAGAACTTGAGCGCGTTGCCGCCGGTGGTGGTTTCGGGGTTACCGTACATCACACCGATCTTCATGCGCAGCTGGTTGATGAAGATCACCATGCAGCGCGAGCGGCTGATCGAGCCGGTCAGCTTGCGCAAGCTCTGGCTCATCAGGCGGGCCTGAAGGCCGACGTGCGAATCGCCCATCTCGCCTTCGATTTCCGCGCGCGGCACCAGCGCTGCGACCGAATCGACCACCAGCACGTCAATCGCGTTGGAACGCACCAGCGTATCGACGATTTCCAGCGCCTGTTCGCCGGTATCGGGCTGCGAGACGATCAATTCGTCAATGTCGACGCCCAGCTTCTTGGCATAGACCGGATCAAGCGCGTGTTCCGCGTCGACGAAGGCAGCAGTGCCGCCCATCTTTTGCGCTTCGGCAATAACATGCAGCGCCAGCGTGGTCTTGCCCGAGCTTTCCGGCCCGTAGACTTCGATCACCCGGCCGCGCGGCAGGCCGCCGATGCCCAGAGCAATATCCAGACCCAGCGAACCGGTCGAAATGGATTCGACCTGCATCGTTTCCTTCGAGCCCAGCTTCATTGCCGAACCCTTGCCGAATGCACGATCAATCTGTGCGAGCGCGGCTTCGAGAGCCTTTTGACGGTCCACGGCTTTTTTGTCCTCTTCCACCAATTTCAATTGGGTAGCCATCGCACGCGCTCCTTCGGTTGCCTAGGGGCGAAGATCAGTTTTCCGCCGCCCGGTGGAGCCTATGTATCGCGTTTGTTCTCATGGAACAAGTAGGGAACGAAATTTTTTTCACCGGGCCAGATCGGCCCATGCCTACGCCCGCGCCTAATCGCTTACCGCTTGGCGCAGCTTCCAGTCGACTGTGCGCGTTGCGTTGGCGGGGATCGTCACCTCGACCGTCTGGTAGCCGTTCTTCACCACCACCTGCTGCTGCGGGAAGCGGAAGTCGAACTGCCCTGCCCAGCCGATTTGCAGCCTAAGCTGCACGGGATGCGGGTTCGCATTCGTCAGCGTGGTGCGCATTCCCGTCCATTTGCGCTTGCGTACTTCGGTGACAGCTTTGGTCGTCCGGGTGCAGGTGGAGAACACCTGCGCGCTCGGTGCAAGATCCAGTTCCACATCCTGGCCGCGCGCATAATCGCGCAGGGAGGTTTTACCGGCCACTTGCGGCCCACGCGCAGTCGGCTCGTACAGCGTCATCGCCCCTTGCGGCAGAGCAATGCCAAGGCCCTTCTTGTCCTCGTTCTTGGTCACCAGCAGCATATCGGCGGCGGTTGGCGGGGTACCACCCGGATCGGCGCGGTCATAGGGCAGGCACGTCGCCACATAGATCATCCGTGCCTTGACCGCGTCCTTGTTGAGGAAGGCGACCTGCTTCATTCCCTTGGCGGAAACATCGACGCGGCCGGGCACACGGAACAGCTTGAGATCGCCGAGATTCTCCTCGCTGGCGGTGACGACGGCGGCCTCCATTGCCATGTCCGCCATCCGCATGCGAGAGGCGGTGACCGTGATCGGTGACGGCGCATACATCATCGTGGGCGCTGGCAAGGGTGACGGCGGCGGAGGCGGAGGCGCATAGAATTCGACCGGCGATCCCTCCGCTGTGCTGCCAAGCGGATAGCAGGTCAGCCGCAGCGGCTCTGCCACCGGAGGGTCGGCGAGTTGCCGGTAGTCGCTCTCGATATTCAGCTTGCCGGCAATGATCTGGAGCCGGGCATTATCGAAGCTCTGCCCGTTGTCGTTGACCAGCGTGAGCCAGCTCAAGAGGCTCATGGCGAATTCGTCGCCTGCGCCGGTGCTCCCGCTGCCATCGGGCATGGTGCCGACATAATTGGCCTGCCAGTCGAAGCCCCAGGACAGGTATGTGAGTGTCACATCATAGGTGCCGCCCTCATCCGACCGGGTATCGACCGAGAACACCGGGCTTGCCGAAAGGCCTGCGGGGATGCGGTCGAAGGTCAGCTTTTCGGGCAGGCCGGCACAGCGCACCGCCTCGAACCCCTGTCCGGTTTGCAGCACCAGCCCGCCATCCGCACGGGTGCGCACCACGGCTTGCTCGCTTCTGGCCTCGCCTGTCGCGGGGTTGGTGCGGGTGATCGTCACGCGGTTGCCGAGCGTGCCGTTGACCAGCGCCGCGGGTGAGAGCAGCTCGGCGTTGCGGTTCTTCTCGATGGTGCCGCCGGGGAGCCCCGTCACGATCGCCGAAATGCCGATCATGCCTTCCGCCACGCCTTCGAAACGGATCGTGGATTCGCCCTTGGGCAACGTCACCCGGCGGGTCTCGCTGATCATCGCGAAACCCTGCGGATAGTTGCGGTTGAGCTTTTGGTCCTCGCCGCGATCCGGATCGCGGTAGATCGTCACGGCGAGGTCGGACGGCGCTTCGGCGTCGACCACCTCGCGCCCCGAGGTCTGGGCAGCCAGCGGCGCAGCGATCACCGCCGCGCAGGTCAGCCAGATTGCGGCGTTCCGCATCACCCGCCTCAGTAGCGGGTTTCGTAGGTCACGCGGATAACCCGCTCGCCCTCGGCAGGGACGGGAACGGTGTAGCGCCGCCGGTCAGCGTTCAATTGTTCGCCCTTGATGTCCTCGAAAGTGACGCGGGTATCATCCCCCCACCAGCTGCGGCTGAGGCCGACCTGGGTGAGGTCCACCGCCACAGCTTCCGCTTTGGCATTGGTGAGGGTGTAGCGCATGGTCGTGCGGTAGAAGGTCTTGGGCCGTTCAACCTCGACCGTGCTGACCGGCTTGCCGTCCTGATAGACGCGGTAACGCGCGCTTTTTTCCCATTCCGAGGCGGTGATTTCCTCGCGCTTCTCGATCTCGGCCTTCACGGTGATGTCGAAGGCGTCGCCGGTCACCAGCGAAAGGTCGCTGCCCATCGGGGTGTGGCCGATCTGGTTTTCACCGATGAACTGCGGGGTGCCTTCGCGGTCGCGCTGGTAGAAGCGCACCGTGCCTGCCGGCAGCGCGTCACCCAAGCCCTGATCGCGCGAGGTCGAAAAGGCGATACGGCTTTCCACGTTGCGCGGGTTCTGGTCATTTTGCTCGAAGCCGACCGTGATCGCATAGATCTTGCGCGCGGGGACGGACTGCACGTCGAGGAAGCTCACCTGCTTGGTCTGCGCATTGGCGACCGTGGTGCGCCCGCTGATCGGGTAGAGGTAGAAATCGCCGAGCTGCTCGCGGTCCGCTGCCTCGGTCCCTGCGCGGGTCATGCCGCGCTGGCTGTAACCGCCGCGCCCGCCGCCATTATTGGGATCGCCCGCGACCAGCACGGTATCGGCGCGGTGGAAGGTGGTGCCGGTGTTGTTGGTGAGCGTCACCCAGCCCTGCATGTCGATGGTGCCCGCGCTCTCGTTATACAGCGCGACATAGTCCGCGCTCCACCCCAGCCCGCCGGTGAGATAGCGCAAGCTGACCGGGCGCGTGCCGCCGCGGCTGCTGTCGAGATTGACCGACAGCGTGGGCCGCGCGCGAAGGTTCGGCGGCACGCGGTCGAAGATCACGCGCACCGGCAGGCCATCGTCACGCAGCACCTCGATCCGGTCGCCGATCTGGATCACCACGCCGCCTGCGGTGGAGAGCACCTTGGCGCGCTCGCGCGTTTCGGTGCCGGTCGCGAGGTTGGTGCGCAGCAAGGTGACGGTCTGGCCGATGGCCTTCTCCATCAGCTTGGTGGGGGTGAGCAGATCGTAATCGAAGTTCTGTTCGATGATCGTGGTGTTGGCTGCGGCAAAGCTCAGCGTCTCGGCCTGGATGCGGGCCGAAACGTCGGGGAATTCGACCCGGCTCTGCCCCTGCGCGATGGCAAGCTGGCGCACATCCTGCACCAGCGCGAGATCATTATTGTAGATGGTGAGCGCGACATCACCCTGCGCCGTCGCATCGGGATCGGGGACGCCCTGGGCAAGCGCGCCTGCTGCCAGCAGTGCCGCAGCAGAAACGCCGACGCCTGCGATAATGGCCCGGTAGATCATGCAAGTCCCCTTCAATCGTGTCTGGCACGCGATGAACGACCTTGCGGCTTTCTCCAAGGTGAATGGAGTGCTTATGCCGGTGAAAATGCGACTTCCGCCGCGCGCCTATGCGCCAGCCTCGGCCTCCGCGCGCGCCTGTTGCAGCACCGCGCCGACCTTGTCGCCGATCGATGCGACGCTGAAGGGTTTGGCGATGAAGTGCATGTCGGGGATGTCGATATCGCGGCGCAGCTGTTCCTCGGCATAGCCTGACATGAAAAGCACCGGCATCTTGGGAAGCTGTGCGCGGATGGCGCGGACCATGGCGGGTCCGTCCATCCCGGGCATCACCACATCGCTCACCACGACATCGAACGTCCCGCCCTCGGTGATGGCGGCAAGGCCTTCCTCACCATTGGCGCAGGCGGTGACTTCGTAACCCGCACGGGTCAGCGCCCGTTCGGCTACGGCGCGCACCATGTCCTCGTCCTCGACTAGCAGCACCTTGCCACCTGCCGACCAGTCGGAAGAAACCAGCGGCGCAGCCGCGCGCTTCTTGGGCATCTCGCCGCGGTGGACGGGGAAATAGACCGTGAAACGCGCACCGACGGGGTGGCCGGTCTTGTCCGCGATATTGTCGGCGAAGATGAACCCGCCCGATTGCTTGACGATCCCGTAGGCCGTCGACAGGCCGAGGCCGGTGCCCTTGCCCTGTTCCTTGGTGGTGAAGAACGGCTCGAACAGCTTGGGCAGCACGTGCGGCGGAATGCCGCCGCCGGTGTCCTGCACGATCAGCACGGTATAGTCCGCCGCGGGCAGCACCTCGGAGCCGAGCTGGATCACCTGCTTGGCATGCAACGTCCGGGTGAACAGCGAAATCCGCCCCGTGCCATTCCCGCGCGACTGGATCGCATCGCGCGCGTTGACGGCGAGGTTCATGATGACCTGCTCCATCTGCTGCGGATCGGCGCGCACCGGGCCAAGGTTGCGGTCATGCTGGACGTAGTAGGTGATCTTCTCGCCCAGCAACCGCTTGATCAGCGGGCTGACCTCGCTGACCACGTCGGGAAGCTGGATGATCTCGGGCCGCAAGGTCTGCTGGCGCGAGAAGGCGAGCAACTGGCGCGTCAGCGCGGCGGCGCGGTTGGAATTGGCGCGGATCTGCTGGATGTCGTCGTAATCACTGTCGCCCGGGATATGGCGCAGCAGCATCAGATCGCAATTGCCGATGATCGCGGTCAGCACATTGTTGAAGTCATGCGCGACGCCGCCCGCAAGCTGGCCCACGGCCTGCATCTTGGTGGCCTGCGCCACCTGACGGCGCAGCTGGTTTTCCTGCGAGGTGTCGGCAAGCGAAAGCAGCACCGCCGCCTCGCCAAGGCCCCGCACGCCCGCAAGGCCGAGCGAGACCGGCTCTTCCGGGCTGTTGACCAGTCGCACCGCAACATCGCCGCTGGTCGAAGGGCCGCGTCCGTGGCGGCGCACCGCATCGGACAGCGCAGCCTTGTCCTCGCGCACGACGAGATCGGTCGGGAAGGCAGGCAGCCCCCGCCCCTCGCGCGCGACCGATCGCAGGAAGGCGTCATTGGCGAAGAGGAAGCGCCCGTCACGGTCGGTCATGGCAAGGCCCAGCGGCAATTGCGCCAGCAGTGCATCAAGCTGCGCGACCCCGGCTTGCGAAGCGCCATCCCAGCCCGAACCGATGCCCACGCCCGAATCGATCAGCAGCATCAGGGACGTCGCCTCGTCCGGGCCTGCGGGGGTAACCCGCTCCTCGGGATCGACCAGCGGGACGTCGACCAGCGTCTGCGGCGTTCCGCCCCGCCCTTCGCGGGCAAAGAAAATGCGGTCGCGTTCGTCGGAGCGCAGGAAGCTGACGAAATCCTGCCCCACCATGCTCGCCCGCTCGTCCCCGGCGGCCCGCTCGGCAAAGCCGGCGCTGACGGCGCGGATCACGCCATCGGAAGTGGTGATAGCGGTCTCGATCCCGGCGCGGCTCAGCATCTTGCCGAACGGCCCGGCCAGATCGAGCGCGTGCAGGTTGCTGCTGGTGGTGCGCACGATCGGGCGCAGCCGCCAGATCAGGTGATCGTCCCCCCGTCCGGCGCGCGTGGCGGAAACCTGCCAGCGCGTCTCGTCCGAAGCCTCCACATCCTCAAGCGCGGCGCTCCCGTCGCGCCAGGCGTTGCGTGCGAGCAGCGTCACCGCCTCCAGCGCCTTGCGTCCGAACGGCAGCGCAGGCGGCGCGGCACTGGCGCCAAAACTGTCGAGGAAGAAGATATTGGCGCAAACCATGCGATTGGCGCGGTCGGTAATGGCAATCGCCTCGCCCGCACGCTCGATCGCTGCGACCGTGACGCTCCAGTCGGGCGCGGCCACGCCCTCGCGTTCAGGGGCATCGCGCATCCGGTCGAGCATCACCACCCCGCCCAACAGCACGCCCGCTGCCAGCACAAAGGCCAGCGCCACAAGGCCGCTGCTGGTGGCGAAGAACAGCACCGCAGCGCTCGCAACCACAGCGCCGCCAAGCGCCAGCATCAGGTTGACGGGCGGAAGGCCTGCACCTGCTTCGTCGGTTGTATTGAGAAGATTCGGATCATTGCCGGGGCGGCGGGACAAGGCGGGTCAGCTCCTATGGAAACGGGCGGCGCAGGCATGCGCCGGAACGCTTCCTACTGCGCACCGAGCCGCTGGTCGAGACGCGCTTCCATCACCTTCAACCGTCTGGCCCGCTTACGGGACACTACGGCGCGCCATACCCATGCAGAAAGGATGTAACCGATCACAGGCGCGGCAAACGACAGCACCAGATAGCCGAGCAGAGTGGCACCGGCGACTTCGTATGCGTCTGCGAACCAGGCCCATGCCCCGCTACTGGCGGCCTTGGCTGTGACCACCGCCGGGGCAGTCGCGCCGAAATGCAGCACGAAATCGCCGAGCTTGTAGGCGATTGCCGCCCAGAAGGGCAGCGTAAAGGGGTTGGTGACAAAGGTCACCAGTGCAGCCAGCGGCACATTGGCGCGCACCGGCAGCGCAAGGAAGGTGGAAATCAGGATTTGCCCCAAGGGGAAAATGAAAGCCGCAAACAACCCCAGCGCCACGCCGCGCGGCACCGAGCGCCGCGTGAAGCGCCACAATTCGGGCGAAAGCACGCGGTGCGCGACGGGGGCGAGAAAGCGGTTATTCGCCATTTCCTCGCGCGTCGGGGTGTTCTTGCGGATGATGTCCATTGCCCAGGTCTTTGACCGCTTGGCGATGGTGGGCTGGCGGGGCGGTGGCACGCTCATGCGCGGCGACCTTGCAGGCGCGCAGCCGCGACGGGATCGGAAAGGGTCGATGAGGCCAGCATGGTGATTGGGGATATGGGTAGCATCGCCGTGGTGACCAGTAGATGAATCGGTGCCTGCGTGACTATTTTTACCCGCGGTCGCGCATCAGGCGCGCTTTGTCGCGCTTCCAGTCGCGTTCCTTGGTGCTGGCGCGCTTGTCATGGTTCTGCTTGCCCTTGGCGAGCGCGAGTTCGACCTTTGCCCGACCGGTGCTGTTGAAATAGACCATCAGCGGGACCAGCGTCATGCCCTTGCGCTCCACCGCGCCGACGAACTTCTCGATCTCGCGTTCGTGCAGCAGCAATTTGCGCGGGCGGCGCGGCTCGTGGTTGAGGCGGTTGCCGTGGCTGTATTCGGGAATATTGGCGTTGATCAGCCACACTTGCCCGTCCTTCACCTCGGCATAGCTTTCCGCGATGCTCGCCTCGCCCGCCCGCAGCGCCTTCACCTCGGTGCCTTGCAAGGCCAGCCCGGCCTCGAAAGTGTCCTCTATATAGTAGTCGAACCGCGCGCGGCGGTTCTCGGCGACGATCTTGAGCTTGTCGAAGGTTACGGGTTTGGGGCGTGCCATAAGGGGGGGCGATGTAGTGGCTGGGCCGCGAAAAAGCGAGGGGGCAAAACATTACCGTGCTTTGCGCTTTGCGCGGCGGCGGTTTAGCGTCACCTTCCGGGCAGCAGGGGAACTCCGCGCGCATGACCACGCCAGAGCCGTTCATCATCGCAGGCACCAGTGTCGCCCCCGGCACAGCCAGCGATGTCGCCTTCCCGATCACGACGCTGGCAACCGGCACGTCCTCGTCACTGGCGGTGCGGGTTCTGCACGGCGCGCGGCCCGGCCCGGCGGTGTTCGTCAGCGCTGCGATCCACGGGGACGAGATTATCGGCACGGCAGTGATCCAGCGGCTCGCGCAGGAGCTGGATCCTGCGGCGTTGGCGGGAACGGTGCTGCTGGTGCCGGTCGCCAATATCTTCGGCTTCATCACCCATTCGCGCTACCTGCCCGACCGGCGCGATCTCAACCGCAGCTTCCCCGGAAGCGCAGGGGGATCGCTCGCCGGGCAGCTGGCGCATGTTTTCTACCGCGAGGTGGTGGCGCGCTGCACGCTGGGCATCGATATCCATTCGGCGGCGATACACCGCTACAACCTCCCCCAGATCCGCATCGCCGCGGGCAACCGGCGGCTGGTGGAGCTGGCAATGGCGTTCGGCGCGCCCGTCATCATCGAGAGTCCCCTGCGCGATGGTTCGCTGCGCGATCAGGCGCAGAAGCACGGGGTCGAAATGCTGCTGATGGAGGCCGGCGAGGCGCTGCGGTTTGACCGCCTGTCGATTGAAACCGGGGTTGAGGGCGTGGAGCGGGTGCTCGCCCACCTCGGCATGATCGAAGCGGATGACGGCCTGAGCGCGGTCGGCATTCCGGCGCGGGCGAACCGTTCGGTCTGGGTGCGGTCTCCGCGTGGCGGGGTGGCGCAGATGGTGCGCGAATCCGGCGATCCGGTGCGGAAAGGCGATCTGCTCGGCTGCGTCGCAGGCCTGTTCGGCGAGGAAGCCGAGGAGATGGTCAGCCCGGTCGACGGGATCATCATCGGCCACGCCACCCTGCCCGTCGTCCACCAGGGCGACGCCCTGTTCCACATCGCCGCCATCGACCACCCCGAGCGGGTCGGCGCGCAGATCGATTCGATCACCGAAGCGATTCTGGCGAGCGAACCGCAGGGGAGCGCCCAACGCCTGCTGGACGAGGACGAGGTGGTTTAGGCGGGGATGACCCCCGCGAGAACCAGCGCCTCATCCACCGCGCGGCGGGCTTCGTCCGAGCACTCGACCAGCGGCAAGCGCACTTCCGGTTCGATCCACTGGTGGACGCGGCTCAGCGCATACTTCACCGGCGCGGGGCTCGCGTCGGAGAACATCGCGTAGTGCAGCGGGAACAGGCGGTCGTTCAGTTGCCGCGCCTTCTTCAATTCGTTCGCTGCGATAGCTTCGTGGAACTCGGCGCACAGCTTGGGCGCGACATTGGCCGTCACCGAGATGCAGCCTCGCCCGCCCGCCGCCGCGTGGGGGAGCCACAATTCGTCATTGCCGGAAAGCTGGCAGAACTCGCGCCCGATGCCCATGCGGTGATCGGCGACGCGGCTCAGGTCCCCGCTCGCGTCCTTGATGGCGATGATCCGGTCGGGATACTTGCGCACCAATTCGACCACCGTGTCGTCGAGAATATCGGTCACCGTGCGCGCGGGCACATTATAGAGCACGATCGGCAGGTCGCAGTTTTCCGCGAGATAACTGAAATGCGCGATCAACCCGCGCTGGCTCGGGCGGTTGTAGTACGGGGCAACGCACAGCCCTGCTGCCGCGCCAGCCTTTTTGGCGAAGTTCATGTGCAGCTGCGCATTGCGCGTGTCGTTCGATCCGCAGCCCGCGATCACCGGCACGCGGCCCGCCGCCTGCTCGATGCACACTTCGATCACACGGTGATGCTCGGCGTTGGAAAGGGTCGATGCCTCACCCGTCGTGCCGCAGGGGACAAGCGCGGCGCTGCCGTTCTCGATCTGCCAGTCGACCAGCCGCCGGAACGCGACCTCATCGAACGCTCCGCCGCGAAAAGGAGTCACCAGAGCGGGTATCGAACCGCTGAACATTGCCTTTGTCCTGCCTTCATCGCTAGATATCGGAATAAGAGGGTCTCTCCCCCGTTATCCCATCGTTCAGCGCCTGATAAGGAGCCGATTGGCACTATGTCCAGCATGGTCCGTAAGTTTTTGAATTCGTCACGGATATATGCTGCCAGTCTCGCGATCGGGACGGGTCTGACGTTCGGCGCGCCGCTGGCTGCGCAGGATTGGGGCAACAGCAACGATCTCGTCGCCCGTCAGCCCACGGCCATCGACGCCGCTTTGGCGCGTTGGGAAGTGCTGCAGGCCAGCCGCACCCATACCTTCGCCGACTATGCGGGTTTCGTGCTTGCCTACCCCACCTTCCCGCGCATCGACATCCTGCGCCAGCGGGCCGAAGCCGCGCTGGAGAATGAAGCCCCGCCGCAGGCCGATTTGCTGCGCTACTTCGATGCCAACCCGCCGCTCACCAACCCGGCTCGCGCGCGTTACGCCCTGGCGCTCGCTGCGGTGCAGCGGCCCGAAGCCCTGTCCGAAGCGCGCAAGGCATGGCGCGGCGGCGCGATGAGCGATCCGGTCGAGCTGTATCTCGTCGGGCTTTACGGTGCGCAGTTCACGCCGGACGATCACGCGGTGCGGATGGATGCGCTGCTGTGGCAGGGCAAGGCCGATGCCGCCTCGCGCCAGCTGGTGAACCTTCCCGAAGCCGAGCGGCCCCTCGCCCTCGCCCGCCTGTCACTGCTGCGCGGTGCGCGGCCAGAGGCGGCCGGAATCGCCGTTCCTCCCGGGGCCGAGGCCGATCCGGGCTATGTCTTCAATCTCGTGAAGTTCCTGCGCTCGACCGGCCAGAACGGCGAGGCCGCGCGAGTGTTCACCAACCGCCCCGCCTTTGTCCGCCCGGCGCGCGAGCCCGAGGCCTTTGTCGGCCAGCTGCTCGATCTCGCGGAAGTCTCCGGCGCAGGGGATGCCGCGCGGATTGCCGGTGCCACGCAAGACCTGTTCGCCCCCGGCACCGATTTGTCGCTCACCAGCTTCACTTTGCGCGACCGGCTGACCGATCTGATGTGGCTGGGCGGCACCAAGGCGCTGTGGCAGCTGGGCGACGGAACCACCGCCGCGCCGCTGTTTGCGCGCTATGGCGATGCAGCCAAGACGCCGCTGACCAAGGCCAAGGGCTATTTCTGGGCTGGACGCGCCGCGCGTCAGGCCGGATTGAGCGCTGAGGCAACGCGCTATTTCGAAATGGCAGCGCGCTGGCCTGATTACTATTACGGCCAGCTCGCGCTGTCGGCGCTTGGCCGTCCGATGCCGGGCTTTGCCGGTCTCCCCCAGCCTGCGATGGATGCCAGCGTTCGCGCCGAGTTCGAAAGCCGCCCCGTCGTCAAGGCGATCCGCGCGCTCGCCAAGAACCGCCGCGACTGGCGCACCGAACGCCGCTTCTTCGAAGCTCTTGGTGACGAGGCCGATACGCCCACCGAAATGCTGATGGCCGCGATGCTCGCCAACGAAGTCGGGCTGGACGAGATGGCCGTGGTGCTCGGCATGAAGGCGGGCGAGAACGGGTTGTCGGGGCTTGAGCGGATCGGATTCCCGGTCGTCTCCACGCCGTCTGCGGTCAATGACTGGGTGATGGTCCACGCGATCGGTCGGCAGGAAAGCGAATTCGACCGCACCCGTGTCAGCCATGCCGGCGCGCGGGGGCTGATGCAGCTGATGCCCGGCACCGCACGCGAACAGGCGGGCAAGCTCGGCATGAATTACATGGCCGCCGATCTGATCGGCGCGCCGCATTACAACATCCAGTTGGGTGACGCCTATTTCGCGCGGATGATGAGCTATTACGGCGGGGCCTACCCGCTCGCCGTGGGCGCTTACAATGCCGGGCCGGGACGCGTGAACGAATGGCTGCGCAAGAACGGCGATCCGCGCACCGGCGCAATCGACTGGGTGACCTGGGTCGAGAAGATCCCCGCCAATTTCGAGACGCGCTATTACATCATGCGCGTCATCGGCAATGCGGTGACCTATTCGCACATGTATCCCGAAACCGCAGGCCTGCCGCGCCCCGTCGACACCTTCCTGCGCTGAGCAATGAAGCCGCGCCAATGAAGGTTCAGGGGGCACCGATCACGCCAGCGGGGATGGCCGCGCTCAAGGCGCGCTATGATCACCTGCTCGGCACAGAGCGTCCGGCGATTGTCGAGATCGTCAGCTGGGCGGCAGGCAATGGCGACCGCTCGGAGAACGGCGATTACCTCTATGGCCGCAAGAAGATGCGCGAAATCGACCGCGAGCTGACCCATCTGATCAAGCGGATGAAGGCGCTGCGGGTGGTCGATCCGGCAGCACAGATCGACCGCGGCCGCGTGTTCTTCGGCGCGAAGGTCGAAATCGCGGACGAGGATGACAATCGCCAGACCGTGCAACTGGTGGGCGACGACGAACAGGACGCGGGCGCAGGCCGGATCGGCTGGAACTCCCCGCTGGCGCGCGCGCTGCGCGGAGCTGGCGTGGGCGATCTGCGCATTGTCACTCTGCCCTCGGGCACGCGCGAGTGGGAAGTGTTGGCGATTGCTTACGACTGAGTGGAATCCAGCCGCCGGAGAAATTGCGGCGGCACCGTTTCGACCAGCCAGACACCATTGCTCGACAGCGCGAAGGCAAAGCCCGCCGCCCCCATCGCCGCTGCATCAACCGCGAGAATGATTGCCGACCCGCGCCGCTGCCCGACCCGGGTCGCGGTTTCAATGTCCGGGGACAGATGCACATGATGGCGTTGTTGCCGGGTCAGACCCTCCTGCATGATCGCCGGAAGAAATTTCTCCACCGTACCGTGAAACAGCACCGGTGGCGGTGTGGCGGCTTCCCAGCTTCCTTCGACCGCGACCGAATGCCCCTGCCTTGCACGGATGCGATGGCCATCTTCCGACAGTTCGAACCGGCTCTTTTCATTCTCCGCAACCACCGCGCGCAGCAGGTCGGGCGAGGTTTCCAGACCATCGCGTTGCAACGCAAGCAGCACCGCATGGGTCTCTGCCCACCCGCCAGGATCGAGCGTGATTCCGCCCTGCTCCGGCGCGTGCCGCAGCCAGTAGGACAGGGCCTTTGAGCGTTTGCGATGCTGATCCGACATACGCGCGGTGTTGCAAATTCGCCGACACTGGGCAATCGGGGTCAACATGCTTCCCCGCGTGACCGCCCTCGCCTGTGCCCTGGCTGCCACGATCGCCGCGCCGCTGGCTGCGCGCGAGAGCCTTGGCGTGTATGAAAGCTGGGCCGCCTTCAAGGATGCCAAGCCGCAGCGCTGCTATGCCATCGCCAAGGCGCAAGGATCACCCGCCGCGCCTGCCTATGCCACCGTCTCGCATTGGCCGGACAAGAAGGTGCGCGGGGCGGTGCATCTGGTGTTGTCCCGCGATGTTGCCGACAAGGCATCGGTGCGGCTGGCGGTGGGGGACAAGCGCTTCGATCTTGTCGCCAAGGGGCGCAATGCCTGGGCGGCGGATGCGCGCGATGATGCCGCGATCATCGCCGCTCTGCGCTCTGCAGCGCGGATGAGCGTCTCGGCAAAAGGCGCAAAGGGCGGGGTTTTCACGGACCGCTACACGCTGGCGGGCGCGGCCACGGCGATCGATGCGGCCACAGTGGGATGTGCGCAAAGGCGCTGACTGGTCAAACCGCACATCTGCGACTATATGCCCAGCCTCCATGGCCGATACCGCACTCATGACCATTCCGGGCCTCGTTGACCCGGTCCCCGCTTCGCGCGACATCACGCCGCGTGCCGATGGCCGTGTCGATCTGATCGGCCTGCCCCGCCCGCGCATCCGCGAGCTGTTCGAGGAAGCCGGGCTCGATGCCAAGGCGGCCAAGCTGCGCGCCAAGCAGGTGTTCCATTGGCTCTATCACCGCGGCGTCACCGATTTCG
The DNA here is from genome assembly GCF_025917005.1 of Porphyrobacter sp. ULC335. Classification (NCBI taxonomy): domain Bacteria; kingdom Pseudomonadati; phylum Pseudomonadota; class Alphaproteobacteria; order Sphingomonadales; family Erythrobacteraceae; genus Porphyrobacter; species Porphyrobacter sp. ULC335. The sequence goes on from NZ_CP078091.1 coordinate 2,796,316, forward strand.
AGGCGATGACCGACATCGCCAAGCCGATGCGCCCGTGGCTGGCGGAGCGCTTCGTGATCGGCCGCCCCGATGTTGTCGAGGCGCAGCACTCGGTTGACGGTACCCGCAAGTGGCTGCTGCGCACTGCCGACGGCCACGATTTCGAGATGGTGTTCATCCCCGACGAGACGCGCGGCACCCTGTGCGTTTCCTCGCAGGTCGGCTGCACCCTCACCTGTTCGTTCTGCCACACCGGCACCATGAAGCTGGTCCGCAACCTCACCCCGGGCGAGATCGTCGGGCAGGTGATGCTGGCGCGCGATGCATTGGGCGAATGGCCGAAAGGCTCGATGGTCAGCGATGCCGACGCGATCGACGAGGATGACGAGGCGGGTCACTACACCGCCGATGGCCGGTTGCTCACCAACATCGTGATGATGGGCATGGGTGAGCCCCTGTATAATTTCGATCACGTTCGCGATGCATTGAAGCTGGTGATGGACGGCGACGGCCTCGCCCTGTCGAAGCGGCGCATCACCCTTTCGACCAGCGGCGTCATCCCGATGATGGAGCGCTGCGGCGAGGAGATCGGCGTGAACCTGGCGGTCTCGCTCCACGGCGTGCGCAAGGAAGTGCGCGATGAACTGGTGCCGCTCAACAAGAAATACGGGATCGAGCAGCTGCTTCAGGCCTGCGCCGACTATCCCGGTGCCAGCAATGCGCGGCGCATCACCTTTGAATATGTGATGATCCGCGACAAGAACGACAGCGATGATGACGCGCGCGAGCTTGTCCGCCTGCTGCGCCAGTTCAACCTGCCGGCCAAGGTCAACCTGATCCCCTTCAACCCCTGGCCCGGTGCGGGTTACGAAACCTCGACGCCTGATCGTATCCGCAGTTTCTCGCAGATCGTGTTCGAGGGCGGCTTCTCCGCTCCGGTGCGCACGCCGCGCGGGCGTGATATCGACGCGGCCTGCGGGCAGTTGAAGACGGCAGCCGAGAAGAAGTCCCGCGCCCAACGCGACCGCGAGGCGGCAGAAGCAGCAGGCGCGTGAGCACCGATCCCGATACGATTGCCTTCTACCAGACCCGCGCACCGCATTATGTGCTGAAGTTCGGTCAGGCGCATTCCTATCAGCTTGATCCCTTCCTCGACCAACTGCCTGTGGGCGGACGCGTGCTCGAACTCGGCTGCGGCGGCGGGCAGGATGCGGCGCGGATCGCCGCGCGCGGGTTCGCGGTCGATGCGACCGATGCGACACCTGCCATGGTCGCCAAGGCCAACGAACGTTGGGGTGTGGGCGCGCGCGTCATGGCCTTTGAAGAGCTCGATGCCGAGGCCGCCTATGACGGCGTCTGGGCCCATGCCAGCCTGCTCCACTGCCCCCGCGCTGCGCTGCCCGATGTGCTGGCCCGCATCCACCGCGCCTTGCGCCCCGGTGGCTGGCATTTCGCCAGCTACAAACTCGGGGACCAAGAGGCCCGCGATACTCTTGGCCGGTTCTACAACTTTCCCGCTGCCGATTGGCTTGCGGCGCAATACAGCGCGATTCCCGGCTGGGAGATCGTCGATACCCGGCATTACATGGCCGGCGGGTTCGACAATGTGGAGCGCGACTGGATCGACCTTATCGTGAGGAAAGCATGAACCGCTGGACTATCGAGGCCGTCTGCACCGGCACCGCCCGCCCCTTCAACGGCGCCGAACTCAGCGCCATTGCCAAGCGCCCCCGCGAAGGGCGTGTGCAGGTGCTCGAAGAAGGCCTCGCGCCCGACGAACAGGCCGACCGGCGCGTGCATGGCGGGCCGGAGATGGCGCTGCATCTCTACCCGATGGATCACCATGACTGGTGGCGAGGGGAAATCGGCGATCATCCCGCACTCGCCGAACCCGGCGGCTTCGGATCGAACCTCGCGGTCACCGGCCTCACCGAAGAGCACGTGCATATCGGTGACCGCTTCCGCCTGGGCCCAAGGGACAGGGGGGCGCTGATCGAGGTCAGCCAGCCGCGCCAGCCCTGCTGGAAGATCGAGCACCGCTTCGGCCACAAGGGCATGGTTGCGCGGATCATCACGAGCGGGCGTTCTGGATGGTACTTCCGCGTGCTCGAAACAGGCGAAGTGGCGGCCGGAGACTCGCTTGAGCGTGTCGCGATCGGTGCCAGCGACTGGAGCGTCGCGCGGGTGTTTCGGGCACTGGTTGCGGGCAAGGCAACCGCGGCGGAACTCGCCGAACTTGCCGCACTCGCGCCCCTCACCCCGCGCCTGCGAGAAAAGGCCGCAGCCAAACGTATCTGAGGCACGGTTCATCTTACCCCACGGCCAGCTGAACAAATCCTGCTGTTTCCTGAAAGCCGCGTTCATCCTGCGTTCGAGTAACCTGAACGAAAAGGGTCGGGCTCCATCGGGGAGCCGCCACAAGGATACGCAATATGAAACACCTTGCCCTGATCGCCGCCGCTGGTTCCATGGCCGCCTTTGCCGCTCCGGCGCAGGCCGCTGAACTGCCGGCCGCCCCCGCCCCCATTTTCGCGAGCTTCAACGATGGTGCCGCGCCCTTCACCTCGGTCGTCGCCTTTGACGATGACGACGACTGGCGCGACCGCCGCGACCGTCGCCGCTATCGCGACCGTGACCGCGATTGGGACGACCGCCGTCATGAAGGCCGCCGCGGCGATTACTGGCGCGACAATGATGGCCGCTGGCGCTGCCGTCGTGCCGACGGAACCACCGGCCTGCTGGTCGGCGCGGGCGTCGGCGCATTGCTCGGCCGGACCGTAGATACCCGCGGTGACCGCACTGTCGGCACCCTGCTCGGCGCGATTGGTGGCGGTCTGCTCGGCCGCGAAATCGACCGGGGCGGCGCACGCTGCCGCTAAGCGGGCGGATCAGGGGCGGGCGTCCGGCTTGACCGGACACCGCCCCGCCGCCTCGCACTTTACTCTGCCGACTGCGTAACGGCAGCCAGCTCTCTCAGAAGCAGACAAACCAAAAGGAACTGCCATGAAGAAGATCGCTCTCATCCTTGCCGCCGGAGCCATGACGCTCCCGATGGCCGCGCCCGTGCAGGCCGATCCGCCGCGCCATGCGCCAGCCTGGGGCAAACGCGCCAAGGATCGCATCTATGACGACCGCGGCCGCTATCACGAGCCGCGCCGTCTCGACCGCGGCGACCGGATCTGGCGCGATGGCGACCGCTACTACTGCCGCCGCGATAACGGCACGACCGGTCTGGTGATCGGCGCGGGCGTGGGCGCGCTGCTCGGCCGCACCATCGACACGCGCGGTGATCGCACCGTCGGCACCCTGCTGGGCGCAATCGGTGGCGGCCTGCTGGGCCGCGAGATCGACCGGGGCGAGCTGCGTTGCCGCTGATCCTGCGCTGAGAGCGGGCGGGCCGTGCAGCTCCCCGATTGAAGCGCGGCCCCCGCACTGATAGCGCAGCTGTCATGCTTATCGTGACAGGACTGACCTCATGAATCGCCCCGCCGTTCTTGTGACCGGCGGGGCGACGCGTATCGGCGCCGCCATCGTCCGCCGCTTTGCCGCTGCCGGGTGGCATGTGGTGATCCATTACCGCAGCTCCGCCGCCGCAGCCGATGCGCTCGCCGCGCAGCTGCCTTCCGCCGAGACGCTGTGTTTCGATCTTGCCGATGACGACGCTGCGGTCGCCGCCGTTGCCGGGCTGGCGGCGCGGTGTCCCGAGTGGCGCTGCCTCGTCAATTCGGCGTCGGTTTTTGATTATGACGGTGTAACCGGACTCGATCCGGCGACGAACCGGGAGGCGATGCAGATCAACGCGCTCGCCCCGGCCCGCTTGGCACAGGCCTTCATCGCCCACACGGCGAGCACTCCCGGCGTGCGCAGCGTGATCCATGTCACCGACATGAAAATCGAAAACACCAACCCCGATTTCTTCAGTTACACCATGTCCAAACACGCGCTGGCAGCCACCATCGGCATGCTGGCCAAGGGCAATCCGGACAGCGGCGTCAGGGTCTATGGCCTCGCGCCCGGGGCCGTGCTGGCAAGCCATGACCAGCGCGAGGAGGAGACCGAGATTTCGCACCGCCTCAACCTGCTCCAGCGCAAGACCGGCGCTGACGAGATTGCCGATGCGGCGCTGTTCCTATCCGGCGGCGCGCTGGCGAGCGGGCAGAGCCTGTTCATCGACAGCGGCCAGCACCTGATGGATCAACCGCGCGACGTCATCTGGCTCGCCCGCGAGCAGGCCGAGGGAACCCCCGCATGACAAAGCACGCGCTGTCGACCCGTCTGTGGCACTGGGTGAACGCAGCGGCGATCATCGTGCTGTTCATGAGCGGGCTGAACATCTCGAACGCCCACCGCTACCTCTACTGGGGCGATTACGGCTTCGATCCCAAGGACGCGTGGCTTTCAGTCATCAAATTTCCGGGGTGGGCGACCATCCCGCAGAATTACAACCTCGCCCTTGCGCGCGATTGGCACATCACGGCGGCCTGGCCGTTTGGCGTGGGCCTGCTCTTCATCTGGATCGCGATGCTGATGAACGGCCATTTCCGCCGCGACCTCACCACCACGCCGCGCGACTGGACGCTCGGCGCGGTTCTCGCCTCGGTCAGGGCGCATTCGGGCGGCGGGGCGGCGCATCGCTACAACCCGGTGCAGCGCATTCTTTACGGCATGGTGTTCGGCGTGCTGCTGCCGCTCATGCTGTTCACCGGGCTTGCGATCAGTCCCGGCTTTCAGGCTGCCGCGCCGTGGCTTCTCGACGTGCTGGGCGGACGCCAGAGCGCGCGATCGCTGCACTTCATTGCCTCCTGGGCGATCTTCGGCTTTTTCGTGATCCACATCCTGCTGGCGATCACCGATTGGCGGCTGATCCTCGAGATGTTTACCGGCGGCAGGCGCGCGGACAGCGCCGAGCCTGCCCCCATCCCTTCCGAAGACGGAGCGACCGCCCATGGTTGACCTGCCGCGCCGTTCGTTGCTGGCCGGGATGGCTGCCCTTGGCGCCACCGCCTGTTCGAAGATCAACGACAGCGAAACCGCCAAGACCCTGTTCGACGCGGCAGAGGACGGACATCGCACCATCCACCGCGCACTGGCCGGCAAGCAGGGGCTCGCGCCCGAATACTCCCGCGCCGAACGGTCCCCGACCTTCCGCGGCAATGGATCGGTGACGGTCGCCGATCCGGCCTATCAGGAACAGCTCGCCAAGGGCTTTTCTGATTGGAAACTGGAGGTGCGCGGGCTGGTCGACAAGCCGCTGAGCCTCACGCTGGCCGACGTCCGCGCTCTGCCGCAGCGCACCCAGATCACCCGCCACGATTGCGTGGAGGGATGGAGCGCCATCGGCGAATGGCAGGGGCCGCAGCTTGCTGCGCTGCTTGATGCCGCCAAGGTGCGCGAGGGCGCGAATTTCATCGTCTTCCGCTGCGCCGACGTGCTCTACGGTCGCGACTATTACGAGAGCATCGACATGGTCGACGCCTATCACCCGCAGACGATCATCGCCCACACGCTGAATGGCGAACCCTTGCCCGAAAAGAACGGCGCACCGCTGCGGATGCGGATCGAGCGGCAACTGGGCTACAAGCAGGCGAAATATGTGAAAGCGATCGAGGCCGTCGCCAGTTTCGACGAGATCGGCCAGGGCAAGGGCGGGTTCTGGGAGGACGTCGCCGGTTACCAGTGGTACGCCGGTATCTAGCCCTCCGGAAACAATCGCTGCATGGTCTGCCAATCGGCGGCGATGATCTCTTCCAGCACGGACAAATCTATGTCGGCGAGCTTGTTGACATAGAGACAGCTCTTGCCGGTCGAATGCTTGCCCAGCCGCGCCAATGCCTCGTCCCGGGCAGCGGCGGTGCTAGGGTCGGAATACCCGCCTTGCAGATACAGCGAATGCTTGGCCTTCTTGGGGCTGAAGCCTGTGCGCATCGTGTGCACTTCGCGGCCGCTGTCATAGGTGGTGCGGTATTCTCCGTAACCGATGATGCTGGGCCCCCACATCCGCGGCGTCTGGCCGGTCACACGGCGGAACATCGCATCGAGCACCCGCCCTTCGTCCCGCTTGGCAGGCGGTTCAACCGTCTGGAGAAACGCTTCAACCGCATGGCTGGTGATTGTGGTTTGTGCATTCGTCATTGTCCCGCCGCCTCTCTCTGACTGGAAGACCGCAATAGTGTGAAAGCATCGCCTTGCGGTAACCCGACAGGATTGAACCACGAAAGGAGTTCCATGAGCAAGCCTCTCCTCGACCGGTTTCTTTCCCGCGCCGTCAAACAAGGCCGCCTAGGCATCGTCTTTGCCGATGGCAGCAGCAGCACCTATGGCGCCGCTGCCCCCGGATTTCCCGAGATCGTGTTGCGGTTCACCGATGACCGGGTGGCGCGCGATATTGTCATGGACCCACGGCTGGGCGCGGCAGAGGCCTTTATCGATGGACGCCTGCTGATCGTCGAGGGCGATGTGATGGGCCTCGTCAGCCTGCTGCGCGCCAACAACCCTTGGGACAAGGGCGGCGATATCGGCCCGCCGAGCCGGGTGAAGCGCCTGATCAACCGCGCAAGCTTCGCCGCCGAACAGATCAACAACCGCGTGGGTTCAAAGAAGAACGTCGCCCACCATTACGATATCGGCAATGATCTCTACGCGCTGATGCTGGATGCGGAGCATTGGCAGTATTCCTGCGCCTATTGGCCGGACGGGGTGACAACGCTAGCCGACGCGCAGGGGGCAAAGCTGGCGCATATTGCGAAGAAGCTGGCCCTTACCCCCGGGCAGGACGTGCTCGATATCGGCTGCGGTTGGGGCGGGATGGCGATCCATCTGGCCAAACACCATAATGTGCGGGTGACCGGCATTACCCTGTCGGAAGAACAGGCCGATCTCGCCCGCCAGCGGGTGCGCGATGCGGGCGTTGCGGACAAGGTGACGATCCTGCTCGAGGATTACCGCGACACCGCCGCATCAGGTCGCCGCTTTGACCGGATCGTGTCGGTCGGCATGTTCGAACATGTCGGCCGCGCGCAGTTCGAGACGTTCTTCCAGTGCTGCGCGACGATGCTGGCGGATGACGGGGTGATGCTGCTCCACACCATCGGGCGCTTCGGCGGGCCGGGAACCACCGACGCCTTCACCCGGAAATATGTCTTCCCCGGCGGCTACATCCCCGCCCTGTCCGAAACGCTCGCCGCGAGCGAGAAATTCCGTCTGATCGCTGCGGATGTCGAAACGCTGCGGCTGCATTACGCCCGCACGATCCGCGCCTGGTATGCCAACTGCATGGCGCATCGCGAGGCCATCATCGGGCTGTATGACGAGCGGTTCTTCCGGATGTGGACCTTCTACCTCGCCGGCGCGGCCACCGTCTTCGAGAACGGGGGGATGTGCAATTATCAGATCCAGTACGTCCGCAGCCGCCACGCCCTGCCGATCACGCGGGATTATCTGATCGGCAGTTCGGGCGGCTCTCCGGTTGATCCGGGGCGGTTGCGCGGGCGGTAAACAGGGCCGAAGCCCATCAGCGCCGCGCCCACCAGCGGCAGGGCGATGACCCACCAGCGAACACCGGAAACGCCCTCGGGGCTGGCAATCGTCAGGCCCGCCGTTGCCCCCAGCCCTGCGCAGATCGCCAGCACGCCCAGCACCGCGCGCAAGCGCGGCACGGTGCGCCCGCCACGGATCGGGCCGAAGCTCCTCTCATGCCGCGCAAAGATCGCGATCATCGGCAGCAGCGCGAGGATATAGATCGCGATCCACAAGGGCCGCGTCACCCACCACTCGCCCGTGCCGGGAATGGGTTCGAGGCCGAGCCCGCCCAGCACCAGCCAGTCCGCCGTCATCACCAGCACGAAGGCGGTAAGGTGCCATAGGAACACGGTCATGATCATGCCGTTCATCAGCACCGTCGCGGTCCAGATGGCGGCCTTATCCAGCATCCGCCGCCCCGCCGGCTCAAGCGCCAGCACAAAGCCAACCTGCATCGATCCCAGCGCGAACAGCGCCAGCGTCGGCGGGAGCGAGTTGGAGAAGCCTCCGGGCGCGGACACCATCGAAACCGGGTAGAAGCCATAGACCGTGATCGAAACGAGGATCGCCAGCGACACCGCGAACCAGCCCCATGCGAATAGCGGGCGTTCAAACTTCCCCGCCCTCCAGGCGAAACCCAGCTGGTGGAGCGCGACAAACACCCAGAGGAAATTGGTGAAGTTCACCCATGGCACCTTCGCCGTGAAGGTCAGCCAATCGGTCAGCATGGCGAGCGGCACGAAGATCGCAAAGCTCCCCCAGCCAAACCGTTGCCATGCGCGCTGCGCGATTGGGGTGAAGGCCGTCACCAGCAGATAGACCGCAAGGAACCACACCGGGATCAGCGCCGCCTCTGTCGCCATGCGGATCTGTTCGCGCGGCAAGCCGACCTGCGTCATCACCACGGCGAGCGCAGCCCACACCAGCAGCACCGGGAAAGTGGGCGTGATCAGGCGCTGCACCCGGCTCGCCAGCCAGTCGCGGTAAACGCCTTGCCTGTCGGCCGCCGCCTTGCGCGTGGTCGCCTCCCAGCTCACCTGATTGGCATAGCCGCCGACAAGGAAGAACACCGGCATCACCTGGAAACCCCAGGTCAGCCAATGCGTCCACTCGGCAACCGACAGCAGATCGCCGCGCAGCAGCTGCCCGGACGCATCGACATACAGCCCCGCCATCAGCCAGTGGCCGATCACCACCGCCATGATCGACACCGCACGCAGGAAATCGACCCAGCGATTACGCTCGGGCGGGGTCAGTTCCGCCAGCTCGCGCGCCTTGCTCCACATTGTCAGCATATGATCCCCTGTCCGGCGGTGTCGCTCCGCCGGACAAGGACTTAGCAGTCAATTCTGAAAGGAGGATTGCTGCGCGCGCGCTAATCCCCAGCCGCGAGGGCCCGCACATGGGCAACCTGAGCGGCGTGCACCGCTTCGGCCAGCTTCTGCGCTGGCAGCGCGGGCATTTCGTGCGCGAAGATCGACGGCCAGTAGGAATTGATGGCAGAATGGGCATCCGCGATCTGGCCGACAGCTCCTGCGTGGATCACTCGCAGTATGGCCGTCTCCGCCGCGTCCTGACCCGTGTCTCCACCGAGCGGTGCCGGCCATTGCAAAACAGCGGTGTGATCGGGGTAGAATTCGAGCCCGCCGACGAGCTTGTATCCCCGGTGAGTGAACTCAAGAATGAGCCGCACCGCGTCAATCTTCGGGTGTTCAAGTTCAAAGGGCCACTTATGGAGCACGTCGAATGTCGTGTAGGCTGGCAGGAAGGGTACGAGGTCGCTCTCCCGCTGATAGCGGAAGGTATGCTCTTCAAGGTGAATATCGTCGTATCTTTGGGCGAAAACCGGATCTCCGGCCAGAGGCGCAGCAAAGGCATGAACTTCGATCTGCTTCGGCCCGCCTTTCGGCAAAGACGACTTGCTATAATGCACGAGCACTGCGCACAGGAAGCTCATGGCCGCACCCTTCGAGTGGCCGGTAATACGCAGGCCCTCAAGCTTGCTCCAATCGCGGGTGATCAGATCATGCTTGATGCAGGGCCACAGCGCCATCACCGCATCAAGAAAACCCTGATGGACATTGCCGAAACCGCCACTGCCTGGCGGGTCGAACGGCACTTGGAGCGTCTCGTCATCCTGCCGCCAGTCTTCGAAAAATGCGAGGAATGACTTGATGCCATCGAAGGTGCTGAGCGTCCCGCGCAACGATAGCACCACCCAGCCATCATCGGTTTCGCCGATAAGTCCCGCGTCGATCCTTTCCTCGCCGCCGCTGATTACCTGCGGACCATCGACCCATCTCACTGATTCGTTGAAGAAGAAGATGGGCTGATATTCTTTTCCAACAATCGAATACGCACAGATCGCCGCGTCGATCATCTTTTGCGCGGTTGTTTTCGCGGGAATGCTAAGCGGTTCCATAGGACAAGTTGCGACCATCTCGTTTCTCCTCAAACCAGATCCAACAAGAATGATAGGAATGACTTTGATGTCAATGAAAAATAATGCGGTTTCAGGTTGTTAGGTCGCATCATGATGACTGCCTTTGGTTAACCGCTAAAGGTCTTGCCTGCGGATCGGCCCTGCTATGTGGGCCAATCGTCATTGCCGTTCCCGATCCCCGCTGTTAACGGCGCGCTCAAATCAGGAGCTGCGCGACAAATGTCCGACATCAAGAAAGTCGTCCTCGCCTATTCGGGCGGTCTCGATACCAGCGTCATCGCTAAGTGGCTGAGCGTGGAGCGCGGGCTGGAGGTCGTGACCTTCACTGCCGATCTGGGACAGGGCGAAGAGATCGAACCCGCGCGCGCCAAGGCGAAGGCGATGGGCATCCCTGACGAACACATCTTCATCGAAGACCTGCGTGAGGAATTCGTCCGCGACTTCGTCTTCCCGATGATGCGCGCCAACGCCCGGTATGAAGGCGATTACCTGCTCGGCACCTCGATCGCGCGGCCGCTGATCTCGAAGCGTCTGGTCGAGATCGCGCACCAGACCGGCGCGGATTTCATCGCCCATGGCGCGACCGGCAAAGGCAATGATCAGGTGCGCTTCGAACTCAGTGCCTATGCGCTCGATCCCGATATCAAGGTGATTGCGCCGTGGCGCGAATGGGATCTGACCAGCCGCACCGCGCTGATCGCATGGGCTGAACAGCACCAGATCCAGGTTCCCAAGGACAAGCGCGGCGACAGCCCGTTCTCGACCGACGCGAACCTGCTGCACACCTCGTCCGAGGGCAAGGTGCTGGAAGACCCGTGGGAAGAGACCCCCGACTACGTCTATTCGCGCACGGTCAATCCCGAGGATGCACCGGATACGCCCGAATACATCACCGTCGATTTCGAGAAGGGCGACGGCGTGGCGCTGAATGACGAGGCCATGTCGCCTGCCACGCTGCTGGCCGCGCTGAACGATCTTGGCCGCAAGCACGGCATCGGCCGTCTCGATCTGGTCGAGAACCGCTTCGTCGGCATGAAGAGCCGCGGGATGTATGAGACTCCCGGCGGCGAGATTTATGCCCGCGCGCATCGCGGCATCGAGCAGATCACGCTGGATCGCGGCGCGGCCCATCTCAAGGACGAGCTGATGCCGCGCTATGCGGAGCTGATCTACAACGGCTTCTGGTTCTCGCCGGAACGCGAGATGCTGCAGGCGGCGATCGACCACAGCCAGGACAAGGTCACCGGCACGGTGCGCCTGAAGCTCTACAAGGGGCTGGCGAGCGTGGTGGGCCGCAAGTCGCCCTACTCGCTCTATTCGGAGGCCCATGTGACCTTCGAAGATGACGCCGGGGCCTACGACCAGAAGGACGCGGAAGGCTTCATCAAGCTCAACGGCCTGCGCCTGCGTCTGCTCTCCCGCCGCAATCGCGACGCCTGATCCCGCACAGCGCGATGGGGAGAACCGAGTCGGACCGCTGTCAGAAGCGGCCCGAACCGCTTATCGTGACAGTGTGAAGGCGATTTCGTGCCGCCAATGCGCGCTGCTTGCGACAATTGCGACGAAGCGTTGACTTATCCACCCGTGTCCACAGGCCAAAGCGCCGGAAGTGGAAAAGTCGCGGGCTGGAATATTGTCAGATCGCCGATTCAGGCGCACCTTCAACTTGTCTTCGGGACACGAAGCACCTGGAACGGAAAGCCGCAAGCCCCTGAAGTTACCGGGGTTTTTATCCCAAGGATGGCGGTGACATCTGTCCACGCGCCCGTCTGGAGACGGCATGCGGGAGGCTTCGGCCAAAGGCAAGTCGGCTCGTTAACGGAGGGGAGCGACGCGGTGAAACCGGACAGGCCAAGAACCTGGCTGATCGGAAGTGCAGCGGAAACGGCGAAAGCCCCCAAACCGCAGCTCTTGTGACCGGTAAAGGAACGCGGTCTCGGCCAAGCGAGTGCGCGGCAGCGAAAACCGGAAAGGCTTCGGCCCGAAGGCAGACGCAAAAGCCCGTAGGAGCAGAAGCCGGATGCCGGCGCGAGCGCCGGTGACGAAGCTCTGGCAAGGCCAGTCGCAAGACCGGGCAGCGAGAGATTAGACATCGGGCGCCAAGCATGGCCCGGAGCGGAGGAAGCTGAAGGTTCGCCGGAAGCATCACGAGCGAAGGTCATCCACACGCCGGTGAGAGTGGGGTCGGCAGCAATGCCGGCCCCATTTGCATTCCGGCTCCTGCCTCTGCCGGAACACCCCCACCCCTGACACTTTCCCCGAGTCGCAGCGCCAGAAGCGGCCTGACCTTACCCGGCCCCTTCAACGCTTCATCGCAAATCGGGTGCAACTCGTGCCTCGGCTGAACCCTCGGGGCGATGAAATGCTAACCTGGTTTGCCATTCCCGCAGACCCGCCTGTATCGGCCCCGCCATGCGGAGGGAAAATCGCATACATGGCCTCGGTGCCCGCAGCTTCGCCAACCGGAGCCTGCCAGCACTGACGGTAGCCTGCCTGATCGGCCTTGCCCCGCTCGGCGCTTCGTCCGCCGCTGCGCCTGACGCGCCTGCTAGCGGTATCGACCCCGCCACCAGCGCCGCCGTGATCGAGCTGGTGCCGGTGCAGCCCACCGTCGAAGTCACCGCCCCCGCCCCCGCCATCGAGCAGCCCGCGCCCTCTGCCCCGCAGGAAGTCGTCGTCGGCCGCGGCAGCGCCTCCTATTACGCCGCCAAGTTCCATGGTCGCCGCACCGCCAGTGGCGAGCGGTTCGACAATGGCGAGATGACCGCCGCGCATCGCACCCTGCCCTTCGGCAGCCTTGTGCGCGTCACCAATCCCGCGAATGGCCGCAGCGTTGTTGTCCGCATCAATGATCGCGGACCCTTCACCCGTGGCCGCCTGATCGATGTCAGCCGCGCCGCTGCCGAGGAACTGGGGATGGTCTCTCGCGGCCATGCCGATGTTGAACTGGCGCTGATCGCGGATTGATCCGTTCAGGGTTGGCCGGTCAGGCCACCCCGAAACCGCCGTTTCCCCCCTGAGTGCCCGCACCTGCCGCACCGCCGCCTCTGAGGGGGGTCAAGACGGGTCTAAAGGGGGTCTAAGGGGGGTCTAGAGCGGGCTAGCGAGGGTCTGGCGCGGGGTGAGTTTCGGGCTTTTCCCTGCGCGCTCAATGGCTTGGGGCAATCTGACACGGTTCCGGCGCAAATTCCCCCGTTTCAGCCCCGAAATCCCCCCGCGCACCTGCCGCACCCCGCCCCCGCGCCAGGCGGATCGCGGCGCGGGGCGTGACGGCGCGGGCCCGGCCCTCCCCCTCCCCCCGCAGCACCTGCGCAGGGGCGAGGATCGCCGCGCGGGCTTCTTCGGACATGGGCGGGTACCCGGCCTCAAGTAGCGCAGCGATAGGCCCACAGGACGCCTGATGTAGCGGAGCGGTAGGCCGACAACGCGCCTCATGTAGCGAAGCGGTAGGCGCACAAAAACGCCTCATGTCGCGGAGCGGTAGGCCGCCAAGACACCTCATGCAGCGGAGCGGTAGGCGGAGAAATCCCCTCCCGATCCGGCCCGCGTCCCCATGCGCGAGCCCATTGGCGAGGAACGCCCGATCCGCAGGATCCCGCACCGGCCCTGCCTCCGCGCGCGGACGGGTGGCCGGATCATGGGGGCGGTAAACAGGCATAGGCGCGCTCCGTGGCCAAGCGAGGGACAAAGGAGCATCACCCCGCCCCGCCCCCACGCGCCACATGGGCCGCCGCCCGCTGGCCCGAGACCGCGCCGGAGGCCAGCACCAGCGGCGACGCAACGCGGGCAGCGCAAGGCTGACGCTCGCGCGGGAGGCTAGAGGGGGTGCGGGGGTGTAGGAAAGGCTTACTTCCGAGACCGGGAACTAAGCGACACCGCCAATGCCTTGGAGCGTGGTCATGAGCTCGGTGCCAGCGTTGACCAGTTCTGAACCGGCAGTAGCCCCCGAAGTTATTGTCTGCGTCCAACCGATAGCTCTTTTCAGGAATCCTTCTTTTGGCTGCGCCTTCAGTTCATCGAGCAGTAGCTCTCCCTCTTTTCGGCTATCGACATCGCTGAGAAGCTCGGTCACAGCGAAAATCTGCTTAATCAAAGTCGCAACGGCGTCCGGTGACAGCCCGCCTTGTACGGTTTGATACTCTATATTTATCGCCCCTCCGCCAGTAACTGCACCGATCTGCGCATTTGGAAAATTCTGAACCAACTTTGGCATCATGAATCCTTCAATGTCGTTATCATTCGAGAAAAGGTCGACCGACTCTTCTTTAATTTCAAAGAATCTAAGCTGTCGGAATAGCTCTGTCCCTGCAACTGCCGCTTCAATCCTACCACGCAGAGGAGATCTAAAGGTTTCCGAGCGATAAATCTCGCGGATTATTGACTCATATCTTTCATTTCTATGCGCGAATTTCGCAAAATGATCGATAATTGCGTGCCTAACAGGCTCTATTCCCTCATTTGTAAACCAACGAATTACCTCTTTCGCAGCACCGTCCACGTAGGAATTTCTTAGACCGATTGCGGCCTCCTCCCTCACATCCACTTCGTCATCTTTGGAAGCATGTGAAATCAGGTCGATATTCTGAGAAAGAACGGCTTCATTCGAAAATAGTAACCTGAGTATCCACTTCCTAACTTGAGGATCACACGCGTCATATTCTTCTAATTTTATTTTTAGGTGCGAAAATTCGGTATTCGTCTCTGCCATATACCACAGTGAGTATTTTATAACTGAAGGTTCGTCATGCAAATTTAGGTTCGGTATGGCAGTGCGGTTCTCGTGTGACTTATCAAAAAGAAACTCTGGAGCTTTCCCACGACCGGCTAGAACTATCGCTGCTCGCAGCTCTTCAGGACTGGCATGATCTAGAGGGATGCGTTCAGCCACAAGCCGCTTACGGAGCTCGGCGCTATACTCAGAGCCAGCAATCAATGCCAATGCACCTAGGCCGACTTCCTTCTCTTGAAGCAAGTTCAACGCGGGCCCCTGACGAGCCTCTCGGAACAGCAGCCTAACAGCCGACGCAAGGAGGTCGGGGTCGTTACCAACATGAGGAAAGACGCTATCCAGTATCTCAATCTGACCAAGCGCGCCTAGCTCGGACAGTACGTTAAGCGCCCATCTTTTAACTTTAAGGTCGTTACGCTCAACGCATTGTAGCACTGCCGCACGAAGGTTTCTTGCGTCAGAAGGGTGACGCCCTTTCCTTAATTCACCTTCGAGCCACTGCAAACATTTCTGAACAACGCGATCATCTCTCCCCAACTGAAGGATCGTGTGCTGTTCCTCTTGCAATGTCAGAATGGCGCTGATGTCCAAAAGGAAATCCTACACAAAGTGACGAACGACACTTTCCGACCAAGGCTCTAAGTCGTTCGAATCTCGCCGTAGTGATGACTGATCAACCCAAGCTAAATCATTCATCGACAGTTTTCGAGTCATGACAGGGCAACCTGTCGGCAGCCTTATCTCACAAACTGCCAAAATTGCTTGAGATTCCTCCGACTCGACGATGGCCGCACCAAGAAACCTCGATCGCGCCTCAATCTCAGCAAGATATCGAGTATGATGTAAATCGAGGTCAACAAGTACGTTGGTTATGGAAGCACCTAAAGTACCGTGAAATTTTGTATCGAAAAGCGACCTGTCCAGTTGCGATAGAGGTGATATGAAACCAATAGTATTATTGCGCTCTCCGTCACCTAGGTGCGATTTTCTATAATTTCCAAGCCTGTACTTTAGTAATTTCAAATCCTTCTTAACAAAAGCGAAATTCCATACTTGATAATCTCCGTCTGGTATTGACCCAATTGACGAATAACGCATGGTGCCAGACCGAATTAATTCCGCGAAAATCCGTCGATCCAACCTTTGAGCGGTGTGGCTATCGACGATTTTTTTCGGCAAGTAGGCGGAATACTCTTTTTTTAGCTGCCTTGCTCTGCGCTTTGCAACGATCGGCGTGCGGTATTCCTGCGGAATTGACTCGTCTTCAATGTATTTCGAAAGAAAAAATCTACCTGGCCACGGACGAAAGAACTCTGAATTTTCCCGATGCTCAAGAATATTCACACTCAGTCGGGCCGTGAGGGTTTTATGTTGAGTTTTGCCATGCAAATGCGGCGGGATAATTTCTTGTAGATATGCCCTTCGGATGATCTCGCGGGGCGCGAGTGGTATCCGAGCTTGCTCCAAGATGAGATAAGCCAACTCAAGATACGCGTCAGAATGTGGGGTCCTGATCATTCTGCTGAGACTATCTTCAAGTTGCAGGCTTGCAAAGCTTGAACAAGGGTACTCAGGCTCAAGATATGGCCCCCAACAACGGCGCCAGATACTGCCCCGTAAACGAGCGCGGCTCCTTCACGACCGTCTCGGGCGTCCCCACCGCCACAATTTCCCCGCCGCGCACGCCGCCCTCCGGCCCCAGATCGATGATCCAGTCGGCGGTCTTGATCACGTCGAGGTTGTGCTCGATCACGACAACCGAGTTGCCGCCCTCCACCAGCCGGTGCAGCACTTCGAGCAGTTTGCGCACATCCTCGAAATGCAGGCCGGTGGTCGGTTCATCCAGAATGTAGAGCGTCTGCCCGGTAGAGCGCCGCGCGAGTTCCTTGGCGAGTTTCACGCGCTGCGCCTCGCCGCCGGATAGGGTGGTGGCCTGCTGGCCGACCTTGACGTAGCCGAGGCCGACCTCGTTGAGCATCCGCATCTTCTCGCGGATCGGGGGGACGGCCTTGAAGAACTCCTCGGCATCCTCGATCGTCATGTCGAGCACGTCGGCGATGGAGTGGCCCTTGAACTTCACCTCCAGCGTTTCACGGTTGTAGCGTTTGCCGCCGCATTCCTCGCAGGTGACGTAGACATCGGGGAGGAAGTGCATCTCGATCTTGATGAGGCCGTCGCCCTGGCACTTCTCGCAGCGGCCGCCCTTGACGTTGAAGGAGAAGCGCCCGGGCTTGTACCCGCGGGCGAGGCTTTCTGGCAGGCCCGCGAACCAGTCGCGGATCTGGGTGAAGGCGCCGGTGTAGGTGGCGGGGTTGGAGCGCGGGGTGCGGCCGATGGGCGACTGGTCGATCTCGATCACCTTGTCGCAATATTCGAGGCCGGTGATGGCATCATGCGCCCCCGCGATAACCCGCGCGCCGTTGAGCGCCCGCGCCGCGCCGGCTTGCAGCGTGTCGATGGTGAGCGAGGATTTGCCCGATCCCGACACGCCGGTGATGCAGGTGAAGGTGCCGAGCGGGATCTTGGCCGTCACGCCCTTGAGGTTGTTGGCCCGCGCGTTCTTGACGGTGATGTGGTGCCCGTTGCCCTTGCGGCGCTTGGCCGGCACGTCGATCTTGCGGCGGCCGGTGAGGTAATCGGCGGTGAGCGATCCCTTGGCCTTGAGGATCTGCTTGAGGTTCCCTTGCGCGACGATCTCGCCCCCGTGCACCCCCGCGCCCGGGCCGAGGTCCACAATGTAGTCGGCAGCGCGGATGGCGTCCTCGTCATGCTCGACGACGATCACGGTGTTGCCGAGATCGCGCAGGCGTTTGAGGGTTTCGAGCAGGCGGTCATTGTCGCGCTGGTGGAGGCCGATGCTGGGTTCGTCGAGCACGTAGAGCACGCCCGAGAGGCCGGAGCCGATCTGCGAGGCGAGGCGGATGCGCTGGCTCTCCCCGCCGGACAGGGTGCCGGAGGTGCGATCGAGGTTGAGGTAGTCGAGCCCGACATTGTCGAGGAAGCCCAGCCGCTCGTTGATCTCCTTGAGGATGGCCTTGGCGATCTGGCTCTGCTGCGGGGAGAGGTGCTGGTCGAGGCCGAGGAACCATGCCTTGGCATCGGCGACGCTCATCTGCACCGGGGTGGCGATGTCGGTCGGCCCGTGGGCGCTGGGCACCTTCACGGAGAGCGCCTTTTCATTGAGGCGCTTGCCCCCGCATGTCTCGCAGGGCTGCGCGGTCTGGTACTTGGACAGCTCCTCCTGCATCCACGCGCTTTCGGTCTGCATCATGCGGCGGTTGAGGTTGCCGATGACGCCTTCAAACGCCTTGTTGACGGTGTATTCGCGGCGGCCGTCCTTGAAGGTCAGCGGCACCGGCATCCCGCCCGTGCCGTGGAGGATGATGAGCTTCTGTTCGGGCGCGAGGTCCTTCCAGGGGGTGGTGAGGTCAAAGCCGTAAGCCTTGGCGAGGCTGGCGAGCACCTGCATGTAATAGGGCGACGGCGGATTGGACTTGGCCCAGGGCACGACCGCGCCCTGCTTCAGCGTCAGCGCCTCGTTGGGGACGACGAGCTGCTGGTCGAACAGCATCTTCTCGCCGATCCCGTCGCAGGCCGGGCATGCGCCTTGCGGGGCGTTGAAGGAGAAGAGGCGCGGTTCGATCTCCTCGATGGTGAAGCCGCTGACGGGGCAGGCGAACTTCTCGGAAAAGACGATGCGGTTGGGCGGCAGGCCTGCGCCTTTCATGGCGCCGCCCTGTTCCTCGTTCTCGCGCCCCGGCACGACGCCATCGGCCAGATCGACATAGGTCAGCCCCTCGGCGAGCTTCAAAGCCTGTTCGAAGGAGTCCGCCAGCCGCGTCTCGATGCCTTCACGCACCGCGATCCGGTCCACCACCACTTCGATGTCATGCTTGAACTTCTTGTCGAGCGCCGGGGCTTCCTCGATCGGGTAGATCTCGCCATCGATGCGCACGCGGGTGAAGCCCTGCCGCTGCCACTCGGCGATTTCCTTGCGGTATTCACCCTTGCGCCCGCGCACTACCGGGGCGAGCAGATAGGCGCGCGTGCCTTCGGGCAGGGCCATCACGCGGTCGACCATCTGGCTGACGGTCTGGGCGCTGATCGGCTCTCCGGTCGCAGGCGAGTACGGCACCCCAACACGCGCCCACAGCAGACGCATGTAGTCGTATATCTCGGTGACGGTCGCCACGGTCGAGCGCGGGTTGCGGCTGGTGGTCTTCTGCTCGATCGAGATCGCGGGGCTAAGCCCGTCGATATGTTCGACATCGGGCTTCTGCATCATTTCGAGGAACTGGCGCGCATAGGCGCTCAGCGATTCAACATAACGCCGCTGCCCTTCGGCATAGATGGTGTCGAAGGCGAGGCTCGATTTGCCGCTGCCGGACAGACCAGTGACAACGATCAGCGCATCGCGCGGCAGATCGATGTCGATGCCCTTGAGATTATGCTCGCGCGCACCGCGCACGGAAATGGTGGTGAGGCTCATGGGCGTGATATGTTCCGGAAATGTTCGCAAAGGTCAAGGTGGCGCGGGAGGCTGGCGCGCCCGTCATCCCCAGATGGCAACGCACCGCCCGCGATGCAACGGGCGAGGGGATCATTGGTGCCCGATGCGGGGCTAACAGCCAGAGCGATATCGACGGCGGTTGCGGTTCAAGGGAACGATATCAAAACAAATTCAGGCGTTAGTTCATATATTTAAATCGAATTAAGCCCACCCTACAGAAAATCTGAAGTCGCCACATCGGCAACCCGTCGCCACACGGAAGGCCTCTCTGCAGTTTCCGGCCGGGTCCCTTCAGGGTCGCAACCTGGCCCCTCTGGCAAAGAGCCGGTCGAAAGGTCGGAACAGGACGTGCTGAGCTTACCCGGGCTCTCCCGCTGCCTGTTCCGATCAGGGCCCGGTCACCAGCCCCCTCCGCCCCGGCTCGCCAAGCCATCGCGCTGCCACCCCCCAGACTTGCGCGATAATCTCCGGCTGAAGCGCACTCCGGGGCGGGCCTTGGGCGATCAGGCGGCCCTCTTTCAGCACCAGCACGTGATCGGCGTGGTTCATCGCCACCGCAAGATCGTGGAGCACCACCACCACGCCCTGTCCTGCCTGCGCGCACGTCTTGAGATGCGCCGCCAGCGCCAATTGATGCGCAAGGTCGAGCGCGGCGAGCGGTTCATCGGCCAATATCCAGCGCGGTTCGCCCGCCAGCACCCGCGCCAGCAGCACCCGCGCACGCTCTCCGCCCGAAAGATGGCTGACGGGGCGATGACGCAAGTCCCCCAGCGCGAGCGCACCAATCGCGGCTTCGATCGCCGCTGTGCCGCGGTCACGCCATGGCAGGCGGCCCAGCGCCACAAGGTTCTCGGTCGCCACGTCCCAGGCGATGTCGGGCGATTGCGGGAGATAGCCGATCGCTTGCGCCCGGATGCGGGGATGAAGCGCGGCGAGGCTCTGCCCGTCCATCGTCACCCCTCCCGCAGAAGGTTCCAGCAGCCCCGCCAGCCCGAGCAGCGCCGACGACTTGCCCGCACCATTGGGGCCGACGATGGCGGTGATCTGCCCCGGCTGGAGCGCGGCGGACAGATCATCCACCACCACGCGCCTGCCGCGCATCAGGGAGAGCTTGTCGGCGACCAGCATCTACAGCCTCCCCCGCCGCATCCGCAGCAGCAGCCAGCCGAAGAAGGGCGCGCCGATCAGCGACAGGGCGATGCCCAGCCGTAATTCCGTGACCAGCGGGAGCACGCGCACGATAGAGTCCGCTGCCAGCACCAGGCATGCGCCCGCCAATGCGCTCGGCAGGATCAGGCTCGATGGCAGACGGTCGGTCAGCGGACGTACCAGATGCGGCACGACAAGGCCGACAAAGCCGATGATCCCCGCCACCGCCACCCCTGCCCCGACCGTCAGCCCGACACCCGCGACCAGCAGTACCAGCAGACGCCCCGGATCGATCCCCAGCGAACGCGCCGCTTCCTCACCCAGTGTCAGCGCGTCGAGACTGCGCGCGGCGAGCGCCAGCGCCGCGATCCCGATTGCGGTGAGCGGTGCGGCAATCGCCACTTCGCGCCACGACCGGTCGGTCAGCGCGCCGTTGAGCCACATGACGATCTCTGACAGCGCGAAGGGATTGGGCGCGAGCGTGATGGCGAGCGCGGTCATCGCGCCAGCAAGGCTCGCCAACATCAGGCCCGCCAGCGTGAACAGGGCGATGCCCCCGCCTGCCCCGCCCGCCGCGTCGGAAGTGGTGCGCCCGGCGATCAGCGCGAGCGCCGCCATGCCGAGGCCTGCTCCGGCAAGCGCCAGCACCGGCAGGCTCCATGCGGCAATTGCAGGCGGCAATAGCGGGGCCAGCCAGAAACTCGCCACTGCGCCCAGCGCCGCCATCGGCGCGATGCCGAACAGGCCCGGATCGGCGAGCGGGTTTCTGAGATAGCCCTGCATCGCCGCCCCCGCAGCCCCCAGCCCTGCCCCGATGACAACCGCCAGCACCGCGCGCGGCAGGCGCAGCTCGGCAAGGATCAGCAGGGTGTTGCCCGGCCCGAAATCGGCGGGCGCGATCCATACGCGTCCGGCCAGCAGCGAGAGCGGGACGAGCACGGCAAGCAGCGCGGCGAAGATCAGGCTGGCGCGGTTCATATCCGTGCCTCCGCCTCGGCGCGGATCGCCCGCAGCCGCGCGCGCGCTTTGGGGATGGTCGGCCCGCCGCAATAGATCAGCGAGGGATCGAAGGTGGCGATATGCATTGCCTTGAACTGACCTTGCAGCAGCGGATGGCGCTGCCCCGCCGCATCGCCTGCCACCAGCAGCACTTGCGGCGGATCGGCGAGCACGTGTTCGAGCGACACTCTGTCCGCCTGCCCCAGCCCGCGCCGCGCCGCGTCGCTGGTGAAGCCTTGCTCGCGCAGCAGTTCGGCGATCAGCGTTTGCTCGCCCGCGACGATCTCGCCCGGCTGCCACAGCAGCGCGTCGATCGGCTCGCCCGGTGCGGGCGGCTGGGCGGCGATGCGCGTAGCGAGCGCTTCGCCTGCGTTCTTGCGCCCTGCCAGCGCGGCCACCTCGCGCACCTGCGCCACGCTTTCGGCGATGGTGGCCGGGCTGCCGAAGGTCGCGACTTTCAACCCGGCGCGTTCGAGCGCGGATCGGGTCGGCTGCGGCAGGAAGATCGACGCGAGCACCAGATCGGGCTTTTGCGCGATCACCTCCTCCGCCGTGCCGCCGGTCACGCCGTAGCGCGCGGCAATGCCTGCCGGGATCGAGGCCGAGGAAGGATCGCGGCTGTAATGCGACAGCGCCAGCACCTGATCGGGCGGCGCGATTTCGACGAGGATGGCATCAAGGCAGGGGTTGAGGCTGACGATGGTGGGCGCAGCGTCTCCGCCAGTGTCGGGCGCGGCAGGCGCGCAAGCCGCGACGAGGCACAATGCCCCCGTCAGCGCCGCGTTTCGCCAGCTTTCAAGCCCCATCGTGATGCGATCCCGCGCCATGTCCTGGGCGCGGGCGATAAGGCCCCTTACCCATCGGCGCAACGACTAAGGGTGCGCCTGCGGCGCAACGGATTAAGGCGCGGCCGCAGGGTGTCCATAAACGGGACGCAGGCCTGCCCTGCCCTCGCCCCTGCCCGCCGCCGCGCGTAAGGCGCAGCGCAGATCATGGCATCGCCGCTCACCTCCTTCCCCTTCGTGGCCCCTGCTTCAGGCACCCGCTGGACGATGCCCGGCAAGACCTGGCGCAAACGGATCGCGGTATTGCTCGCGGCGATCACCGTGCCGGCGATGGCCGCACCCGGCGGCTTCACCACGCTTCCCGGCAACGCGGTCGAAAGCACAGCGGCGCTCGCCACCCGCAAGGCAGCAGAAGCCGCGCTTCCCTTTGAACACCCGGGGATGAGCTTCCCCGGATCGGCCTTCTACTACATGGCCGACCCAGCAGGGACCGCGCTGGTCGCACTGCCCACCGACAACCCGCTCGGCAGCGGCGCGGAGAGCGGGCGCGAGCTGGGCGCGCTGATCGATGTGGGTGCGGCGGCCAAGCCGTTCTTCTCGCCCGGCAGCGGCATGACCCATTCGCGCGCGCAGGAATGCCTTGCGCAAGCCGTATGGTACGAAGCCGCCAGCGAGAGCGAGGCGGGCCAGCGCGCCGTTGCGCAAGTGGTGCTCAACCGCGTGGCGCACCCCGCGTGGCCCTCCAGCGTGTGCGGCGTCGTGTATCAGGGTTCGGAACGCTCGACCGGGTGCCAGTTCACCTTCACCTGTGACGGCAGCCTGGCCCGTCGCCCCTCCGGCGCAAGCTGGGCGCAGGCGCAGCGCATTGCCTCCGAAGCCTTGAACGGCAGCGTCTATGCTCCGGTCGGGCTTGCCACGCATTACCACACGCTCTGGGTCAATCCCTACTGGGCGAGCAGCCTCGACCACATCGGCTCGATCGGCGCGCACCGTTTCTACCGCAATCGCGGGACGAGCGGACAGGCGGGCGCGTTTACCAATGCCTATGCCGGGCTTGAGCCGATGGTCAGCGGGCGCACCAGCCCTGCCCCCGTTCCGGTCGCTGCCCCGGTTCCGGGCGAGAGCAGCAATCCGGTCATCGCTTACGAGCTCGATCCCGTACCCGTGCGCAAGCAGGCTGCTGGCGCTGGCAACGGGGCCGCCGCCCCCGTCCCGCTCGCCACCTCGGCCCCGGCGGAAGCCTATGCCGCGACCGGCGGGGTCAAGGCCGAGTATGCGCGCGCAGGCCAGTGGAAAGCCCAGCCGGCGGCCGCGCCTGCGTCAACGGAGTAAGCCGCCAGAACAGGGTTAAGCTGCTGGCAACCCTGTTGGCACACCAAGCCTTAGCGGCGCCCCGCTAGAGCGTTCCCCACTGCCGAGCGACCCAAAGCGCCGGCCAATAACGGGAACGCCGCACTTCATGTCTGTCCGCTTTGCCTCCGCCAATCACCCTGTCCGTCGTCTTGGCTGGCGCGCTGCGGGGCGGGGATTGCTGGCCCCGGCACTGGCGCGGGCGGCCAATGATAACGGCGACGCAAGGCCCGCTCCAAAAGCGTTCGATCCCCTGCTGACTGCCGCCTTGCGCCATTTCGCAGTGCACGGCCTTGCCTCGGCCGAGGCTGCTGTCGATCTCGCCGCAGAAGCTTGCCATCGCGATGATGCCGATGCCAAGGACCACTGGCTGGCGGTCACCCGGATGTTCGACCGACGGCTCGCCGCCCGATCCGAGCGTGATCTGGTGCCCGCCTGATCGTCATGCCTTAACGGGTGCTTGCCGCTACGGCAGATGCGCTACGCTGTTTCCCTGATGCGCCGACTAACCCGATTAATGCAATTGCGAACTGTTTGCAAAGATAGTTGTCGCATAAGACCTTTTGTCGGTTGCAATCCCGTTTTGAGCCGCCTACCGCCCGTCTCGTAACGGGTGCCCAGCCGCTTGGGACGGGGGCAGGCACCAGCGCCACTGCCTTGTGCGCGTCTATCAACTTCGTCCCGATGGATCAGGGAAGGAAGTCCGAACAATGGCCCGCAAGAAGATCGCCCTCGTCGGCGCAGGCAATATCGGCGGCACGCTCGCCCATCTCGCCGCGCTCAAGGGCCTTGGCGACATCGTGTTGTTCGACGTGGCCGAGGGTATCCCGCAGGGCAAGGCGCTTGACCTTAGCCAGTGCGGCCCGGTCGAAGGCTTCGATGCCAGCATCACCGGCTCTAACGACTATGCCGACATTGCAGGGGCTGACGTGGTGATCGTCACCGCCGGTGTCGCGCGTAAGCCCGGCATGAGCCGTGATGATCTGCTCGGCATCAACCTCAAGGTGATGAAGGCGGTCGGCGAAGGCATTGCTGCCAACTGCCCCGATGCTTTCGTGATCTGCATCACCAACCCGCTCGACGCGATGGTCTGGGCGCTGCGCGAATTCTCGGGCCTCCCCGCCAACAAGGTCGTCGGCATGGCCGGCGTGCTGGACTCGGCGCGCTTCGCGACCTTCCTCGCGTGGGAATTCGGCGTGTCGGTGAAGGACGTGAACGCCTTCGTGCTCGGCGGCCACGGCGATACGATGGTGCCGGTGCTGTCCTATTCCACGATCAACGGCATCCCCGTGAAGGACATGGCCAAGATCAAGGGCATCTCGGAAGACCGCCTCGGCGAGATCGTCCAGCGCACCCGTTCGGGCGGCGGCGAGATCGTCGCGCTGCTCAAGACCGGCTCGGCCTTCTATGCCCCCGCCACCAGCGCCATTTCGATGGCCGAAGCCTACCTCTACGACCAGAAGCGCATCCTCCCCTGCGCGGTGCAGGTTGACGGCAAGTACGGCGTCGACGGGCTCTATGTCGGCGTGCCGGTGGTAATCGGCGCAGGCGGCGCGGAGGACGTGATCGAGATCAGCCTGACCGACGAAGAGAAGGCGAACCTCGGCGTCAGCGTCGATGCGGTCAAGGAACTGCTCGAGGCGTGCAAGGCGCTGGATAGCTCGCTTGCATAACGCAACCGCCTTGCTTGCAGTTTCCGTTGCGCTTTCGGCCTGTGGTGGGAAACCACCGCAGCCGTCAGCCTTGGAACTGCTGCGAGGCGGACATCGTCCCTATTCAGTGTGGGAGCTTGAGTCAGCGACTGATGGCGACGTTGCCGCGGCTCTTGACGCCTGTATCGACGCGGTCGGGAATGACGACGTTTCTACGTCGGCCCCGAGCGCATTGCGGGATGCTGGCTGGCAGTCACGCCCCTATCCTGATGAGATGGTGACATTCATCAAACAGGCGGCACGAGACTATGTTCAAGGCAAGGGCGGCACGGACCAAGCGGCGGAGCGAGACCCTGTTTTGAATCCGGCGAACTGGCCAGAGGTCTTTGAACGAAATGGTTCTCCCGTTTTGCTCGCGCTGGCTCAGGTAGGTGACGGCAAGGCATGCTCTGTGCTTGCCGATACCGGAAAAGACAATCCTGAGGCGATCAGCCGTGCTGTCGCCTCACTCGATCGAGATTTTTCGCCCCGCACAGAAACGCCCCACGGCTTTCGTTGGCAAAGCGGCGAAATCAGCATCTTCGAGGATTACGGCGACGGACTTGGTGGCCGCTGGGAATTCACGCCGCCAATCTTCGCCCCGATCAAAGATAATGCAACGCCTCAAGGCACTCCGGCTGCAAATGTAACCGTCTATAATTGTAAAGGAACTTGTTAGTGTCCATCCTCGTAAACAAAGACACCAAGGTCATCACCCAAGGGATGACCGGCAACACCGGCACCTTCCACACCCAGGCCGCGCTCGATTACGGGACGCAGATGGTTGGCGGCGTGACCCCCGGCAAGGGCGGCACCACCCATATCGGCCTGCCGCAGTTCGACACCGTGCGCGAAGCCAAGGCCGCGACCGGCGCGACTGCCTCGTGCATCTACGTGCCGCCGCCGTTCGCCGCTGACGCGATCTGCGAAGCCATCGATGCCGAGATGGAACTGATCATCTGCATCACCGAAGGCATTCCGGTGCTCGACATGGTCCGCGCCAAGCGTGCGCTTCAGGGCTCCAAGTCGCGCCTGATCGGCCCCAACTGCCCCGGCGTGCTGACGCCGAACGAGTGCAAGATCGGCATAATGCCGGCCAACATCTTCAAGAAGGGCTCGGTCGGCATCGTCTCGCGTTCGGGCACGCTCACCTATGAAGCCGTGCACCAGACCACCATGGCGGGCCTCGGCCAGACCACCGCGGTCGGCATCGGCGGCGATCCGGTCAACGGCACCAACTTCATCGACGTGCTCGACCTGTTCCTCGACGATCCCGAGACCGAGAGCATCATCATGATCGGCGAAATCGGCGGCTCGGCTGAAGAAGAAGCCGCCGCCTTCATCAAGGCCGAACGCGCCAAGGGCCGCGCCAAGCCTATGGTCGGCTTCATCGCCGGTCGCACCGCCCCTCCGGGCCGCCGCATGGGCCACGCTGGCGCCATCGTCAGCGGCGGTCAGGGCGGCGCGGAAGACAAGATCGCGGCGATGGAAGATGCGGGCATCCGCGTCTCGCCCTCGCCCTCGCTGCTGGGCGAAACCCTTGCCGCGATGCTGAAAGAACTGGCCTAACCGCCGTCTAGAATACCGGCCCCTCGCGACCCCGCGCGGGGGGCCATCCTTCCTCCTCCCCAGGAGTCCCATGATGGGCAACGAACCGCAGAACTTCATCCCCGCCTTCACCGATCAGGAAGGCCCGCAGCCCGGCCCTTCGTGGGCAAAGCGCGGCTGGCTCGATACGCTGGCCGATAGCGCGTCCGATCTGGTCGCGGCGATGGACCCGACCGAGATGAAGCTCGCGGTCAAGGCCGCGGCGAAGGATGC
This sequence comes from Porphyrobacter sp. ULC335, assembly GCF_025917005.1. NCBI lineage: Bacteria > Pseudomonadati > Pseudomonadota > Alphaproteobacteria > Sphingomonadales > Erythrobacteraceae > Porphyrobacter > Porphyrobacter sp. ULC335. The sequence continues at coordinate 2,823,290 of NZ_CP078091.1, forward strand.
GGGCAAGTCGCTCGATCCCAAGGCGGTCGAGAAGGCTGCGGCCCTCTCCATCGCGGCGATGACGCTGGTGCGGCTCTATCGTGTGCGCGGCCACATGGCGGCGCAGCTTGATCCGCTCGGCCTGTCGGCGCGCGAAGGCCCGGCTGACCTCACGCTCGAATGGCACGGCCTTGCGGGCAAGGAGAACGAGGACGTCTATGTCGGCGGCGTGCTGGGCATGGAATGGACCACGGTGGGCAAGCTCCACCAGCGCCTGCGCGAAGTCTATTGCGGCAAGGTCGGCCTCGAATACATGCACATCGCCGATACCGAGGAACGCCGCTTCCTTCAGGACAAGTTCGAAAAGCCCGGCGAGACGATCCAGTTCACTCCCGAGGGCAAGAAGGCGATCCTTGCCGCAGTGCTGCGCGGGGAACAATACGAAGAATTCCTCGCCCGCAAATATGTCGGCACCAAGCGCTTCGGGCTTGATGGCGGGGAGTCGATGATCCCGGCGCTGGAAGCCGTGATCAAGCACGGCGGCAGCGCTGGCGTGCGCGAGATCATCTACGGCATGGCCCACCGCGGCCGGTTGAACGTGCTCGCCAACGTGATGGCCAAGCCTTACCGCGTAATCTTCCACGAATTCTCCGGCGGCAGCGCCAACCCCGATGACGTCGGCGGTTCGGGCGACGTGAAGTATCACCTCGGCACCTCCACCGACCGCGAGTTCGACAGCATTTCGGTGCACATGAGCCTCGTCCCCAACCCCTCGCACCTCGAAGCGGTGAACCCCGTGGTGCTGGGCAAGGCGCGCGCGCAACAGGCGATCCGCGATGACCTGAAGAAGAAGGATCAGGTGCTCCCCGTGCTGATCCACGGTGATGCGGCCTTCGCAGGGCAAGGCGTGGTGTGGGAAAGCCTCTCGCTGTCCGGCGTCCCCGGCTATGACACGGGCGGCTGCATCCACTTCATCATCAACAACCAGATCGGCTTCACCACCTCGCCCAAGTTCGCGCGGTCTTCGCCGTATCCGTCAGATGTGGCCAAGGGCGTGATGGCGCCGATCCTCCACGTCAACGGCGACGATCCCGAAGCGGTGACCTTCGCCTGCAAGCTCGCGGTCGAGTACCGCCAGACCTTCCACCGCGATGTCGTGATCGACATGTGGTGCTATCGCCGCTTCGGCCACAACGAGGGTGACGAGCCCAAGTTCACCCAGCCGCTGATGTACGACAAGATCCGCGCCCATCCCAAGGTCAGCGTTTCATACGAAGCGCGGCTGGTGCGCGAAGGCGTGGTCGAACCCGGCACGCGCGAGCGGATGGCCGGCGAGTTCGTCGCGCTGCTCGAAGAAGAGTTCGAGGCGGGCAAGAATTACAAGGCCAACGAAGCCGACTGGTTCGGCGGGCGCTGGGCGGGACTCAACAAGCCGGCTGACCCCGAGACTGCTCGCCGCTCGGTCGAGACCGCGATCGAGCCCAAGATGCTGGATTCGCTCGGCCGCGTGCTGACCGAAGTTCCTGCCGATCTTGAGGTTCACAAGACGCTCGACCGCGTGCTGGCTGCCAAGCGCGAGATGTTCGCCAGCGGCGAAGGCTTCGACTGGGCGACCGGCGAAGCGCTCGCCTTCGGCAGCCTTGTGATGGAAGGATACGGCGTGCGCCTGTCCGGACAGGACTCCGGACGCGGCACCTTCAGCCAGCGTCACGCGGTGTGGGTCGACCAGACATCGGAACGCAAATACGTGCCGCTCTCCACCCTGCCGCACGGCAAGTTCGAAGTGCACGATTCCACGCTGTCGGAATATGGCGTGCTCGGCTTCGAATATGGTTTCGCGATGGCCGATCCGCGCAGCCTCGTGCTGTGGGAAGGCCAGTTCGGCGACTTCGCCAACGGCGCGCAGATCATGATCGACCAGTTCATCGCCAGCGGCGAAAGCAAGTGGTTGCGCGCCAACGGCCTCGTGATGCTGCTGCCGCACGGCTACGAAGGGCAGGGGCCGGAGCACTCCTCCGCGCGGCTCGAACGCTTCCTCCAGCTGTGCGCCGACGACAATATGTGCGTTTGCAACATCACCACACCGGCGAACTACTTCCACGTGCTGCGCCGCCAGATGCTCCGCAGCTTCCGCAAGCCGCTGATCATCATGAGCCCCAAGTCGCTGCTGCGCCACCCGATGGCCAAGAGCGCCAAGGCGGACTTCCTGGGTGACCGGCAGTTCCGGCGCATCCTCTCCGACACGAAGGAGATCGCGGACGAGAAGGTGCGGCGTGTGGTGCTGTGCTCGGGCAAGGTCGCCTATGACCTGATCGAAGCGCGCGATGCCGCGGGGATCGATGATGTCTCGATCATCCGCATCGAACAGCTCTTCCCCTTCCCCGGCGATCCGCTGGCAGTACGTCTGGCGCGCATGACCAGCCTTCAGGACGTGGTGTGGTGTCAGGAGGAGCCGCGCAACAATGGCGCGTGGTTCTTCGTCAACGAACGCATCGAGGAATCGCTGACCGCTTCCGGGCACACGGGAATGCGGCCGGTTTACGCCGGACGCGACGCCTCTGCCTCACCCGCGACAGGTCTCGCCAGCCGCCACAAGGCCCAGCAGGAGGCGTTGATCGCCGCCGCGCTGGGGCTGTAACGGCCCGCCTCACTTCATACAATACAGAAGCAAGTTTCAGGAACCCATTCAAATGGCCACCGAAATCAAAGTCCCCGTCCTCGGCGAATCCGTCACCGAAGGCACCATCGCAGAATGGTTCAAGCAGCCGGGCGAAGCGGTCGCCGCTGACGAGGCGATTTGCAGCCTCGAGACCGACAAGGTTGCGGTCGACGTCCCCTCGCCGGTCGCTGGCATCATGTCAGAACACCGCGCGGCGGTGGGCGACACGGTCGAAGTCGGCGCGGTGATCGCGATCATCGAAGCGGGCGCGACCGCCAGCGCTGCGGCACCAGCCGCCGCTCCCGCCGCAGCCAAGGCAGAGGCGCCCGCCCCGGCGGCAACCGAAGACCTGTCGGGTGCAGCCCAGACCATGTCGCCCGCGGTGCGCCGCGCGGTGCTGGAACACGGGGTCGATCCTTCGACCATCAAGGGCACCGGCAAGGATGGCCGCCTGACCAAGGAAGATGTGCTCGCCGCCGCCGAAGCCAAGGCCAAGGGCACCCCGGCCCCGGCCCCCGCGCCTGCGCCGACCCCTGCCCCGACCGCAGCCCCTGCCTCCACCGGCGGCGCGCGCGGTGAGGAACGGGTCAAGATGACCCGCATGCGCCAGACCATCGCCAAGCGCCTCAAGAGCGCGCAGGACAATGCCGCGCTGCTCACCACCTTCAACGATGTCGACATGAGCGCCGTCATGGAAGCGCGCGACAAGTACAAGGACCTGTTCGCCAAGAAGCACGACATTCGCCTCGGCTTCATGGGCTTCTTCGCAAAGGCTGCGTGCCTTGCGCTGAAGGACGTTCCCGCCGCCAACGCCTATATCGAGGGCGACGAGATCATCTATCACGATTACGTGGACATCTCGGTCGCGGTCTCGGCCCCCAACGGCCTCGTCGTCCCCGTCATCCGCGATGCCGACAAGAAGGGCTTTGCCCGGATCGAGCAGGACATCGCCGATTTCGGCGCGCGCGCCAAGGCGGGCACGCTGACCATGGAAGACATGAGCGGCGGCACCTTCACCATCTCGAACGGCGGCGTGTTCGGCTCGCTGATGAGCACCCCGATCATCAACCCGCCGCAGTCGGCGGTGCTGGGCCTCCACCGCATCGAGGATCGCCCTGTGGTGCGTAACGGCCAGATCGTGATCCGCCCGATGATGTATCTCGCCCTGTCCTACGACCACCGCCTGATCGACGGGCGCGAGGCGGTGACGGCCCTCAAGATCATCAAGGACGCGATCGAGGATCCGACCCGGATGCTGATTGATCTTTGAGTTTGCCCGTCACCCCAGCGAAAGCTGGGGCCTAGAGCGGCAAGCTTGAACCCCGCAGCCTGAGACCCCAGCTTTCGCTGGGGCGACGGAGAAAAAAATGGCTGACCATTCCTACGATTACGACGTCCTCATCATCGGTGCCGGTCCCGGCGGCTATGTCGCGGCGATCCGTGCGGCGCAGCTGGGGCTGAAGACGGCTTGCGTTGAATCGCGCGCCACGCTCGGCGGCACCTGCCTCAATGTCGGGTGCATTCCCTCCAAGGCGCTGCTGCACGGCTCGGAGCTGTTTGACGAGGCCAACAACGGCCACTTCGCCACCTGGGGCATCACCGCCACCCCGACGCTCGATCTCGGGCGGATGATGCAGGAAAAGACCAAGGCCGTGGGCGAACTGACCGGCGGGATCGAATTCCTGTTCAAGAAGAACAAGGTCACCTGGCTGAAAGGCCATGCCGCATTCGAGGATGCACACACCGTCACCGTCGCGGGCGAGAAAGTCACCGCCAAGGACATCGTGATCGCCACCGGCTCCAGCGTCACGCCCCTCCCCGGCGTCACGGTCGACAATGCGGCCAAGCGGATCGTGGATTCGACCGGCGCGCTTGACCTCGATGAAGTCCCCGAACACCTCGTGGTGATTGGCGGCGGCGTGATCGGTCTCGAACTGGGTTCGGTGTGGCGTCGCTTGGGCGCCAAGGTCACCGTGATCGAATATCTCGACCAGCTGCTGCCCGGCATGGACGGCGATGTGCGCAAGGAAGCGCAGAAAATCTTCAAGAAGCAGGGCATGGCCATGATGCTAGGCCAGAAGGTGACCGGCGCGCAGGTCGACGGCAAGACTGTCACCCTGACGGTCGAACCGGCCGCAGGCGGCGCGGCGCAGACCGTCACCGCCAGCCACGTGCTGGTGGCCATCGGCCGCCGCCCGAACACCGATGGCCTCGCGCTCGACAAGGCGGGCCTCAGCACCAACGGCCGCGGCCAGATCGAGATCGACCACGATTTCCGCACCTCCGTGCCGAATATCTGGGGCATTGGCGATGTCGTCCCCGGCCCGATGCTCGCGCACAAGGCCGAGGATGAAGGCATCGCTGTGGCCGAGAACATCGCGGGCCTGACCGGCATTGTGAACCACGATGTGATCCCCAGCGTCGTCTACACCGCACCCGAAATCGCGGGCGTCGGCATCTCCGAGGAACAGGCCAAGGAACGCGGGCTCAACGTCAAGGTCGGCAAGTTCCCGATGATGGCCAACAGCCGCGCCAAGGCGAACCGCGACACCGATGGCTTCGTGAAGGTTATCGCCGATGCGGAAACCGACCGGGTGCTGGGCGTGTGGATCATCGCCAGCCTCGCCGGATCGATGATCGCCGAGGCTTGCGTGGCGATGGAATTCGGCGCCACCAGCGAAGATATCGCCTATACCTGCCACGCGCACCCCACCCACGCCGAAGCCCTGAAGGAAGCGGCGATGGCGGTGACGGGGAAACCTATCCACATGTGATTTGCGCCCTCCCCCGGCTTTGCTAGACCGGCAAAGCCGAGGGGGAGACGACACGCATGGCCTATCCGCAACTGACCGACAAAGCCGGGGCGCTGGCGACCGCGCTCGCGATCCGGACGCGCAAGATCAGCGTGGCCGAGGCGGTTGATGCGGCGATCGTGCGGGTCGGGAAGTTCGATTCCGCGATCGATGCGCTGGCGGTCCCCGATTTCGAGCGCGCCTACGAAACCGCCAAAGCGATGGACAAGGGCGCTCCGCCGCTCGACCAGCCGCTGTTCGGCGTGCCGATGACGATCAAGGAGAGCTTCGACGTCGCCGGACTGCCGACCACCTTCGGCCACCCCGAGTTCCGCAACCAGATCGCCCCGAAAGACGCGCTGCTGGTCAAGCGGTTGAAAGCGGCAGGCGCGATCATCATCGGCAAGACCAACGTGCCGGTCGACCTCACGGATTGGCAGAGCTTCAACCCGGTCTATGGCCGCACCGCCAACCCGCACAATGCGGAACGCTCCCCCGGGGGATCGTCGGGCGGCAGCGCGGCGGCTGTGGCGAGCGGGATGGTGCCTTGCGACTACGGCACCGACATCGGCGGATCGGTGCGCGTGCCGGCGCATTTCTGCGGGGTATGGGGGCACAAGACGACCTGGGGCCTCGTCCCCAAACACGGGCATGATTTCCCGGGGATGTCGCGGCGCGAGGGGTTTATCGCTGCCGCTGACGGCCCACTGAGCATCGCCGGGCCGCTGGCTCGCAACGCGCCCGATCTCGCCGTGCTGGTCGAGGTCGGCGCGGAAGTACCGCTGCGCCGCCGTCCGAAGCCGATCAAGGACTGCCGCCTGCTGGCGATCACAAGCCTGCCGGGCGCGCCGGTCGATGCGAGCGTGCTGGGCCCGACCGAAGCCGCGCTGGAGGCGCTCGCCCGCGCCGGAGTGAGGATCGACCGTGCCAGCGATCTCCTGCCCGATCAGCCGCAGCAGAACCGCAGCTATATCAAGATGATGAACATCGTCATGTCCAACGGTGCCCCAGCCCCGGACGGCAAGCGCGCCACGGCGACCGACTGGTTTGCGCTGCTCAACGCGCAGGCCGCCAACGCCGCGCAGTGGGAAGCGCTGTTCCAAACATATGACTTCGTCCTCGCACCGCCCGCCCCGGTGCTGGCGGTGCCGCACAGCGACAAGGCGGTGTTCCGCGGGACGATCAGCATCAACGGCGCAGACGAGCCTGGCGGCAGCGGCCTGATGTGGTCGGGTACGGCGACCTTCCCCGGTCTGCCATCAACAGTGTTGCCGATCGGGAGCGGGAACTACCTCGGGGCTGACTTGCCCTGCGGAATGCAGGTCATCGGCCCGCGCTGGCGCGATCTCGATTGCATCGCGGCGGCCGAGGCCATCGGACAGATATTGCACTCCTAGGGCTGCTTCGTCATGGCATGGCGCATGACCCGTATCCCCATGCGCTCCCTCGCCAAATGGCACATCTGGCTCGGCTGGCTGGTCGGCGTGCCGATCACCATGTGGCTGGCGACCGGCCTGTTGATGGTCGCGCGTCCAATCGAGGCGGTGCGCGGCGATCATCTGCGCCGCGAGACGACCGCGACGCCGCTGGTGCTGCCCGGCAGCACGATTGCCGCGCCCGACGCACAGCTCGAAGAGATGCACGTCACCATGCAGGATGGCCGCGCGGTGGCGATCCTCACATCACTGGATGGCTCCACCCGCCGGGTCGACTTCGCCACCGGCAAGGCACTCCCCGCGCTTGATGCCGCCGCCGCCCGCGCGTTGGTGGCAAAGAGCATGATCGGCGGCGATCAGGTCGAGCGCGTGACGCTCTTCCCCGCCGACCGCACCCCGTTCGACTTCCGCCGCCCGCTCGCGGTGTGGCAGGTGCAGCTTGCTGACGGCACCAATGTTTACGTCGGGCGCGACACCGGCAATATCGAGGCGGTTCGCACCCGCTGGTGGCGCGCCTTCGACTTCGCCTGGGGCCTGCACATCATGGACATCTCCGAGCGGGAGGGTACCAGCCATCCGGTGCTGATCATCTTTGCCGCCTTGTCGCTGACGGGAGCGCTGATCGGCTGCGTGCTGATGTTCCGCCGTCGCAAGGCGCGGCCGGCCGTACCGCCGACCGTTTCATGACCCCGACCGTCCTCACTCCGATCCTCGATCTTCTCGACCTCGCCGGGATCGCGCTGTTCGCGCTGTCGGGCGCGGTGCTGGCGGCGCGGCTGCGGCAGACCTTCGTGACGATGGCCTTCTTCGCGCTGGTGACTGGCGTTGGCGGCGGGACGGTGCGCGATCTGCTGATCCGTGCGCCGGTGTTCTGGATCGACGATCCCTGGGTCGCCGCCGTCTGCCTTGGCACCGCGCTGATCGCGTGGTTCACGCCGGTACGGTGGTGGGAAGGCAAGGGCTTTGCCTATGCCGATGGGGCGGGGCTTGCCGCCTATGCCGTGCTGGGCAGTGCCAAGGCGCTCGCTTACGGCATCCCGCCGGTGCCTGCCGCGCTGATGGGCGTCATCACCGGCTGCGTCGGCGGGATTATCCGCGATGTCGTGGCGGGCCGCCCGTCGATCATTATGAGCCCGGAGCTTTACGTGACCCCCGCCGCGCTCACCTCGGCGCTGACTGTTGCAGGGATGCTGGCCGCGCCTTTGCTGGGCGTGGATGATGGTTGGGCGTGGAGCTTCGCCTTTGCCTGCGGGTTCACCCTGCGCGCGGCGGCGATCCATTGGGAATGGGGCCTGCCCAGCTATGGCGGAGAGAAGGAGGGGAGCTGACTCCCCTCCCCCGAGACTTAGCCGCCGGTCTCTTCTTCGACCGTTTCGGGAATGACCTCGCCCGGAATCGGGCCGCCGGGATAGGCAGGCATCGCCGTGCTGGCCGCCGTGCGCAGCGCGGGCTCTCCGGGCTGTATCGTCGCCTCGCTCACTGCGATATCGGGACGCACCGTGCCGCCAACCGCCGCGCGGGCGTCGGCGTAGCGCTGATCGTCCCACTGCCCGGCAGCGCGCGGCGCGGCGCCATCGCTGCTGGCATTGAAGCCGACATCGGTGAAACCCTGGCCATAATCGATCGCGTCGATCTGGCCGCTATTGCCGATCCGGCACTGGAAGGGCGATCCGTTGAACAGTACGCCGCTGACCTGCCAGCCCGATCCGTTGCGTTCGACATTGTCGACCGTGTCGACCCGAACGTCACGCTCGATCCGGTCGAGACACATGTTGACCGCATTATCGAGGCCCGAGGCACCGGTGCCGCGCGGGGCCGCCCGGCGATCATCGCGGTAACGCGTGTCGCGGTCACGGTCCCAGTCGCGATCACGGAAATCGGCATCCCGCTCGACAATCACGACATCGCGGTCGCGTTCACGCTCGCGGCGGTTGTTGGAACTGAGGATCGCCGCCACGCCGCCGATGATCGCGGCTCCGATCAGCACGTCGCCCGCATCGACCCGGTTGCGACGCCAGCCGCGATGGCGGCCCCAGCCGCCGCCCCAGCCTCCACCCCAGCCACAACGCCGGCGGCAGCGCCAATCGGCCGTATCGCTGGCAGAGTCATAACGGCTGAAATCAAAAGCGGCCGAAGGTGCGCCCAGCGCAGGGCCCGATGGCAGCGAGGCGGCCGACGCCGGAGCGGCGATCATGGTGGTACCGGCAAGCGCACCAGCCAAGGCAAGCGCGCGGAACGTAAGAGCCATTGCTCTCTCCTGTTGCTATGCGAGCGCCCACCAACGCCCCGATAGCGGCAGGATTAACCGTGCCGAGCTTGCGCTGGGCTGAACCGGATGCCGCGCAGAAACGAGGCCGCCCCGCGTTCCTTATGGGAGCACGGGGCGACCAGAAGCGCGCGCCAGAAAAGGCAGGTACGGCGCGCGAAGGGGTTAACGGCGATCAGCGCAGGCCGCGGATACCGTCAAAGTCGATGAACGGGGCGCCGCGACCATCGACGCGGCAGGTGAAGTTTCCGCGATCGCTGCCGCGACGGTCCCAACCGCCGCCCACGTCGATCCGGCCACGGACGCGGAACCCGTCACGGGTGCGGTCGATATCGCGGACGTCGATCACGTCGGCAAAGCGGTAGCCGCCAAAGCGGCGTGCCTGATTTTCCGCCGCGCGGACACAGCGGTCAACCGCCCCGCGCGAGCCGCCGCGGAAGCCATAGCCGCCGCCGCGGTCCCAACGATCACCGCGGTCCCAGCGGTCGCCGCGATCCCAGCGGTCACGGTCACGGTCGCCATCAAAAGCGCCTGCCAAGGCGGCAAGACCACCGATCACCACAGCGCCGGCAATGATCTCGCCCGCGCCAATCCCGTCACGATCACGACGGTCATCCGCCATGGCGGGGGTCACGGATGCGACGGACAATGCAGTGGCAGCAACCGCGCCGAGCACAAGCCGGACCGATTTGCCGGAGGCCAGCCGGGGGGTCTTGGTGGTCATGGAAGCAATCCTCGTCAGTCACCGCGGGCGGAATTGCTTGCGGTGTCGAAGATGCTTTTGCGCGATTCGGACTGTGGCGAAGCTGAATTGCTGTGACAGGAACCGTTAAGCTTCAAAGCGCCTTTTGTGAACAGATCGCGCTGCCTCAGGACCCAAGCTACTCCTTCGGCAACGCCGCGAGCACATCACGCGTGAAGGCGGCGATGTCGAAACCGGAGCCGACCGGATCCTCCCCGCGCCGGACGATCACGACCTTCCTCGAAGGGACGATCACCACATACTGCCCGCGATTGCCGATTGCAGCGAAGGTATCGGCGGGAACGTCCTCCTCCTTGTTCAGCAGCCAGAACCCCGCCCCGTATCCGAAAGTGCCGGTGGGAGGCTGCGGCCCGCTCGGGGTGGAGACATATTTCACCCAGCCTTCGGGCAGGATCCGCTCGCCTGAAGGGAGCACACCGTCGTTGAGGTAAAGCTGCCCCAAACTCGCAAGGTCACCTGCCGTGCTCCAGACTTGCGAGGAAAGAACGTAATCGCCCTTCCAGTCAGTCTCGGCGACAGTGTGTGTCATCCCGAGTTTGGCGAAGAACTCATCGGGCGGGTAAAATGAAAGCCACTGCCCGATCGCCTTGACCGCCAGCAGCGTGTCGTTGTTGGCATAGCGGAATGTGGTGCCCGGCTTGTGCAGCACCGGCCATTTGGTCGCGGTTTCATCGACACTGGAACCGCCATAATAAAGCGGATCGGTGCGGTTGCCGGGCGTATCGGAATAGCGCCCTGTGGCCATGCGCAAAGCGTGGTCGATTGTAATGGCGTTGCGCTGATCAACCGCCCCTCCACCGCGCCAGTAGTTCAGGCCAATCGGATCATCTGTGCGGACTTCCCCCGATTGAACAGCCGCGCCGACCAGGGTTGAAGTAATGCTCTTGGCGACCGACCAGGTCCGCTGCGGGGTGCTGGCGCTGAAACCATCGGCGTAGACTTCGGCCTCGAAGCGGCGGGTCCCATCGGATGCGAAGCGCCGGACCACCACCGCAGTCGTGCGGGCGCCCTTCCCGTATGTACCAAGCCGGTCTTGGTCGAACCCCTTCGCCATGAGGAGCGTCCACGGCATGCCCGGCTCGTCACGCGGCTTGCGGATACGTCCGCGGGACGTGCTGGCGCCTTCGGCCTGCTCCACCGACGGTTTTGCGGTCGAGGCCCCTTCGGGCGGGATCGCGACGGACTGACCGGGATCGCTGGCATCCACAGGCGCACCGATCGGCAGGATCGAACAGCCCGTTTTCGGACCATAATACAGCGCCACGCGTGCCGGCATATCCTCTGCCCAGCGCACCGCGACATGAGCAATCTGCCCGCTCGGGCGGCGGACGATCTCGAAAGGCAATTCGGTAACGATTGTGTCCAGCGGCGCCTGAATGCCGGTCAGTTCCCACTGCATGACGCTTTCGGGCGTGCGGCTCGTGCCGTTCGCTTCGGCATTGGCGATGGCACCGCACAACATCAGCGCCTTGTAACCCGCCGCCAGCGAGCGATCATAACGTGCCTCAAGCGCCTCCTGCTGGCTTTGTGCAGTGGCGGGGACAGCGGCGAGGAGCAGCGTTGTGGCTGCAAAGGCGGTGCGGATCATGCGTGCCACCCTAATCCGCGCCGGGCAAAAGGAAAGGGCCGGAAGCGTTCCCGCCCCGGCCCTTCCCGCTATCGTTTCGAAGCGCGGATTACGCGTCTTCGTAATCTTCTTCGGCCTGCACCGGACCCGAATCCTGGCCCTTGGCAGCTTCGTCACGGTCGACGAGTTCGATGATCGCCATCTGCACGGCGTCACCGGCACGCACGCCAGCGCGCAGCACGCGGGTGTAACCGCCTTCACGATCAGAATAACGCTCGGCGAGGACTTCGAACAGCTTCTTGAGCTGGGCTTCGTCACCCAAGCGAGCCATCGCCAGACGACGGTTCGAAAGGCCGCCACGCTTCGCCAGCGTGATCAGCTTTTCGAGATAGGGGCGCAGTTCCTTCGCCTTGGGCAGCGTGGTCTTGATCTGCTCGTGCTTGATCAGGGCTGCCGCCATGTTGCGGAACAGGGCGTTGCGGTGACCGGTCTTGCGGCCAAGCTTACGGCCCGAAATACCATGACGCATATTCTTTACTCCGTTCGAAAAGGGGCCGTTCGAGGTACCCCAGTGCTGGTGGCTATCGGGGCTGCCACCGTCGCCCAATGTGCAAGCCCCCGCTTGCGCGGGGGCTCACGAGTTCATCAACCGAGCAATTCCTGCTCGAGCTTCTTGGCCATCTCTTCGATGTTCTCGGGCGGCCAGCCCGGGATGTCCATGCCGAGGCGCAGACCCATGCTCGAGAGCACTTCCTTGATCTCGTTGAGCGACTTGCGGCCGAAGTTCGGCGTGCGCAGCATCTCGGCTTCGGTCTTCTGGACCAGATCGCCGATATAGATGATGTTGTCGTTCTTGAGGCAGTTGGCCGAACGCACCGACAGTTCCAGCTCGTCCACCTTCTTGAGGAGGTAACGGTTGAGCTGGTTGGCGTCGCTTTCTTCCGGCTGCACGGCGTGGCCGATCATCTGGCCGACCGGCTGCGGGATGCCGTCTTCGAAGTGGACGAACAGCGTCAGCTGGTCCTGAAGGATGCGCGCGGCATAGGCCACGGCGTCTTCCGGGGTGACAGTGCCATCAGTCTCGACCGTCAGCGAGAGCTTGTCATAGTCAAGCTCCTGACCGACGCGGGCGTTTTCGACCTTGTAGCTGACCTGACGCACAGGCGAATAAAGCGAGTCAACCGGGATCAGCCCGATCGGCGCGTCGGCCGGACGGTTCTGGACGGCAGGCGAGTAGCCCTTGCCCGTGTCAGCGGTCAGCTCCATGTTGAGCGTCGCGCCTTCATCGAGATGGCAGATCACCAGATCCTTGTTCATCACTTCGATGTCGCCGGTGACAGCGATGTCGCCAGCGCGGACTTCGCCCGGGCCGGTGGCCGAAAGCTGGAGCCGCTTGGGGCCCTCGCCTTCCATCTTGAGCGCGATTTGCTTGACGTTCAGGACGATGTCGGTGACGTCTTCACGCACGCCGGCAAGCGACGAGAATTCGTGCAGCACGTTCTCGATCTTGATCGAGGTGATCGCAGCGCCCTGAAGGCTGGAAAGCAGCACCCGGCGCAGCGCGTTGCCGAGCGTCAGGCCGAAGCCCCGCTCCAGCGGTTCGGCCACGAAGGTAACCTTGCGCTGACGATCGCCGCCATCCTTGATTTCGAGGGAGTTGGGTTTCTTGAGTTCCTGCCAGTTCTTGGTGTTGACGGACATGGATTTCCCCTAATTCGCCTTGTGGGCGGTTCAAACTTGGGTGGGCCGGATGCAGACAAGCAATGCGGCATCGGACCCGTTCGGGCGGCGGCGACACACTGCGTCACCGCCAACCCGGCGGATCAGACGCGGCGACGCTTGGAAGGACGGACCCCGTTGTGCGGGATCGGGGTAACGTCGCGGATCGAGGTAATGTTGAAACCAACAGCCGCAAGACCCCGCAGAGCGCTTTCGCGACCCGAACCCGGACCCTTCACTTCGACTTCGAGCGTGCGGACGCCGTGTTCGGCGGCCTTCTTGCCCGCGTCATCGGCAGCGACCTGCGCAGCATAGGGAGTCGACTTGCGGCTACCCTTGAACCCCATCGCGCCGGCACTGGACCAGCTGATCGCATTGCCCTGTGCATCGGTGATGGTGATCATGGTGTTGTTGAAGCTGGCGTTGATATGCGCAACGCCGCTGGTGATGTTCTTTTTGTCACGACGCCGAATACGGCCTGGTTCGCGTGCCATCGTTTACTGTCCTCTAGCTCGTCAGAAGGAAAAAGCGTACAAAGGGGGAGACCCCCGCTCGCTTACTTCTTCTTGCCCGCGATGGGCTTGGCCTTGCCCTTGCGGGTGCGGGCGTTGGTGTGGGTGCGCTGGCCGCGAACGGGCAGACCGCTACGATGACGCAGGCCGCGATAGGCGCGCAGATCCATCAGACGCTTGATGTTCATCGCGGTGTTGCGACGCAGGTCGCCTTCCACGGTGAAATCGGCATCGATGGTTTCGCGGATCCGCAGGACTTCCTCGTCGGAAAGGTCCTGCACGCGCGCGGAGTGCGCGATGCCCAGCTTGTCAGCGATCTGGACGGCGGTGGTACGGCCAATCCCGTGAATGTAGGTGAGCGCGATGATCACGCGCTTGTTGGTGGGGATATTTACCCCGGCAATACGAGCCACTTATTTCTCCATGCTCCACAGGAGTTCGACCATTGAAGGCCGCTCCTATCTCAACGCTCATTCATTCTTGTGTCCGTTCACCGGACGACTGACACGGTGGCCAGATCGTAAACGGCAAAAAGTCCGGTCGGCACGCGCAAGGGCGATGCCTGCCGAACTTGCTTCGAACATGTCGAATGAGCCGCGCGCATAGGCTGATTCGCACAAGCCGTCAACCGCAAGGAGCAAGAACGCCGACCGCTAACGAAACCGGCCCGCGTCAAGAAGATAGCTGCGCACCCTGCCCGACCCGCTGGTCCGGCGATTAGCTCTTGGGTGAATCGTCGAGATCGCCGAACGCATCCTCGACCGAAGGGGCTTTCGGGGCAGGCTTCGGCGCTGGCTTGGGTGCAGCGACGGGCGCAGCAGGAGTGGCAGTCGGCGGCGATGCCAGCATGGGCGCTGGCTTGATCTCGGGCTTGGGAGCGGCCCCCTGCGCAGGACCGGCCGCGCCGCCAACCGGCGGCAGTGCTGGCTTCCCGACTGCAGGCGGCGGCTCGGTCGCCGGTGCGGAAGGCAGCAGCGGCCGAGGCGGCGCGGGCATTGCCACCACCTTGAGCGGCTTCGTCAACGCGGCCAGCTGCGCGGCCATCACACCATCGACCGCTTTGGAGATTACGGGAATTTCGTAACGCATCGGGCCGCCGACATTGTATTCCCAGACGATGCGCGTGCCCTTGTCGATCTTGCTGATCGCGACCGTAAGCACACCAGTCACCGGTTCGCTCTGAAGCGGGCCGAGGCTGCCGATCATCCGCAGCGCCTGCTCGGGATAGGCCTGCACCACGCGCATATGCTCGACGCTGCCCTCAAGCGTGAAGCGGCCGGGTTCGTCGACTTCGGGGATCGTCTCGCAGAAGCACCCGCCCGCCTGGGGAACGAGCGTCAGGTTCTTGGAACTGCCCGACCAGGTATGCTCCGAACGCCACCAGGTCGCGGGCGAAATCAGCGCGAGCCAGACCTCCTTCGGTGTTGCTTCAACCACCACTTCGTGTCGCGAAACGAAGCTGGAGTCAGTCGCTCGCGTCACCTCCGCGGCGGCAGGCGCTCCGCAGGCGAGCGCAGCGAAGCCGAGCAGCGCCCTGCCCTTTGTCATGGTAAGATTCATGGCAAGACCTCCCTTGCGATCACGGTGTGACGCTGGGGCAAAAGCGGAGGGGACACAAGTCCCCGCTCCGTTCAGCTTGCGAGGATCGCGTCGATCTGACCGGCGACCGTGTCAATCGCTGCCATCCCGTCCACCCGGGTAACGATGCCGCGCGCCTCGTAGCCAGGCAGGATCGGCGCGGTCTTGGCGCGGTATTCCTGCATCCGCATCCGCACGGTTTCCTCGTTATCGTCGGGACGACGCTTGAACTCGGTGCTGCCGCAAGTGTCACAAACCCCGGGGGTCGAGGGCGGATTGGCGGTGTCGTGGTAGAGCGCACCGCAATTGCCGCAGGAGAAACGCCCGGTGATCCGCTCGACCAGCGCGTCCTCGTTGACCTCGAGCTCGATCACATGATCGAGTTCGCGGCCATTCTTGGCGAGAATAGCGTCAAGCGCGTCTGCCTGCGCGGCGGTGCGGGGATAGCCATCGAAGATCGCGCCTGTTTCGCCCGCCATGGCGGCCAGTTCGGCGTCGATCAGGTCGGAAACGATCTCGTCCGAAACAAGCTCGCCGCGCTCCATGACTTCCTTTGCGCGCAAGCCCACAGGCGTACCCGCCTTGACCGCCGCACGGAGCATGTCGCCGGTGGAGAGCTGGCGCATGCCATGCCGCTCGACCAAACCCGCGCTCTGCGTTCCCTTACCGGCGCCGGGAGGCCCAAGAAGAATGATGTTCACGAACCGTCCCCCAATATCGCCACGGGTCAGCGCCCGGCGCGTTCTTTCAGACTAGTGGGTTCAACCAAGCAGGGGTCTGCGTCAAGCCGACTAATGTCGGATATCAGCGCATCCGACCCTTGAGCTTCGCTTTCTTGATGAGATCGCCATATTGCAGCGCCAGCATGTGTGACTGGATCTGGCTGATGGTATCGACCGTCACGTTCACCACGATCAGCAGCGACGTACCGCCGAGGAACAGCGGAATGCCCGTCTGCGCGATCATGTATTCGGGCAGCACGCAAACGACGGTCAGATAGATCGCGCCAACCACCGTGATGCGGGTCAGCACATATTCGAGATAGTCGGAGGTGCGCTTGCCCGGACGGATGCCAGGGATGGAACCGCCGTTCTTCTTCAAGTTATCCGCCGTCTCTTCGGGATTGAAGACCACCGCCGTGTAGAAGAAGCAGAAGAAGATGATCCCAATCGCATAGAGCGTCATGTAGAGCGGCTGACCGTGCGCGAGGTACTGGTTGAGTGCCTGCAGCACACTGTAGAAACCACTCTCGGTATCGACCGAGCTGCCCGCAAACTGCGTGATCGTCAGCGGGAGAAGCAGCAGCGAGCTGGCGAAGATCGGCGGGATCACGCCCGCGGTGTTGATCTTGAGCGGCAGATAGGACCGCTCGGCCTGCATCATGCCACGCTGCGTCGCACGCTTGGGATACTGGATCGTCAGACGGCGCTGGGCGCGTTCCATGAAGGAGATCAGCAGGATCAGGCCGACGACCATCGCAAGGAACGCGATGATAACCCACGGCGCGATCGAGCCAGTACGGCCGCCTTCGAACAGGTTGGTCGCAAAGCTCGGGAACTGGGCAACAATGCCCGCCATGATGATCAGCGAGATGCCGTTGCCGATGCCGCGGCTGGTGATCTGCTCACCAAGCCACAGCAGGAACATGGTCCCGCCCACGAGGTTGATAACCGCCACGATGCGGAACATGTAGCCCGGGTCGACGACCGCCTGAAGGTTGCTCTGCCCGGCGAAGCTCTCAAGCCCGACCGCGAGGAAATAGCCCTGGATTGCGCACAGCAGCACCGCGCCATAGCGGGTGTACTGGTTGAGCTTCTGACGCCCGCTGGCGCCTTCCTTCTTGAGCGCAGACAGCGCCGGATGCAGCGCCGAGGCCATCTGCACCACGATCGAGGCGGTGATGTAAGGCATCACGCCGAGCGCGATGAGGCTCATGCGCTCAAGGCTGCCGCCCGAGAATGCGTTGAAAAGATCGAGGATCCCGCCGCGCGTCTGCTGATAGAGCTCGCTCAGGATCAGCGGGTTCACACCCGGGAGCGGAACGAAGCTCAGAAAGCGGAAGACAATCAGCGCGCCGATCGTGAACCAGATGCGCTGCTTGAGCTCGGTCGCCTTGGCAAAATTGCCGAGGTTGAGATTGCTCGCGATATTGTCGGCGCGTGATGCCATGTCGTTGTGTCGATCCTAGCTCTTGATCCGGTGGCAATGACCGGTTGGCGGCCATTGTCGAACCATTCTTAGCGCGCCTGTGCTGCGGGAACTCGCTCTACAAAGAGAACCCGTCCGGCGCGCGAGAGCGTAAATAGGGAGCGCGGGGGCTCTTGTCGAACCCCCGCGCACCACCTTTTGTCGATTACTTCGCCTTTGCCGCCTTGGCCGCCTTGTTGGCGTCGCGGCGAGCGAGCTTCTTTTCGTGCTCGGGAGTGGCAGCGGGTGCCACTTCGACGCTGCCGCCGGCCTTTTCGACCGCAGCGATGGCGCCCTTGGTCGCACCGGTCACGGCGAAGGTCACCTTGGCGGTGATTTCACCCTTGCCGAGCAGACGCACGCCGTCCTTGCCGTCACGCACCAGACCGACAGCGCGCAGAGCGTCTTCGGTGATGGTTGCCTTGGCGTCGAGCTTGCCCGCGTCGATGAACTTCTGGACCATGCCAACATTCACCTCGGCATAATCCTTGCCGAACGGGTTGTTGAAGCCGCGCTTCGGAAGACGCATGTGAAGCGGCATCTGGCCGCCTTCGAAGCCCTTGATGGCAACGCCGGAACGCGCCTTCTGGCCCTTTTGGCCGCGAGCCGAGGTCTTACCCTTGCCCGAGCCGATACCACGGCCGACCCGGATGCGGCCCTTACGGGCGCCGGCATTGTCGCGGATGTCATTCAGCTTCATAGTGTGCACTCGCTTTCGCTTTTGTCGCGCTGATAGAAAGGAAGGCCCCGACTTAGCGGGGCCTGCCTGAGTTTTAGTCGACCACCTGCACCAGATGCGGGATCTTCGCGATCGCGCCGCGCACCTCGGGGGTGTCCTGACGCTCAACGATCTTGTGCATCTTGTTCAGACCCAGACCGATAAGGATCTGGCGCTGGCTGGCGGGGCGGCGGATCGGCGAACCGATCTGCTTGATCTTGATGGTAGCCATTGTCGGTTACTCCGCGATCGCGGCAGCATCGGCTTCCGCCTCGGCTGCACTTGCTCCGCCCCGACCAAGCAGGTCGGCAACCTTCTTGCCGCGACGCTGGGCAACCGACTTCGGCGAAGTCTGCTCAGTCAGCGCGTCGAAGGTGGCGCGGATCATGTTGTAGGGGTTCGAGGTGCCGACCGACTTGGTCACCACATCGGCAACGCCGAGGCTCTCGAAGACGGCGCGCATCGGACCACCGGCGATGATGCCGGTACCCGCAGGCGCGGTGCGCAGGGTCACCTTGCCGGCACCGAAACGGCCATTGCCGTCATGGTGCAGGGTGCGGCCTTCCTTGAGCGGAACGCGGATCATCTTCTTGCGAGCCGCGGCAGTCGCCTTGGTGATCGCTTCAGGCACTTCGCGAGCCTTGCCGTGGCCAAAGCCGACGCGGCCCTGACCGTCGCCGACCACGACCAGCGCAGCAAAGCCGAAGCGCTTGCCGCCCTTCACGGTCTTGGAGACGCGGTTGATGTGCACCAGCTTTTCGATGATGCCGTCATCTTCTTCCTGCTTGCCGCCACGGTTGTTGTCACGACCGCCGCGTCCACGACCGCGATCGCCGCCGCCGCCTTCACGGTTGCCGCCACGGCCACGGCCACGACGACCCTGGGCTTCGCCGGCGTCGCCGCCAGTTTCAACAACCGCCACGTCCGGGGTTTCGATGGTGTTCTCGTCAGCCATAATCAGAACTCCAGCCCGCCTTCACGGGCGGCATCGGCCAGCGCCTTGACGCGACCATGGAACAGGAACCCGCCGCGATCGAACACGACAGTCGTCACGCCCGCCTTCTTGGCAGCTTCGGCGATTGCCTTGCCAACCTCGACAGCGGCGTCGACATTGGCGCCGCTCGCCTTGGCGCCGAGCGTCGAGGCAGCGGCGACAGTCTTGCCGGCCGCGTCATCGATGATCTGGGCGTAGATGTGACGACCGGTGCGATGCACCGACAAACGGGGCTTGCCACCGGCACGGGCGCGCAGCGCAGTGCGGACGCGGCGACGGCGACGTTCGAAAAGGGAAAGCTTTGCCATCTTATCTCTTCTTCCCTTCCTTGCGGAAGATAAACTCGCCGCGATAGGCGATCCCCTTGCCCTTATAAGGCTCGGGCTTGCGCCAGCGGCGGATTTCAGCGGCAAACTGGCCAACGGCCTGCTTGTCGGTACCCGAAACCTCGACGGTGGTCTGATCGGGGGTCTTGACTTCAAGACCCTCGGGAACCGGCAGATCGACATCGTGGCTGTAGCCGAGCTGCAGCTTCAGCGTGCGGCCCTGTGCGTTGGCACGGTAGCCGACACCCTTGATCACCAGCACCTTGGTGAAGCCGTCGGTGACGCCTTCGACAAGATTAGAGACCAGCGTGCGCTGCATGCCCCAGAAGGCCCGCGCCTGGCGGCTGTCATTGGCCGGCTTGACCGAGATCTCGCCCTCTTCGACCTTGTAGTCGATGAGGTCCGACAACCCGAGCGTGAGAGTGCCCTTAGGCCCCTTCACCGTCATGGTGCCGTTGTCGATCGTGGCGGTCACACCGCCAGGGATCGCCACCGGCTTTTTACCGATGCGGCTCATCAGAACACCTCCGCCAGCACTTCGCCACCGACGTTGTGGGTGCGCGCTTCGGCATCCGAAAGCACGCCCCGCGGGGTCGAGACGATGGTGATACCGAGGCCGTTGCGGATCGTCGGCAGTTCCTTGGAACCCGAGTAAACGCGGCGGCCCGGCTTCGAAACGCGCGCCACGTGCTTGATCGCGGGCTCGCCTTCGAAATACTTCAGTTCAATCCGCAGCGCGGGGTGCTTGCCCGAGTTATCTTCGCTGTAGCCACGGATGTAGCCTTCACGCTGAAGCACTTCGAGCACGCTTGCACGCAGGTTGCTGGCGGGCGTCAGGACAGAGTCCTTCTTCGCGCGCTGGCCGTTGCGGATGCGGGTGAGCATGTCACCCAGTGGATCGGTCATTGCCATTGTTCAGTCCTCACCAGCTCGACTTGGTCAGGCCGGGGATCATCCCGCTGTTACCGAGTTGGCGCAGTTCGATACGGTTGATGCCGAACTTGCGGTAATAGCCGCGGGGACGGCCGGTGGTGGCGCAACGGTTGCGAACCCGGGTCGGGTTTGCGTTGCGCGGAAGCTCCGCCATCTTGAGGCGAGCGACCAGGCGCTCGGTCTCGTCAAGCGATTCATCGGCAGCAATCGCCTTCAGCTTCTCGTACTTCGCAGCGTACTGCTTCACGAGCTTCTTGCGACGCTCATTCTTGTTGATGGAACTCAGTTTCGCCATGGACTTAAGCTCTCTTGCCTAGTGTCTTTTGGGGGAGGCGGCTCACGCCGCCTCCTTCTGTTCGGTTGCCTTTGCGCCCGGTGCTTCGCCCTGGAAGGGGAAGCCGAACAGACGCAGCAGTTCGCGCGCCTCTTCATCGGTCTTGGCTGTGGTGGTGACGATGATGTCCATGCCACGCACCTTCTCGATCTTGTCGTAGCTGATTTCGGGGAACACGATCTGTTCCTTCAGCCCCATCGCGTAGTTGCCGCGGCCGTCGAACGACTTGGCGTTCAGACCACGGAAGTCGCGGATGCGCGGCATGGCCACGGTCACGAGACGATCGAGAAATTCGTACATGCGTTCGCGGCGAAGGGTGACCTTGCAACCGATCGGCATGCCTTCACGCAGCTTGAACTGCGCGATCGACTTCTTGGCGATGGTGATGACCGGCTTCTGGCCGGCGATCAGCGCCATTTCCTCGGCAGCGGTCTGGACCTTCTTCTTGTCCTGGCTCGCCTCTCCCACACCCATGTTGAGCGTGACCTTCTCAAGCTTCGGAACTTCAAGACGGTTCTTGTAGCCGAACTTCTCGGTCATGGCCGGCACGATTTCCGTATCGTACTTGGCCTTCATCCGTGCGGTATAATCAACCATCGATGGTCTCCCCACTCTTCACGGCGACACGCACCTTGCGACCGTCCTTCGTTTCGAAGCGGACGCGGGTGGCCTTGCCGGTCTTGGGATCAGCGATCGCAACCTTGGAGATGTGCATCGGAGCCGAGAAACGGTCGATACCACCCTGGGGGTTGGTCTGGCTGGGCTTGCGGTGACGGGCGACGATGTTCACGCCCTCGACAACAACCTTGCCGTCCTTCGGCATGACCTGAGCGACCGTACCGGTACGCCCCTTGTCCTTGCCCGACAGCACGACGACGCTGTCACCCTTCTTGATCTTGGCAGCAGCCATCACAGCACCTCCGGCGCGAGCGAGATGATCTTCATGAAGCCGCGCGAACGCAGTTCACGCACCACGGGGCCAAAGATACGGGTGCCGATCGGCTCCTCGTTCTTGTTGACCAGCACGGCAGCGTTGGTGTCGAAGCGGATGACAGTGCCATCCGGACGACGCACGTCCTTGCGAGTGCGCACGATCACGGCGCGATGGACATCGCCCTTCTTGACCTTGGCGCGCGGCTGCGCCTCCTTGATGGAGACGACGATCACATCGCCGACGCCCGCGGTACGACGCTTCGACCCGCCCAGCACCTTGATGCACTGGACGCGCTTGGCGCCGCTATTGTCCGCGACGTCGAGATTGGATTGCATCTGGATCATTGATCCGTCTTCCTTCTCATTGGCTTTCCGGGACGCCCGATCCGACCGGGGCCCGGGAGTTCCGATTGAACGTCAGTTACTCAGTTACCCGCAGCCGCAACGTCGAGGTCGGCTTCCACCGCCTGCACGCCACCCGCCACAACCCGGTCCTTGACGATCCAGGTCTTGGTCTTCGACATCGGGCGGGTCTCTTCGATCCGCACCACGTCGCCCACGGTGTATTCGTTGTTCTCGTCGTGCGCGTGATACTTCTTCGAACGACGGATGATCTTCCCGTAGAGGGGGTGCTTCACCTTGCGTTCGACCAGCACGGTCACGGTCTTGTCGGTCTTGTCGGAGCTCACAGTACCGACGAGGATGCGCTTGGGCATGTGCTTACTCCTTACGCTTTAACAGCGGCGGCTTTGGCCGCGCGCTCGTTCTGAAGCGTCTTGATCTGCGCGATGGTCCGGCGCACCTGACGGATGCGCGAGGGAGCCTCGAGCTGGTTGGTCGCAGCCTGGAACCGCAGATTGTACTGCTCCCGCTTCAGCTCGGTGAGCTCGGCGGACAGCTGGTCATCGGTCTTGGTGCGAAGGTCCGCAAAGTCGGCCATTATTCGCCTCCCAGGTGGCTGGTGTCACCCAGACGGGCGACAACCTTGGTCTTGATCGGCAGCTTCATCGCTGCGCGCTCGAATGCTTCGGCAGCCAGCGGACCGGCCACGCCATCGAGTTCGAACAGGATACGGCCCGGCTTCACGCGCGCTGCCCAGTATTCCACCGAACCCTTGCCCTTACCCTGACGAACTTCGGCAGGCTTCTTGGTCACGGGCACATCGGGGAACACGCGGATCCAGAGACGACCCTGACGCTTGATGTGACGGGTGATGGCACGGCGCGCAGCTTCGATCTGGCGCGCAGTGATCCGCTCGGGTTCCAGAGCCTTGAGGCCGTAGGAGCCGAAGTTCAGGGTGGTTCCACCCTTGGCTTCGCCCTTGATCCGTCCCTTGAACTGCTTGCGGAACTTGTGCTTTTTCGGTTGCAACATGGTCTGTTACCTCAACGAGCCGGCCGGACGCCGGAAGTCTGGGCTTCCATCATCAGGCGGTCCTGCGCGGTCGGATCATGGGCGAGGATCTCGCCCTTGAAGATCCACACCTTGATCCCGATGATCCCGTAGGCGGTGAGCGCCTCGGTGTCGGCGTAATCGATGTTGGCACGCAGCGTGTGGAGCGGCACGCGGCCTTCGCGGTACCATTCGACGCGGGCGATTTCCGCCCCGCCGAGACGGCCACCGCATACGATCTTGATGCCTTCGGCACCAAGACGCAGCGCCGACTGCACGGCACGCTTCATCGCCCGGCGGAACGCAACTCGACGAACCAGCTGATCGGCGATGCCCTGCGCAACGAGCTTGGCATCGATTTCCGGCTTGCGGATTTCAACGATGTTCAGCTTCACGTCGCTCGGCGTCATGGTCGCAAGCTTCGAACGAAGCTTTTCGATGTCCGCGCCCTTCTTGCCGATGATGACACCCGGACGCGCCGCATAGATCGACACGCGGCACAGCTTGGCCGGACGCTCGATCACCACCTTGGAAACTGCCGCCTGCGGCAGGTTCTTCATGATGTACTTGCGGATCGCGACATCTTCCTTGAGCAGCTGCGCATAGTCACGCCCTTCGGCGTACCAGCGGCTGTCCCAGGTGCGGTTGATCTGCAGGCGCAGACCGATCGGATTGCTCTTCTGGCCCATCTTACGCCTCTTCTGCTTCGCGAACCACGATCCGCAGCCGTGAGAACGGCTTGAGGATGCGGGTCGACTTGCCGCGACCGCGGGTGTGGAACCGCTTCATCGTCACCGACTTGCCGACCGAGGCTTCCGCCACGATCAACGCGTCAACGTCGAGGTTGTGGTTGTTCTCAGCATTGGCGATTGCCGATGCGAGCACCTTGCTCGCATCGCGTGCCATTGCCCGCTTCGAAAAGGCGAGGATGTTCAACGCCTCTTCAGCCTTCTTGCCACGGATCAGTGCGGCAACGAGGTTCAGCTTCTGCGCCGAACCACGGATCGTGGTGCCGACAGCCAGAGCCTCGTTATCGCCGACGCGGCGGGGTGCCTTAGCCTTGCCCATTAGCGCTTGCCCTTCTTGTCGGCAGCGTGACCGGGGAAGGTGCGCGTGGGCGCAAATTCGCCGAGCTTGTGGCCGACCATTTCTTCAGAAACCGAAACGGGAATGAACTTGTGCCCGTTATAGACATTGAAGGTGAGCCCGACGAACTGCGGCAGAATCGTCGAACGCCGCGACCAGGTCTTGATCGGCTTGGTGTTGCTCGCTTCCTGCGCGCTTTCAGCCTTCTTCAGAAGGCTCAGCTCGACAAACGGACCTTTCCAGACGGAACGTGCCATCGTCTCTTACCTCTTCTTCTTCGCGTGACGCGAACGGATAATCATCTTGTCCGTCTGCTTGTTGTGGCGCGTACGGGCACCCTTGGTCGGCTTGCCCCACGGAGTAACCGGATGACGGCCGCCCGAGGTGCGGCCTTCACCACCGCCGTGCGGGTGATCGACCGGGTTCTTGGCAACACCGCGGGTCAGCGGGCGGACGCCCATCCAACGCTTGCGGCCAGCCTTGGCGAAATTCTGGTTGCCGTTGTCGGGGTTCGACACAGCGCCCACAGTGCCCATGCAATCGGCGCGCAGGTAACGCTGTTCGCCCGAGTTCAGGCGGACGATGACCATCGCACGGTCACGGCCGACGACCTGCACATAGGTGCCTGCCGAACGGGCAATCTGACCGCCCTTGCCCGGCTTCATTTCCACGTTGTGGCAAATGGTGCCGACCGGCATCTGACCCAGCAACATGGCGTTGCCCGGCTTGGTGTCGGTCTTCTCACCGGCCACGACCGTGTCACCAACGGCGAGACGCTGCGGAGCGATGATGTAGGCCTGTTCGCCGTCATCGTACTTCACCAGAGCGATGAAGGCGGTGCGGTTCGGGTCATATTCCAGACGCTCGACGGTGGCCGGCATGTCCCACTTGCGACGCTTGAAGTCGATGAAGCGGTACTTCTGCTTGTGACCACCCGCGATGCCACGCGAGGTGACATGGCCCTTGTTGTTACGGCCACCGGTCTTGTGCTTACCTTCGGTAAGCGCCTTGACCGGCTTGCCCTTCCACAGGGCAGACTTGTCCACCAAAATCAGACCGCGGCGAGCGGGACTGGTCGGCTTATAGTTCTTGAGTGCCATTGTTCGTGTCCTGTCCCTTGGCCTCAGATACCGCTGGTGATGTCGATCATGTCACCCTCGGCGAGGGTGACAATGGCCTTCTTCACGTCGCTGCGCTGATAGGCCTTGCCCTTCCAGCGCTTGGTCTTGCCCTTCTGGACCAGGGTGTTCACGGCGACGACCTTCTTGTCGTAGATCGCCTCGATCGCTTCCTTGATCTGCGGCTTGGTCGCATCCTTGGCGACCTTGAAGACCACGGCATTATGTTCCGACGCGAGGGTCGACTTTTCGGTGATGTGCGGCGCGATGATCACGTCGTAGTGACGCGCATCGACAGTCTGCTTCTTAGCCATTGAAGCGCGCCTCCAGCTTTTCGACAGCAGCCTTGGTCAGCACCAGGGTGTCGTGGTTGAGGATGTCGTAGACATTGGCACCCATGGCCGGGAGCACGTTAATGCCCGGAAGGTTGCCGGCGGCCTTCTTGAAGCCTGCATCGACCTGTTCGCCGTCGATCACCAGGATCTTGCCCGAGAAACCGGCCTTGGCGAGGTGACCCTTGAGCGCCTTGGTCTTGGCTTCAGCCAGTTCCAGCGTGTCGACCACGACGAGACCGTCCTTGGCCTTGCTCGAAAGCGCCATCTTGAGGCCAAGCGCACGGATCTTCTTGTTGAGCGACTGCTCGAAGTCACGCTTGCGCGCGCCATGGGCCTTGCCGCCGCCGATGAAGATCGGAGCTGCACGGTCGCCGTGACGGGCGGTACCGCCGCCCTTCTGCTTGCCGAACTTCTTGCCGGTGCGGGCCACGTCCGAACGCTCACGCGTCGGGCGGGCGGTGCCGCGGCGGTTTTCCAGCTGCCAGGTCACGACCCGGTGCAGGATGTCGGCGCGCGGCTCGATGCCGAACACGTCATCCGACAGTTCGATGTCGCCCGAGGCCTTGCCGCCGTCGATTTTCTGAACCTTGATCTTCATGGCTCAGCCTTCCTTGTTTTCTTCAGTGGCCGCAGCGTCGGTTTCGACAGCTTCGGTCACGATGGCTTCTTCCGCGGCAGCTTCGACAACCGAGGGGGTCTCGTCAGCCAGCGGAGCGTGCTTCGAGAGCACAGCGCCGGGGAACGGCACGCCTTCGGGAAGCGGCAGCTTCACAGCGTCACGAACCAGCAGCCAGCCATTCTTCGCGCCCGGGACAGAGCCCTTGACGAAGAGAAGGCCGCGCTCGGCATCCGTGCGGACGATTTCGAGGTTCTGCTGGGTGCGCTGACGGTCGCCCATGTGGCCGGCCATCTTCTTGCCCTTGAACACGCGGCCCGGATCCTGACGGTTACCCGTCGAACCGTGGGCACGGTGCGAGATCGAAACGCCGTGGGTGGCGCGCATACCGCCGAAGCCCCAACGCTTCATGGCGCCGGCGAAGCCCTTGCCCTGCGTATGGCCGGTGATGTCAACCATCTGGCCAGCGATGAAATGCTCGGCGCTGATGGTCGAACCGACCGGCACAAGGCCATCGGCGTTTTCGACGCGGAATTCAGCGACGCGCTTCTTCAGGCCGACATCGGCCTTGGCGAAATGTTCACGCTGCGGCTTGGCAACGTTCTTCTGCTTGGCTTCGCCCGCGCCGAGCTGGACTGCGAAATAGCCATCGCGGTCTTCAGTACGGTGCGAGACTACCTGGCAATCTTCCAACGCGAGAACGGTCACAGGCACGTGCCGTCCGTCCTCCTGGAAGAGGCGGGTCATCCCGACTTTCTTTGCGATAACGCCGGTGCGCATCGTCAGTTACTCCTCAACAGAGGCACCCTACGGACCATCCGCAAGGTGCATGGCAGGCCACAGCGTCAGACGCCGCAGCCCAGTTCAGCCCAAATTGTCATGCATCGCCCCGTCCGGGCTGAGTGCTCCGCAAGCCGGGTGGCCGCTGGAGCGAGACGGGGGACGCAGCCCGGATATTCGATCCGGCGGTATCCACCCTATCGTCAGGCGAGGCGCATATGGCCTCAACGATAGAGGCCCCCTGCCGAAGCGGGGGGCATTTCGGCTGGCTTAGGCCAGCTTGATCTCGACGTTAACGCCAGCAGCCAGATCGAGCTTCATCAAAGCATCGACGGTCTGGGCGTTGGGCTGCACGATATCGAGCAGCCGCTTGTAGGTCCGCACCTCGAACTGCTCGCGCGACTTCTTGTCGACGTGCGGTCCGCGGTTCACGGTGAACTTCTCGATACGCGTCGGCAGCGGAATGGGGCCACGAATAAGAGCGCCAGTGCGGCGGGCCGTATCGGCGATCTCACCAGTTGCCTGGTCGAGAACGCGGTGATCAAACGCCTTGAGGCGAATACGGATATTCTGAGCTTCCATGTCCTACTACCGATGCGAAAGAGCCAAGGAGCAACCGGTTGCCCGGTATTTCCCAAAAACAAAGGCCAGTCCCGCACCTTCCGGTTTCCCGTGGGCGGGCGGCCTTCCTCAAAACTCGTTACAGACGGGACGAATCTCGTCTGCGGATGCGCGCCTATACGGAGAGCGCCCCCTCGTGGCAAGAGGCATCTGAAAGGAAATTGCGCGTGACGGAAATGGACCCGCGCAAATGCCGTCAGGACGCCCTGCCCGCCCCCAATCACCGCGCGGCCGAACCGCAAAACCGGTGCCCACTTTTGCTGGCCGCGCTCTTCAAAAAAAGGCCCGGCAGCTCATCCGAGCGGCCGGGCCTTTTTTGCGTTCAGTTACGCTCCCAGAGGGAGCAGAACCTTACTTGGTGATCTTGGCAACGACGCCCGAACCCACGGTGCGGCCGCCTTCGCGAATTGCGAAGCGCAGACCTTCGTCCATGGCGATCGGTGCGATCAGCTTGACGCCGATGGACACGTTGTCGCCCGGCATCACCATTTCGGTGCCTTCGGGAAGGATCACTTCGCCGGTCACGTCGGTGGTGCGGAAGTAGAACTGCGGGCGGTAGTTGGCGAAGAACGGCGTGTGACGGCCACCTTCGTCCTTCGACAGCACGTAGACTTCGGCTTCGAACTCGGTGTGCGGCTTGACCGTACCGGGCTTGCAGAGAACCTGGCCACGCTCGACTTCTTCACGGGCGACGCCGCGGATCAGGGCGCCGACGTTGTCGCCAGCTTCACCGCGATCAAGCAGCTTGCGGAACATTTCCACGCCGGTGACGGTGGTCTTGCGGGTGTCCTTGATGCCGACGATTTCGACTTCTTCGCCGACGTTGACGATGCCGGTTTCGATACGGCCGGTCACCACGGTGCCGCGACCCGAGATCGAGAACACGTCTTCGATCGGCATCAGGAACGGCTTGTCGACCGGACGGTCGGGCTGCGGGATGAAGCTGTCGACAGCTTCGATCAGCGCAATCACCGAATCCTTGCCGATGTTGTCATCGCGACCTTCGAGAGCGGCCAGAGCCGAACCCTTGATGATCGGAATGTTATCACCGTCAAAGTCGTACGACGACAGCAGTTCGCGGACTTCCAGTTCGACGAGTTCGAGGATTTCCTCGTCGTCAACCTGGTCGACCTTGTTCATGTAGACGACCAGCGCCGGCACGCCGACCTGACGGGCGAGCAGGATGTGCTCACGGGTCTGGGGCATCGGGCCGTCGGCGGCGTTCACGACCAGGATCGCGCCGTCCATCTGGGCGGCACCGGTGATCATGTTCTTCACGTAGTCAGCGTGACCCGGGCAGTCGACGTGCGCATAGTGACGGGCAGCCGATTCATACTCGACGTGTGCGGTCGAGATGGTGATCCCGCGCTCACGCTCTTCCGGAGCCTTGTCGATGTTGGCGAAATCGACGGCGCTGCCGCCGTAGGTTTCAGCCATCACCTTGGTGATTGCGGCGGTCAGCGTGGTCTTGCCATGGTCAACGTGACCGATGGTGCCGATGTTGCAGTGCGGCTTATTCCGCTGGAACTTTTCCTTGGCCATTTCTCTGGTGTACCTTCTTGAATGAAACGATGTGTTCGCGGGAGAACGGCGGTGCCCGCTGAATCAGGCGCCGCCCCTAGACGGTCAAACCGGCTTAGGCAAGTTTCTCCTTGACCTCGGCTGCGACGTTGGCCGGAACCTCGTCATAGTGCGAGAACTGCATGGAGTAATTCGCGCGTCCTTGCGTGAACGAGCGCAGTTCGTTGACGTAGCCGAACATGTTGGCGAGCGGCACGAAGGCCTCGACCGCCTGGGCATTGCCGCGCGTGTCGGTGCCCTGGATCTGTCCGCGCCGCGAGTTCAGGTCGCCGATGACATCCCCGAGATAATCATCGGGAGTGACCACTTCAACCTTCATGATCGGCTCGAGCAGCTTGATACCGGCCTTCTGCGCGACTTCACGCATGGCACCGCGGGCGGCGATTTCGAACGCGATCGCGCTCGAGTCGACGTCGTGGTACGCACCATCGGTCAGCTTGATGCTGAAGTCGATGATCGGGAAGCCGACCAGGTGACCGCTGGCCGCCTGTTCACGGAAGCCCTTTTCGATCGCCGGGATATATTCGCGCGGGATGTTCCCGCCCTTGATCACGTCTTCGAAGATCACGCCCTGACCACGTTCACCGGGGATGACCGTGACCTTCACGCGGCCGAACTGGCCCGAGCCGCCCGACTGCTTCTTGTGGGTGTAATCGACTTCGACTTCGCGGGCGAGGTATTCGCGGTAAGCCACCTGCGGCGCGCCCACGTTGGCTTCGACCTTGAACTCGCGCTTCATGCGATCGACGATGATGTCGAGGTGCAATTCGCCCATGCCCTTGATGATGGTCTGGCCGCTTTCGTGATCGGTCGACACGCGGAACGAGGGATCCTCGGCCGACAGGCGGTTGAGCGCGATGCCCATCTTTTCCTGGTCAGCCTTGGTCTTCGGTTCCACCGACAGCTCGATCACCGGCTCGGGGAATTCCATCCGCTCGAGCACGATCGGCGCCTTTTCGGAGCACAGCGTGTCGCCGGTGGTGGTTTCCTTCATGCCGGCCAGCGCGATGATGTCGCCCGCGAAGGCTTCATCCACGTCCTTGCGCTCGTTCGCATGCATTTCGAGCATACGACCGACCTTTTCCTTCTTGTCCTTCACCGAGTTCAGGTAGGTGCCCTTGTTGAGCGAACCCGAATAGATGCGGATGAAGGTAAGGCTGCCCACGAACGGGTCGTTCATCACCTTGAACGCGAGCGCGCTGAACGGCGCTTCGTCCGTCGGGGGACGGCTATCGGCCTCGTCGCTGTCCATCTTGACGCCCTGGACGTCAGGAATGTCGAGCGGCGAAGGCAGGTAATCGATCACAGCGTCGAGCAGGGGCTGCACGCCCTTGTTCTTGAACGCCGAACCGCAGCACACCGGCACGAACGACTGGTTGAGCGTGCCCTTGCGGATCAGCGCCTTCAGCGTTGCGACGTCGGGCTCGTTGCCTTCGAGATAGGCTTCCATCGCGTCGTCGTCCTGTTCGACGGCGAGTTCGATCAGCTCGCTGCGATAAATCGCGGCTTCGTCGGCCAGATCGGCGGGGATGTCTTCGTAGACGAACTCGGCGCCCAGCGATTCATCCTTCCAGATGATCGCGCGGTTGTGCACGAGGTCGACCAGACCCTTCAGGTCGGCTTCGAGACCGATCGGAATGTACAGTACAGCCGGCTTGGCACCGAGACGATCGATGATCGACTGGACGCAGTACTTGAAGTTGGCGCCAGTGCGGTCGAGCTTATTAATGAAGCACATCCGGGGGACGCCGTATTTGTCGGCTTGGCGCCATACGGTTTCCGACTGGGGTTCAACGCCGGCCACGCCGTCGAAGCAGGCCACCGCGCCATCCAACACGCGCAAGCTACGTTCGACTTCGATGGTGAAGTCTACGTGGCCGGGAGTGTCGATGATGTTGATGCGGTGTTCCGGACCGTCGGCGACCTTCCAGAAGCAGGTCGTGGCGGCGGAGGTGATGGTGATCCCGCGCTCTTGTTCCTGCTCCATCCAGTCCATCGTCGCGGCACCATCGTGCACTTCGCCGATCTTGTAGGACTTGCCGGTGTAGAAGAGGATCCGCTCCGTCGTGGTGGTCTTCCCGGCGTCGATATGCGCCATGATGCCGATATTGCGGTAGCGGTCGATCGGATGGCTGCGTGCCATGATGAGTTCCTTGGTGTTGGAGAAGCGGCCCGGTCCAACAAGTGGCCCGCAGCGCGCTCCATATAGTGATGATTGTGACAGCCGGAAGACCTTACTCCCGGCTGCCTACAACCAGCGTGTTACCAGCGGTAGTGCGAGAAGGCGCGGTTCGCATCCGCCATGCGGTGCGTGTCTTCGCGCTTCTTCACCGCGTTGCCGCGGTTGTTCGCCGCATCGAGCAATTCGCCCGACAGACGCGCTGCCATGGTGGTTTCCGGACGACCGCGCGCGGCGGTGATCAGCCAGCGGATCGCAAGCGCCTGGGCACGCTCGGGGCGAACCTCGACCGGCACCTGATAGGTCGCACCACCGACGCGGCGGCTGCGCACTTCGACCTGCGGCTTCACATTGTTCAGCGCATCATGGAACAGCTGGATCGGGTCCGCCTTGGCCTTGGCCTCGACAGTCTGGAGCGCCGAGTACACGATACCTTCAGCGACGGCCTTCTTACCATCGTACATCAGGTTGTTCATGAACTTCGACAGGATCTGATCCCCGTACTGGGGATCGGGCAGGATGACCCGCTTTTCGGGACGACGACGACGTGACATATCTTTAACTCCTTCGGAGTGCGGCGAACCGTCCGGTTCGCCTTGCGGCTCCGGCCCGCTCCCCCTCCCGACCACCCAAAGACTACCCTGTAGGGTGCTCGGGAGGGCGAGCGGTCCGGAGCCGGACCTTGCCGCTGTTAAACCTTACTTCGGACGCTTGGCGCCGTACTTCGAGCGGCTCTGCTTGCGATCCTTGACGCCCTGCGTGTCGAGCACGCCGCGAAGGACGTGGTAACGCACGCCGGGAAGGTCGCGCACACGCCCGCCGCGGATCAGCACGACGCTGTGTTCCTGCAGGTTGTGGCCTTCGCCCGGGATGTAGCTGATGACTTCGCGCTGGTTGGTCAGGCGAACCTTGGCCACCTTGCGCAGCGCCGAGTTCGGCTTCTTCGGGGTCGTCGTGTAGACGCGGGTGCAAACGCCGCGCTTCTGCGGGTTCTGCTCCATCGCAGGGACCTTGGACTTGGCCTTCTGCGGAACGCGGCCCTTGCGGACCAGCTGGTTGATTGTCGGCATTAAGTTCTCACTTCACCTGATGAGGGTGACACCTGTGCCGGATGGTGGGAGGAGAACTAGGCCAATCCGTCATCCCGGGTCTGACCCGGGATCTCGTGCCGCCAGCGATACGCTTGCGGAGAGCGGCCCCGGGTCAAGCCCGGGACGACGAAGAGACTGAAACGCTCCACCCAAGTCCGGCCCTTCGGCCACCGGGTTACTTTGACGATTGCCACCGGGAAGGAGACGCACCGCCAATGTTCAGCTCAATCCGGGGTTAACCGGAAGATGCGCGCCCTTAGGCGGGATTGGGTGGGGGGTCAAGGCGGGAGTTGGAGGGCGGTTTTCAATTTCGAGGAAGTCTAAACCAAGCTAACGTCCGGCCATGGAAGACAATTTGAACCGAGAAGAAGCCGCCGAACTTCTAAACGATCTCAGGCCCGAATGGCACTATGCACTCAGCAACACGTCACCGGAGCGCTTTCTGAAGGGAGTCTGGTCGCTGCACATGATGCAGTCGAGTGACGGCGATGGCTCACAAATCAAGATGTTCAATGCCCCGGAGGAAGCTCGATCTTCGGATTTTGCTGGGAAATACCGAGTAAGGCCTTGGGAGCTGGAGACTATCTTAAACGAATTTTTCGAGCATAAAACCAAGGGTTTATATCATTTCTTCAGGCCAGAGATTTGGAATGATTGGGCGTATCTTATAACTTTGTTGCGGCGCATTGAGAATAGCGAGGCAGCGCTTTACGGCGGACCTGAAAGCATAATTGATCATCTCTTTCATATCGGCAGCAAACAGTTTGAATGGCAGGAAGGATTCGCGAACTATTCTGAGATCTTTAGGGGCTTGTATATATATGGACAGGGTGCTTGCGCATCTGCCTTCTCCGAGAAGTTTGGTATCTCAGTCGATGAATTTTTTTCGTACGGATTTGCGCTTTTATCTGTTTTCATGAAGTCTCCCGTCTGCAACGCGGAAATTGATGTATCGTTACTTGGCATCAGCGATCAAAAGGCCAAAATTGCGAGAGACATAATAACCGGGAACACAAGCGAGATAACAGAGCTTTGCCGCCGCGAGAGAAGTGCCGCTGGAGAAATTGCCTTTAAGCCAAGCGCTTTCAGGCTTTACCCGTGCGTAAGAGACGGCTTCCAGGGACGGTATCTATTCTGCCCTTTACCTGAGCTGATCCTCAAGCGGGTATCGACCGGCATATTCTATGACGTAATTGACGCAGGCCCAGTGGTTCGCGAAGATTATGGACGCCGATTTGAGTCTTACGTTGCTCTTCTTCTTCGCACATATCAGCCGCTCTTGAACTTCATTTCCGAGACTACGTACATGACTCGTCAGGGTGAAGTCCGAACTCCAGATTTATTCCTGTTCGGAACCACGGACGGCTATGAGGTTGCAGTTGAGTGCAAAGCGTCCCGCTTGCCGTACAAAACGCGCTTTACGGACATCAGAGATCTGGGACCGAGGCCATACGATGAAATGATCAAGGCCGTTTTTCAGATTTGGAGACACGCATATAGTTCGCGATCGGGAAGAGGTGTTCCCAAATTAGCTCCGGATGCAGTCGGTCTTGTTTTGACGCTCGATAACTGGTTCCAAGCCGGAATTGAAAGGCAGCAGATGGTCCTTGCTTCAGCCAAAGCGATGTTTTTTTCGAGATTTCCTCATGCATTACAGGAGGATATGATCCCAATTGGATTCACGAGTATGACGGAGATGGAGCACATTCTCCGTTCGGGAACCCCTTCTTCGATTTTGCAAAGCGTTAAGGAGTTATCTCGGAGTGAGAGGCGCGGCTGGTCATTAGATTCCATCCATCGAGAAATCATGCCTAACCATATCGGCTGGACAGATTTCCCGTTCGTAGACGAGTTAGCTAAGATCGTTCCGTTCTGGACCTCATTCATGGAAGTGGCGCGTGAAAAGGCTAACAAATAGAAACCCCACAGACGCTACCCCCTCCCCTCCGCGAGTTGTTTGTTTAGCCCCTCAAGCGCCGGGCGCAGCGCGTCCGCGCTGCTTGGCTTACGCGCCATGAGGCGCGGCGGCCGGTCGGCCTTGCGGCGCTGCGCGCCGGTTCAGCGCGATGCTCGCCGTTGTGGCTCCGCCCCCTCCCCCAACCCCCTCCCCTAAAGGGGCGGGGGCTTTGTGTTTTCCTACTCCCCCGCCCTGTGCAATCTCCCCCCGCCTTATGCCGAGACGCGCGCCCTCCCCTGCCCGTGAACCCCGCCTCGTCAACACCCGCGCCACGCCGCGGCAGGCGACCTCGCGGACGGCGTTTCGGGAGGCGTGCTTTCCGGATGATGATCCGCTGCTCGACTTCATCCCCTATTGCCACAAGGCGCCGCGCTCCAACTCCATCCTGCCGGATGTGCAGCGCGCCTTCATTGCGGAGCTTGCTGCCACCGGCATCGTCAAGCAGGCGGCGACCAAGATCGGCAAGAGCATGGAGGCGCTCTACAAGCTGCGCGAGAAGCCGGGGGCGGAGGACTTTGCGCGGGCGTGGGACGAGGCGCTTGAACGGGGGCGGATGCGGCTGGAGGATTGCGCGATGGAGCGGGCCATCAACGCCGGCCTGTCCAACCTGCGCGCCAATTCGATGCTAAGCTTCGTGATCCGCCACCGCAGCCCGCACATGGTCGACGCGCGGATGGTGAAGCCCGGCCACTGGCTCTACGACCGCATCCGGTACGAACTGCTGGGGGATGAGGGGGAGGAGGAAGAGGACTAACCTCCCCTCCTTTTCAAAGGAGGGGATCGAGGGGTGGTTGCGCGACACGAAGGGTCGCGCCCGGCTCTGCACCACCCCCAACCCCCTCCTCTAAAGAGGAGGGGGCTATGGTGCCAAATACCCCACCAAACTCCGCACCTTCTTACTCCGCCATTGCGGCGCGGGGGCGAGCAGCCAGTAGGCGCGCTGGGCGGGCTCGGGCTCGGTCAGGGCGGTGAGGAGGCCTTGGGCGATGGCGCGCTCGGCCAGGGCGAGCGGCAGGATGGTGCGCCCCATGCCCGCCAGTGCCGAGGCGAGCGCCTGTCCGGGGCTGCCCGCCTTGATGCAGGGATTGCGGCCCTCGGGCAT
The DNA here is from genome assembly GCF_025917005.1 of Porphyrobacter sp. ULC335. Classification (NCBI taxonomy): domain Bacteria; kingdom Pseudomonadati; phylum Pseudomonadota; class Alphaproteobacteria; order Sphingomonadales; family Erythrobacteraceae; genus Porphyrobacter; species Porphyrobacter sp. ULC335. Next base: position 2,858,844 of record NZ_CP078091.1, read on the forward strand.
GGGCATGCCCGGCCAGTCGATCCACGCATCGCGGTATTGCGGCGCGGCGACGGTGACGCGCAGCGCGGGGGCGAGCTGGACGCCTTGCAGCTCCCCCGGCCCGTCCGCCAGCCGGATCGCGAGATCGAGGTTCGCCTCGGTAAAGTCGGCATGCTCGTCAGGCGCGAGGATATATTGCACGCCGGGGGTGCCCGCCTGAAACACCGCGAGGCGCGGGGCGAGCCATTCGGCGTAGAATTCGCGGGGGACGGCGATGGTGTAGCGGTCGGAGGATTGTCCGGCCTGCATGGCGGAGACGCTCTCCTCGAAGCTGAGGAAGCCTTCGCGCAAGGGATCGAGCCCCGCCTCGCCCTCGGGCGTGAGTTCGAGGCCCTTGGAGGTGCGGCGGAACAGGACGACGCCGAGCACATCCTCCAGCGCGCGGATCTGCTGGCCGACCGCCGCCGGGGTCACCGCCAGCTCGTCCGCGGCACGGGTGAAGGAGAGGTGCCGCGCGGCGGCATCGAACACGCGCAAGGCGTTGAGGGGCAAGTGGGTGCGCTTCACGGGCGGTGAATTAGGCGCGCTGGCCCCGCCCCGCAAGACTTACCGCCCAAACTATCGGGGCGTACGGCCCTCGGCCGTCTCTGGCGCGGCGAGCGGGAAGAAGGGGATGCGGATCTCGGTCGGCGTGCCATCGGCGCGTTCGAAGGTGTAGAAACCCTCCATCGAACCGAACGGCGTGGTCAGCGGGCAGCCCGAGACGTAATCGTGGCTCTGGCCGGGGGTCAGCAGCGGCTGTTCGCCCACCACGCCCTCGCCATCGACGTGGTTCACCATCCCGCGCCCGTCGGTGATGCGCCAGTGGCGGGTGCGCAGCCGCATCGCCTCGTGCGAGGCGTTCTCGATGCGGATGTGATAGACCCAGAACCACTTGCCCGCCTCCGGATGCGACTGCTCCGGCAGGTAGTTGACGGCGACCCTCACGGTCACTCCGTCGGTGGTGGCGGCATGCTGGAAGAACTCTTTCATGTCGCCTCGCAAGTTAGCGATTCTTCGCCGGGTCACAAGAGGGGCAACGTTCTTAATCCCACCTGTGTTCCGCAGCCCGGCGTATTTCGGGGCGCAGCGACCCCGCCGTGCCGCATGCGTGGCTCACGCCGCCACCCGCAAGCCGCCCCACGCGTGGTCCTGCCCCGCCTGCTCCAGCTTGAACTGCGCGACCAGCCCGGCCAGCTCGCCAGCTTCGTGGGCGAGGCTTTGCGCGGCGGCTGTCGCCTCCTCGACCATCGCGGCGTTCTGCTGGGTCACGCGGTCCATGTCGCTGATCGCCTGATTGATCTGGGCGAGGCTCGATGCCTGGGTGCTGGCCACCTCGGCGATGTTCGAAACCTCGGCCTTGATCTCGCCGACCCGCGACACGATCCCGCCGAGCAGCGCGCCGGTCTCCCCCACCAGCGCCACGCCTTCGCTGACCTGCGTGCTGCTGGTCTGGATCAGCGCCTTGATCCCCTGCGCCGCCTCGGCCGAACGCTGGGCGAGCGCGCGCACTTCGTTGGCGACCACGGCAAAGCCCGCCCCCGCCGTACCCGCCCGCGCCGCTTCCACCCCGGCATTGAGCGCGAGCAGATTGGTCTGGAAGGCGATCCCGTCGATCACGTCGATGATCTGGCGGATCTGTTCGGCAGAGCTTTCGATCGCCGCCATCGCCGCGACCGCACGGCGCACCACCGCGCCGCCTTCGGTGGCCTGATCGTGGGTGCCGGACATCGCCGCCTGCAACCGCGCGGCATTGGCGGCGCTATCCTGCACCAGCGATGTCACCTGGTTCATGGTGGCGGCGGTTTCCTCAAGGCTGGCCGCCTGCCGTTCATTGCGGGTCGCCAGATCGCTTGAGGCGCTGTGGATCTCGCGCGCGCCGGTGCCCACCCCTTCGGCGGTCTGGCGGACTTGCTGCATCATCGAAGCGAGCCGCTCGACCGAGGTGTTGAAGGCACCCCGCAGCGGTTCGTATTCCGGGGCAAGCTGGCAAGTCATGCGATGGGTGAAATCGCCATCAGCCAGCCGCCCGAGCGAGGCGCCAAGCGCATCGACGACTTCCTGCTGACGCACCGCATTGATCTTTTCCGCCCGCGCCGCGCCGCGGAACACCTCGATCGCGCGGGTCATGGTGCCGACCTCGTCATCGCCATGCACCGTGCGCTCGCCCGCTTCCAGATCGCCGCCGGCCATGCGCTCCATCACCGTGGCTGTTTCGCCGAGCGGCCAGATCACCCGATTGCGCAGCAGCACCAGCGCCCCGGCAACGCCCCCGCCCACCATCAGAACGGCGAGCAACAGCAGCGCAGTGGTGCCGGCCAGCGTGGTCGCGGCGTCATCTGCCAGCGTCTCCTGATGCGCGGCAGCATCGTTGACGAGCGTATCGATGTGCTGGCGATGTTCGGCATAGACCTTGCCCATGTCATCCGCCGCGGCATCAAGCGCAGCCCGGTCGCCGCGCTTTGCAGCCGGGATCAGCACCTGTTCGACCAGCGTCCAGAATGCCTTGCCGTCATCACGCACGGTTCTGGCAAAGCCTTCACGCAAAGCCGGTTCCAGATCGGAGGCCGCCCAGTGGCCGGCGCGGGCGTAGAAATCCCGCTTGAGCGCTTCAAGCCGCTTTGCGCGGACCCCGACCGTGGCGGGGTCACGCACCAGCAGGTTCGTTTCCAAATAGGCTTCGAGCAGGTATCCGGGCGGCGGCAGGATATCGGCGTTGAATTCGTGCAGCTGCTGGTTGGTGCGGTGCATCTCGCCGCCGAAGCGGATCGCATTGATCGAGAAGGCGGACAACAACGCGGCGACGCCGATGGCACCAGCAAGAACGGCGGCACCTTTCCTGGCAAGCTTGCGGATCGACATGGGGTAACTCCGAATTCTGAAGGCTTTTCTTGGCGACTGTCGCCAGCCAATACCCACCGGAGGCTCTTGCAGACCTTTGCAAACAGTCAGGGGGATTTACGTAGCAAAATCCCCTGCCCCAATTCGGGTCAGATCATAACATCCTATTATTTTAGTGTGTTGATCCGTATTCCTTACAGTCATTCGATCAATTCAATCAGAGTTATCGATGCATTCGCTGCACTTGCGGCAAGGCTGACCTACTCTGCCGCCAAGGCGACGGTCTGCGGCGTTGGATCGGCCGGATTGTGTTCATCAAGGAAGCGCTCCAGCGCCTCGAACCAGCTTTGCGCGCTTTCGGGCTTGGAAAAGCTGTGGCCTTCGTCCTTGATCACCAGCGTCTGCGGCGGCACTGGCGCAGAGCGGGCGGCTTTCTCGAAGATGTTGAACTGGCTGATCGGCACGTTGTTGTCCGCGGTGCCGTGCGCCAGCAGCACGGGGCGCGAAAGCTGTGCAGCCACGCGGTAGGGCGAGACCGCATCGAGATCGAAGGTCTTTTCCCCCCGCACCCGAGACTGCCACGCCTTGCTGGCGCGCGCCGTGAGGTAGCGCCGGTCATAGCGGAGCATCTTGTTCCAGTCGGTCACCCCGGCCCAGCTCGCCGCGCAGCGATAGCGGTCGGGATTGCGCAGCACCGCCCACAAGGCGGCGTATCCGCCATAGGAGCCGCCGACGACACAGACCCGCTTGGGATCGGCAATCCCTTCGGCCACGGCCCAGTCCATCGCATCGTCGACATCGTCCTGCATCCCGCGACCGACCTGCCCTTCGCCCAGTTCGAAGAAGGCATCGCCATAGCCACCCGATCCGCGGAAATTGGGCTGGAGCACGGCATAGCCGCGATTGGCGAGCAGCTGGACCTCGTCATTATATTCAAGCTTGTCGCGCACGCCGAACGGCCCGCCATGGGGCATCACGATCAGCGGCAGGCCCTTGGCCTCGCGCCCACGCGGCAGAGTGAGATAGCCGCGGATCAGCGTTCCATCGCGCGCAGTGTATTGCACCGGCCTGGGCTTGGCGAGCGCCTTGAAATCAATCGCCGGGCGGTATTGGGAGATTTCCTTGAGGATCTGGGCGGCAGGCTCGTAAAGGTACAGCAGGCCCGGATCGCTCTCGTTACCGGCATAGACCAGCATCCGCGAATTGTCCTCGGACCGGCTGATGATCCACACCTCGCCATCACCCAACGCCTTGCGCAGCGAGCGGTATTGCCGGGCTGTGACGGGATCGAACCAGTGCACCTCGTCACGGTCGGCGGTGTAGAAGGCGGCAAAGGGCTTGCCATCGCGCAGGGTTGCGCTGTCGATATCCCAATCAGGATGTTCGTAGATGGTCTCTACAGCCTCGCGCGTGGCGAAGTTGAAACGGCGCAGGCCGACGCGGCCATTCTCGCCCTCGGACAGAACATAGCCTTCATCCGATCCGTTGATGATCTGGAGCGCGTCCCAGTACCCATCAACCGGGTCGCCTTCCTTCAGCCGCGCCACCAGTTCCAGAGAGCGCCCTTCGCCTGAGCGGTAATAGATCTTGAGCCGGCCGTCCTTCCAGCCGCTACCCATGCGCACCACGCCCTGATCGTCGGCGACCCAGTTCCACACGCCATCGCGCGGATCCTGCACCGTCGAAATCTTGCCGCCGGGCACAAGTTCGTGGCGCATCACGGACGGATAGTCATAAACCGTCGGCTGGATGGCGACGAGGATGTAGGATCCGTCCTTGGCGTAGTGGATGACATTGTCACCTTCGACGACTTTACTGCGCGGAAACATCGGGGCCATTTCGCCGCTGGCAATCTCGACCAGGATCAGGCGGGTGTAGCGGACCTCGTCACCGAAAAATTCGCCGGGGGTGGAGACCGAAAGCAGCAGCTTGTCGTTGGTGACCCAGCGGTACCACTCCACATCGTCGGCAGGATCGGTGCCGAAGGCGCGCACCAGCTTGCCGGTATCGGTTGCGGTAATGATGAACTGCGTCGCGCCGCCAGACTGGCGCATGAAGGAGAACATCGAACCGTCAGGCGAAAGCTTGGTGTCCCACAAGGCAGGGCGTCCGGCGAACTGGCTGGCGGGAATGCGCGGCGGCGGCGCTTCGAGCGGGACCGTGGCAGCCGGTGCTTGTGCGGCGGGCGCTTCAGGTGATGCGGCGTCCTGCGCGGCGGCCATGCCCGAGCCAAGCGACACGGCGGCAAGCCATGCCAGCCCGGCCAGAAACCGGTCGATTTTCGTCATGCCCCTTCGCGTCCCCTGTGCGTCCCCGATTCGCCAAGCCTATGATTTGGCGCGAAGTTGGCAAGAGAATTGCGACGTCCTGAAGGGTCAGTCCTGCGGCGAATCCCAATCCGCGGGCTGGAAGCGAAGCGGCAGGCGAAACACATCGCCCGCCTGCACTTCTGCCCCCATGTCGAGGCGCGCAGCCGCGACGGCGTCGCGTGCGGGGGCCGTGAAGACGGGATGGTCGCAGTCGGGCACGATGTTCTGCGGCACGCCTTCGGCATTGACGGTGAAGCTGACCATGCAGCGCCCGCCGATGTCGTTGCGCAGCGCCTCCACCGGATAGACAGGCCGCGGCGGGACGCGGAATCCGGGTGGCGCGGCAACCGGTGGCTCGGGAACGTCCGAAGGGGGCGGCGGACTATCCACTGCAAGCGCAGCGGGCGGTTCAGCGGCGAGCGACGCAGGCGAAAGCGCCGCCAGCAGACTGATCGCAAGGCAAGCCCGACGCATCATCAGCCCTTCGCCAACAGGTCCTCGATCTGGCCGAGGCGTTCCTTGCCGAAGAACATTTCACCCTGACCTTTCGGCCCCACGAACATCGTCGGGATACCAAAGGCCCCGCGCGCCACGACCGCGTCGGTGTTGGCGACAAGGCCCTGCTTGACCTCGTCGGTCTGCGCGCGGGCGAAGAGATCGGCGGCGTCAAATCCGGCGGCAGTCACCGCGGCACCGATCGCTTCGGGCGAGGTGACATCGATCCCTTCCTCCCAGATCGGCTTGAGCAGCCCTTGCGCGAACTGCACCCCGCGCCCGTCCTGATCGGCAGCGTAGAGCATCCGCTGGAGCAGGATCGAATTGAACGGGAACTGCGGGTGGAGGCGATACTTGCCGAGACCATGCTTCGCGATGAAGCGCTGCATCTCGAGCATGGCGTACTCGTTCTTGCCCTTCACTTCGGCGTCACGGATCATCGGCGGAGCATTGCCGGTAAGCTTGTGCATCCCGCCGAGGAATACCGGCACAACGTCCAGCTCCGCCTCGTAACGGTCGAGCAATTCGCGCAGCGGCCACCAGATCAGGTAGGCATTGGGCGAGACGAAATCGAAGACGAGTTCAACGCGTTTTGTCATCGATTGATATCCCTGTAGTGGCAGCTGAGCGACAGCAGATCACCGGCATCCCACGGGCGGCGCGGGTCGCTCGCGATTTCGAAGAAGTAGTCCTCGCTGGCGGGTTTGAGGCTGCAGCGGTGCTCCTGCGCGAATCGCTGCAAGGCGGGAAGGTCGCCGTCCTTGCGGAGGAAGAGTGTCACGCCTTCATCGACGCAGCACCCGATGAAGCCTGCGCGCATGTCCTCGGCTATCACCACGGCTACGCCATGGCCGAGGAACCGCAGCGGTTTACGAGGGTGGGACCATGCATTGTAGTCCTGCTCGCCATCGAAGGAGGCGCCGACCAGTCCGGCCTCGCGCAAGGGAGTGAAGACACTGTCCGGGCGCGGCATATCGTCCGGCCCGTCCAAGCCGCCGATCCCGCGCACGACTGCGCGCACCGCATCGGCGAAGGCCCGCTCGGCCTCCGGCACGCTCAGCGCTGGGGGAACAGTAGCCGCCCCGACGGGCGAAGCGTCTGTCTGAGGGGTCTGCTGGGTTGCCGGGGCGCGGGCAGCGTCGGCCGATGATGCCCCCGAAGCAGACCGGGCCGCCGAACTGTCGCACCCGGTCGCCATCAAAGTCGCCAGTGCGAGAACGATACCATGCTTCATCATCACATCCCCGCCTTGGTAAGCGCCTGATCCATGTCCTCGGTGAGGTCGGCGATGTCTTCAAGGCCCACGTTGATGCGCAGCAGGCCTTCGGTCACGCCCATCGCGGCGCGCGCCTCGTCAGTCATGCCGGCGTGGGTGCTGGAGGCCGGGTGGCACATCAGGCTGCGGGCATCGCCGATATTGTTCGAGATATCGACCAGCTTGAGCGCATCGAGCAGAGCGAAGGCGCGCGCGCGGCTGCCCACGTCGAGCGCGAAGATCGGGCCGGTCGCGTCCATCTGCGCCAATGCGAGGTTGTGGCGCGGGTGGCTCGGCAGGCCGGGATGGAGCATATGCCCTCCCGCCGCCGTCACCCGCGGTTCGAGGAACTGGCCCAGCGCCACGGCCTGCTCGCTCTGCTTGAAAGCGCGCAAGGGCAGCGTCTCCAGCCCCTTCAGCACCACCCAGGCGTTGAAGGCGGAGAGCGTCGGCCCGGTGTTGCGCTGGAACGGCATCAGCACCTCGTCGATCCATTGCTTGCTGGCGCAGATCGCGCCCGCCAGCACGCGGCCCTGCCCGTCCATCAGCTTGGTCGCCGAGTAAGCGACGACATCCGCGCCGAACTCCATCGGGCGCTGCAAGACCGGTGAGGCGAAGGCATTGTCGACCACGCTGGTGATCCCGTGCGCCTTCGCAAGCCCGCAGACGTAAGCAAGATCGACGATATCGAGCGTGGGGTTGGCGGGGGTCTCGAAGAAGAACACCTTGGTGTTCGGCCGGATTGCGGGTTCCCACGCGGAATTGTCGGCGCTGTCGATGATGGTGACCTCGATGCCGAACTTGGGCAGCAGGGTGTCACACAGCCAGCGGCAGCTGCCAAAGGCGGCGCGCGCGGCCACCACGTGATCGCCTGCGGACAGCTGGCACAGCAGCGCCGCGGTCATCGCCGCCATCCCGCTTGCTTGCGTGCGGCACGCCTCAGCCCCCTCCATCAGCGCGATGCGTTCTTCCAGCATGGCAAGCGTGGGGTTCTGGAGCCGCGAATAGGTCATGCCCTGCGCCGTGCCGGCAAAGCGGTCGGCGACCGTCTGGGCGTCGTCGTAGGTGTAGCCCGAGGAGAGGAACAGCGCCTCGCTGGTCTCGCCATGTTCGCTGCGCCAGGTTCCGCCGCGCAGCGCGCGGGTTGCGGGGCGCCAGTTTGCCGTGGCGGCGCGGTCCATGCCGGTGGTCTTCTTCATGGGGCGCGTCTCTAGGACGCTGCACGCCCGCCCGCAAGCAGGCCCGCCTCGATTCCGTCACGCGCGGTTTGCGCATGACCGATCGTGGCGAGCATCAGCGCACCTTCGATCAGCGTGAGCAGATAGCGCGCACCTCCTGCCGGATCGGGGTCATCTGCGGGCATCTGCCCTTCCAGCCAGCCGAGCAATTCGGTCATCATCGCTTGCGCGGCGGGCTGATAGCCGGGCACGCCGCGCGCCGCGCCCGCGACGATTTCCCACCACAGCTGCTGGAACGGGCGCATCTCCTCGCTGCGGGCGTGCTTGAGAATGCGCGCGAGTGCCTGCCCGCGCGTGGTGGCGCGCGCGTCCGCCGCCATCGCCGCGTCAATCGAAGCTGCATAGCTGCGCGCGAGAAAGCCGAGCAGATCGGCGATCAGCGCTTCCTTGGTACCGAAGTGGTAAAGCAGCATCCGGTCGGACGTCCCCGCCACCTTGGCCAGCGGTCGCAGGCTCGCCTGCCCCAGCCCCTGCGCCAGCACCGCCTGCGCGAGCAGCGGGAGGAGTGATTCCTTGCTCATCGGCGGCTTGAGTGACGGCTTGGGCATGGGAGCTTGTAGCAAGTGCTACGCCCTGTTACAAGCTGACGTAGCACTCGCTACAGAGTCGCAAGGAGACCCCTATGCCCGAGACCCTCACTCCCTTTCTCGCCCTTGCCGGGGGCGGACTGGTTTTTGCCGTCGTCGCCGTCCTTTTCATCGTCCTGCGTCCCGATGCGCCGGGCAATGCCGTACTGGCGGGTGCGCTCTCCGCAGGCTTTGCCGCATTCACCGCCGTCACCATCGCCGCCGAAGGCGTGCTGCCAGTGGTGCTCAACCACACCAGCAACCTGTGGGGCGTGCAGGTGTGGTATGATCTGCTGTTCTCGCTTTCGGTCGCGGTGTTCCTGATCCTGCCGCGCGCACGGGCGGCTGGGATGAACATTCCGCTGTGGATATTCCTGATCCTCGCCACTGCCAGCATCGGCCTGCTCGCGATGTGCGCGCGGTTGTTCTGGCTTGAGCAGCCGCGCGAAACAGCAGTCGCGTAAATATAATCGACGCCGGAGGGCGTGTGGACAACAAACACACCCTTGCGGCCACGGCTGCCCCTGCCTAACGCGGGGCCCGCCATGGCCGAGCCGCAAGCGTCCCCCACCCACACGACACACACGCCGCCACACCCGCGCGATCCGCTGGGGTGGTGTCTGGCACTGACCGGCCTGTTTGCCCTGCTGGCAGGCTGGCGGTTGGCGACCCCTTCGATCCTCTATTTCGACGAGGTTCATTACATCCCCGCCGCGCGCGAAATCCTTGCGCTGCTTACCGAGGGACAGGGTGCCTATCGCAACCGCGAGCATCCGATGCTCGCCAAGGAGCTGATCGCGATCGGCATGGCGCTGTTCGGCGACAATCCGCTCGGCTGGCGGGTCGTGCCGTGGCTGAGCGGGGTGCTGGCCTACTTCGCCGCCCTGCGCGCGCTGTGGCATGCCAGCCAGGACCGGTTCGCGACTCTCGCCTTCGGCGTGCTGCTGGCGACAGGCTTTTCGCTGTTCATTCACGCGCGCATCGCGATGCTCGACATCGTCATGGCGGCGAGCCTTGCGGTGGCCGCGTGGCAATTCGCCGTCGCCTGCGCCCGCCCGGAACAGGGCCGCATCCGCCTTGCCCTGACCGGCGTGGCGATCGGGGCTGCGCTGGGGGCCAAGTGGAACGCCATTCCGCTGGCAATGGTGCCGGGGATCACCTTCTTCATTGCCCGCGCCTTTGCCGGACGCCGCCGCCTGTTCCTCAGCCGCCGTGGCGCGCCGGTGCCGGGAGTGACGCTGGTCGAGGCTTTCGTGTGGCTCGGGATCGTGCCGCTGGCGGTCTACGCACTGACTTTTGTGCCGGGTTACTGGCTTTCTGCCCCCCTCCATCCCTCGCCACTGGCCGAACAGGGCTTCATCGGTCTGCACCGCGAGATGTTCGAGCTGCAAAGCCAGCTCAAAACCCCGCACCGCTACATGAGCTCGTGGTCGCAATGGGTGCTGAACACCCGGGGAATCTGGTATCTCTACGAGGCCATCGACGGCGCGCAGCGCGGCGTGCTGCTGATCGGCAATCCGCTGACGATGCTGCTGGGTCTGCCTGCGCTGCTGTGGTGCCTGATACGCGGCATGTGGGTTCGCGACTGGGCGCGGCTGGCGGCGGCGCTGGGCTATGCGGCGAGCCTCGGCCTATGGTTGATCGCGCCCAAGCCGGTACAGTTCTACTACCACTATTTCGTGCCGAGCTTCTTCCTGCTCGCCGCACTGGCGCTGACATGCAGCGATTTGCGCCGTGTGCCCTACGGCAAGTGGCTTGCGTGGGGCATCCCGGCAGGATCGGTGGCGATCTTCGCGTGGTTCTTCCCGATCATCGCCGGCACACCGCTGGTGGGGCCGGACAGCTATCTGGTCTGGGCCTGGCTTGAGGGGTGGAGATAACGCTTTCTTCTTCGTCATTGCGAGGAGCGCAGCGACGAAGCAATCCATTGCCTAACCGTTCAGGCCAAAGAACAGATCCAGCCATTCAGGATTAGCAGCCTCGATCAACGCGATCTTCTTCGCCCGCGAGCCACCCTTGATCTGCTTTTCCCGAGCAATTGCGTGCTCCATTGTGGCGTGCAGTTCGAACCAGACGAGCCGCTTGCAGCCGTGTCGCTGTGTGAAGCCGGCAATGGTGCCCTCACGGTGCTGCCAAGCGCGCTGCGGAAGATCGGAGGTCACGCCGACATAGACCGTGCCATTCTTGTGGTTGGCCATAATGTAGACGGCGGGTTGAAAATCGCGCGGTCGGGCCATGGATTGCTTCGCTTCGCTCGCAATGACGAGTGGTTACCTAAAACCTACCCCACACGAAGCGGCTCGACAGGGCGTAGTTCCAGACGGATCCGACCACGATGCCCGCCAGTGCGGCGGCGGCCCAGAACACGCCTTGCCCTTCGAGGAAGGTCGCAATCGCGACATTGGCGAAGGCGCCGATCGCGCAGGTCGCGATGAAACCCAGCCAGCCGCGCAGCAGCGCCGATACGCCCGTCAGCCGCTTGTCGCGGTAGGTCAGCCAGTTGTTGAGCCAGAAGTTGAAGCTCATCGCCACCAGCACCGCGGCCGTCTGCGCGATGGCGAAGCGCTCGCCAAAGGCAAACAGCAACGCTGTCAGCACGGCGAAGTGCACCACCACGCCCAGCGCGCCGACAGTGCCGAACAGGGCGAAGCGGGTCGGGATCACCTTGCCAAGGGTCTTGTCGTACAGCCCGGCGAGGAAATCGAACAGAATGGCGCGGTCCAGCTTGCTTTCTCCTTCGCGCCTTGCCGCGAAATTGAGGGGGAATTCCTTGACCTTCATGGTCGTGTCCGAGGTCGCCAGCAGATCGAGCAGGATCTTGAAGCCGATCCCCGACAGGCGCGGCACCAGCGTGCGGGCGGTGGCGGCGGGGAGCATGAAATATCCGCTCATCGGATCGCTGAGGTCAACGCCGGTGATCTTGCGGGCGAGCGCATTGGCATAGGTCGACAGCTTCTCGCGCTCGGGCGCGGCCCAATCGGCGGTGCTGGCGCCTTCGGCAAAGCGGCTGGCGACGCAGATTTCCGCCTCACCCGATTTGAGCGCGGCGAGCATGCCGGGCAGCAACGCAGGATCGTGCTGGTGGTCGGCGTCCATCACGGCAACGTACGGCGCGGCGGTCGCGCAGAAGCCTTCGATGGCGGCGCTCGCCAACCCGCGCCGGCCGATGCGCTGGATCACCCGCACACGCGGGTCGGTGAGTGCAATTTCGCGCGCCTCGTCTGCCGTGCCGTCCTTGCTGTCATCATCGACGATGATGACTTCCCACAAGGCCGCAGCGCCGATGGCACGGTCGATCCGCTCGACCAGCGGGCCGAGATTGCCCCGCTCGTTGAGGGTGGGCAGGATGATGGCGAGGTCGAGGCTCATGGCCGTCAGAGCCGCTCGCGCACTGCGGCGCCGATGGCTGCCGTGCCGTGGCTGCCGCCCAGATCGCCGCCGAGGATGCCATCGGCAAGCGCCTTGGCCACCGCGCTTTCGATCCGCGCAGCCTCGGCCTCGCGACCGAAGGAGTGGCGCAACATCATCGCGGCGGAGAGGATCGTCGCCATCGGGTTGGCCTTGCCCTGCCCGGCGATATCCGGCGCGCTGCCGTGGATGGGTTCGTAGAGACCAAAGGTGCCGTGCGCGGTCTGACGCTCGCCCAGCGAGGCGGACGGCAGCAGGCCGATAGAACCGACTGCGGCACTTGCAAGGTCGGAGAGAATATCGCCGAACAGATTGCCGGTCAGCACCACGCCGAAGCGTTCGGGGTGGCTCACCACCTGCATCGCGGCGTTATCGACATACATGTGGTCGAGCGTGACTTCGGGGTATTCCGCCCCCACTTCCAACACCACATCGCGCCACAATTGGCTGGTTTCGAGCACATTGGCCTTGTCGACGCTGGTGAGCGGCAGGCCTGCCGTCTGCGCCGCGCGGAAGGCGACATGGGCGATGCGGAGAACCTCGCTTTCCGAATAGGACATGGCGTCCCACCCCTCGCGCTCGCCCGCGTCATTGGCGCGCTGGCCCTTGGCGCCGAAATAGACGTCGCCGGTGAGTTCGCGCACGATCAGCATGTCGAGACCGGCGGCGATATCGGCGCGCAGCGGTGAAAGATGCTCCAGACCCGCAAATACTCGCGCCGGACGCAGATTGGCGAACAGGCCGAGATGCTTGCGCAGGCCAAGGATCGCCTGCTCGGGCCGCAAATGGCGCTCCAGCGCGTCGCACGAGGGATCACCCACCGCGCCGAACAGCACCGCATCGGCCTCGCGCGCCATCTGGAGCGTTTCTTCGGGCAGCGGGTGGCCGTGACGATGATAGGCCGCGCCGCCGACATCGCCGCTGAACAGCGTCAGACCGGGGAGCCCCAGCGCTTCAAGCACAGCGACCGCTTCGGCCGTGACTTCGGGGCCGATCCCGTCACCGGGCAGGACTGCAATCTTCATGGCCAAGCTGTCTTTCACCCCATGCGCGCCAACCGTTCGGTCAGCAGCCTTCGCGCGCCCATAACATCGCCCCTGTGGCCTGCAAGCAGGTAGTGCGAAAGCTGGCGCTCCAGCACGGCCAGCGCGGCAAGCTGGGACGGCAGATCGGGCGCGTCCGGCGGCGTGCCTCCGCCATAGCCGAGTTCGCCCAAAAGCAGGGTTTCATAAGCGATAAGCCCGCTCACCCAGCCGCGCGCGGACGGAGCAATCGCAATCGCCGCCAGCAGCGCATCGAGCGCCTGAAAAATTCCGGGATAGGCCTGACGCTCGGGCAGGACGGTGGCGGTCAGCCCGCAGGCCCACTGGATCGCGGCGGCGGGCAAGGGCTCGGTCATCATCGCCGCGCGCGAATGTTCCAGTTCGAGCCGCGCGAAGGGAAGCTGGTTTGCCGCGCGGGTGGTCAGTTCCAGCGCCACGCGGTTGCCCGGCACCATCACCGCCCGCATCTGCCGCCCGCGCCCGCCCGCCACATAGGCGGCGACGAGGCCGTGCTCGGCAGTCAGCAGACGCGCAATGGCCCCCGTCTCGCCCTGCTGGCGAGCGGCGAGCAGAATGGCGGATGCGCGCAGGTTCATCTGAGCGATTCGTCGCCCCTGCGCAGGCATGCCACCGCAGCACCCCTCTTCGTCGCCCCTGCGAAGGCAGGGGCCCATCCGGCGTTTGTAGAATGAAGCAAGTGTTCCGTTCCGCACGGCGTAGGCCGAGACAGGATACATTCTGCATCACCCCCCGCAAGCCTATCTTGGCCCCTGCCTTCGCAGGGGCGACGAGATTTGACGGGGCGCTCAAGCATTGATCGTCTCGAACAGGTCAAGCCAATCAGGGTTATCCTTGCGGATCAGGCGCAGCTTCCACTGGCGCTTCCACTTCTTCATGGCTTTCTCGCGAGCGATGGCATCGGTGATCGCCTCGTGGCGCTCTGCGTAAACCAGCCGCTTTAAACCGTACTTGCGGCAAAAGATCGAGCCGCGACCTTCCCGGTGTTCATAAACCCGCGTGGCGAGATCAGCGGTCACGCCAATGTACAGCGTGCCATGCGGACCATTTGTCATGATATAGACCCAGCCACCCATCGCCCCTCATTAGAGGCTTAGTGGCCTGTCCGCCAGCTTGCCTGGGCCCCTGCCTGCGCAGGGGCGACGAAGGTGGCTACTTCTTGGCTTCCAGCGCGGCCAGCCGGGCTTCCAGCGCATCGGCCTGTTCGCGCGCCTTCTGGGCCATCGCCTTGACGGTCTCGAATTCCTCGCGACTGACGAAATCGATGCCGCCAAAGGCTTCGCGCAACCGCTCGCGCGCGCCTTCGCGGGCTTCGCGGCTCATGCCCGCCATGGTTCCGGCGGCGCTGTTGGCGAGTTTGACGAGGTCGGCGATGATCGGGTTCTGGCTTTGCATATTCTCTTTTTGGGGCTGCTTGCACCGAAGTGCAAGCACCTCCTCGCTCACACGATCTGAAGATCGCGTCGCTGCGGGCGGAGTCCTTGTCGGCCTATCGCTTTGCTACTTGAGGCCGGTCGGCCTTATGATCGGCTTACATGATCGGCTTACGCCGCCTGTGGCTTGCAATACTCGCTGCCAAACGCCTCACAATTCGACGCGGGTCTCCGCGCCGTTCGCGCCTTGCGCGCCGCCATCGGGGTTGGAGACGATGAACTGGTAATTGAGCACCCCGGCAAAGCACAGCCACGCCAGATAGGGCAGCAGCAGCAGCGCCGCCGCGCGCCGCACGCGACACACCAGTGCCATCGCGACAAGCAGGCTGGCAATGCCGAAGCCGAGCACCATCAGCGCCGAGATCATGTCCTGCATCCCGAAGAACACCGCCGTCCAGCTCTGCGTCACGAGGAAGTGGATCGCGAAAGCAATCAGCGCGATGCCCCGCCCGTGTGCGCCCCAAGCGCTTGCCACCAGCGCCAGCGCGAGGCCGATCAGCATGAACAGGATCGACCAGACGATCCCGAACAAGACCGGCGGCGGATAGATCGCGGGCTTCTCCAGACCGGCGAACCACGGCGTATCGGGCCCGCCCAACTGCCCGGCAGCAAATCCGATCAGCAGGATCAGCGGCACCATGAACAATGCCCAGCGCAGGAAGCTCGCACGCAATTGGGCAGGGGAAGCAAGAACGTTCATGGATTCTCCAGCTGTCCGCCAAGCGGGAGCGACGCGATAACAGAGCCGACGCCCAGAGCCAAATAAAGGCATCCGAAAGCGCGGCGGAACGTCAGAAATTCCCCCCGGATCGCCCCGAAGTGGGCCACTCCAAATCCCCTCAGCCGAGGGGGCGGACAAAAATGTGGTAAAAATTGGGCAATTCGTCACGAAACGCTTTGGGGTCTGCGAAACTGTCTGCTAGAGGCTGCCTTATTCCTGCCGTGATTCGAAAGCGCGTTGGCGGCGGGGAGTTATAATAACGCGCTTAGCTCATCACCGGCCCGCAAGGGTCGATAGGGGAATACACCATGAAGAAGATCGCTCTCGTCGCTGTCGCCGGCCTCGCTCTCGCCACCGCCGCTTGCTCGAAGCCGGCTGAAGAAGCTGCAACCGAAGCCGACACCACCGCTGTTGCTGAAGAGCCGGCCATGACCGAAACCCCGGCCGCTGACGCGACCGACGCGATGGTTGCCGAAACCCCGGCCGCTACCGAAACCCCGGCTGCTGAATAATCCTTCGGGATTACCAGCCCCGGCCTAGGTCGGGACAGGGAAAGATTAAGACCGGTGGCAACCTTGGGTTGCTGCCGGTCTTTTCTTTTGGGCACTGCCCCAATTCGATCACCCCTAGCCGAGCGCTCCAAGCGCAACCGCCAGCCCGAGCGCGACGGCAGCCAGCGCAATGATCATAAGGCGCTTGTTCTTCATCACGAATCTTCCCCCAATGCGTTGCGGCAGGCGCTGATCAGGAATTCGACATTGCCCTGCGGCCCGGTGATCGGGCTGGTCGCAATCCCCTGTATATCCCAGCCGAGCCCTTCGAGCCACAACCGAACCTCATCGCAAACCCGTGCGTGCAGCGCGGGGTCGCGCACCACCCCGCCTTTGCCCACTTCCTCGCGCCCGACTTCGAACTGCGGCTTGATCAGCGCGACAAGGCGGCATTGCGGCGCCGCCAGTTGCAGCGGCACATCGAGCACCTTGGCAAGGCTGATGAAGCTCGCATCGCACACCACCCAGTTGCAATCGCGGGTGATGTGATCGCGGGTCAGCAGCCGTGCGGAGAGTTGCTCGAGCACGGTGACGCGCGAGTCTTCGCGCAACTTCCACGCCAGCTGGTTCGTCCCGCTGTCGACGCAGAACACGTGATCCGCCCCGTGGGTCAGCAGCACATCGGTAAAGCCCCCGGTCGACGATCCGATATCCATCGCCACCGCGCCCGCCGGGTCGAGCCCGAAGTGCTCGATGGCGTGGGCCAGTTTGACCCCGCCGCGGCTCACCCAGGGATGATCGCGCCCGCGCACATCGAGCGCGGCGTCCTCGGGCAGCTGGTGGCCGGGCTTGTCGATCTTGGTCTCGCCCGCGAACACCAGCCCCGCCATCACCAGTGCCTGTGCGCGGGCGCGGCTTTCGGCGAGGCCGCGCTCGACCAGCAGTTGATCGACGCGGCGTTTGCCGGGCTTGAGTGTGGGAGGCGGGCGTTCAGGCATAGACAAGACGAGGCTCTAGCGCGCAATGTGCGGCCATGAAAGCTGCTCTCCTGTTCGTTGTGGCATCACTGGCGCTCGCGTCCTGCGCGCCTGCCGCCAAGGCCCCGCCTGCCACAACCGCCCGCGCGCCCGCGCCGCGTGTGCCGATGATCGAGGCCGTGCCGCCGCCCCGCCCTCTGCCGGTGATGCCGCTCGTGACCGGTTGGATGGATCAGCCTGCCACGCCCGGAACGTGGGAATATCGGCGCGGCCCCCTTGGCACGATAGCGACCTTCGCCGCCGATCGGCCCTATGGCGTGGTGCTGGTATGCCCGGCGGACGCACCCGGGCTTGTGCTGTTCGGCGTGTCGATCAGCGGGCCGGGCGAGCGCGGCGTCCACATCCGCACCGAAACCGCCGACCGGCCGCTGCGAACCCGCCCGGGAACCGACACCGGCGCGCGTATGGCAATGGTCGAAATCGCGGCGAACGACCCGCTGCTTGACGCGATGGCGCTGAGCAAAGGGCGCTTCGCGGTGGAAGTGGATGGCTATGCGCCGCTCTACCTCCCCAGCCACGCCGAAGTGAGCCGGGTGATCGAGGATTGCCGCTAACCCTCGTCATTGCGAGCATAGCGAAGCAATCCATGACCTGAAGATGCCGCATTGATTGATCCCCGGTCCATGGATTGCCGCGTCGCCTTCGGCTCCTCGCAATGACGAAGGGGGAAACGATTCTCCCGCGCTTATCCACAGGCTTGCCCCCAGCCTGTCCACAATCCGCGCCGAAATGAAAAACGCCCGAGGTCTCCCTCAGGCGCAACGTGCCGCGCGGCTTGCGGCGAGGGGAGATTATGACGCGGGAAAAGAAATATACAAGACTTGTAGAAGGCGCCGCGATGAATCACATTGTGTCTTGAGACCAGCGGCGCACGCGTCTCGGCCCCCGGTGAAATGGCGGGTCTGCTCACAAGCTTGAAAGGAGGTGATCCGATGTCTCATGGTTCAGTAGCGAGGTCGGTGAAGATCCCTACGGAGCATACTCGGTAATCCTCTTGCCAAGTAAGGCTCTGTGAGCGGCGCTTCCGGCCGCTGACCATGTTAAGGGCAGTTCCCCGACGGGCGGAACTGCCCTTTTCATTTGCGCTTCTGTGTTGCGAAGGCGCCTCCGCGCTATTTCCTTCGCTTCGCTTCGGAGCGCCTGCGGCTCGCGCGCGTACCCTCGCGGGCCTTTGGCTCGGTTGGTTTGGCTGCTTTCGCGGATCAGGGATAGTTAATCCACAGGTCGAACACCTTCACGTCGAGCGCTCGCAGCGACGGGGTATCGGAGCGCACCGAGCGGTCTCCCACCAGTTCCGTCGGCAACATCTCAGCCTCATCCTCCATGCCACCGATCATCGCGCCGAGGCTGCACCCGCCCTCGATATCGCCCAGCGCGCCGCCGTTCCAGTCGGACACCTGCCCGCCGTAATCCCAGCCGAAGCCATAGAATTCGAACGGACCACCATTGAGCCGCTCGAGCTCGGCACGTGTGGTCCCGTGCCCAACTCCGGCGATGTTCCAGTCAGGCCGCTCCCCGGCGACACGCAGCGAGGTCACCTCACCGATGCCATCCTTGGCGAAGGATAGCTCGAGCCGCCTGCCCGGATCGTCCGGCCACAGCACCACGCCGTCGAACATCTCGCCCTCGCCGCCCATCAACTCCTCACGCCGTGCGTCCTTGTCCAGCCGCTCCAGGATCGTTTGCGCGGTGTCTCCAGGGCGGACAGGGTAAGTGCAGGTGATGGCGTTCGCAGAAATCTCCGCTGTGCCCTCCTGCGTGCCATCCCCTTTGCTAGGCTGTTCGGCCGTGCACCCCGCCGCCAGCGCGAGAGTGGCAACGATACTGACGTGTTTTGCCGACAATGCGCTACTCCCTGTTGGGCATCTAGATTTATCCGCCCGCATCATTAACGCAATGGAGCGGTCTAATCTTGCTCTCTCCACCGCGCAGGATTAGGCGCATTCCATGCACTTCACCCGTCTGCCCCACCCCTCGCCCACGCCTGATGCCACCCGCGATGCGCTGATCGCCGATCCGGGCTTCGGCACCGTGTTCACCGATCACATGGTGGTGATCGACTATGACGAGGCGCTGGGCGGCTGGCAGACCCCGACCATTGGCCCGCGCCAGCCCATCCCGCTCGATCCGGCGGCGAGCGTGCTGCATTACGCGCAGGAAATCTTCGAGGGGCTGAAGGCCTATCGCCACCCTGACGGCGCACTCGGGCTGTTCCGCCCTGAAGCCAACGCCGCGCGCTTCAATGCCTCGGCAGAGCGCCTCGCCATGCCCGCGCTTCCGCCCGAACTGTTCCTCGGCGCGATCCGCGCGCTGCTGGATGTGGACGGTAACTGGTATCCGGCGGTCGAGGGCGGATCGCTGTACCTGCGCCCCTTCATGATCGCGACCGAGGCCTTCCTCGGCGTGCGTCCGGCCAAGAAATACAAGTTCATCGTCATCGCCTCGCCCGCCGGCAACTACTTCAAGTCCGGCGCCAAGGCGGTGAGCATCTGGATTTCCGAATATACCCGCGCAGCCCCAGGCGGCACCGGCGCGGCCAAATGTGGCGGCAACTATGCCGCCAGCCTCGTGCCAACCGGCCAGGCCTTTGCCAAGGGCCATGACCAGGTGCTGTTCCTCGACGCAGCCGAACACAAGTGGGTCGAGGAGCTGGGCGGGATGAACCTGTTCTTCGTCTTCGCCGACGGCACCGTCATCACCCCGCCGCTGACCGGCACGATCCTGCCCGGCATCACCCGCAACAGCCTGATCGCATTACTGACCGAGCAGGGGCTGAAGGTCTCCGAAGCCGCCTATTCCATCGACCAATGGCGCGAGGACGCGGCGAGCGGCCGCCTCGTCGAGGTCATGGCCTGCGGCACCGCGGCGGTCGTCACCGCAGTCGGCAAGGTCGCAGGGCCGGATGGCGAGTTCACCATTGGCGCAGGCGGCATCGGCCAGACCACAGCCAAACTGCGCGAGACGCTGGTAGGCATCCAGACGGGCCGGATCGCGGATACCCATGGCTGGGTGATGCGGGTTTGAGAATTTTTGCCGTCACGCTGGCTTTGGTTGCAGCACTCCCGGCGCAGGCGGAAAGCAGGCGCGGGTTTGACTTGCATCAGACCGTTCTAGCCGAAGCCTTCGATCCGGAACGTTTCTTCGATGGCAGATATGTCGAAGCACCGATTTTGACGATCCGATATCTCGGTGATGACTACGACTTTCCGGTCTATGCGATCGCTCTGTACAAAGGTTGCCACGACGCGGATGCCGAGGGTGACCGATCGTGCCGTGACCGTCTGCAGGCACGGATGATCCGCGCCCCCTATGACGGAGAGCCTGAACGCCCGCGCTGGCGCGGCACCCGTCTGCTGGAAGACCTCCACACCCGCGGCGTTTCGTCACGCAAGGAACTGCTTAAAGCGCTCGATGATGGCGCGGTGGAGTGGCTGGAAGCCGATCTTGCTACATGCCCCGCCGCCTTGAACCATGCGCGCAGCACCGACGAATTGCGCTGGTTTGGCGAGCCGCTGATCCAAGAACCGTCCGATGAGATTGCGATCATCATGCACTTTGACACCATCGATGTGCGCTTCCGCCCGAATTATTTTACCGATTTTCGCTATCAGGGTCATGTCGGTGACGGCCTGCCCAGCGGCTGGGCTGACGCCTTTGCGAAGTCACTCGAGAGTTGCTGGAAGCCAGCCACGGCAACCCGGCCATGGCGCCGTGCAGTAGCCAAACCCACCGGCGACAAATGACGAAATCCATTCAGGTCGCCGCGCTCTACAAGTTTACGCCCTTCCCCGATCCCGAGGCTCTGCGCGCGCCGCTGCTGGTCGCGTGCGAGGCGCATGGGATCAAGGGCACGCTGCTGCTCGCGCGCGAGGGGATCAATGGCACCATTGCGGGCACCGACAATGCGCTGGCGTCGGTGCTCGGCCACATCCGCGCACTGCCCGGTTGCGCCGATCTCGACGTGAAGTTCTCCGCCGCCCCCGAAATGCCGTTCCACCGCATGAAGGTGCGGGTGAAGCGCGAGATCGTCACCATGGGCGAGCCTGATATCGACCCCACGCTCGCCGTCGGCCACTATGTCGACCCGAACGACTGGAACGCCCTCATCGCGGACCCGGACACGCTCGTGATCGACACCCGCAATGATTACGAAGTTGCGGTCGGGACCTTTGCCAGAGCAGTTGATCCGGCAACGCCGAGCTTCCGGGACTTTCCCGCCTGGTTCCGCGCCCACCGCGAGGAACTGCTCGACGGCAAGAAGCGCGTCGCGATGTTCTGCACCGGCGGCATCCGCTGCGAGAAATCCACCAGCTTCCTGCGGGCGGAAGGGGTGGAGGAGGTCTACCACCTCAAGGGCGGGATCCTCAAATACCTCGAGCAAGTGCCCGAAGATGAAAGCCTGTGGCAGGGCGAATGCTTCGTGTTCGATGAGCGGGTGAGCGTCGGCCACGGGCTTGTGCAAGGCACCTTCCAGCTGTGCCGCGCCTGCCGCCGCCCGCTTGACGAGGTCGCACTCGCTCACCCCGATTACGAGGATGGTGTGAGCTGCCCCGCCTGCATCCACGAACGCACGCCCGAACAGCGCGCCGGTTACGCCGAACGCCAGCGGCAGGAGGCACTCGCCAAGGCGCGCGGCGAAATGCACGTCGGCGCAGTGCGCCCGCCGAAGGAATGAGTAGGCGCATGGAGTTCGGGCCCATCCTCTATTCCTTCCGCCGCTGCCCCTATGCGATACGGGCGCGCATGGCGCTGTGGGCGGCGGGGATCACCGTCGAGCTGCGTGAGGTGAAGCTTGCCGCCAAGCCGCCAGCGCTGATCGCAGCCTCAGCCAAGGCGACTGTCCCGGTGCTGGTGCTGGCGGATGGGACGGTGATTGACAAGAGCCTCGATATCATGCGCTGGGCGCTCACGCAGAATGATCCTGAAGGCTGGCTCCACGGCGAAGATGCAGCGCTGATCGCGGCCAATGACAGGCCGTTCAAACATCACCTCGACCGCGCGAAATATCCGGGGCGCTACGCTGACGACGATGGCAGCGATCACCGCGCCGCCGCGCTGGCATTGCTGATACCGCTGGAGGAGCAGTTGACCGCTGCGCCGTGGTTGTGCGGACCAACCCGCGCCTTCACCGACATTGCCCTGTTCCCCTTCATCCGCCAGTTTGCCGCAATCGATCCCGCATGGTTCGCCGCCCAACACCTTCCGCATCTGCAAGCCTGGCTGGATCTGCACCTCGCCTCCCCGCTTTTCGCCGCCGTCATGCAGAAATACGCGCCGTGGCGGGATGGCGATCCGCCGCTGTGCTTCGGGCGCTTGCCTTGATCAGCGGCAGACGGGCGAAATGCCTACCGCTACGTAAAGCGTGACGCGAAACACTCGCTTAACCCCGTTACGCGACACTCGCGCGCATGAGCGTGATGACCCCCACCCATACCATCACCAGCGATGCGAGCCGCGCCGAAGTGCAGTTCGCCATCGGCGGCTATTGGGATGCGGAAGGGATGAAGCGCTTCCTGTTCGAACTCGGCGAGGCGGCCAAGCCGTTCATGAAGGCGGGAACGCCGTTCGATGTGCTGGGCGACTTCAAGGACTTCATGCCGCAGGACCGCGCCACCGCCGATGCGATCCGCGATTCCATTGAGGCAGGCACGCGCAACGGGCTGCGGCGCTTCGCCGTGCTGAACGCCGCGCCGCTGGTGCGGATGCAATACCGCCGCATCGCCCAAGCCGCCGAGGTCGAGTATTTCGAGACCAAGGTCGAAGCGCTCGACTGGCTGCGGCGGGCCTGAAGCACTCTCCGGCCTAGGGCCCATGCCTGCTATTGGGTCGGCAGGGGCACCCCCGCGACGGTGTAGAGGTCGTACATCTGCACCTTCTCCACCTGCGGATCGAGGATATCGATCAGCTCGCACTGATCGGCGGTGGCCCTGCATTTCTCCACGATATCGCCGATGACCAGTTCCGACGTGCGATTGACCGTGAACCCGCCGTTCTTGCCCGTCTTTTCGACGTAGATGGCAATCCGCGTATCGCCGCTTGCGGTAAAGAAGCGGCATTGCGCTTCACCGAGCGCTGCGATGCAGGGCTCCATCGCCTTGGCGATCGCCTCTTTCCAGCTCGCCTGCCCGGTTGCGAACCAGATGCGCTGGTCTGCTTCCTTCGCAGTATCCTTGTCGAGATTCGCCCAGCCACCCGCCAGCGCAGCATAGCCGCGCCTCCGGTAATCGGCCGGCTCGTAAACGCCCCTGTCGGGCAACACGAAGGTGCGGCCGAACGTGCAGTTGCGGCCAAAGCTCTCACGACAATTCTCATCGAGTTTGGCCTGCGCCTCTTCCGGCGTAGCACCGACCGAGAAATAGAAATCGGCTGTCGGCCCGTATCCGATTGCAAGCGCCGGTGCATTCAAGGCGCCCACCGGTTCGCAGCCTTCGCCCACCATGGATCGGCAAGTCCCCATAGCTTCATGGAGCGGTTCTTGCTGGTCCTTGCCTCCGGTCGCGATCCAGATGCCGAGATAGTCCGGATTATGCACGATAGCGCCAAATCCGTGCCCTGTGCCATCACCCGGCTGCGCGTAAAGTTGCACCGTGGGCAGCGTATTGCCGGAATCAGACGCCGCGTCCCCCTGTGCGCTCGACTGTGCGGCCGCCGGGTGAGCAGCGCCTGACAAGGCCAGCACGAGTGCGGTTTGCCACAGAGCCTTGCGGAACCGCATTGTCATCGCATCATCCTCTACTTCTTGGGAGCAGCGGGCAACGGCGCCTCGAAGTCGAGGACAAACAGGCCGCGGCTCCGCACGTCATAATTGCCCTGCAAAAAGCACTTTTCCTTCAACTCCTTGCACAACGCCTGCGCCGCCTGTTCCGCCCGTTTGGCAGAAACTTCCGAGATGGCACGGTTGATCAGCTCGCCCGTGGCCGCGGCTTGCGACCTGAACGCCTGAACGTACCCGCTGGTAAAGCTCATCTGCACGCCACAATCCCCCGTCGGCGAATTGCGCGTGCACAGGTCCAGCGCGGCGCTTGCGGCATCGTCAGGATTTGCGTGGCCTGTCGCAAGGAACATCCGCCGATCGCCATTACTGCGAGGCCATGCCATTGCGCCAAAGACCCTGCGCGCGAGGACGAGATTCTTGGGGCGGCGGGTGCCGCTCTTGCTGCCATGGGTGCCGATAACTTCGCACGGCAACAGGTTGTTCGGATTGCACCTGCGCAAGGCTTTGCGTTTCGCGCTGCCTCCGTCCGGCCCGTCGTCGATCCACAGCGCCGAATCCCATCCCCGGGCAACCGCGATCGCTCCATTTTCTGCGCCGAAGGCGTACGTGCATCCCCCGCCCGTATCCTGATTGCACAGAGCCACTGCGGCATCGGCAGCAGCATTGCGCGACAGATACCCGCCCACGGCCCAGAAGTCGTCATAGTCGGGGTGCCAGGCGACGGCATTGAACCGGCTGGGCAGCAAGGCCGGCGCGCCGCCCTGACCGCCGCGGCACATCGGGACCCCTTGAACACCCTGCCCCACCACGACTTCGCCCGGTCCCGGTCCGGCAGGACAAGGCCAAGCCTCCAATTGCGCCCAAGCCGTGGTGTCAGGCGTGATCGGAACGCCAGCGAGAAGGGCAGCGCTTGCCAGCCACGCCAAAGCGAAACCGGGCCGCATCAGCCCTCGTCGGACCAAACGCGCGGCAGCTTCCAGAAAAAGTCGTATACTCATGCCTAGCACCGTCGTCCGCTAACGCGGATCAAAGCAACGCGTTGCGGTGCACTAGTACAAAGATGATCCGCGCCTTTATCGGGTGGGGCACCGCGCCAATCCCTCGCGGAACGCATCGACCAGCCAGCTGGCCGCCGGGCCTAGCCGCGTGTCGCGCCGCCACAGCGCGTTGAGGCGATCGTCGGCGCCTGGCTCTTCCGGAAGAAGCCGCCGCCACCCGCATCAGCGTCTTCATCGCCGAGTTCATCATTTCCTGGGCTCCCCGGTCGCGGCAGAACCATAGTCGTGCACGAACAGACCGGGCGTCCGCACGTCATAGCTGCCGCGCAGAAGGCACTTGGACTTTTCCTTCCGGCAAATCTGCTGCGCGGCCTGCGCAGCCCGCTTCGCGGACCTTTCAGGCACGAGCCTGTCGATCATATCGCCGTTTGCGGCCTGCGCATGAAACACCTGAATGAAACCGTTGCCGGTATGCATGGCGACTGTGCAGCTAACCTGCGGTTTGCTGCGCTCGCATGCATCTATCGCGGCCTGTTCGGCTGCCGCGACCGAAGGGTGGCCGGTCGCGACAAACAACCGCCGATCGTATCCATCACCGTCGATCCATGCCGCCGCGCCGTAAATCCTGCGCGCCTGCACGAGATCCCTTGGGCGGCGAGCGCCGCTCTTGCTGCCGTGGGTTCCAATGATTTCACACGGCAGCACGCTGTTCGCATTGCAATCATTCAGGACAATGCGCTTGGCACTGGCGTCGCTCTCCGCCTGACCAATATAAACATTGCCATCCGCCCGCCGGGCAAGCGCCACTGCGCCATTTTCCGTCCAGGCGGCCAGCGTGCATCCCCCGCCTGTATCCTGATTGCACAGAGCCACCGCATCAACTGCCGCGGCGCTGCGGCTGGGACGGCCGCCGACGGCCCAGTAATCTTCATAGTCCTGATGCCATGCGACCGCGTTGAAGCGGCTCGGCAGCACGGCCGGCGCTGGGCCGCTGCCGGGATTGCCATTGGTGGTGGTCCGGCACATCGGCACCCCGCCGGGACCGGGCCCGATCCCCACCTGCCCCGGTCCCGGGCCAGAAGGACAGGGGAAGGATTCGTACTGCGCCAGCGCGGTGGTGTCGGGCAGGATCGGGACGGCAGCGAAAACGGCGGCGAAGGCGATCCACAGCAACACCATGCCCGGTCGCAGGCTTGCGCGCCGCAAGCGATGTGCGGCCGTATCGAAGACAAGGTTCATGACCTGCACAATCAACCGGTCGCACGGCGCGCGGCAACGCGGTTCAGCGTACCGGTACAGGTGCAGCCGGAGCCCCCTTTATGTCGGGCACCGCGCCAATCCCTCGCGGAACGCATCGACCAGCCAGCTGGCCGCCGGGCCCAGCCGTGTGTCACGCCGCCACAGCGCGTTGAGGCGATAATCGGCGCCCGGCTTTTCCGGCAGGTCCAGCTCGACCAGCGCCCCGCTCGCAATGTCGCCCGCCACCATGCCGCGCGGCATGTTGCCCCAGCCCAGCCCTTCCTTGAGCAGCGAATGCTTGGCGCTCAGGTCGCCAAGCCGCCAGGTGAGCGGGGACAGAACCGAGAATTCCAGCCCCTCGGTCAGCGGCGACCGGTCGGTCAGCACCAGTTGCAGATGGCGGCGGCTTTCCCCCGGCGCGATGTCCGGCTGGGCCAGCGGGTGCGAGGGCGCGGCGACCGGGATCAGGTCGATCTCGCCCACCGCCTGGCGTTCCAGCGCGGCATTATCGCCGATTACCGGGCCGCCGATGGCAAGGTCCGATCCGCCATTGATGACGCAGGCCGCAACCGCACCCAGCCCTTCGATCCGCAAGGTCAGCGCACAGGTGGGGAACATTCGCCGGAATTCGCCGAGCACATGCGCGGTCACATCGCCCGGCACCATCACGTCGACCACCAGCGTCAGCGACGGCTCCTGCCCGGCGTGGAGCGAGCGCGCTTTCGCCAGCAGCGCATCGACCCCGTCGGCAATCCCGCGCGCCTCGGCCAGCAGGCCCTCGCCCGCGTCGGTCAGCACCGGGCGGCGTGATCCTTCACGCGCGAACAGGCTGAGGCCGAGCTGCGCCTCCAGCTGGGCGATGCCGTAGGATACGGCGGAGACCGCGCGGCCCATCGCCTTGGCCGCCCCGCCAAAGCTGCCGTGTTCAGCCACGGCGATGAAGATGCGCAGCTGATCGAGACTGGGTTCACCGAGTTTCATGCCAAGCATGTTCAGATAATCCGAACATCTTGGCAAGTTTTATCGCACTTATCCGTTCGATCCACGTGGCCTATCTCCGCCTCAACGAAGACAGGAGACACGCCATGATTGAACTGCGTCCCTTCAACACACTTGGTTCCGCGAACCACGGCTGGCTCGATGCGCATCACCATTTCTCCTTTGCCAATTACCATGATCCGGCCCGCGTCCACTGGGGCGCTTTGCGGGTCTGGAATGATGACGCCATTGCTGCGGGCACGGGCTTTCCCACCCACCCGCATAGCGACATGGAGATCATCACCTATGTCCGCGCCGGTGCGATCACCCACCGTGACAGCATGGGCAATGAAGGCCGCACCGAAGCGGGCGACGTGCAGGTAATGAGCGCGGGCAGCGGCGTGCGTCACTCGGAGTATAACCTCGAAGGCGAGGAAACCCGGATCTTCCAGATCTGGATCATCCCCGACGCGCGCGGCGGCGAACCCAGCTGGGGCGCACGCCAGTTCCCCAAGGACGACCGCAACGGCGCCTTCATCCCGCTCGCCAGCGGCGCGGCGAATGATGACGACGCGCTGCTGATCCGCGCCGATGCCCGTGTGCTGGGCGCAACAATCAAGGCGGGGACAAGCGTGACCTACACGCCTCGCAGCGCCGATCGTCACCTCTACCTCGTCCCCGCCACCGGCAAGGTGCGGATCGGCGATGTCGAAGCGCTCGCCCGCGACGGCGTGGCAATCACCGCGCTCGACAGCGTCACCATCACCGCGCTCGAAGACAGCGAGGTCGTGCTGGTCGACGCGGCGTAGCCATGTAGGCCCCCTCCTCTTCAGAGGAGGGGGTTGGGGGTGGTGGCGAGCGGAGCGAGCGAAGCAACCCACCACCCCGCTGCGACTAGCCAGCAAGCTGGCAAGTCTCGCGCCCCTCCTCTGAAGAGGAGGGGGAAGCTTACCCCCGGAGCCGGCCTCCCCCCATCTCCCCCGCCGGCCGGCTCCACCCCCTCTCCTGAAGTGAAGGAACCCCACCATGAGCAACATTCTCTACGTCACCGCCAGCATCCGTTCGGACACCGATTCGATCTCGCGCGGGCTGGGTCAGCGGATTGTCGATGGCCTCGCCGCGAAGTCCGACGCCAGCGTCACCACCCGCGATCTCGCCGCCAACGACCTGCCCTATGTCAGCGCGGAACGCTTCGGCGCGAACCTTACTGCGGCAGCCGACCGCACGCCGGAACAGGCGCAGCTGGCCGCGATTGCCGACACGCTGATCGCTGAATTGCAGGCCGCCGAAACCATCGTCATCGCCTCGCCGATCTACAATTTCGGTGCGCCTGCCACGCTGAAAGCCTGGGCCGATCTGGTCGCCCGCGCCGGGACGACGTTCCACTACACCGCCAACGGCCCCGAAGGCCTGCTGAAGGGCAAGAAGGCCTATCTCGCCATCGCCAGCGGCGGGACGCCGGTGGGTAGCGATGTCGACTTCATGAGCCGCTGGCTGACCTTCTTCCTCGGCTTCCTCGGGATCACCGATGTCGAGATTGTCGCGGCGGACGGGATCATGGGGCTGGACGGCGAAGCGAAGATCGCTGCCGCACAGGAAGCCGCGCTCAAGATTGCGGCGTGATTGAAGGGGGGCGGTTCGCGATCATCGCGCCGCCCCCTCCTTGCCCCGATGAAGCAGGTGCCAGACCCCCGTTAGACCCCCTCCAGACCCCCCTTAGACCCCCGCTAGCCCCGGTTAGCGGGGATGTTTCACGGGAAACATGGCGGT
This sequence comes from Porphyrobacter sp. ULC335, assembly GCF_025917005.1. Classification (NCBI taxonomy): domain Bacteria; kingdom Pseudomonadati; phylum Pseudomonadota; class Alphaproteobacteria; order Sphingomonadales; family Erythrobacteraceae; genus Porphyrobacter; species Porphyrobacter sp. ULC335. Next base: position 2,887,417 of record NZ_CP078091.1, read on the forward strand.
TTACATGTCGGGCCGGGTCAGCCGCGGCTTGAAGATCGTGCGACTCGGGCGGATCACGATAATCGCCACGCCCACCAGCGCCATTGTCCCGCCGATGATCAGCGGCCAGCCGATGGTGTCCCCCGTCAGCCACGTCCCGAAAGCGATGGTGAGCAGCGGGGTCAGCAAGGTCATCGGCACGATCAGGTTGGCATCATGCGCCTGAAACAGCCGGAAATAGGCCGAATGCGCCCCGACCGAGACGACCACCCCGGCAAACAGCACACATCCCGCGACCGCCAGCGGTGCGGCTGTAACCGCTTCAATTTGCCCGCTTTCCAGCAGCAATGTTCCCGGCAGCATCACGCCGAGCGAGGCGAGCCCTGCCCATGCCTGAAGGCTCACCGCGCCGATATCGAGCCGCTTGACGAAGACCGAGGCGAAGGCCCCGATCAGCACTCCGGCAAAGGCGAAACCCAGCCCCACCGGATCGCCAGCGTCGGAGGGCGCACCAATGGCGAGGCCGACGCCGCCCAGCGCCAGCGCCATGCCGAGCCCGCGCCGCCAGCGCACTTCCTCGCCCAGAAACAGGATCGCAAACAGCACCGTCAGCGGCGCACCCGACAGGTTGACGATGCCGACGGCAGAGGGACTTGCGGTCTGCAAGCCTATGAATTGCAATCCAAAACTCCCGCCGGTGATGGCAAAGCCGATCAGCAGCACCAGCGGCAGGCGCTCCGGCCGCTGCCGCAGCAACAGCGGGAACAGCACCGCCAGCACCGTTGCCGAACGCAGCACGGTGTAGAACAGCGGCGGCAGCCCCAGCGTGCTCACCGCGATCTTGCTGACCACCACATTGAGCGCCCAGGCGACATTGCAGAACAGCATGATGCCGAGCGCGGAGAGAGGCAGGCTCTTCGGCATCAGCTGGCAGGGGGGCCGAACACCTCGCGGACGACATCGTCAGGCAGGCTCTCGCGCAGTTCGTCACGCCACACGGTTGCCACCGCGTCGGACGGCGCGCGCCAATCTCCGCGGGGGGAAAGCGCACCTGCCGAGGAGACCTTTGGCCCGTTGGGCAAGGCCGAACGCTTGAACTGCGAGAAGCCGAAGAACCGCGCGCAGAACTTGTCCATCCAGCGGGCGATGGTGGCCAGATCATAATCATTCTTGCTCGCATCCGGGAAGCCCGCCGGCCACAGCCCCGCCCCGCGCGCCTTCCATGCGTGCCACGCGAGAAACGCGACCTTGGAGGGCCGCTGGCCGAAGCGGATCACGTGGTGGAGGAAGAAGTCGTTGAGCTCGTAAGGGCCAACCAGCTGCTCGGTCGATTGCACCTGCCCGTCCGCACCCGGCGGCACCAGTTCCGGCGAAATCTCGGTATCGAGCACCGCGCCCAGCACCTCGCCGCAGGCATCGGTGAACTGGCCGGTCGCGATGACCCAGCGGATCAGGTACTGGATCAGCGTCTTGGGAACGCCGGAATTGACGCCGTAATGGCTCATGTGGTCGCCCACGCCATAGGTGCACCAGCCGAGCGCCAGCTCGCTGAGATCGCCGGTGCCCACCACAAAGCCACCGTGCTGCCCGGCAAGGCGGAACAGGTAATCGGTGCGCAGCCCCGCCTGCACATTCTCGAAGGTCACATCGTGCACCGGCTCCCCGGCGGCAAAGGCGTGGCCGATATCCTCGAGCATCTTGTGCGCCGCAGGACGGATGTCGATCTCGCCCGCGGTAATTTCCATTGCCGCCATCAGCCGGTGGGCGTTGCTCTTGGTGCCATCCGAGGTGCCGAAACCGGGCATGGTGTACCCACGAATGGTGGAGCGCGGCAGGCCCAGCCGGTCGCAGGCCTTGGCGGCAACGATCAGCGCGTGCGTGCTGTCGAGCCCGCCGGAAATACCGATCACGAGGCTCTTCGCCCCGGTCGACTCGATCCGCCGCATCAGCGCATCGACCTGGATGTTGAAGGCTTCGTAGCAATCCTCGTCGAGCTTTTCGGGCCGGTCGGGGACGAAGGGGAAGCGCGCGACAGGGCGCACCAGGCCGATATCACCCTCGGCATAGGCATGTTCGAAGACGATCCGGCGATAAGTGTCCTCTGGCCGTCCTGCCCATTCGGCAGCATCGGCGAAAGTCTGGTTGCGCATCCGTTCTGCGGCAAGACGCTCGGTGTCGATGTCCACGACGGTAAGCTCGCCCGAACGGTCGAAGCGCTCGCTCTGGGCGAGCAGCGTGCTCATCTCGTAGACCACGCCCTGCCCGTCCCACGCGAGATCGGTTGTGCTCTCGCCGTGCCCGCTGGCCGAATAGACATAGGCGGCGATCGCGCGGCTGGCGGAGGAGCGGCAGTGCAGATGGCGATCATCCGCGCGCCCGATGGTGACGGGCGAGGCGGACAGGTTGCACAGGATCAGCGCGCCCGCGAGCGCAGCGGTCATCCCCGGCGGGATCGGCGCCCAGAAATCTTCGCAAATCTCGACCCCGAAGCGGAAGCCGGGGAGGTTTGCGGCGGCAAACACGAGGTCGGTGCCGAACGGCACTTCCTCGCCCGCCACGCCGATCCACAGATCGGTGCAGCCGCGCCCGTGGGCGAAATGGCGCTTCTCGTAGAACTCGCGGTAGTTGGGCAGGAAGCTCTTGGGCACCACGCCGAGGATCTGCCCGTGGGCGATCACCACCGCGCAATTGTAAAGCTTGTCCGCGCGCTTCAGCGGGGCGCCGATGACCAGCACCGGGCTGAGATCGGCCGAGGCCGCCACCACCTCGGCGAGCGCCTGCTCGACCCGCTCGATCAGCGCATGCTGGAGCAGCAGATCATCGATCGCATAGGACGACAGGGTGAGTTCGGGGAACACCACCAGATCGACATTCGCCGCATGGGCCTTGCGCGCCTCGGCCAGCACGCCCGCCGTGTTATAGGCAACGTCGGCGGGGCGGCTGCACGGGGTTGCCGTGGCCACGCGCACGAAGCCATGTTCGTGCATGTCGTAAAAGGGGTGGGCTTCGCTCATCCGTGCGCGTCTCCTGCTGCGCGCGGCTGTAACGCGGCGAGCGCGCGCTGCCTAGGCTGTCTCGCTCGCCAGATAATCGCTCGCCGCCCCGCATTCCTCCAGAAAGGCGATCAGCCCGCGTTCGGCGCGGGTCAGCCAGCGCGTCTGGCGCGGCAGCTTCAGCCCTGCGCGCCACGCCTCCTGCCCGTCGATCCGCGCGATCACCGCCGGGTGGACATAGGAACTGCGCGCAATGGCAGGCGTATTGCCCAGCCGTTCGGCGACATGTTCGAGCATCTGGGAAAGTTTCACATGGCCGTCACCCTTTGCCAGCCTTTCGAAAGCGAGGCTGCTGGCATGGAAGGTCCGAAAATGCTTGGCGCTGAAATCCGCGCCCATCGTCTCGCGCAAATAGGCATTCACATCGCCCGAGGTGACGGGGCGCACCTCGCCGTCATCGCCTTCGTAACGGAACAGATGGTCGTCTTCGGCATCGTCGAGGTCTTCCATGCGCCGCACCGCCGCAGCAAGGTCCGCATCTTTGACCTCCAGATCGTGCTCCTTGCCGCCTTTGCCGACAAAGTGGAGCCCGAGTTTGCGCTTGCCTACCTCGGCATGATCGGCGCGCAAGGTGGTTGCGCCGTAGCTGTCATTGGCCTTGGCATAGTGCTCGTTGCCGATGCGGATCGCCGACAGGTCGAGCAATCGCACCACAGCGGCCAGCGCCCGCTCTCGCGAGACGCCGCGCCCTACGATGTCCTCCGCAACGCGCTGGCGCACCAGCGGGAGCAGCTTGCCGAAACTCGCGCAGGAGTCGTATTTCGCGCTGTCCTGCTGGGCGCGGAAATCGGGGTGGTAGCGATATTGCTTGCGCCCGGCATCGTCATAACCGGTGGCGAGGATGTGCCCGTTCGGCGCGGGGCAGAACCACGCGTCCATGTAGGCGGGCGGGAGAGCGATGGCACCCAGGCGCTTCTTTTCCTGTCCGTCGCGGATCAATGCGCCCGAGGGATCATAATAGGCCCAGCCCTTGCCCACCCGCCTGCGGGTGATGCCGGGCAGGGCGTCGTCAACATAGACCAGCTTTTCCATCGCCAAGGAAATGCGCTGGACGCGTGCGATGTTCCAGCTTGCGATAGGGCTCCGGCCACGCCAGCTAGGCATTCACGACAGCGCGCGCTTTTGCTGCGCCCAAAGGAGTAATCCGCATGGCCGATGCCACTTACACCCCGCCCGCCGTCTGGAGCGCCGAAACCGTCTCCGGCGGGCGCTTTGCCAACATCAACCGCCCCACCGCAGGCGCACGCGAGGACAAGGAACTCCCCGTCGGCGAGCAACCCTTCCAGCTCTATTCACTCGCCACGCCCAATGGCGTGAAGGCGACGATCATGCTCGAGGAGCTGATCGAGGCCGGGCACACCGGCGCGGAATATGATGCGTGGACGGTCAACATCGGGGATGGCGAACAGTTCACCAGCGGCTTTGTGGGTGTGAACCCCAATTCAAAGATCCCCGCCCTGCTCGACCGCAGCAATCCCGACGCACCCTTCCGCGTGTTCGAAAGCGGCGCGATCCTCGTCCACTTGGCCGAAAGGTTCGAGATGTTCCTGCCCGCCGATCCGGCAGCCCGCGCAGAGGTGCTGTCCTGGGTGTTCTGGCAGGTCGCCAGCGGACCTTTCATCGGCGGCGGCTTCGGCCATTTCTACGCCTATGCGCCGGAGAAATACGAATACCCGATCAACCGCTATGCAATGGAAACAAAGCGGATCTTCGACGTCGCCGACCAGCGCCTCGGGGAAAGCCGCTTTCTTGCGGGCGACGAATACACCCTTGCCGATATCGCCAATTTCCCGTGGCTCGCCCCCTTCACGACCGGCACGATCTACAACGACGCCAACACCTTCCTGTCCATCGACGACTACAAGAACGTCGCCCGCTGGGTGAAAGAGATCGCCGCACGCCCGGCAGTGCAGCGCGGGCGGATTGTCAACAAGGTGTGGGGCGATGAGGACACGCAGCTGAAGGAACGCCACTCCGCAGCCGACTTCGATGGCAAGCGGCTCGACTGAGGCAATGCGAAAAAGGGGGCGAACAGGTGGTTTCGCCCCCTTCACATCTGCATTCGAGCCGCTATAGAGCGCCCCTCTTGCTGGGGCGTAGCCAAGCGGTAAGGCACCGGTTTTTGGTACCGGCATGCGAAGGTTCGAATCCTTCCGCCCCAGCCAGCAATTTCTTCAGACCAGAATCGCTGACAAAGAGAAGGGTCTCCCCGATGATATCCTTCGGTCGCGCTCAGCCCCCGTTTTCGCGGTTCCTGCCGTGGCTGGTCGCGGCGCTGGCCGGTGTCGCTGCGCCCGGCATGGCCATGCTGCTGCTTGGCGGAGCAAATGCGCCCACGCCGCTGGCCCTCGTGGCCGGTCCGATCCTGGCAGTCGGCCTGATGGGCGTCGGCATGATTGCAGCCGCTGCTGCCGGGCGGCTGTGGCTGGGTGTTGCACTTGCCTTGGCGACCGGCTTCGGCCTGATCGTGTTGGCCCGCGCGCTGGGCATGACACCGCTGCCGCACACGCTGTCACTCGGACTGGCCCTGATCGTCGCCAGCATCAGCTTCGCCGCGCGGGGCGCCTTGTTTGCACGCAGCGCCGCCGACAAGGGCTGGTGGGTTGCCGTTGCCGTGGTCGGTGGCGAGGCGGCAATGCTGGCGACCGCAGCGGCAAGGCCGGGCGCGTTGCCGGATTGGCTGCTGGCGCTGCTACCGGCGCAATGGGCCAGTGCGGCGATTCAGACCTCGCTCACCGGCACCGGCACGCAAGCGGCAAGTTCGGAATTGATCGCGCTTGCCGGGACAGCGGCAGCCACGTTGCTGGTGGCCCGGCTGTGGCCGCGCCGCTGGCCCTATCTGGTGATGTTCACCGCATGGCTCGGTCTGTCCGCGCTGGTCCTGCACCGGCCTGCCCCGCCCGCGCCCCGCGCCGACCTTCCCGTGGCCACGGCACCTGCCGGGCGCGGTTGAACACGAACCATCAGCCCGAAGCAGGCTCGGCCTCAGGCAGCCGCCAGCCGCATCAGGTTCTGCACCGCCAGCGGAGCCGTGCCCCGCATCTCCTGCAACACCGCCACCCGAGCGGCATCGCTGCGGTCAACCGCGGCAGCCACCTTGCTGAAGCCGTCGAGCCGGCTCTGCCGCACCCATGCGCCCAGCCGCTCGTCGCCCAGCCATGCGCCCTGGTTCATCAGGTTGACGATGTTGGTAGTGAGGTAGCTCTTGAGGTCGTGCGGGAACGGCACCGTGCGGCAGAGTGCGTTCTTGGCGGCGTCATCGGGATAATGCGCCTCGACAAAGGCGATCAGCGCCGCCGAGAAACACGGCTGCGGCACGCGCACCAGTTGCGGCACGATGAGGTCGCCCTGGAAGATCGGCACCGGGGGCCGCGTTTCGACCGCGGAGGCGGTGCAATCGACATAGAGCGCGCCCGCCAGCGCCGGTTCGCTGCCGTCCTCCAGTGTGATGCTGTCCGCGCTGATCGCAAGCACGCGGCCTTTGCGCACGACATTGGTGACGCGGCGCAATTCCTCGACCTCGGCTGCGGAGATCGTGGCGTAGTGGAACATCGTCGGCGTCACAGACCGGTCGATCCGCAGCATCAGACCCGCTTCTTCCAGCCGGGCGAAGATGTCGTCGGCACTCGTACCTTCGGCAAAGGCGCGCATCTGCGCCAACTGCCCGCCGAACACCGCGTCGAAAAACTCCAACCCCGGTTGGGTGCAGGTGCGGTTGATCAGCCAGCTTTCACGCGGCTTCACCCACTGGATCGCATCCGCCGGCGTGCCCATCGCAAGCAGCCAGCCAACCGCATCCATCGCCGTCTTGCCCGCGCCGAGGACCACAAAGCGCGACGGACGCTCGGGCGAAAGCCACAAGCGCGGCAGTTGGCCCGGCGGGACCAGCTGCACGCCCTCGCCGACGGTAAAGCGCGGGGTGTGGGTGGCCGGGATGGTCGGGCTGTTATAGGCCGAGTTCACGGTCTTGCGGCGCACGGTGATCTGCGTTTCCTCGCCCGACATCAGCGAGACGACCCGCCCGTCCCCGCGGTATTCTGACATGGGAAGATAGGTCACCCGGCCCGAGGGCAGCAGCTTCTGGCGCATCACCCGCTCGTAATAGCCGCTGACTTCCGCGCCCGAAGCCAGCTCGTACATACCGGCATTGGCCCCGTGGGTATCCTTGCGACCCTCGCCCAGCGCCAGTGAATTGACGCCGTAGAAGGCCGAGGGCTGATGCAACGCGACAAAGCCATAGGCGTCGTTCCAATGCCCGCCCGGTTTGCTCTGGCGGTCGACGATGGTGACGCGGGCATCGCTCTCGTCGATCATTGTGTCGGCAAAGGCCATGCCGACAGCGCCGCCGCCGATGATTAGATAGTCGGTTTCGATGGCTGCCATGGCCTCGTGTCCTTGCTCGATGATTATTTACACTGTAAATTTACAGCGTAAGCTGGCGGAGTCAAGCGTCCTGCTTTATCCGGTAGCGCGCATCACGGAGCCCTGATTTTGTCCCGCATCCTCAGCCATGAAGACCTCACCCGCTTCCAGTCGCAGCTTTGCGATGTGGCCGAGGTGATGTTTGCCGAGCGCGGGGCCGAAAACGTCTCGATGCGCCAGATCGCCGCCGCGCTCGGGGTCAGCCCGATGACCCCCTATCGCTATTTCGCCAACCGCGAGGAGATCCTCGCCGCAGTCCGCATCCGCGGGTTCGAGCGGTTCGCGGGGGAGCTGGAGCAGACCTATGCCTCGGCTGAAGGCACGCAGCATGAGCGGGTGATGGCAGCAGGCCGCGCCTATATCGCCTTCGGTCTGGGGAACGCCCACACCTACCGCCTGATGTTCGAGCAGGGCCAGAGCGACGACGAGAGCGATAGCCCGCTCGGCCGGGCCGTGGCGCGGGCGCGGGCGACGCTGTCAGTCTATGGCGACAGCCTGATCGCCCGCGGCATGCCCCAAGCCGAGGCGCGGGCGATGGAGACGCTGATCTGGTCGACGCTGCACGGTGCGGTCTCGCTTGAACTCGCCGCCACCTTGCCGCCCGGTTCGGCCTATGCGGTTCTGGATATGCTCGGACGCACGGCAGGGCATTGATCGCCAAGCCGAAATGCAAGTCGTTCGTCTGATCGATGAGCGATGTCTCAAAACCGACGAACCTGCGTTGTGCCGATCCAAGTGCGCTGTTAGCCCATGCATATCTTGCAAGTGGGCTTTATCGATCATTTCCGTTTGGGGGATCCGGTGCGATAAGGCATTGCAAAACTTGGGTTGCAAAGGGGCGTGTATCTTGGTTCATAAGTTGCAGCAGGACCACTTTTAGTGGTGTCCGCGAAGCGGAGCCGGGCTGCGGGCCTTGCGGTTGGCATTGCCGCGCTGGCTCTGACCGGATGCGGCGTCCCGCGTGACACCCCGCCTGCCATGGCGAGCGCGCAGACCATCCCTGACCGCTGGGTGCTGGCCGAACCGGACGGGGCCGACATTCCGCTCGATCGCTATTGGGTGTTGCTCGGCGATCCGCTGGTCGAAGAGCTTGTCGCGCAGGCACAGTCGGAAAACCTCGATCTGGCACAGGCCGTCACCCGTTTGCGGGCCGCCCGCGCAGGGCTGCGGCAGGCCCGCGCCGACCGTGTGCCGACCGTCAACGGCAGCAGCGGCGCGCGGCGCGATGTGGGTGATCTGGCCAACGACGATGTGCAATTCTCGCTCGGCGCCGATGCATCCTGGGAGGCCGATCTGTTCGGCCGGATCGATGCTTCAGTCGATGCAGCGCGCGGGGATCTGCGCGCGGCGGGATATTCGCTCGGCGATCTGGAACGGGTGATCGTCGCGCAGGTGGCGAGCCAGACGGTCACCGCCCGCTCGCTCGCCGCGCAGCTTGCCATCGCCCGCGAAACACTCGCCAATCAGGAGGACAATCTCCAGATTGCGCGCTGGCGCAATCAGGCGGGTCTGGTCTCCAGCCTCGATGTCGAACAGGCGCGCACGCAGCGGGCGCAGACTGCGGCGACCATCCCGCAGCTGGAAGGCGATCTCGTCGCCGTCGCCAACGCGATCTCGACCTTGATCGGCGAGCCGCCCGGCCGCGTCTATCGCGCCCTGACCGAAGCACCACGCGCCGTTCCCGCGCCGCCGACCGACGTTGCGCTCGCGGTGCCTGCCGACATGCTGCGCCGCCGCCCCGATGTGAGCGGGGCCGAGGCGCGGCTTGCCGCCGATCTCGACCGGGTCGGGATCGCGCGCGCGCAGCTTTACCCGCTTGTCCGGCTCAGCGGCACCATCGGCACCAGCGCGGTCAATGTCGGCGACCTGTTCGATATCGTAACCGGCAACGTCTTTGCCAGCCTTTCCCAGCTGATCTTCGACGGCGGGCGGGTGCGCGGCCAGATCGAAGGCGCGCAAGCCGCCGCCGACGGATCGCTGGCCGCATGGCGCCAGAGCATCCTCGTCGCGCTTGAAGAGGTGGAAACATCGGCGGTCGATCTCGACACCAGCGCAACGCGGGTCACCGCGCTTATCGAAGCCAGCGATGGCGCGCAGAACGCCGCGCTGCTTGCCCGCAGCCAGTATCAGGCGGGGCTGATCGATTTCCAGACGCTGCTGGTGACCGAAAGCCAGCTGCTGAGCACGCGCACTGCGCAGGTCAACGCCGAAGCCGGGCGCGCGCTCGCCTTCATCAGTCTGGCGCGGGCGCTGGGCGGCGGATGGTCGGTGCCCGAGGGCGCGGGAATTGAAGAAATTGCGGCAAAGGGGCCCAGCCAGTGACCGATTTGAGCAAACCCGCCGAGCAGCCGAGCGTGGATGAATTCCTCGGCACCAAGCCGCGCCCGCGCTGGCGGCGCTGGATGAAGTACTGGCTACCCGGCCTCGTCGTGCTGCTGCTGATCCTCGGCATCGCGCAATGCACCCGCGAAGCGCCCAAGCCCGATTACATCACCGAAGCCGTGGCGCAGGAATCGCTGTCCCTGTCAGTCACCGCGACAGGCAATCTGCGCCCGACCAATCAGGTCGAGGTTGGCGCGGAAGTGACCGGACCGCTCGATTCCGTGCTGGTCGACGTCAACGACCGCGTGACCAAGGGGCAGGTGATCGCGGTGATCAATACCGAGATTATCGACCAGCAGATCGCCCAGTCGCGCGCCAATCTCAACGCGGCGCGGGCCGCGCTGGCGCAGGCGCAGGCGACCATCGACATCGACAAGGTGCAGCTCGCCCGCTTGCAGGATGTGCGGCGCCTCTCGGGCGGACGCGTGCCTTCGCAGATCGAGCTGGAACAGGCCGAGGCCGCCGTCGCCCGTGACCGCGCGGCGGTCGCCTCGGCACGCGCCAATATCGAGGCTGCTCAGGCGTCGCTGAACGGCAACCTCACCACCCGCACCCGCGCGGTGATCCGCGCGCCCGTTACCGGCGTCGTGCTCGCCCGCCGGGTCGAGCCGGGGCAGACCGTGGTCGCCAGCTTCAACACCGTGACCCTGTTCGTAATCGCCGAAGACCTGTCGGAAATGCAGCTGCGCGTGTCGATCGACGAAGCGGATGTGGGGCAGGTCAATCCCGGCCAGAAAGCGACCTTCACCGTCGATGCCTATCCCGGACGGCGCTTCCCCGCCACGCTCCAGCGGGTCGATCTGGCGTCGGCCAGCACGACCCAGGCCTCGGCTTCCGGCGGCACCGGAACTTCGGCGGCGGGCGGAGCGGTGGTCAGCTATGAAGCGCGGCTCGACGTGCAGAACCCCGATGGCCTGCTGCGCCCCGGCATGACGGCAACCGCGACCATCGCAACCCAGAACACCGGAACCGCGATGCTGGTGCCCAATGCCGCCCTGCGCTTCCGCCCCGAAACGAAGGAAGAAGCCGGTGGCGGCGTGTTCAACCCGCAGATCGGGCTGGAGGATGGCAAGCAGCAAGCCAGCATCGGCGTGGGCAGCCGCCAGCAGGTGCAGGTGTTGCAAGCGGACGGCACCCTGAAGGCCATCGAGGTCGTCACCGGTCGCAGCGACGGGCGGCGCACTGTCGTCACCTCCAAGGGGCTCAAGCCGGGCATGAAGGTCGTCACCGGCATCAAGGCCGCAGCCCAGTGAGTGAAGAACCGCTCATCCAGCTAGAGGGGATAACCAAGACCTTCGGCAGCGGTGAGGCCGCGTTTCAGGCCCTGAAGGGAGTCGACCTCACCATCGACCGCGGCGAATTTGTCGCGATCATGGGGCCATCGGGGTCGGGCAAGTCGACCACGATGAACATCCTTGGTTGCCTCGATGTGCCCACGGGCGGCGTGTTCCGGTTTCGCGGGGTCGAGGTGCAGAAGCTCGACCGCGATCAGCGCAGCCTGTTGCGCCGCCGCTATCTCGGCTTCGTGTTTCAGGGCTTCAACCTGCTGGCCCGCACCACTGCGCTGGAGAATGTCGAACTGCCGCTGCTCTACCGCGGCGAAAGCAAGACCCAGCGGCGCGCGGCTGCAATGCACGCACTCGATCAGGTTGGGCTGGTGCCGTGGGCTTCGCACACCCCTGCCGAACTGTCCGGCGGCCAGCAGCAGCGCGTCGCCATCGCGCGCGCGCTGGTGACCCAGCCCGATGTGCTGCTGGCGGACGAGCCGACCGGCAACCTCGACAGCGAACGTTCGGTGGAGATCATGCAATTGCTCCAGCGCTTGAACGGTGAAGGCATCACCGTGCTGATGGTCACCCACGAAGAAGAAATGGCCTCTTACGCCAAAACCATCGTGCGGTTCCGCGACGGGCTGGTCGAACGGATCGAGCGCGGCGCGCACAGCCTTACAGCCGAGGGCACACCAGCATGATGCTCGGCACCACCATCCTGCTGGCGCTGCGCGAAATTCGCCGCCACGTCATGCGTTCAATCCTGACGACGCTCGGCATCATCATCGGCGTCGCGGCAGTGGTGACGATGGTGACGCTGGGCAATGGGGTGACGGCATCGGTGCAGGAAGAGATTTCCTCACTCGGCGCCAGCAATTTCATCATCTTCCCGGTGCGCACCACCCGCGGCACCATCCGCCCCTTCGACGAGGCAGATGTGCGTGCGGTCGAACAGCAGATCGCTGGGGTGCAGATCGCGGCGGGCGGAGTAGGGGCGAGCGCCACCGCCTTCTACAACGGCCAGGACTGGGACACGCGGGTCGAGGGGGGCACCAATCCACTGCTCGAAGCACAGACCATCTCGATCAAGGAAGGTCGGGCCTTTCTCCCCGACGAGGAAGAGGCGGGCAAGAGCGTCTGCTTGCTTGGCGTGAAGGTGCGAGAGGCGATCTTTCCGCGCGCCTCCAGTCCGGTCGGCGCACGCATGCGGCTAGGCGATGTATCGTGTCAGGTCATCGGGGTGATGGCAGAGCGCGGTCAGGGCGGTGGCGGCGCGGATGATGACGATATGGTCTACATGCCGCTCAAGGCCGTGCAACGGCGGTTCCGGGGGAACGACAACCTCGATTATTTCGTGGTCAAGTATGATACCGCCTATGCCGCAGCATCGATCCAGAATGCATTGGTCGACCTGCTGCGCGAACGGCGCCTGCTGCAAGGCGAAGAGCCTAATGATTTCAATATTATCGACACGGCGCAGATCAATCAGGCCCTGGGCGCGGCGACCGGCGCGCTGACCGCAATGGTGGCGGTGATCGCTTCGATCAGCCTGCTGGTCGGCGGAATCGGGATCATGAACATCATGCTGGTCTCCGTCACGGAACGAACGCGCGAGATCGGCATTCGCCTCGCCATCGGCGCGCTCGCACGCGAGGTGCGCTTGCAGTTCCTGACCGAGGCGGTGGTGCTGTGTGCGCTGGGCGGCCTCGTCGGCATAGCGCTGGGGTTCGGCGCATCGATCGGGCTGGCAGCGGCGATCGACGTGCCCTTCGTGTTCGATCCGGCGATCAATATCATCAGCTTCCTGTTCGCGGCAGGCATGGGGATCGTGTTCGGGTACTACCCTGCCAGCCGTGCCTCGAAGCTCGACCCGATTGACGCCTTGCGCCACGAATAACGGCCGTCGCCGCATACCAATCCTGCGGTGCATGACGTTGGGGAGGCCCGGAACGTCATGCCCGCGGCTTGAGGCTAACGCCGGTCCACAAAATCGGTGATCGCGGCGAACACCGCGCCCGGATCCTCGATCTCGGGCGTGTGACCGAGGTCATCGAATGTCACACAGGTCACGTCTCCATAGAGCCGCGCCAGCGAATGGACATTGTCCGCAGGGTGAGAACCATCGGCTGCGCCCCAGATCGACAGGATCGGTTGCTGCGGTGCCGGGAGCTCATCGCGCTTAGCCATGTAGATCTGAAAGGCGCTCGCCAGCGACCACATCGCACCTTGCGCAAATGAGCGTTCGGCACATTCGCACAGATGCGGGATCTGCTCCTTGCGCCCGACCGTGAGCGCATACCACTTCGGCATCCGCTTGGGTGCCATGCGGGCCATGGCGAGTTGACCGAAAATCGGACGGGCCAGAATACCCTTGGGATCGCGCCCTGCCTTGAACCGGGCGAAGGCCTGCGTCCCGCCTCCCTGAATAAGGGTGAGGTGCGTGACAAGCTCGGGCATCCGCGCGGCAATATCCAGCGCGGCTAGGCTGGTGACACAGGAGAAGGCGAAAATGCTGCCCTCCCCGCACACCTCCCGGATGAATTCTGCAAGGTCATCGTTGGTCGACCGGAATTCGAAATCAAATGCGGAACCTGCAACGGAAAAGCCCATCGCAGGCATTTCGACCACCACCACCCGAAAGCGGGCGCTGAACGTGGCGATCACCGGCCCATAGACCTCGATCGTCATCGGGCCATCCACCACAAAGATGATCGTCTGCCCGCTCCCCGCATCGCAATATCGGTACTGCGCATTTGCAGTGCGATGGAACTTGATGTTCGGCGAGGCCGTGGCCGGCCAGCCATCGCGGAAGCGCGCCATCTTTCTGGCAGCGCCCAAGGTGTCGAGACGCGCACCAAGACGCGTGAGGAATCCGGTCATTGCCCTATCGTCCCTGCCGCCTGTGCCAACCCGCACCCGCCGATCCGAGTGTCATGAAACGCGTGAATGTGATGCTCCATCCTGTCCTCGCTGCCAGATTGTGGATGCAGCCTAGGCGATTGCACCGCGCCCTCCTTCTTGCGATATCGCAAACCAGTTTTCGTATTTCGCAAGGATCGCGACAATCGCGCTTGACCCGCAAGACCTCGCCGACCTGATCGCCATTCGTGATGCCGGAACCCTGAGCGTGGCGGCCAAGGCCCGCGGCGTTGCGATCTCGACCGTGTCGCGGCGGATCGAAGCGCTTGAGACCGCACTGGGCCTGCAGCTGGTCGATCGGCGGTCCGATGGCGTGCGGCTCACCCCTGAAGGCCTCGCCATTGCTGAGGCTTCGGCACCGCTCGCGGAACAATTGCTGCGTGTGGCGCGCGTGGCGGAAAGCCTGCGGCAAGGGGCGAATTCAGTCCCGATCCGTATTTCGGCGACCGAATTCGTGATCTCCGATGTGCTGGCCCCCGCGCTCGGCAGGTTGTGGGCGATGGGGGCGGATTTTCCTGTCCACCTCCAGTCGCAGGCCGATGTGGTGAGCCTCGCGGGGCGCGACGCGGATCTTGCCGTCCGAATGGTACGACCCGAGGGCGCGAGCCTCTATGCACGGCGGCTCGCTGAGATCCGGCTGGGGCTGTTCGCTTCCGTGGACTATCTTTCGGGCCGCGCGCCCGAGGCGGTCGACCTCGCTGACGAAAGGCTGCTGATCTATGATGACAGCTTTGGCCGTCTCCCCGAACTGGAATGGGTGACACAGCGCGGACTGTCGGACGCAGTCGCCATGCGCACCGGGAGCACGCGGGCGTTGCTGGCAGCGGTAGTGGGTGGTGCCGGCATCGCCATCCTGCCGCTGCCCTTTGCGGCGCGGATAGAGTGCCTCGTCGAATTGCCGAACGCCACTCCCCTGCCGACGCGCGCGCCGTGGATGATCGTCCACCGCGACATGCGCAGCCTCCCCGCAATCAAGATGGTGCAGAAATGGGTGGCAGCAACTTTCGCCAGCCTGTGACCGCCTTTCGCGCGAGGCTGCTTTAATCGCTGGAAAACTCGCGCCCCTCCCTTTGCGCGGGGCCGCCGCCTGCCTAATCCCTTCGGCGTGACAGCCACCATCGACATCGGACGCGACCAGAGCGGACAGACGATCGCCATCGATCTGGCGGAGCTGCTTGCCACGCGTCTGCTGGTGCAGGGCAATTCCGGCTCGGGTAAATCGCACCTGCTGCGCCGCCTGCTGGAGGAATGCGCCGGGCAGGTCCAACAGATCGTGATCGATCCGGAGGGCGATTTCGTCACCCTTGCCGATGCCTTCGGCCATGTGGTCATCGACGCAGGGGCCTATTCCGCGCGGGAGATCGAGGAACTGGCGCTGCGCGTCCGCCAGCACCGCGCCTCGGTGGTGCTGGCGCTCGACGAGCTGGAGGTCGAACAGCAGATCCGCTGTGCTGCACTGTTCCTGACCGCGCTGTTCGATGCCCCGCGCGAACACTGGTATCCGGCGCTGGTGGTGGTCGACGAGGCGCAGATGTTCGCCCCCGCTGCCGCTGGCGAGATGAACGACGAGGTGCGGCGGCTCACGCTGGCGGCGATGACCAACCTCATGTGCCGGGGCAGAAAGCGCGGGCTGGCGGGGATTGTCGCCACCCAGCGGCTCGCCAAGCTGGCCAAGAATGTCGCGGCCGAGGCCAGCAACTTCCTGATGGGGCGTACTTTTCTCGATATCGACATGCAGCGCGCGGCCGATCTGCTGGGCATGGACCGGCGGCAGGCGGAGCGAATTCGCGACCTCCAGCGCGGGCAGTTCCTCGGCCTCGGCCCCGCGATCAGCCGCCGTCCGGTGGCGGTCCATGTCGGCGCAGTGCGCACGTCCGGGCGCGGTGGATCGCAAGCGCTGATCCCGCTGCCGGAAGCTGCCGAGGGCGCGATGGAGGCGCTGCTCACCGACCGCCTGACCGAGGCCGCCGCCCAGCCCCAGCCCGTGCGCCGCGCGCCCCCGCCCCCTGCTCCGCGCAAGGATGTGGAGGAAGCCATCGCGCTCCCCCGCGTGCTGCCGAGCGTCGTCCCTACAGCCGAGGCCCCGCCCGTACCCGCAGAAGTGTCACAGCAGCCCGCTCCGGCTCCCACGCCCATCGCCCCTGCCGAGCCGCCGCAGAGCCTGGAGGAGGTCGTCCGCGAACTCGCGCTGGCCGAAGGCGCGACCTTCCGTCCGGCGACAACGCTGTTCCGCGATTTTGCCATCCGTTGCCGCCAGCGCGGCATCCCGTCCGCGCATGTCGACATTGCCCGCTTCCGCCGGATGTTTGCCTTTGCCGTCAGCGGCTTGGACCAGATTGAGCACGCCCCGCAGACCGCCATCGCGCAGGCGGCAGAAGGCGTTGAGGACGATGTTCTCGCCCCCTACCTCGCGATCCTGATTTCTGCCCACCTCGGCACCGCCATGCCTGACGAGGAGGAACTCGGCCGCCTCTATGGCAGCGCCTCGCCCAGCCGGGTGCGCCGCTTGCTAGATCATCTCGAACGGCAGGGCCTGATCGTGGTGCGCGAGGATTTCGGCGGGGAGCGGAGCATCATTGTTCCGGAGATCCCCGCTGCGGCGTGATGTTTCCCGTGAAACATTCGCACTAACACCCGCTGGAGGGGGTCTAAGGGGGGTCTAAGGGGGGTCTGGAGGGGGTCTAAACCCCGCTAAAGTCCATCTGACACCCAGCAGGACCCGGGCAAAGCACCCTCTGCCCGGCAAGGGCTGCAATCTGCGCGCAATCGCCTATCTTGGCCGCACTTCCCCGCTTCGGAGTGCCTGCCATGATCGAACGCATCATCACCAAACGCACCCATGACCTTGGCGGCGGGTTCACGGTCGGGCGGGTGCTGCCGTTCCACGCGCGGCGGATGGTGGGGCCCTATATCTTCTTCGACCATATCGGCCCGGTCGACCTTCCCCCCGGCATCCCCAAAAGCCTCGACGTGCGCCCCCACCCGCATATCGGCCTCGCCACGGTCACCTACCTGTTCGACGGGGCGATCACGCACCGCGACTCTATCGGCGTGCATCAGGAAATCCATCCGGGCGAGGTCAACTGGATGGTCGCGGGCAGCGGCATCACCCATTCCGAACGCTTCGAATATGCCCGCGCCCACGGTGCGCGGATGCACGGCATCCAGGCCTGGGTCGCCCTGCCGGCAGAAGCCGAGGAGACCGATCCCGCCTTTGCGCACCTTGCGGGCGATGATCTGCCCGCGTGGGACGAACCGGGGCTGAGCGGACGGTTGATCGCCGGATCGCTCGAAGGGATGCAGGCAAGCACCCCGATCCATTCTCCGCAATTCTACGCGCATTGGCAGATGGCAGCGGGAACGCGGCGTCTGCTCCCGGCGGAGTATTCCGAGCGCGCGGTGTTTGTCGCCAGCGGCACGATGGAGGTGGCCGGACAGATCCTGTCCCCCGGCATGATGGCGGTGCTCGATCCCGGCGCGGATGTGCCGATCATCGCCCAGAGCGATGCAACCGTGATGGTGCTGGGCGGCGAACCGGTGGGGGAACGCTTCATGTTCTGGAACTTCGTCTCCAGCCGCAAGGAGCGGATCGATCAGGCCGCCGAGGACTGGCGGCTTGGCCGGATGAAGCTGCCGGCCGAGGATGATGCCGAATTCACGCCCCTCCCCGAAACCAAGGGCTTCTGAGAACTAGAACAGCCGCGCCCCCAGCGGCACGTCGCTATCGGGCGAAAACAGCACCACGCGCCCTTCGGCATCGGGGAAGCCCAGCGTGAGCACTTCGGACATGAATTTGCCGATCTGACGCGGGGGGAAGTTGACCACGGCGGCGACCCTGCGCCCCTCCAACTCTTCGGCCGCATAAAGATCAACCACCTGCGCGGAGGACCGCTTCACGCCGACGCCGGGGCCGAAATCGATGGTCAGCTTGAAAGCGGGTTTGCGCGCTTCAGGGAATGGATCGACGCGGATGATCCGTCCGATGCGGATATCCACCTTGAGAAAATCGTCGAAGGCGATGGGTGCGGCCGCTGGTGCAGCAGGATCGTGGAGAAGGTGCATGTCCGGATGCTAGCGGCGATAGGTTGCATTTGACAATCCATTCCCGCGCCCGCAGTCTGCACGCTTGAGAGGCACTCGAAGGGGATCAATCGATGCAAGCGCAAATCCTTGCGCCCGCCGCCGTGCTGGTGGTGTGGTCGCTAATCATGCTGTTCTGGATGGCGGGCGTGCGCCTGCCGGCACTGAAGAAGGCCGGGATCGATCTCGGCGCGCGGCCCGGTGGCCGGGGGCAGGACCTTGAAGGCGCGGTAGAGCCGCGCATCAACTGGCCTGCGCACAATTATTCGCACCTGATGGAACAGCCGACGGTGTTCTATCCCACAGTGATGATCCTCGCGATCATGGGCGCGAGCGCTTTGGATGTGACGCTGGCGTGGGTCTATGTCGCGCTGCGGATCGTGCATTCGATCTGGCAGGCGACCGTCAACAAGGTACCGGTGCGCTTCCTGCTGTTCATCGTCTCGACTCTGGCGCTACTGACGTTGGCGATCCGCGCCGCGATGGCGACGCTGTTCGCCGACCCCTCGGCCCTGCCAGTTTAAGGAAACGACCATGATCGGAATGGACATTCTTCAACCCGTCGTTGCGCTGCTGGCGTGGACGATGGTGATGTGGGTGTGGATGTATGCCACCCGCATCCCCGCGATGAACAAGGCCGGGATTGATGCCAAGAACCTTGTCGGTAGTGACGGGGCCAGCCTGCGCGCCAAGCTGCCCGATAATGTCAGCTGGAAAGCGGACAATTACAATCACCTGCACGAAGCTCCTACGCTGTTTTATGCAGTGGCGATCGTGCTGGCGGTGATCGGTCAGGGTGACGGGTTCAACACCCTGCTCGCCTGGGCCTATGTCGGCTTCCGGGTGCTGCATTCGATCGTGCAGGCGACCGTCAACCGCGTGATCGTGCGCTTCGCGCTGTTCGCGCTGTCGAGCCTCACACTGATGGCGCTGATCCTGCACGCAGGGATTGCGGTTTTCTGAGGCGCTTAAGTCTCTCACATCCCGGACTTGATCCGGGATGGGGGGACTAGATCGGGTCTTACTCCGCCGCTTGCGCTTCCTGCACAGCATGGGCGCGGGAGGCGAGGAAGCGTTCCCCGTCGAGCGCGGCCATGCAGCCCATCCCCGCCGCGGTCACCGCCTGGCGGTATACGTGGTCGGTCACGTCGCCCGCGGCGAAGACGCCGGGGATGACAGTCTTGGGCGTACCCGGCTCAGTCAGCAGGTAGCCGCTCTCGTCCATCGGCAGCTTGCCGACGAACAGCGAGGTCGCGGGCGCGTGGCCGATGGCGACGAAGGCCCCGTCAACTTCCAGCGTCGATGCCTCGCCCGTCACCGTATCGGTCAGCGCGAGGTGGTGGAGCATACCGTTCTCGCCCGCCTCGAAGCTCTCGACGCCCTTGTTCCACAGCACGGTGATCTTGGGATTGGCGAACAGCCGCTCCTGCAGGATCTTCTCGGCGCGAAGGCTGTCGCGGCGGTGGATCAGGGTGACGTTGTCGGAATGGTTGGTGAGGTACAGTGCCTCTTCGACCGCAGTGTTGCCACCGCCGATCACCGCGACTTTCTTGCCGCGGTAGAAGAACCCGTCGCAGGTGGCGCAGGCCGAAACGCCCTTGCCGCCCAGCGCCATCTCGCCCGGAGCGCCCAGCCACTTCGCCTGCGCGCCGGTGCAGATGACGAGGCAATCGGCGATGTATTCATCGCCGCTGTCGCCGATGGCGCGGAAGGGCGAGCCGTTTTCGAGATCGACCGAGACGATCGTGTCCCAGATCATGCGCGTGCCGACATGCTCTGCCTGGGCGCGCATTTCCTCCATCAGCCACGGGCCCTGCACCACGTCGCGAAAGCCGGGATAGTTCTCGACATCGGTGGTGATGGTGAGCTGGCCGCCGGGCTGGAGGCCCTGCACGACGATCGGTTCCAGCATGGCGCGCGCGGCGTAGATCGCGGCGGAATAGCCGGCCGGGCCGGAACCGATGATGAGCATCTTGGTGGTGTGGGTCGCCATGACGGGTGCCTCGGGTGAATTTCAGGAGAGCGATATGGGGCTGCGGAGCGCGATTGTCACGCCACCAGCTTGGCTCTGAGCCGCTGTTTTCTTGCCTCATCCACACCTAATATTGTCGCAAGATAGGCGTCGAGCGAGCCGTGATCGCGTGTCACTTCCGCGATGTAAGTATCGATATATTCAGGCAGAACGCCCATCAGATTGTGCAGCGCCTCGGGCTCGATCACGCCATAGTGCGCTTCCATCCGGGGGAGCGACTGGCGTTCGAGGATTTCGCGCGTGGGCGCGTCATTGGTCAGCAGGAATTCCGCCACGATATCATCGTGATGCACGCCCAGCACATGGAGCAGCAGGCTTGCGGCGATGCCGGTGCGATCCTTTCCGGCGAAGCAATGCACGAGGCTGCCGCCCTCGTTCGCGTCGAGGGCGTTGAAATACTCACGGAACACCCAGATCATCGCCGGGTTGACCGGCATCCGCGTATAGACCGCCAGCATCCGTTCGCGCGCCTTTTGCGGGGTCATGACGATCGGCCCGCCCCCGCCCTCATGCGGCGGCGAGTTTGTCGTTTCGCCATCATAGGCAATGACTTGCGCGCCGAAGTTCGCATGGCGTCTGCAAGGGAAACCCTCACGCTCGCTATTGCCGCGCAGGTCGATCACGGTGCGGATGTCGAGCGCATGGATCAGCGCCAGATCATCGTCGCTCGCTTCCATATGCTGGCCTGACCGGAACAGCACGCCGCTGCGCACCCGCTCACCGCCCCCCGCCGCATAGCCACCATAATCGCGAAGATTATGAATGCCTTGTGTCACATAGAACGGGCCGATGCGGGCGCTGCTGGAGGCGCCGCCGAGAGAATCGCTGATCATCGCTGCAAACCCTTACAGCGCCGCAAGGCGGGGGCAAGCGCAGGTCTGGGGGCGGCATAAGGGATGTTGCGAAGGGGCGCGGCAGGCGCGCCCCAACGCTTCGTGGTTAATTGACGATCAACTAACATCAGCCCGGGCGATACCATTCCCATGCCGCGAATCCTGATTGCAGACGACGACGAACTGATCGCAGAACTCACCAGCGAAGTGCTGATCGATGCAGGCCATGCTTGCGGCTGGGTCACCACTGCCGCCGACGCCTGGACCTGCGTGCAGCGCAAGCGGCCTGATCTGCTGCTGCTCGATCATGCGATGCCGGGCGAATCCGGCATGACCCTGCTGCGCCGCCTGCGCCTCTCCGCCGAATTCTATGATCTGCCGGTGATGATGTTCACCGCGATGAGCGGGGAGCAGGATCATCTTCAGGCCGTCTATGCCGGGGCGAATGACTTCCTGTCCAAGCCCTTTGATCCGTTCGATCTTCTCCGGCGGGTCAACCGGCTGCTACGCCTGCGCGGCGATCGTCCCCGCCATGTCGATCTGAAGAGCGCAATGCTCCACGAACCGATGCGCGAACAGCAGGTCACATATCGCCGCCTGCTTTAAGCCGCCGCAGCGCGCGCCTGCCCGGTCAGCAACCCGCGCCCGATCACCTGCGCCTGAATCTCCGCCGCGCCTTCGAAGATGTTGAGGATGCGCGCATCGCACAGCACCCGGCTGATCGGATATTCGAGCGCATAGCCATTGCCGCCGTGGATCTGCACCGCATTGTCCGCCGCGCTCCATGCCGCGCGGGCGGCGAGCAGTTTCGCCATCCCCGCCTCAATATCGCAGCGCGTGGCGGAATCCTTGGCGCGGGCGGCGGCATAGGTCAGCTCGCGCGCCATGACGGTTTCGGCCGCCATCAGCGCCAGCTTGTCCGCCACGCGCGGGAACTGCGTCAGCGCCTGCCCGAACTGCTTGCGCCCCAGCGCGTAATCCAGCGCGAGGTCGAAGGCGTTCCACGCCACCCCCACCGCGCGCGCGGCGGTCTGGATGCGGGCGCCTTCGAAAGTGCGCATCAGCTGCTTGAAGCCCTGCCCCTCGCGCCCGCCCAGCAGCCCTTCACCCGCAACCGCAAAACCATCCAGCCCGAGCGCATATTCCTTCATCCCGCGGTAGCCGAGCACTTCGATCTCGCTGCCGTCGATGCCGTCATCGGGGAACGGCGCAGCCTCGCTGCCGCGCGTCTTTTCGGCGAGCAGCATCGAGAGACCCGCATAGCCCGGAACGCCCGTCTCCGTACGCACCAGCATGGTCATCAGATCAGCGCGCGCGGCGTGGGTGATCCACGTCTTCGCCCCCGTCACCCGCCAGCTGCCATCGCTCTGGCGCTCCCCCCGCGTGCGAACCGCGGCGAGATCGCTGCCCGTATCGGGTTCGGTGAACACGGCCGTCGGCAGGCAGGAACCATCGGCGATGCGGGGCAGGTACTTCGCCTTCTGCTCCGGCGTGCCGTTCTCGCTGATCAACTCGCCCGCAATTTCCGAGCGGGTGCCAAGGCTTCCGGCGCAAATCCACCCGCGCGAGAGCTCTTCCGAGACCACCGCCATCGCCAGCTTGCCGAGGCCGAGCCCGCCGTGCTCTTCGGGAATGCACACGCCGAAGACGCCGAGCGCCGCCATCTCGGCAATCACCGCATCAGGGATCAGCGCATCGGCAAGGTGCCATTGGTGGGCATGGGGCGTGATCGCAGACGCTGTGAAAGCGCGCATCTGGTCCCGCACCTGATCGAGCGCATCATCGCCCAGCCCCTCGTCCGGACGCACGCCATCGGCGAGCAGCGCGGCAAAGGCGGCGCGGGTTTCGGGCGTGTTGCCATCGGCCAGCAGCCGGGCGACTGCCGGATGGGCAGCAAAGGTGCCGGCCTCTGCCCCGGTGCCGAAGGCTGAGGGGCGCACGACCTCGTGGGCGCTCATCGGCAGGCCATAGGCGATCTGCGCGAGGTATTCGCCAAAGCCGATGCGCAGGGTGAGCTCCTCGGCCGCGCCGAAGCGCCCCGCCGCTTGCGCGCGCACCGCCCAATCGAGCGTCGCCTCCAGCGCAGCGATGCTGGCGGCGATCCATGCGAAGCCGTGCACGCGGTGCTGCTCGCGGGTCAGCAGGGCAGGATCGACCGCCCCACCGGGCGCGACGCTCAGCTCCACCGCAGCGCGCACCATTTCCGAATATTCGCGCGCCGCCGCGATACTGGCGCGCGCCTCAGCCATCCATTCGCTCATGCAAGGCGTGCTAGCAGAGCGAATGGCACGACGCGAACCCGCAAATGCGCGAGCGCCAAACCCGCGCGACACGGCTGCGCATCCCCCTGTGTCTTTGCAGTAACAGTGCGGCAGGCAACGCCGGATTGCCCCGGTCAACTACGTCGAATGACCACTTACCACCCATTGGCCCGATCGTAATACCAATGGGGTGAAGCCAGATCACTGGCGCGCAATCGTCTGGGGGCAGACGAACAGGGGCATCGAAGCTCAGGTATCTGCCCACGCGCAGGAAGGACCGCACAGGATGCGCCCGACGGGGAGACCTCCGCAGGGGCAGCGCATCCGGCGAACACGGCAAGGTTCGGCACCGCTCGCTGCGGCGCAGGCCCCTGTCCCGGCCATTTCTACGCGAGGACACACCATGCGCATTTCGAAGTTCACCCTCCAGTCGTCATCGCTTCCCGCCCTCGCGGCGGCCCTGCTGGTCGCAGGCCTTGCCCCGGCAACGGCCAGCGCGCAGGACAGTGTCGCGGAAGACGACCCCGCCGCCGAGGACAAGGCCGAACAGATCGTCGTTACAGGCTCGCGCATCGCGCTCGACGCCGCGACCGAATCCACCAGCCCGGTCACGGTCATCGATGCCGAGTCGATCGCGCTGAGCGGCCAGGTGGATATTGCCACGCAGCTGCGCAACATTCCCGCACTCCAGGGCTCGCTGCCGGGGGCTGACTCGGTCAACCAAGCCGCCGCCGGAGACAGTTCCGACCTTGGCCTCAGCCTGCTCAACCTGCGCCAGCTCGGGTCGGTCCGGACGCTGGTTCTCGAAGACGGTCGCCGCCACGTGCCGGGCACCGGTGGTTCGGCAGCGGTCGATGTCGGCGCGATCCCGCAGGGACGCATCAAGAGCGTGGAAGTGCTGACCGGCGGCGCTTCGTCGGTGTACGGCGCGGACGCTGTGTCCGGCGTCGTCAACTTCACGCTGCGCTCGGGCCGCGATTTCGAAGGGCTTGAATTCAACGTGCAGGGCGGCATTTCCGATGAAGGCGATGCCGAAAACTACAGCATCAGCCTTGCAGGCGGCGGCGAGTTCATGGACGGGCGCGGCAGCGCGGTCTTCTCGGTCGACTACAGCAAGCAGGAAGCGCTGATCGCGTCCGACCGCAGCTTTGCAGGCACAGGGATCTTCGGCCTCGGCTTTGCCAATGATGCGATCTTCGATCTGCTCGGACTGGAGGACGGCGATTTCGGCCTCCCTCCGGGCGAGCGACCCAGCCAGGCTTTCTTCCCCAATGTCACACTGCCGGTTTCGAGCACGCTCGGGATCATCGCCATCGGACGCTTCGATCCCACGTCGCCGACCAGCGCCTTCGATGCGATCAACGCGCTCAACCCGAACGGGTCGGTTCCGACCATTCCCGGCACGAACATTCCGATTGCACAGGTTTTCGATGGCAACACGCTGCGCGCCTTCAATGCGGGCACCTTCGTCGATCCGTTCAACGCTTCGGGCGGTGACGGGATCGGGGGCAACAGCAACGAGCTGATCCTGCCCGAGCTTGAGCAGCTGGTCTTCTCGGCGGGCGCCGATTTCGAGATCACGCCGGGTATCGAGGCCTTCTTCGAAGGCAAGTACGCCCTGACCAAGGGCCGCGATGCGACCGGTACGCCGTTCAACGACGATATTCCGATCCGGCTCGACAACCCGTTCATTCCGACGGCTCTTCGCGCCCAGGCCAACCAGCTTGCGGGTCTGGGGCTGAACAATGATATCCGCGTCTCGCGCGACATTCTCGATATCGACGTTCTGCCGCAGGAAAACACCGAGCGTTCTACCCTTCGCTTCGTGGCTGGTCTGCGCGGCGAGTTCGAGAAGCTCGGGTGGAAGTGGGAACTGTCCTACAATTATGGCCGCACCGAAGTGGAATCGGTGTTCAGCAACACCCGTCTGGATGACCGCTACTTCTACGCGATCGACGCGATTGCGCTGACCAGCGGCAACCTTGCTGCGTTCAATGCGAACAACCGGACCGTCACCGCGATCCGCAACGGCCAGAACGTCCAGATCAACCCGAACACCTCGCAAATCGGCGACATCATCTGCCGTTCCGAGCTTGACGGCACCGCGCCGGGCGTTTCGCCCTTCCCGCGTCCGCCGCGCAACCCGGACGGTACTGGCCGGGCGATCAGCTTCACCCCGCGCACCGGGGTTTGTGCGCCGATCAACATCTTCGGGCCCAACTCGATCAACGGCGCAGGCGCGGACTTCGCCTTTGTCGACATCACCAACTCGACGATCCTGACCCAGCAGCAGCTGCTCGGCTCGATTGCCGGCGATACGGCGGAATTCTTCGAACTGCCCGGCGGTCCGATCGGCTTTGCGGCGGGCTTCGAGTGGCGCAAGGACACCTCGCTGTTCACGCCTTCACCGCTGCAGAATTCGCCCGGCATCACCAGCGGGGTGATCTCGAGCGGCTCGCCGGTCCGGCCCTCGCCCGATTTGCGGTTCCAGGATCCCTCGATCGAGGTCACGGAAGGCTTCGCCGAAGTCCGTCTGCCGCTGCTTGCGGACATGAACTTCATCGACTTGCTCGAAATCAACGGCGCGATCCGTTATTCGGATTACAACACCATCGGCAAGACGCTCGCCTGGACGGCGGGTGGCCGTTACAAGCCGCACGAAACGTTGACCTTCCGCGGCACCTATTCCGTCGCGGTGCGTGCGCCCAACCTTGCCGAACTGTTCGGCCCGGTGACGGCGGCGACTATCGGCCTGCTGGCTGACCCCTGCGCGGCGGCGAACATCAACAACGGCAGCACGTTCCGCGCAGCGAACTGTCTCGAGTTTGTGCCGGTCGGCTTCAACCCTGCCAACTTTGCTTCGGCATTCCGTCCGGGCACGACCGGCGGCAACCCGAACTTGCAGGAAGAAGAAGCAACCACCTTCACCGCCGGTTTCGTCTGGGAGCCGCAGGGCGTTCTGGACGGTCTCAACGTGATCGCCGACTACTACGACATCGATATCACCGGCGCGGTGGGCTCGCTGACCGGCGTGCAGATTGCGGCAGCCTGCGTCGACTTGCCGACCACCGACAACCAGTTCTGCCGGCAGATCACCCGCAACGCGACGACCGGGGTGATCGACAACTTCACCGCCGGTAACGTCAACCTGGGCTCGCTCGCAGTGCGCGGGATCGACTTCGCAGCGACCTACGAGTTCGATGTGCCGTTCGGAACCGATCTCGGCACGATCAACCTTGCGGTCTCCGGCACCCGCTTCCTCGAAAACACCCAGATCTTCAGTGCAACTCCGGGAACGGCCAATCCCGACCCGCTGATCGCTGAACAGGACCGGATCTCGCAGGCGATCGACAACGACAATCTCGGCGAGTTCGGCAATCCGGAATGGATCGCCAATCTCGGCGTGACCTGGAACAAGGACGCCTTCACGCTCGGCTGGAGCGGGCGGTTCGAAAGCAGCCAGCTTTCGCCCGGTGTCGACAACATCGAGGTCGTCGACGTGGTGATCGAAGGCGGCAAGGTCGTCGTCAAGCCCGACAACGGCTTCGTGCCGCTGGTGCAGCGCGACACCGGCAGCTCGATGGTGAGCGACTTCTTCGGCAGCTACGACTTCTCGGACAAGTTCAGCCTCTATGGCGGTATCAACAACGCCTTCGACCGCGATCCCTACCTCGGCAGCCTGGTGCGTCCGATCGGTGTGCGCGGCCGGTTCTTCTACGTCGGCATCCGCGGCTCGTTCTGAGGTCTGAGGACTGACAAAAAAGGGGCGGGACAGCTTATCGGCTGTCCCGCCCCTTCTCGTTTGCTGTGCGGTTGGTCTCGCTTATTCGTAAGTCCCCAGCAGCGCGCGGGCGACGACCCAGTTGTGGATCTCGCTCGGGCCATCATAGATGCGCATGGTGCGCAGCTTGTTGCTCATCAGGTACAGCGGCAGTTCGCGCGTCATCCCCATCCCGCCGAACAGCTGCATCGCGTGATCGACGATCTCGTAGGCGCTCTCGGTGCAGAAGCTCTTGATCATCGAGATTTCGCTGCGGGTGTCACGCCCCTCGTCGATCTTCCACGCGCAGTCATAGGTCATCAGCCGCATCGCGTGGATCTTGGTCGCGGCGTCGGCGATCCAGTTCTGCACCGTCTGGCGCGATGACAGCGGCTTGCCGAAGGTGGTGCGCTGCGGCGCGTAATCGATCATCATCTCCATCGCGCGCTGCGCCATGCCGATCGACCATGATGCCATCTCGATCCGCCGCGTGCCCAGCCGCACCTGCATCGGCGCGAAGCCCTGACCGCGTGTGCCCAGCAGCTTCCAGCCCGGCACCCGGCAATCGTCGAGCGCGATTTCATAGGTCGCCGTGCCATCGATCATCGGGATCTTGCGCAGCACGTTGAAGCCGGGCGTGTCACGGTCGACAAGAAAGGCCGACATGCCGTTGCGGCCATTGGGGTTCTTGTCGGTGACCGCCATCAGGATCGTGAAATCGGCCTCGGCGCCCTTGGTGATCCAGATCTTGCGGCCGTTGATGATCCAGTCGTCGCCGTCCTGCACCGCAGTGGTCTTCATCCCCTGCGGGTCGGCGCCTGCACCGGGTTCCGAAATGCCGATCGCGCTGATCGTCTCGCCGCGCACATAGGGTTCGAGATAGGCTTCGCGCTGGCGCTCATCGGCGGCAACCATCAGCATCCGCAGGTTCGGCGAATCGGGCGGGAGGTAATAGGGGACGACCGTCTTGCCGAGCTCCTCGCTGACGCCGACCATCGCCACCATGGGCAGGTTCATGCCTCCCACTTCCTCGGGCGCATCCAGGCCCCACAGGCCCAGTTCGCGGCTGACGGCATCGACCTTGGCGGTCTCCTCGGCGTTGAGATAGGTGCCCTCGCCCTTGTTCTCGCGGGCCATAACGGTCTGTTCGAAGGGCATCAGCTGATCGCGCACGAACTTGCCGACCAGCTCCTTGAGCATCGCGTGTTCGTGGCTGAGCTCGAAATTCATGTCTCTCTCGTCCCTGTCCTTGTGGGGTTTGCGGCGCCCCTGACACCACACATTACGCAAGCTGTCACCCGCAGGATTGAGGAGGAAGGGCAAATTCCTGCCGGTGACACGCCCGCTTGACCAATGATGCGAAGTTACATAGCTTCAAGCGTGCAAATATGCAGGAGTTTGCATCTTTGAGGAGAGCGTCATGCCCAGCAGGCTGATCGTATCGCGCGAACTCGCCGATCTGTTCCGGCTGCTCGCCCATGCCGACCGTCTGCGTTTGGTCGAGGAATTGCGGCTGGGCGAGAAAGACGTGACCGGCCTTGCCGCCGCGCTCGATCTGCCCGCCACCCGCGTTTCCCAGCACCTTGC
Organism: Porphyrobacter sp. ULC335; assembly: GCF_025917005.1. NCBI lineage: Bacteria > Pseudomonadati > Pseudomonadota > Alphaproteobacteria > Sphingomonadales > Erythrobacteraceae > Porphyrobacter > Porphyrobacter sp. ULC335. The sequence continues at coordinate 2,915,996 of NZ_CP078091.1, forward strand.
CCTGCTCCGCGCCCAGCGGCTCGTTGAAGAGCGGCGCGATGGGCGCAACCACTTCTACTGCCTGTCCCGCCCCCACCTTGCCGACTGGATCATCGACGCGCTGCCCTTCGTCGATATCCGCCAGCGGCTGGAGGAGGCCGAACATATCGACGCCGCGCGCGCCCTGTGGAGCGTGCCGGACCCCAATTCGTCTCACTGACAGACCTATCGAAAGGATACCCCGAATGCCCAGTTTTGCCCAAGGCGTGGTCAAGTTCCAGCGCGAGGTCTTTCCCGAGAAGCAGGAACTGTTCGAACGCCTCAGCACCGGCCAGAGCCCCGAAGCGCTGTTCATCACCTGCTCGGACAGCCGGATCGAGACCGCGATGCTCACCCAGACCGATCCGGGTGAACTGTTCATCTGCCGCAACGCGGGCAACATCGTCCCCCCGCATACCAACCAGACTGGCGGCATGACCGCCTCGATCGAATTCGCGATCGGCGCGCTGCGCATCCCCAACATCGTGATCTGCGGCCACACTGAATGCGGCGCGATGAAGGGGGCGATGAACCGCGCCGCGTTGACCAACCTGCCGCACGTGCGCGAATGGCTCGGCTATTCGCAGGGCGCGGTCGATATAGTCGAGGCGATTGGCGCAGGGCTCGACCCGGATGCCAAGATGCGGATGCTGCTCGAACAGAACGTCATCCTGCAATTGCAGCACCTCAAGACCCACCCGACGGTCGCCGTGGCGCTGGCGCAGAAGGCGGTGAAACTGCACGGCTGGGTCTACGACATCAAGACCGGCGAAGTGTCGGCCTTTGACGACGCCACCGGCACCTGGGTTTCGGTCGAAGAGCGTTACGCTGCCGACCTCGCCAACTCGGTGATCGCGCACCACGCCTGCTAACACGAGTGTAGGCTGCCCCCTCGGCCCGCCCTCCTCCCTGCCCATGACAATTCCTTCCCACGGAGCCGCCCCGCTATGCTCGCCCCTGCTGCCGACCGCCTGACGCCTGCCGTGATGGGGCGTGATTTCCTTGCCTCTATCGTGGTGTTTCTGGTCGCCCTTCCGCTGTGCATGGGCATCGCGATTGCCTCGGGCGCGCCGCCCGCGCTGGGGCTGGTCACCGGGATCGTCGGCGGGTTGGTGGTGGGCAGCCTTGCCGGATCGCCCTTGCAGGTCAGCGGGCCTGCGGCAGGCATGGCGGTGCTGGTCTATCAGCTGGTGCAGGAACACGGCCTCATCATGCTCGGTGTGGTCGGGTTGATTGCGGGCGCGCTGCAATTGCTGGCGGGCGTGTTCCGGCTGGGCCAGTGGTTCCGGGCGATTTCGCCTTCCGTGATCCACGGGATGCTGGCGGGGATCGGCGTGTTGATCCTGTTCTCGCAGCTGCACGTGATGCTCGACGATGCCCCGCGCGCCAACGGGTTGCTCAACATCGCAGCCATTCCCGAAGCGATCATCAAGGTCTTCCCGGTTGACGGTTCGGTGCATCACCTCGCGGCGATGGCGGGGATCGTTACCATCGCCACCATCGTGCTGTGGAACCAGTTCAAGCCCAAGAAGCTCGCGCTGATCCCGGGGCCGCTGCTTGGCGTGCTGGTCGGCACCGCCTTCGCGATTGCCTTTGCCTTGCCGATCACGCTGGTGGAACTGCCCGCGACGCTGACGAGCGGCCTCAACATTCCGACGGCCGAGGCTTTCGCCGGCATCACCAACCCCGACATTCTGACGCTCGGCCTGGTCTTCGCCTTCGTCGCCAGCGCAGAGACGCTGCTGTGCGCCACGGCGGTCGACAAGATGCACGTCGGCACGCGCACCGATTACGATAAGGAACTGCGCGCGCAGGGCATCGGCAACATGATCTGCGGCGGACTTGGCGCGCTGCCGATGACCGGCGTGATCGTCCGCTCTGCCGCCAATGTCGAAGCGGGGGCAACCACGCGCATATCGGCAATCCTGCACGGCGGGTGGCTGCTGCTGGCGGTCGCCGCCTTCCCCTTCATCCTCAACGAAATCCCGACCTCGGTGCTGGCCGCGATCCTTGTCTATACCGGGTACAAGCTGGTCAACGTCGCGCAGATCCGCAAGATCGCCGAATTCGGACGTCAGGAGCTGGTGATCTACTTCGCAACGCTGATCGGGGTGGTGGCGATTGATCTTCTGACCGGCGTGGTGCTCGGCTTCGGCCTTGCCACGCTAAAGCTGGTCTACACCTTCTCGCACCTCGACATCCGGCGCGAGCATGATGCCGAGACCAACCGCGTCGATCTGTGGATGACGGGTTCGGCGACGTTCTTCTCGATCCCGCAGCTTGGACAGGCGCTCGAAAGCTCGCCCTTCGGGTCAGAGGTGCACATCCATGTCGAGATGCTCGATTATATCGACCACGCCTGTCTGGAGATGCTGTCTTCTTGGGAGAAGCTGCACCAGAGCACCGGCGGAACGCTGGTGGTCGAATGGCGCGAACTGGTCGAACGCTACGGACGGCGCTCGGAAGATCCGACCAAGACCGATATTCCCGGCCTGATGATCCGCCCCGCGGCCTGACGCGGGCGGAGGAGTCAGATAGCGGGTTCGGTAGCCTCGGCCTGCCACAGCTGCTTGGCGTGCTGGATATCGACCGGGGTCGCGCGGCTCAGGCGGTGGGCGATAAAATCGATGCCTTCGATCAGCCACAACGCCAGATCGGGCTGGGCCAGGCGGTAAACGCGCTTCTGGCCGTGCGTCTCGGTCTCGACCAGTGCGATCGCGCGCAGCACACCCAGATGCTGCGACACACGCGTCGGCGAAATTTCCAGAGCGTCGCCAATATCGTTCACCGTCATCTCGCCCGCTTGCAGCTTGAGCAACAGGCGAATGCGGTCCGGATGGGAAATCTGCCGCAGCACATGTGCCAATTCATTTGCAACGATCTTGCGGCTTGGCATGGAAACGACCTTTCTGGCGGGACGAAACGAGCGATTTTCAGGACACAACGCGTAAGCCGGGCACTTGGCTCCCAACAATTGCATTTTGTGCAAATTTTAATGCGCGCCAGCCCTGCTGCGGGCGGCGGCTGGCGGCGGAATCCTGCCCCAGCAGGGCGAGAAACTCGCTATCGCGCACTTCCTTGGCATAGGGCGCATCGCCGCCGCGACCGGTCGTGGTGACGCCGCTATCGCGCAGCCGCGACCACGCGTCATGCAACCGCCACGCCGCGCGGCCCGCGCCCGCTTCGTGCAAGGTCAGCGCCAGTGCATGGATCAGCGCCGGTGCATCAAGCGGTGAGCGGGTCATCGCCTCGCCCGGCGTTTCGCTGGTCACCAGGCGGAGATGGTCTTGCGCGAACCACAGCATCGGCCATGCCTTGCGCACGCCGCTGGCCTCGGCCAGCAGGGTGAAGATGATGCTGCGCACATCGGGCATGGCGATGATCGCATCCCACGGCGCGCGGCCCGACATCAGCGGCGCAAGCGCGTCCTCGATCGTGAGGATATCCAGCTCCAGCCCCTCGCGGGTCAGCCCCTTGCCCGCAGCCAGCAGCTGCCGGGCGAGCGCATTGCGCTGGCGGGCATGGAGGATGATCGCCACCCGCTCGCGCCCTTCGGCCCGCGCCGTGCGGAGCATCGCCTTCATCACCGCGGCGCGCGGCAGTGGGGCGCTTCCCGCTTCCTCGGCGATGCAGGTGGCGGGGTGCGGGCTCATCAGCACCACATCGATCCCGCTCTGGCCCGGCGCACAGCCGCGTGCGTGTTCGATCAGATAGCTGGCAACAAATTGCGCTTCGGGCAGCCCGGGAAGGCCGCCATGCTGGAAGGCGGCCGGGCTCCAGCCGATCCACGGTGCAAAGACCGGCGCAGGGCGCGAGCCTTGCCCGCCAGCCAGCGCCCACTCCGCCATCCGCGGCAGGCGGCCGCGCGCGGCAGGCGCATATTCGGCGTCGATCCCCAGCCACGTCAGCAAACCGTCGATCCCCGCCTGCCAGTCTTCCGGCACCGCATGACCCGGCTGCGCCAAGCGGAAGCGCGATGTCACCAATGTGAGCTGCGGCGCGCGATGACTGGCGTTCGGGAAGCTGTCTGTGATCTGACTGCTCTGGTCCATGCGCCGGTCCTTCAGGTGTGGGGAGGAGAAGTAGGGGCCTGTTAGACGCGCCGAGATGATCAGAAAAATTCAATCTTTCTTCGCAAACGTTCCATAATATGAATGATTGAAGACATGTGTCCCTGTTCAACCTGCCGCTTGAAACTGTGTCGCTGCACGGGCATCACAGGCGCGGGAGAAGAGGGGTAACAACAACAATGAATATTGCAGGATTGCGCGCAGGCGCGGCGCTCGCACTGGTTGTGGCGGCGCAAGCAGGCGCATCAGCGCAGGACGCGCCCGCCGGGGCGACCCAGGCCACCCGCTTCGAGCATCTCGTGACAGCGAAGGCGCTTCCGCCCGAAGGCACGCGCGATGCGGATTTTTCTACCCGCGGCTTCCTTGCCACCCGCGCCGATCCGGTGATTCTGGATGCCAATGGCAAGCCGGTCTGGAACCTTGACGCCTATGCCTTCGTCACCGGCCCCGCGCCCGAGACGGTGAACCCCAGCCTGTGGCGACACATGACCCATCTCAAGCATCACGGGCTGTATCAGGTGACCGCCAACGTGTGGCAGGTGCGCGGGTTCGATGTGTCGAACATGACGATCATCCGCGGCGCGACCGGCTGGATCATCATCGACCCGCTGACCAGCACAGAAGCCGCCAAGGCAGCGCTTGATGTGGTCAACCAGACCTTGGGCGAGCGGCCGGTCAGCGCAGTGATCTATTCGCACAGCCACGGCGACCACTTCGGCGGCGTGCGCGGCGTGGTCGATGCCGAGGCGGTCAAGGCGGGCCGCGTACCGGTGATCGCGCCCAAGGGCTTCATGGAGGAAGCGACGTCGGAAAACGTCATGGCAGGCGGCGCGATGATGCGCCGTGCCTCCTACCAGTTCGGCACCGGCCTTGCCCCCGGCGTGACCGCACAGATGGGCAGCGGCATCGGCAAGGGGATTTCGGCAGGCACCCTGTCGCTGATCCCGCCAACCGACACCATCGCCGCAACCGGCGAGACGCGGGTGGTGGACGGCGTTGGGCTCGAATTCCAGATGGTATCAGGCACCGAAGCTCCCGCGGAGTTCAACGTCTTCGTCCAGCCGGAAAAGACCTTCCTCGCCGCCGAAATCGCCACCTGCAGCCTGCACAATATCCTGACCCCGCGCGGCGCCAAGGTGCGCGACGCGCGGGCTTGGGCGCATTATCTCGATGAAGCCGCGATCCGTTACGCTCCGCAGAGCGATGCGGTGATCTCCAGCCATTGCTGGCCGATCTTTGGCCGGGCAGAAGGCACCGCATGGATCACCGCACAGCGCGACAATTACCGTTGGCTCCACGATCAGACCGTGCGGCGCATGAACCGCGGCGAGACCATGGACGAAATCGCCGAGGCGCTCGAAAAGTCGCCGCCGCGCATCAATGGCGAGGAATGGTCGACGCGCGGATATTACGGCACGATCAGCCACAACGCCAAGGCGATCTACCAGTTCTATCTCGGCTGGTATGATGCTGTCCCCGCAAACCTCCACCCCCACCCGCCGGTCGAGCGCGCTTACCGGCTGGTCGAGGCGCTGGGCGGCGAGGAGCGCACCTTCGAACTGGCCGAGACCGCGTTCAAGCGGGGCGATTACCGCTGGTCATCCGACCTCCTTCAGAACCTCGTCTTTGCCGCGCCTGAGAATGCCGCCGCCAAGGGGCTGCTGGCGAAGTCCTACGAACAACAGGGCTATCAGGCCGAAAGCGCGATCTGGCGCAACCAGTTCCTAGCTGCGGCGAATGACCTCAGGCGCGGACGGGCCGAGGGCAGCGCGGCGCAGAGCAATGACATGGTCGCCGCGATTTCGACGCAGGAGCTGCTCGATTCCGCCGCGACCCGCTTTGCCCCCGAACGCCCCAGCGCGCGCAATTTCACCATCGCCATCGATATTCCCGACCGCAAGGAACAGGCGGCGCTGGAGGTTGGCGGGGAAGTGATGATCGGTCGCACCGGCGCGCTGCCAGCCGAGGCCGATGTCACCATCCGCGGCCCGCGCCGTGCGGTGCTGGCGCTGCTGTTCGTGAAGATGCCGGTCAGCGCGGTGCAGGCCATGCCCGGTGTCACGATCGAAGGCGATCTTGTCGCCTTGCAGACGCTGGTCGACGCGCTGGATCCGCTGCCGCACGGTTTCGACATCGTGACGCCGTGAGGTTTGGAGGCGTGCTCTAGAACGAGCACTCCGCCGTCGCCGCGCTGTCGTCGCGGGTGATCTCGCTGATCTGGAACGCGAAGGGGGCTACGGAGGAGAAGGTGAGCTTGCCACCCGCGCTGCCGAGGCATGCGGGTGTCAGCACCATCTCGCGCCAGCCCTTGCCCTCGGCCACGGAAAGCCCCTGCGTGATGTCGAGCGGCTGGCCGCCCGCCGTCACCGTGACCGGCCCTGCGGGACGACTGCTGACCAGATAGGAAATACGCCACGCCGCGCCGCTGTCCGGCCCGGTCAGGCTGAGCTTGGTGCCGGGGCCGAAGGCGATACGGCGTGCATCTTCCTGCGCCTTGCGGTCGACACCGGTGACGACCACGCCGTTGCCTGCGCCGCGCAGATCGGGGAGCAGCGCATTATCGGCAACCGCCTGCACCTGCGCGCCCAGCTTGCCATTGGCGAACCATGTCGCACCCGCATCATGGGTGAGCGCAGCGCAGGTCTCGTCTGCAGGAAACAGCGCCGGCGATGGGGCATCGTAGCGTAGCCCGTAGCCCATGCCGAACAGCGTGTCCTTGCCCTGATGGACGCCGCCGCCTTCGCAGACGCCGGGCCAGTTGAACGAGAGCCGCCCGCTGGGCTGGACGGCGCCGAACAGCACGTCGGCCACGCCGGCTCCCTCGCTGCCCGGCAGCCACGAAGCGACAAAGGCATCAGCCGCGTTGAGCTCGCGGTTGACCCACAAGGGGCGGCCCGACAGGAACACGGCGACAGTCTTGATCCCGCGCGCGCGATACGCCTTGAGGAGGTTCAGTCCCTCCTCGTCGCGGAAGGCGAGATCCTTCCGGTCGCCGACGAATTCGGCATAGGGTTGCTCGCCGAAGACGACGATGGCGATGTCGGGCTTGCTCGCAGCACTGCCCTTGGGCGCGAGCACAGCTTCGCTGCCAGCGGCCTTGGCCGCGGCGGCAATCCCGCTCCAGATCGAGGTCGCGCCGGGGAAGTCCGCAGCAGTCAGATCACCCCCGCCCTGCCACGTCACCGACCAGCCACCGGCTTGCTGCGGGATGTTGTCGGCAGCGGCCCCGGCCACCTCGATCCGCGCGCCAGCCTTCAGCGGCAATACGCCCGCATTCTTGAGGATCACCTGCGATTTTGCCACCGCCTCGCGGGCCAGCGCGCGGTGGTCTGGCGATCCGAGCAGCTCCCACTTGCCGCCATTGGTGCGCGCGGAGGGCTTCACTTCGCCATCAAGAATGCCGAGCGCCTGCTTCATCCGAAGCACCCGCAGCACCGCTTCATCGAGGCGGGCCATCGGGATCGTCCCGTCCTTGATCTGCCGCACCAGCGACGCATGAAGCGCCTTCCAGTCCTCGGGCACCATATAGACATCGAGGCCAGCCAGCAGCGCCTGCGGGCAATCGGAATTGGTGCAGCCCTTGATCTGGCCATGACCGTTCCAGTCTCCGACCACGACCCCCTCGAAGCCGAGATTGCCGCGCAATTCATCAGTCAGCAGCGGCTTGTTACCGTGCATCTTGGTGCCATTGATCGAGTTGAAGCTGGCCATCACGCTGGCCACGCCCGCGTCGATCGCGGCGGGGTATGGCGCGGCGTGGATGGCCATCAGTTCCTTGAGGTCGCCGTTGACGTCCCCCTGATCGACGCCCTGCGCGGTGCCGCCATCACCGAAGTAATGCTTTGCGGTGGCAGCGACCTTGCCCTGCCCGAGGAAGCCGGTCGCGCCTGCGCGGCCCTGCAACCCTTCGATCATCGCCGCGCCGTAGCGGGTGACAAGCTCGGGGTTGGCCGAATAGCTTTCGTAGGTGCGGCCCCAGCGCGCGTCGCGCGCGACCGCGACGGTGGGCGCGAAGGTCCAATCGAGCCCTGTCACTTCAATCTCGACCGCGGTGGCCGCGCCGATGCGGCGGATCAGATCGGTGTCGAAGGTCGCCCCCAGAGCGATGTTGTGCGGAAAGACCGTCGCGCCCGGCACATTGGCATGGCCGTGCACCGCATCGGTCGCCCACAGCGCGGGGATTGCGGGCTCACCATCGGGGAGCGGCGCGGTGGAGGCTTCCCAATATTCGTCGGCCAGCTTCAGCCAGTCCGCCGCGGGGGCCTTGTCATTGCCATAGGGGCCGGAATTGCCGCCGTTGAGAATCGTGCCGAAGCGGTATTGGCGCATGTCGGCAGGGGTGATCGAGCCGATGTCGGGCTGGATGATCTGCGCGACCTTGCGCTCGATACTCATCGCCGCGAGCAAGGCTTCCGGGCTGTTCGCCGCAGGAGCGGCCACCACCGGCGCGCTGGCCGATTGTACCTCGGGTGCGACGCTGCACCCCGCCAGAAGCCCACCCAGCGCGGCGCCGCACGCCAGCCGACCCAACCCGTTACGCGCCATCACGCCAGACCCTCCCAGACCCGTAGTATTCTTTTGAGAACGTTATCAAGCTATGCCGCCGCGCGCCCATCTTGGCAAGCGTCAAGCGCGGGGCTCAGGCACGCCGAAAAACCTGTCCGAGCAGCGCCGCGCTGGTCAGCGAAAGACCCGCGAACAGCACGAACAGCGCGGCATAGCCGAACTGCGGCACCAGCATAACCGTCAAACCGGGCATGACCATCCCCGGCACGGTGTTGGTAAGGTTGAACACGCCCAGATCCCGCCCGCGGTTTTGCGGGGCGGGCAGCACGCGCAAGGTCTGGCTGGCGTGCAGAGCGAGGAAAATCGCCGCCGCCACCGCGAACAGCACATAGCCCGCAATCGCCCATGCCAGCGTGCCCGCGGCCGCCATCACCAGCATCCCGGCGGCACACAATATCGCACTCGCCACCAGCGGCCGTACCGGCCTCGCGTTGCGGTCAGACCAGCGCCCGAGGATCAGCGACAGCGGCACCGCACAGACCAGCACCGCGCTGAAGATATTGGCGACGCCGTGTTCGGGATAACCGGGCGCGATCGAGCGCAGCCAGTACAGGAGAAAGGCGAACATCCCGCCCTCGGCCACCTGCACCAGCAGGCGCGCGGCCCACATCCGCAGCACCACCCGGTCGCGCACGGCAAACGGCCCGGCGGTCTCGGCGGGCGCCATCAGCGCAGGACGCTCGCGCCCTCCCCCCAACAATACGGCAGGCAGCACCAGCGCGCTCACCAGCAGGGCGACCAGCATCAGCCGCGCCCCCGGCTCGACCAGCCCGGCATAGGTGACCAGCGATCCCGCCAGCGCCCCCAGCGCGGGGGACAAGGCCAGCGCCCCGCCCAGCACGCCTTTCTGCTCATCGGGAAAGCAGTCTCCCGCCCAGGCCATCAGCGGGGCGAGCATCAGGTTGAGCGCCACCTGCCAGACCATCACCAGCACCACCAGCTCGCGCACCGATCCGGCCTCGCCCACCACCAGCAGAAGGGCGTTGGACGCGATCAGCCCCGCGATGATCCACGGACGGCGCACGCGGGTGCGGTCACTGAGCATCCCGACCGCGATGTTGGCAAGGCTCGCCATCACCGCACCAAGGAAGGTCACCTGCGCCAGCGCTGCGATGTCCTCTCCGCCTTGCAGATCGGCGATGCGCTGCGGCAGAAGTACGGTGAGCAGCGGGACATAGGCGACCGCGCCCCCCGCAGCGGCGAGCGCGAACAGGGCGAGGAACCAGCGGGGCTGGCGTTCGGGGGGCTCAGCGGCCTGGGGGGCGTTCAAGCCCGGTCCGATGGCGAAGCGGGCGGCGGCGCCGTTGAGGAACGCTCGACCAGTCCTGCCGCAACTTCGATCACCGCGTCCTCGTGCCCGTCTGGCCCTCGTGCGATGAGCTGTTCGACCGCGCGGGCGACCGTTTCGGCAATCGGCTGATCGATGGCGGTGAGCGGCGGCTGCGTGAAACGCACGATCGGGGTGTTGTCGAAGGAAATCAGCGACAGATCGTGCGGAACGCTGAGCCCCCTGTCGCGGGCGACTTCCAACGCGGCGAGAGCCATCTGGTCGGACGAGGCGATAATCGCGGTGCAATCGGGCATGCGATCAAGCAGCGCGCGCGCCGCGCGGGTGCCGCTCTCATAACCGAAGTCGCCCACTTCCAGCAGGCCCTCATGCGACAAGCCCGCCTCGGCCAGAGCGCGTTTCCAGCCCTCGATCCGCCAGCCGGACAGGCTGTATTGCGAAGGCCCGGCGATCATCGCGATGCGGCGGTGGCCCAATTCGGCAAGGCGGGTGGTGGCAAGGTGCGCCGCGCCCGCATCGCCCATCGTCAGCGCAAAACCCGGCCCCGGAGCGTCCGATCCGATTCGCGCGAAGGGAATGCCCCGTTCGGCCAGCAGTTCGGTGATCAGGCGGTTTTCCGAGTGCGGGGGTGTGAGGATCACACCGTCGGGCTGCAACGCGGAAAGCGCCGCGCCCAGCTCGCGCTCGACATGATCGGAATGCGTGTCGACCAGTTCGACCATCATCCGGTAGCCATGCTTGGAACAGGTCAAAATCCCGCCGAGCAACATCTGGTCGACCCAGTCCGTCCCGCGCCGTTCGCGCCAGTCGGCCAGCGTGCGCTCGCGGTCGTTGATGGCAAGGATGATGTAGGAGCGCGATCCGCTCATCCGTTGCGCCGCAAGGCTGGGGACGTAACCCAGCCGCTCGATCGAGGCGCGCACCTTGTCGCGCAATTGCGGGCGCACGTTGGGGCCACCGTTCACCACCCGGCTTACGGTCTGGAGCGAGACCCCCGCATCCTCCGCGACGTCCCTGATTGTGACTGTCTTGCGCACCCGCGCCATTGCCCGTTGATTCCCGTCCAGATTACCGGATGCACGCACGCCCCGTGTCAGGGTCGCTGGCGCAGCGGTAAACCCTTATCCAATCCACTGCGAATTGCGCGGGAAAGCTCTTCGCGGCAAGCCCCTTGGCATTGTTTTCTTCCGACAAACGCCCGCCCACGGCAAGGTTTGCCATGATGTAGAACGGTTGGTCGAAGGGCGCGGCGGGGTTGCCCTTGGCGCTCTGGGCCGCGGTGCTCCACTGGTCGGCCGTCACCGTGAGGTGCACCCGGTCATCGACGAGGAAGCGGATCAGCCCCTCTCCCCATTCCACCGCATAGACGTGGAAATCGTCCGAAGGCAGGGCAAGGCCGGGCAGTGTGTTGCGGTGATCGACGAAGCGGTTCTGCGGCGAAAAATCGCCGAAATGCAGCGCGCTGATGGTGCGGTTCTCGCCCTTGCCGCCTTCGCAGACCTTGCACTTCGCGCCGATATTGACCGCTTCGAGAATGTCGATCTCGCCCGATCGCGGCCATTGGCCATAGGCGGGATTGTCAGGCATCATCCAGATCGCGGGCCAGGTGCCCTGCCCCGCCGGCACGCGCGCGCGCGCCTCGATCCGGCCATAGCGCCAGGCGTGAAGGCCGATGGTGCGCACCTTGCCCGAGGTGTGGGACTGGACAAGAGTGGGGTTGGGATTGTCGGCAATCTCTGGCGGGCGCGCGGGGCCGGCAAAGCGCTCCTTGCGCGCCTTCAGCAGCAGCATCCCGTTCTCGACCGCGATATTCTCGGGCCGGTCGGTATAGCACTGGCGCTCGGCATTGCCGCCGCCCCAGCACGAAACCTCGGGCGTCCACTTGGTACGGTCAAGCGCGGTTCCTTCGAACTCGTCGGCCCACACCAACTCCCACCCCGCCCCTTCGCGCGGTGCGATGGCCTGTTCGGGCGCGGGTGGCGCCGCCCCCAAAAGCAGCAGGGCCGCTGTCAGCGTCCCCGCCTTCAGCAGCCCTGCCTTTGTCATGTTGTCGTTCCCGTCAGAAGTCGAAGCGGGCGAGGAAGGTATAACGCCGGTCGTTGCGGAACGCCGAACGGGTCACGCGATTGCCGTCGAAATCGACGACCTGACTGGTGCGGGTGATTTCGTCGAGCAGGTTGACGCCCTGCACACCCAGCTTCACCCCGTCCATCACCGTGACGAAGATCGAGGCATCAAGCTGCCCGGAATCTTCCTGCCAGATCGGCGAGAACGGGAAGATGTCGTCGCGCGGGGTGATCAGGAACTCCGAACGCCAGTTGTAGGCCGCACGCATCGACAGCCAGTCCTTCTCGTAGAAGACCGTGGCGTTGAACGAATGCTTGGAAATCCCCGCCAGCGGCTGACCGGCGACAAAGGCCCCAGCGTTCAGGCGGTTGGCACCGGTGGTGACCGATGGCGCCCCCACACCCGTCAACCGGGGGTTGGAGAAATCACTGCCGTCGACATAGGTGTAGGTGAGTTGCGTCCCCAGCCCGCTCAGGAAGCCGGGCAGGAAGTCGTAGGTCTGCTGATAGGCCAGTTCAAAGCCCTTCAGGATCCCGTCCTGCGAGTTGACCGGACCGTCGATCACAATCTCCAGCGGCACGCTGGCTTCGTAATCGACGAGGCTGAAGCCGTTGTCGATGAACCCGGACACGTCCTTGACGAAGCCCGACAGAGTGACGGAGCCGACCGTGTCGAAATACCATTCGACCGACATGTCATAGTTCCAGACCGACACCGGCAGCAGGTTGCGGTTGCCCGTTTGCAGGGCGAACAGCGGACCGGTGGCGAGCGCCTGCGCCCCTGCAATCTGCAGTGCGTTGGTATTGTCGCCGATCCCGCCACCAGCGCGGAACAGCTGGAGATCGGGGCGCGAGATGTTTTTGGATGCCGCGACACGGAACAGCAGCCCGCCGCCTACGTCGAGCTTGGCATTGAAGCTGGGCAGCCAATGTTCGAACGTGATGTCACGGTTATCGATGACTTCTTCGCCGGTGTGCGCTGCTGCAAACTCCGCCTGTCGCGCAGGCGAAAGGCTGCAGAAGCCGCGCAGGACGCCCGGGGTCGGCGGGGCAGCACAGGCCCCCGCGATTTCCGAAACCTGGACGATCCCGTCGCCGTTGGCGAAGCCGTTTCGCGGGTCATCGAAGCGGCGCGGGTCGGGCAGACCGATCCGGCCCTGAGTCTGGACCTCGGTCTCGACGTAACGCAGGCCGATATTGCCGTCCACGTTCCAGCCGTTGCCGAAGTCATGCCCGAAATCGACGCGGGCATAGGCGGCCTTGGTCACTTCGGTGACGACCGAGACTTCACCGGGGCAATAGACGCCTTCGATGTCGCACGGCACGGGTGCGCCCGTGATCGCATCGGCCCGCACGCGGCCGTTGACGCCGTAGTTGAAGCGTTCGGGAGAGAGACCAAAATTCTGGATCTGCTCGAACTGGCGGTCAGTCTCGCCCGCCAGATATTCACCGAGGAAATCATCCCCGCCAAAATAGAACGCGCCGCCATTCTGGATGGGCGCAGTCCCGCCACGCTGGAAGTTATCGCCAAACGGGGTGCGATACTGCGCGAAGTTCGGGAAATCATCCACGAACGCGCCGCCAGCGATAGCGAATTCCTGCCCCGGAAGGCCGGTGTAATAACGGCCGGGCACGAAGCCGTTGGTGTTCTGGGCGGGGAAGCGGCGGCCCGGATCGAAATCGGGGTAGACCAGAACTCCCGGTGCAGTGGGGCTACAGCCACTGCCTTCACCCCAAGGGGCGCAGCCAGCGCGGCCAGCCCACACAGCCGACAGGTTGCCCCACGTGCTGAAATTGGTGTTGCGCGTGGTGCGATCGCGCTCGGCCCAGCGCGCACCGAACCGCGCGGCCCGGAAGAAGCCCGTGTCGCTGATGTCGTATTCGGCATCGAAGCGCAGGCTCTGCAATTCGCCTTCGTTCTTTTCACGGCTGTCGAGGCCGAACCAGTAATAGCTGTCGCGGCCGGCCGTGAAGTAATCGGCAGGCGCGCCCGGGGGTGCCAGGAAGTTCACCTGCGGAACGCGCCCGGTCAGGTCGAGGTCGACATTGGCGAAGGTGCTGAGCGCCCCGAACACCGAATCCCGCGACAGGTCCGACGAGATGTTCTGCGCTTCGAGATTGACCCGGAAGCGATCGGTGATGTTCCACTTGACGTCGAACGAGAAGTCCTGCGTCGTCGTCTTGGTGTCACGAACGAAACGCAGCGAATCCAGCGGGATACCGCCGCGACCGAACGGCGTGGCATAGGCATCACCCGGACGCTGGGTCAGAATGCCCTTCTGGAAAAACCCGTTCTCGTCGAACTGCAACGTGCTGCCAGCCGCCGCGACAGGGAACAGACCTTCATCATCCACGCGCGAGATCAGCGCGAATTCTTCGGACTGGAAGCCCGCCTCGGCACGCAGCCATTCAAAGGTGGCGATGAAGTTGCCGGTGGGATCTTCGTACTGGACAACCGCCGACCATGCTTCGCGGTCGCGATCGAGATCGGTGGTGCGCACCCCGGCGCCCTTGGGCACCAGCACCGCACCATCGGGAGGGAAGTTTCCGGCCGTGAAGTTGGGATTGCCCACAAAGCCGCCCGAACCCACGGATTGCGCGCGGATGCACGGCCCGTTGAGACTGGCAGGGCGGTAGCAAGGGTCTGCCACCTGCGAGGCATCCGTGCGGCTCAGCAGTTCAGACTTGGCATAAGAAAGCTGGAAGCCGAGCGAACCGGCATTGTTTTCGTAGGTGGTCGAACCCAGCACCGAAAAGCCCGGCGACCATTCCTGCCGCAGGTCGCCATAGTTTGCCTCAAGCGTGCCGGCGATATGCGTGCCGCGCTTGTCGAGCGGCTTGCGGGTGACGAGATTGACCGTGCCCGAAGGTCCGCCTTCGATCATGTCGGCGGTGACGTTCTTGAACACCTCGACCCGGCCGAGAAGTTCGGGCGAGACATCGTTGAAGCTGAGTTCGCGGCCACCGGTGGCGGAGAAGATGTCACGGCCGTTCAGTTCCGACCGCGCAAAGGGCAGGCCGCGGATGATCACGCCGGTGCCTTCGACCGAGAAACGGTCAGGGTCCGTGGTCTTTTCGAAGCGGCCGATGGTGATGCCGGGGATGCGCTGGAGCGTTTCGGCAACCGAACGATCCGGCAGCGCGCCGATGTCTTCGGCGGTGACGGCATCGACGAAGGTGTCGGAATCGCGCTTGATATTCTGCGCGGATTCCAGCGAGGCGCGGAAGCCGGTGACGATGATCGTCTCCCCCGAATCCTCGGCAACCTCATCGGTAGCGTCCTGATCGTCAGCCGCGGCGTCCTGCGCCAGAGCGGGGCTGGTGGCGGCGATGGCCAGCGCGGAGGCCGTGCCGAGTGCGAACAGACGCCGACGCGGCGCGAGCGGTGCGATCTTCATGATGTCAGTCTCTCCCCATGCCGCGCGACAGTCTTGTGCCTGACGCTACGGGCTGCAATCGGGTTCTAGCGCATCTTGAGAGCGTTCTCAAGACTTGTAATCTCCGGTTCATATTGCATTCTGGCAACAGGTAAGGATGCGGCATGCCCCGCGCGCGAATGGCCCGCAGAGGCCCGACTGGGATCGAGGAAAACGTGACAATAGAGCGGATTATCATTGTCGGCGGAGGGACCGCGGGCTGGATGGCGGCGGCGGCACTTTCGCGCATCAAGGCCGGCCGGGCTGTGGAAATCACGCTGATCGAATCCGAAAGCATCGGCACAGTCGGTGTCGGTGAGGCAACGATTCCACCCTTTGTCGGGTTCAACCAGCTGCTCGGCATCGACGAGCGCGAAATGCTCGCCGAGGTCGGCGGCACCTTCAAACTCGGTATCCAGTTCGAAAACTGGGGCAATCTGGGTGACAGCTACATCCACCCCTTCGGCGCCTATGGCTACACGATGAGCGGGATCAGCTTCCACCATGTGTGGCACCGCATGGCGCAAGGCGGGGACAAGCGCCCGATCCAGGTCTTCAACCTTGAGACCATGGCCGCCTATTTCGGCAAGTTCGCCCGCACCGAAGATTACCAGCGCGACGATCTGCCGCCGGTCAATTACGCCTATCACCTCGACGCGGGACGCTATGCCGCCTTCCTTCGCCGCTTTGCCGAAACGCGCGGGGTGGTACGACAGGAAGGCAAGATCGCCGATGTCGCGCTGGACGCGGAGAGCGGCTTCGTCACCGGCGTGACGCTGGATGATGGCCGCCAGTTCGCGGGCGATCTGTTCATCGATTGCTCGGGCTTCCGGGGCTTGCTGATCGAACAGGCACTGAAGACCGGCTATGACGACTGGAGCCAGTATCTTCCCTGCAACCGCGCGGTCGCCCTGCCCTGCCTGCGCGAGGATGGCAGCCCGCCGCCGCCCTTCACCCGCGCGACCGCCCATGCCGCAGGCTGGCAATGGCAGGTGCCGCTGCAACACCGCAACGGCAACGGCCATGTCTATTGCAGCAGCTATATGGAAGATCAGGCGGCGCTCGACATCCTGCTCGGCAATATCGCAGGCAAGCCGCAGGCCGAACCCAACTGGCTGCGCTTCACCACCGGGCGGCGCAAGAAGTTCTGGAACAAGAATGTCGTCGCGTTGGGTCTCGCAGCGGGCTTCATGGAGCCGCTGGAGTCGACCTCGATCCACCTTATCAACACCGGGATCGACAAGCTGATCTCGCTGCTCTCGCTCGACGGGGTCACGCAGGTGCACGAGGATACCTTCAACCGCCTGACGGGCCGCGAATATGCCCGCATCCGCGATTTCCTGATCCTCCACTACAACGCCACCCAGCGCACCGACACCGACTTCTGGAACTATGTGCGGACGATGGAGGTGCCTGACACGCTCAAGGAAAAGGTCGAGATCTTCAAGGCCAACGGCCAGATCTTCCGCGAGGAGGACGAGCTGTTCACCGAGACCAGCTGGGCGGCGGTGATGATGGGTCAGGGGATCAGCATGGGCGGCCACAATGCCATGGCCGACGCGATCGACCCGGCCAAGCTGAGCACCGAAGTGAACGAGATGGAGCAATCGATCCGCTATCTCGTCCAGCATATGCCGGGGCATGGTGACTACCTGAAGCAGTATTGTCCCGCGCCCATGGCGGCATGACCAAAGCGGGCGATTCTTGACAAAGGTGGGCGGCGTCTGAAAGGGGAAGCGTCGCCCCGCCCCCACTGTACGCCCGAGGTTCTCCCCCCATGACCCATGTTCCGCCCGGCTGGACCGCGCTGGTGCTGGCCGGACAGCGTCCGGGAGTGGACAAGCTCGCCGCGAGCTTCGGGATTGAGTCCAAGGCGCTGATCCCGGTCGCGGGCGAATTGATGCTGGGCCGGGTGCTGATGGCGCTCGCCGATACGCCGGAAATCGGGAAAATCGTGGTGCTGGCACAGAACGCGCCCGAATTGCTGAGGCATCCGGATCTCGCCTGGGCGGCCGCCGAACCGCGCATCACCGCCCGCGTTTCGGGCCGCACCATCAGCGGTTCGGTGCGCGATGCCGTGCGCGATCCCGCCATCGGCCTGCCGGTGCTGGTGACGACCGCCGACAATGTCATGCTCACCCCCGCCACCATCCGGGAATTCATCGCCGGGGCAGGCACAAGCGACGTCAGCGTCGCGATGGTCGAACGCGCCCGGCTCGAAGCGGCCGTCGGCCCCAACCGCCGGACGTGGCTGACCTTCAAGGGCGGGGCCTATACCGGCGCGAACCTGTTTGCCCTCAACGCACCGGCTGCCAAAAATGCGCTCCGATTCTGGGAGCGGGTCGAACAGGACCGCAAATCGGTGCTGCGGCTCGCCTCGCATTTCGGTCCCGTGCTGATGGCGCGTCTCTTGCTGCGGCGCATGACGGTGCACGAGGCCCTGGCGGCTGCGGGCGCAAAGCTGGGAGCCAGCGCGGCGCCGGTGCTGCTTTCGGACGGACGCATGGGGGTAGACGTCGACAAGCCGGAGGATCACGCGCTGGCTGAACGCCTGCTGGCAGCGAGGGGATAGGCAAAGGTGCAGCGCATCGCCCTCTATGATCTCGACCGCACGGTGACCCGCGCGCCGACCTTCACCCCGTTCCTTGTCCACATGGCGGCGACCGGCAATCCGCTGCGTCTGCTGGGCGTGCCGCTGTGGGTGCTGGCGATGGCGGGCTACAAGGCGAAGCTTTACGGGAGAAAGCCGCTCAAGCAGTTCGGCCTGCGCCTGCTGGTCGGAAAAGTGGTGCGGAGCTCCGCGCTGCAACCGCGTATCGACCGCTTTGTCGCGCGGCAGATTGAACGCAATATCCAGCCCGGTGCACGTGCGCAGATCGCCGCCGACCGTGCGGCAGGCGTGCGCCTCGTCCTCGTCACCGCTGCGCCCGAAATCTATGCCGAGGCGCTGGCAGTGGCGCTTGGCTTCGAAGCCTGCATCGCCACGCGGCACCAGCGCACGGGCGACGGCAGCCTGCTGGCGCTGATCGATGGCGAGAACAACTACGGCAGCCAAAAGGTCGCGCGGGTCGAGGCCTGGCTGGCTGAACAGGGTCTCGCCCGCCAGGACGTCCACCTCGCCGCCTATACCGACCATGCCAGCGACGCCCCGATCCTCAACCTCGCCGACGCGGGCGTGCTGGTGGGACGCTATGCCGAACCGCAAGGCGGGTGGGCGCAGGTTGACTGGAGCGCAGCCGCCGCATGAGCCGCATCTGCTTCCTCTTCAACCATGACCAGACGCACCAGCTGGCGCATTCGCTCCCCATCGCGATGGCGCTGGCGGCGCGCGCCGAGCACAGGATCGTGCTCGCTTACACCAAGCCCGCGATCAGGGCCGAGATCGAGCGGCAGGCCGATCCGGCGCTGCTCGCCAAGGTCGAACTGGTGCACCTCACCCTCAAGCGGAGTGGATCGCAGGCGCTGGCGAACCTGCTGGAGCGGCTTGTCCCGGCGAACAAACTGCTGATCTACCGCGACAACCTCGATTTCTTTGCCAGCTTCGATGCTGTGGTGGTCTCGGAAAAGACCTCGCTGCTGCTCAAGACCCTCTACGGGCTCGAAAACGTCAAGCTGGTGCACACCCGCCACGGCGCAGGCGACCGGGCGATCGGGTTCAACAAGGAAAGCGCCGGGTTTGATCTGGTGCTGGTGGCCGGGCCCAAGATCCGCGACCGGCTGATTGCCGAAGCGGGCCTGACCACGGAGCAGATCGCACTGGTCGGCTATCCCAAGTTCGATCTGTGCGCCGGCAACCGCTTTGTCGATGCCTTCCCCGCCCCGGACCGCCCGACGGTGCTCTACAACCCTCACCCCTCGCCCGCGCTATCAAGCTGGTTCAAGCACGGCGCGGCGGTGCTGGAAGCGTTTCGCAATCAGGATCGCTACAACCTGATCTTCGCGCCCCATGTGATGCTGTTCGAACGCAAGTGGGTGGTGACGGTCGATCCGCCCAGTCTCGCGCGGGTTGTCCCGCCCAGCCCCAAGCTGCGCGCAGAGCCGCGCATTCACGTCGACACCGGCAGCGCGGCGAGCAGCGACATGAGCTATACCAACCGCGCGGATATCTACATCGGCGATGTCAGCAGCCAGGTGTACGAATTCATGCACACGCCCCGCCCCTGCCTGTTCCTCAACGCGCATGGCGTGGACTGGCAGGGCGATCCCAACTACCTCCACTGGCGCGCCGGGCCGGTGCTGGAGAGCGCGGACGGGTTGCTTGATGCAATAGATGCTGCGGTCGCCTCGCATCCCGAATATGCCGCCACGCAGCAAGCGCTGATCGATGCGACCTTCTCACTCAGCGAGCGCGCTTCTGCTGAACGGGCCGCCGATGCAATTGGCGCGTTTCTCGAAAGAAAGGCCCCCCTTGGCTAGTCTCAGCGATTTCTGGCGGTACGGCGTGGTCAAGACCGCGCGCAAGCTGAAGGCCGCTGCGCTTTCGCCAGTGATGGCCGCGCGGGGCGATGCTGCGGTGCGTTCGGCATACGGCGTGCTGATGGTGCCGAACTGGCAGGACACCACCTTCCGCTATTGCATCTTTGGCACCTATGGCCGCGATCTGGCGGACCTGCTGCTGGGCCAGCGCAATGATTTCGTGTTCGTCGATATCGGCTCCAACCAAGGGCTCTACGCCCTAATCGCGGCGCAGAACCCCAAGTGCCGCCAGATCATCGCCTTCGAACCCGTGCCCGCCACCCATGCGCGGCTCGCGGCCAATGTGGCGCTGAATGGCGGGGCGGAGCGCACGGTGCTGCACCAGCTCGCCATATCTGACAGCGTGGGCGAAGTAGAGATCAGCGTTGCCGCCGATCACACCGGCACCGCGACGCTCGCCGGGCGCGAGGCGGGCAAGCCTTCGGGCGGCGGCGTGGTGATCCAGACGATCGATGCGCCGCTGGTTGATCCCCTGCTGGCGGGCGAGCTGCCGATGTTCGTCAAGATCGACGTCGAGGGGCTGGAAGCGGTGGTGATCGCCGAACTCGCCAAGACCGGGGCTTTCGCGCGGGTCGAGGCGATCTTCTACGAAGTCGATGACCGCTGGGCGAGCGCCGGCGAGATAGAGGTGCTGTTGCGCGCCTCAGGCTTCACCCGCTTCACCAAATACGGGCGCGGCCACCACTACGACGTGCTGGCAAGCCGCTCCTGAACAACCGCATCGGCGAGCGCGCGGCCCGAGAGCCACGCGCCTTCGACACGCGGGCTGTGGAGCCAGTCGCCTGCAATCCCGATCCCGTTCGCAGCGTCAAACCGCGCGCCCTCGCCTTTCAGCGCTTGCGGCAGGGCGTAGAGCCAGCGGTGCGCATCTATGTGCTGCGGCGTGACCGGGGCGATCCCTGTAGCGGCAAAGAAATCGGCGAGCAGGATCTGCGCGACCTCTTCCTTGGACAGGTCGATCAATGCGCGGCTGCGCTGCGGGCTCGCGTGGATCACCCAGGTTTCCACCCCGCTTCGCCCCGGCTTTGCCGAGTTCCGCGCGGCCCAGCTGACCGGGCCGGTGTCCGATCGGTAACAGTCGGCGGCGATGGGCAGCGGCGCATCAAAGCCCGCCATCACGGCCCAGCACGGCGCCGAGGTCACGCTGGCGGCGAGCGCGGCGAGATCGGGTGCGGCGTCGGCCAGTAGGACCGCCGCCTGTTCTGCGGGGACTGCCACAAGCACAGTCGCGGCAGCGAAGCTCTGCCCATCCGTCTCGACCTGCCAGCGGTCGCCCTCACGCAAGAGGCGTTCAGCCCGCACGCCCCAGCGCACAACGAGCTTGGACGCCATCGCCTTGACGCAGGCGTTCATGCCGGGCGTCGCCACCCAGGCGTCATCACCCGCAGCTGGCCAGCGCGCAGCAACGCCGCCCGCCTCCCAGCCAGCGACGGTTTCGCGGAAGGCAGGATCGCGGGCGGTGAAATATTGCGCGCCGTGATCGAAGCTCACTTTTTCGCCTGAGATTTCGACACGCCTCGCCGCCATCCGTCCGCCGGGACCGCGCCCCTTGTCGAGCACGATGATGCTCTGCCCGGTCGCCGCGAGGGCGGTTGCGGCAGAAAGTCCCGCCATGCCGCCGCCGATGATGAGAATATCAGAATGTCCGTCCATCACGCGCCAACGCTTGGGCAGCGGGGAGGTTTCAGGGCGCCGAACGCGGGGGCCGCGATTCCGCCAGCACCAGAGAGAATTGCCGCGCTTCGTCCGTCCAGCGCGCGCGTGGTTCCCACCCGCCCGCGGCCAGAAGCATCTGGCTGGAGCGCTTGGTAAACTTGTGGCTGTTCTCGGTGTGGATGCTCTCGCCCTCCCACATGGTGAAGCGCTGGCCGCTGACGGTGAAGGTGATGTCCTCGCTTGCGACCAGATGCATCTCGATCCGCGCGAAGATGTCGTTCCAGCGCGCTTCGTGCCGCAGCTTGTCGACCGGAATATCGCCCGCAAGCTCCCGATTGATCCGCTCGGCAAGGTTGAGGTTGAACCGCGCTGTCACCCCCGCCGCATCGTCATAGGCAGCGAGCAGCACGTCTTCATCCTTCACCAGATCCATGCCGATCAGCAGCAAAGCGCCCTCGCCCAGCGTTTCGCGCATCGAGCGCAGGAGGTCTGTCGCGGTGCGGGCGATCATGTTGCCGATGGTCGATCCGGGAAAGAAGCCGAGCTTGGGCAGGTCTTCGACTTCGTCCGGCAGTTCGACCCGGCGCATGAAATCAGCCTCGACCGGCCACACCGGCAGCCCCGGAAACTTCGCCGCCAGATCAGCAGACGAGGCGCGCAGGAAATCACCCGCGATGTCGAGCGGGACGTAAGCCGATGGCGCGATGGCCGAGAGCAGCAGCGGAGTCTTGACCGACGAGCCCGAACCGAACTCCACCACCGCGCGGCCTGCGCCGATCAGATCGGCGATTTCCGCCGACCGGGTTTCGAGAATCTCGGTCTCCGCGCGGGTCGGATAATATTCGGGAAGCTGGGTGATATCCTCGAACAATTGCGAGCCCGCATCATCGTAGAACCAGCGTGCAGGGATCGCCTTCTGCGGCTCTGCCAGCCCGGCGAGCACATCGGCGCGGAAAGCGAGGTCTACGCCGCTTGCGTCACGCTTGACCAGTCTCAGACCTGTTTGCGCTGTCATCTCAAAGGTCCTTGGCGAGGCGCAGCCCGGTGAATTGCCAGCGCTGATGGGGGTAGAAGAAATTGCGATAGGAGGGGCGCGAATGGCCGCGCACCGTGACGCAGCTCGCCCCGCGCAGCACCACCTGCCCGCTCATGAACTTGCCATTATACTCGCCCACCGCGCCCCCCGCCGGACGGAAGCCCGGGTAAGGCAGATAGGCTGAACGGGTGAACTGCCAGCAATCGCCGAACAGGCCGGGGGAGCCCATCGGCAGCACCGGCCCGGCGCAGTATAGCTGATTGCCACTTGCGGGGTGATGCGCCGGGTCAGAGGTGGCGGCATCCTGCCCGCGCGCGATTGCCTCCCATTCGAACTCGGTGGGAAGCCGCGCCCCTGCCCATGTGGCATAGGCATCGGCCTCGTAGAACGAGATGTGGGTAACAGGCGCGTTCGGGTCGCGATCCTGCCAGCCTTGATGGGTGAAGTGCTGGCCGTCGCGCCAGTACATGGGCGCAACGATGCCTTCGCGCTGCACCCAGCCCCAGCCGTCCGCCAGCCACAGCCGCGCGTTGGCATAGCCGCCGTCGGCGATAAAGGCGTCCCACTCGCCATTGGTCACCAACCGGTCAGCCAGCGCGAAGGGTTCCAGCAGCACGCGGTGGCGGGGGCCTTCATTGTCGAAGGCGAAAGCGTCCGACTGATGCCCGACCAGAGCAATGCCGCCGGGATGGCTGTGCCAGCCGAGCGGCGCGGCGGGTGTGGCCGGTGCCTGCGGCGCGCCGCTCCACATCGCCGGGCCGAGCGGGTTCTGGAACAGCGCGTGTTTGATGTCGGTCAGCAGCAACTCAATGTGCTGCTCCTCATGCGCGATCCCGAGCGCGATCAGGCCCGCCAATGCCGGATCGCCGAGCAGCGGCTCCATCGCCTCGGTGACGGCAGCGCGCCATTCGAGCACTTCAGCCAGCGTAGGGCGCGAAAGCATTCCGCGCTGCCCGCGTGCGATGCGCGCACCCTCGGTCTCGTAATAGGAATTGAACAGGAACGGCCAGCGCTCGTCATGTAGCCGGTGTCCGCTGGCATGTTCGCGCAGCAGGAAGGTCTCCCAGAACCACGTGGTGTGCGCGAGGTGCCACTTGGCGGGGCTCGCGTCGTCCATCGACTGGATACAGGCATCAGCGTCGCTGAGCGGTGCGACCAGCGCCTCGGTCAGGGCGCGGGTGGCGCGGAACCGGCCGGCCAGCGCTGCCGCCCCGTCGCCCGCTCTCGCATATTCATGTTCGCTGCGATGCATGCGCGTGCTCCCTTGCCGCTTGACGACGGACATTCGGATCATGACCGCCCGCCGTTACACAGGAAAGACGCCTGATAGCCGCGAAGCTACCGGAAAATCATCACACCCGTCAGGTTTTTACGCGCGAACCGCGCGCGCAGCACGCCTCGTCAGGCTGCGTGACTGACGTCAGCCTCGCGCCCGCCTGCCGCCTCGTTGAGCATTTCAGCCACAAGGAAAGCGAGTTCCAGCGACTGTTCGGCGTTGAGGCGCGGGTCGCAATGCGTGTGATAACGGTCGCCAAGACGTTCCTCGGTGATCGCAACCGCCCCGCCGACGCACTCGGTCACATCCTGCCCGGTCATCTCGATATGGATGCCGCCGGGATGCGAGCCTTCCGCGCGGTGGACGGCGAAGAAGCCCTTCACCTCGCGCAGGATGCGGTCGAAGGGGCGGGTCTTGAAGCCGGTGTCCGACTTCACGACGTTGCCGTGCATCGGATCGCAGCTCCACACCACCGGGTGCCCTTCGCGCATGACGGCGCGGACGAGCTTGGGGAGACCGTCCTCAACCTTGTCGTGACCAAAGCGGCTGATCAGCGTGATCCTGCCGGCTTCGCGGGCCGGGTTCAGGTCATCAAGCAGGCGCAGCAACGCGTCCGGCTCAAGGCTCGGCCCGCACTTCATGCCGAGCGGATTGCCGATCCCGCGCGCGAATTCGATGTGGGCGCTACCCGGGAAACGGGTGCGGTCACCGATCCACAGCATGTGCGCGCTGGTGGCGTACCAGTCGCCGGTCAGCGAATCCTGCCGGCTCATCGCCTGTTCGTACGGCAGCAGCAGCGCTTCGTGGCTGGTATAGAAGCTGGTGCCCTTCAATTGCGGCACGGTGCCGGGATCAATCCCGCAGGCCTCCATGAAGTCGAGCGCCTCGCCGATGCGATCCGCCATCTGTGCGAACTTCTCGGTCCAGGGCGTCCGGCCCATGAAATCGAGCGTCCACTGGTGGACTTGCCGCAGATTGGCATAACCGCCGCCTGCAAAGGCGCGCAGCAGGTTGAGCGTGGCCGCCGCCTGCGAATAGGCCTTCACCATGCGGGCCGGGTCATTGCGGCGCGACACCGGATCGAAATCGATCCCGTTGATATTGTCGCCGAGGTAGCTCGGCAGGGTCATGTCGCCGATGGTTTCGGTCGGCGAAGAACGCGGCTTGGCGAATTGTCCCGCCATGCGCCCCACCTTCACCACCGGGCGCTTGCTGGCGAAGGTCATGACGACCGCCATCTGCAGCAGCACGCGGAAGGTGTCGCGGATGTTGTTGGGGTGGAACTCGGCAAAGCTTTCGGCGCAATCGCCGCCTTGCAGCAGGAAGCCGTGACCGTTCGCGACCTGCGCCAGATCGGCCTTGAGCGCGCGTGCCTCACCCGCGAACACCAGCGGGGGATAGGACAAGAGGGTCTTTTCCGCTTCCGCCAGTTCGGCCGCATCTTCGTAATGCGGCAGGTGGCGCGCTTCGTGAGCCTTCCAGCTATCCGGGGTCCAGGTCTCGGGCACAGTCACAACTCTTTCTTCTCAAACGGCGCACAGTGCATGGCGCGGGGGCGCCCGCTACAGGAGGCGGGTTTGAATTGTAAAGCGGCAATGCCGCTTCGGACAACTTTATTTCCCGCCCACTGTCTGCAACTGCACCGATCAGCGCCCGATCATGGCTGGTTGCGCAGCATTCGCACCCGCACCGGCGGGCGGCGCTTCGGCCAGCTTCTGCCCTTCGGGAATGATCGCCAGCCGGAACGGTTCGCTATTGGCAAGGTAGCGGTCGGCCAGGAACTGCATCGCCTGCGGACTGGTCTGCGAGTAATCGGACAGCAGCGTGCGCAGCAGGGCGACCCGCTGCGGATCGGTGGTCGCGCCTTCCAAATTGTAGAGCCAGAACTGGTTGCCGGTCGAAGCCCGCCGGATCAGCTGGCCAAGCGGTTCGGTCACCCGCGCCAGTTCGTCAGCTGTGGGGGGGGTTGGCTGCCAGGTCGATCGCGATCTTCTCCGCCTCGGCGAAGAACACCGGCACGAATTCGGGCTCCAGCTGGGCCAAGGCAGTGATGCGCCCGCCGCTGGCAAGATCGGCCGGCCAGCTCGAGAACACCTGCGGCGAATAGCTCGCGCCGGCCTTCTCGCGCAGCGCCTCCATCAGGCGGTTGTTGAACAGCTGGGTCAGAATTTCGAGCTGACGGCTTTCGCGCAACGAGCCGACACCGCCGCCGCTTTTCCATGCGACCACGGCAGCGGCCTGATTGGCATCGCCGCGGTGGGTGACGACCGAAGGCTTGTCGGTTGCGGGCGCGAACGGCGGGACGCGCGCGGCGACTTCGGGCGAAATCGCTTCACGCGGGGGGAGCGCGCCGAAGGTCTTGCGCAGCTGCTCGACCACGGCGGGTTGATCGAATTCGCCGAACACCAGCACCTCGATCGGACCTTGCTTGAGCAGCGGCTCCCACACGGCGCGGAATTCCTCCGGTGTCGCGGCCTTCAGCGCCGCCGGATCGGGCGTCGCAAAGCGCGGGTCGCCACCGGTCACGAGGTATTCAAGATCGCGGCCCAGCACGCCGCCGGGGCTGGTCGAGAAGGTGTTATAGGCCAATTCCGACCCGGCCTTTGCGCGGTTCACCGGATCCCTGTCCCAGCGCGGCATGCCGAGCTTGGCAGCGAACAGGTAGAGCTGGTCGTTGACGTCCTCAGACCGGGTCTGCGCGGTAAAGGTGAAGACCGCATCATCAATGCTGAAGTCGAAGCCCAGTTTGCGGCCAGTCGCCAGCCGGTCGATCTCGTTCTGGCCGAGTTCGCCGAGGCCGGAGCCAACCAATGCCTGCTCGCCAAGAGCGGCATAGACGGCACTGTCCTTGTCGAAGGCGCGCCAGCCCGCGCCGAAGCGCACCCGTACGGTGACCCGGCCCGGCTCGGCATCATTGGCCCAGACCAGCGCCTTGACCCCGTTGGCGAAGTCGACCTGCTCGATCTCGAGCACGCCGAGCGGGGCCTGCTTTGTGACGGTGCCGGGTTCGCCCACGGGGGGCAGATCGGCGAAGGAAATGGTCTGCGCTGCAAGCCGGGCGGTGCCGTCAACCTTGGCCTCGCTCGCCAGCGCCAGCTTGAGCGCCGCGACATCGGCCTCGCCCGCAGCCGGTGTGACATAGACCGATCGCGTGACGGTGCCTTCAAACAGCCCGCGGGTGCGCGCCAGCACCACATCAGGCGTCAGGCGCGGCTTCATGTTGCGGAACACGTCCAGCACCACCTTGGGCGCGGCGACCGTCTCGCGGATATCGACCGCATTGACGATATTGTTGGCCAGATCGCTGCCCGATTGGACGCTCTCCTGCTCGACCTCGTTGAAGAAGACGACATCGAACTGCGCAACCTCGCGGTCGATTTCTTCCTGTGTCGGCGGCGTGGTCAGCGCATCGGCAATGACGCTGCGCACATCGGCCAGCGCGGCCTGCCAGTCGCCGGTCAGGGGAGCAAAGGTCACGAAGGTCGCGTCAGTCGAGCGCGAGACATCGTCCTGTTGCACCTGCGCATAAAGGAAGCTGCCACCACCGCGCGCGCGGCTTTCCAGCCTGCGGTTGATGATGGCCTGCGCCACGGCATCGGTCAGCAGGCCTTCATTGTAGACGATGGTGTCATCGACCTTCCGCCACGGACGCATGATGGCATAGGTCAGGCTGCGCGGCAGATCGGGTTCGATGCCGACTGCAATTTCGCCAATCGGCGCGGCCGGGGCGACCGCCGGAGTGGCCGCATCGGCAGGCGCGACCGGATCACCGAAGGCGGGCGCAACGCCGGGCTTGCCGGTGCCCTTCCAGTCCCCGAACCATTGTTCGACAAGGCCGGCTAGCACCATCGGATCGGCATCGCCCGCGACCACGATCACGGTGTTTTCAGGCCGGTACCAGCGGTCATAGAACGCCTTCACGGCCTTGCCGTTTGCCGCCTTGAGCGTCGCATCGGTGCCGATCGGGTTGCGCGTGGCGAGGCGCTGTCCGGCGAAGAAGGTCTTGCGGGTGAGATCGGCCATGCGCTCGCCCGCCCCGCCCCGCTCGCGCTTCTCGGCGAGCACGATCGGACGTTCGGCGGAGACGTTGGCGTCATTCAGCACCGGCTCGCGGATCATGCCCGACAGCAGCTTGAAGCTTTCGGACAGTTTGGCCTGATCGATGTTCGGAATGTCGAGCTTGTAAGCGGTGTGGGTGGGCGTGGTCTCGGCATTGGCATCGCTGCCGAATGTCGCCCCAAGCCGCTGCCAAGCGGAAATCGCCTCGGCCTGCCCGAGATATTTGCTCTCGCGGAACAACAGGTGTTCCAGAAGGTGGGCATAGCCCTGTTCGCTATCGGTCTCGTGCAGCGATCCGGCATCGATACGCACCCGGATCGAAACCTGACGCGGCGGCACGCCATTGCGGCGGACGGCATAGCGCAGCCCGTTCTTCATCTGACCGAACAGCCATTTGTCGTCGACCGGAACGTCCGAGCCCTGGTACAGCCACGGCACCGTGCCATCGGCCTGAAGCGCCTTGGGGGCAGGCACCGCCGGTTGCGGCTGCTGGATCTGGATCGGCGCAGGCGGGGGCGCGGCCTGCTGGGCCAGCAGCGGCTGCACCAGCGCAAGAGGGGCAAGCAGAATGGCGAAAGCGCGGGTTGCGCGGGAGAACGACGTCATGTGCGGACTATAGGGCTGCAAAATGTGAAGCGATAGTGAATGCTTCTGCGTCCGCGCCCTTGCCGCTGGCCTCCGCCGCGCCTAAATCAAACCCATGTTCATAGAGACCGAAACGACGCCCAACCCTGCGGCGCTCAAGTTCCTGCCCGGCCAGATGGTCATGGCCGCAGGCTCCCGCGAATTCGCCACGCCCGAAGCTGCCGAGGCGAGCCCGCTCGCTCAGGCGATCTTCGACACGGGCGAGGTGGTGAACGTGTTCTTCGGCGCGGACTTCGTCTCCGTAACCGCAGCGCCGGGCGCGGACTGGAGTGGGCTGAAACCGCAAGTCGTCGCCATCCTGCTCGATCACTTCGTCTCGGAAGCCCCGCTGTTCGCTTCCAGCGGCAACGGCATCGCCGTGCCCCCGCCCGAGGACGAGATGGTCATCGAGGAGCGCCCCGAGGACGCCGAGGTGATCGCCGCGATCAACGAATTGCTCGAAACCCGCGTGCGCCCCGCCGTTGCCGGTGACGGGGGCGACATCGCCTATCGCGGTTTCCGCGACGGGGTGGTTTATCTCACCCTGCAAGGCTCGTGCTCGGGCTGCCCGTCGAGCACCGCCACGCTGAAGCACGGCATCGAAGGCCTGCTCAAGCACTACGTCCCCGAAGTCAGCGAAGTGCGCGCTGCATGACTTTGCAGTTCCACGACCACGTGCTGTCCAGCGAGGCGCTGGCCCAGCTGTTCAACGAAGCGCGCAGCTATAATGGCTGGCTGGATAAGCCCGTATCTGACGACCAGCTCCACGCGATCTGGGATCTGGTGAAGATGGCGCCCACCTCGGCCAACATGCAGCCGGTGCGGATCGTGTGGGTGAAATCGGCTGAGGCCAAAGCCACACTCGCCGATTGCGTGATGGAGGGCAACAAGGCCAAGGTGCTCGCCGCTCCCGTCACCGCCGTGATCGGTTACGACATCGACTTCCACGAGGAACTGCCCTGGCTGTTCCCGCACACTGACGCGAAAAGCTGGTTCGATGGAGACGAGGAAGGGCGCAAGGAAGGCGCGTTCCGCAATTCATCGCTGCAAGGCGCCTACCTGATGCTTGCCGCGCGCGCCATCGGGCTCGATTGCGGGCCGATGTCGGGCTTCGATCAGGCCGCAGTGAACGCTGCCTTCTTCGCTGACGAGCCGCGCCACCGCGCCAATTTCATCTGCTCGGTCGGCTACGGCGATCCCGCCAGCATCTTCGACCGCTCCCCGCGCCCCGAATTCGCACGCTTCAACCGCATCGCCTGACGCGCATCTCGCGCTTGCGCGGGCGTGCGGGCTGAGGCAGGGCGCGGCAATGCGGACGCTCGCCATCGAAACCGCCTCAGAAGCGTGCAGCATCGCCCTGTTCGAGGGCGAGACGCTGTTGGCGCGCGACCATCGCACGATCGGGCGTGGCCATGCCGAAGCGCTGGTGCCGATGATCGCAGCGCTTCCGGACAAGGGCCGCGCCGGTCGCATCCTCGTCAGCCTTGGCCCCGGCAGCTTTACCGGCGTGCGTATCGGGCTGGCGACGGCGCGCGCCTTGGGCTTTGCCTGGGGGGCCGAGGTGCTTGGCTATCCCACCCTCGCCCTGATTGCGGCGCAAGCGCAGGCCGAACGTCCAGACACGCCCGTCACGGTCTGCACCAATGGCGGGCATGGCGAATGGTTCGTGCAGGATTTCGCTGCCGATGGCCTTCCCGAAACACAGGTGCTTTCGCAGACCCCCGCTGCCGCTCGCGCGGTTCATCACCATGCCTTTGCTGCCGGAAACCGTGCGCAGGAACTGCTGGCCGGTGCTGCCGAAGGTGCGGCCGCGCTGGATATCCTGCCCGATGCTGTGGCCGTGCCGCTGCTCCCCTCTCCCCTCCTGACCCGCAATCTCGCTCCGACTTATGGCCGGGGGGCCGATGCGACCCCGATGGCGGGACGCCTGCCTGCATGACGCCTGCGCCCGCCCCTTCCGTCGAACTCATCGACCGGATCATGGCGGTGATGGAGGCGGCCTTCGATCCGGCTTATGGCGAGGCCTGGAACCGGCGGCAGGTTGCCGATGCGCTGACCCTGCCAAGCACCCACGCACTGGTGGTCGATGCTGCGGGCGCGCCGATTGCCGATGGCCCCGGCCCCGCGCCGGCCCCGGCAGGCTTCGTGCTGACCCGCCACGTGCTCGATGAAGAAGAACTGTTGCTGATCGCCGTCAATCCCGACGCAAGACGGCGCGGGGTTGGCGCTGCACTTCTGGAACATCTGTTCACCACCGCCCGTAAACGCGGCACGGCGCGCATCTTTCTGGAAATGCGCCGAGGTAATCCGGCTATCCATCTGTATCGCAAGTTCGAATTCGAACCGATCGGCGAGCGGCGGAACTATTACAGGATGGCCAATGGTGAACGGATCGACGCAATTACTTTCGGCCGGTCAATCTAGTTTAGGGCAAACCGTCCCAAACTGGTGAACAAGCAGAGCCACCTAGTTGCCAAGATTGCTGCCATGAGTCATGGCGTAATAGCCGGCGCGGTCAAAAAGACGCCTGTGAGGAACTCATGCAAGACCTGGAAATCGATATGAAAGAAACGCTTATTACATTGACCAGCGACATTGTCGCGGCACATGTCAGCAACAATGATGTCGCGGTGACTGATCTGCCCAGCCTCATCACCAACGTTTACACCGCACTTGCCAATCTTGGCGAGGCTCCGGTGGTCGAAGAAGTGAAGCCGCAGCCTGCCGTCGCGATCCGCAATTCGGTCAAGCCCGATTACATCGTGTGCCTTGAAGACGGCAAGAAACTGAAGATGCTCAAGCGGTATCTTCGCACCAATTACAGCATGTCGCCGGAAGAATACCGCGCGCGTTGGGGCCTTGCTGCCGATTATCCGATGGTCGCTCCCAACTATGCCGAAAAGCGTCGGGATCTGGCCAAGAAGATCGGCCTCGGCCGCAAGCCGGGCACCACGGTTGCACCCAAGGCCCGCCGCCCCCGCAAGACCGCCTGATCGCAGGCGTCGTCTTCGGACGGATTACGTCAGTTTGGTTAATCGCCCCTGTTGAGAGGGCGGCAAGCCAGCTTGAGCAAGCAGCCTCGTCCCTGTAGGGGTGAGGCTGTTCTGCTTTTGAGCGGCCCTTGGTCCCATGGGGCGGCGCGCATGGCGATGGAGCTTTCCTTGACCCAGAAAATCGATCTCGAACAACTTTGCGCCGAAAAAGGCCTGCGCATCACCGAGCAGCGCCGCGTGATCGCCAAGGTCCTGTCGGAGAGCGACGACCATCCCGATGTGGAATTGCTCCATAGCCGCGCTGCCGCTGTCGATCCGCGCATCTCGATTGCCACGGTTTACCGCACCGTACGGCTGTTCGAAGAAGCGGGCATCCTCGACCGGCACGATTTCGGCGATGGCCGCTCGCGGTATGAACCCGTGCCCGAAGCGCATCACGATCACCTGATCGATGTCGAAACGGGCAAGGTCGTGGAATTCGTCGATCCGGAAGTCGAAGCGCTGCAACGCCAGATTGCCGAACGGCTCGGCTATCGCCTCGTCGACCACCGGATGGAGCTCTACGGCGTGCGCCTCTCCCGTAATGACTAATGGCGCGCAATGACTGACGAGGAACTGCGGCAGGCCGCCGCGCGCGGGGAGGCTACACCGGTCTCCTTCGCAGGTCGGCTGCGTATCACCGGACGCGCGCTGGCGCTGATCGGGCTGATCCTCGTCTTCGTGCCGCTGCATTACCTGTTCCGGGTGTTCGCCTATGGCTCGCCCTTCCCGATGCTGTTCCTGCGCTATGCCGCACGGGTCTGCGGGGCGAAGGTGGAGGTCATCGGGACGCATCTGAAGCGCGACGTGTTCTTCGTCGCCAACCACCTGTCGTGGATTGATATCCTTGCGCTCGCAGGGGCCAGTGGCACTGCCTTCGTTGCCAAGGCGGAACTGGCCGAGGCCCCTGTGGTCGGCTGGCTCGCGAGCCTCAACCGCACCGTCTTCGTCAAGCGCGAGCACCGCATGGGGGTGGCCGAACAGATCAACGCGCTGAAGGAAGCGCTGGTCGATAACTGGTCAGTCACCGTTTTCCCAGAAGGCACCACCACCGACGGGCAATCGCTGCTGCCGTTCAAGACCTCGATGCTCTCGGTGCTGGAACCCCCGCCACCGGGCGTGTTGGTGCAGCCGGTGATCGTCGATTACGGCCCGGTCGCCGAATGGATCGGCTGGATCGGCGAGGAAAGCGGCATCAACAATGCCAAGCGGGTACTGTCACGCAAGGGCACCTTCAAGGTGCGCCTGCATTATCTCGAACCCTTCAGCCCCGAGGATTTCCGCGGACGCAAGGCCATCAGCCAGGAATCGCGCCGCCGGATCGAGGAGGCGCTGATCGAGATCCTCGGCAAGCCGCTGCGCCCATTCGCTCACACGGTCGCGCCGGTGCGTTATGAGCCGAAGGTCGACGCTGCGGACTAAAGCCCCGCGCGCACCAGCCAGTCGTGGAATATCCGCACCGGGCGGCTTTCCAGCGCCACCGGCTTGCACACGAACCAATAGCTATAGGGGCTCTCCACCGGCTTGCCCGGGAGGTTGATGAGCCGGTTGTCATTGGCGCGGCGCAGGTGATCGTCGTGCATGATCGCAATGCCAAGCCCCTGCGCGGCGGCCTCCAGCATCAGCGCGCCCGAATCGTAATGGTCGATCGCCGCCGGATCCATCTGTTCAAGGCCGTTGGCCTTCTTCCACGCCATGAAGCTTTCGGGCAGTTCGTTGTGGATCAGGAAGGTCTGCTTGGTCATCGCCTCGGGGGTGATGTCCGGACCGATATTGCGGGCCGTGTCCTTGCTGCAGATCGCGTGCACCAGATTGTGGTCAAGCCGCACCGCGTGAAGCCCGCTCGCCGGGCCGCGTGACAGGATGATCGCGGCGTCCAGCGTGTCGCCCACCCGGTCTTCGAGATGCGGCGCAGTGTCGATGTCAATATGCAGCAGCGGGTGGCGCTTGCGCAGTTCGCCCAGTCGCGGGAACAGGCGCTGGCTGCCGAACATCGGCAACACGCCCAGCCGCAGGCGGAGCAGCGCGATATTGTCCGACTGGCTCTCCACCGCGCGGGCGAGCGCTTCCATGTGCGGGTTTACCGCTTCATAGAACGCCTGTCCCTCGTCGGTCAGCTGCATCGACTGCCGCGCGCGGGTGAACAGCTTCTTGCCGACGAATTCTTCCAGATTGCTGATCCGCCGCGACAGTGCCGAAGGGCTAAGCCCGATTTCCTCTGCCGCAGCCCGGGCCGAGCCGAGACGCACGGTGCGCATGAAAGCTTCAAGCGCGCGCAGGGGGGGCAGACGACGAGCAGGCATGATCAGTTCTCTCCTTATACAGAGAGATACGGTTGAGAAGCCGAATGGATGCAAAAAATCGAAGAAAAAATCGGCAAAGGCAAAAAAAGTTGCGCTTATTGCACGTCATTCGCATCTAGCGGCGGGTGCAGCCGCAGCCGGGTGACGTGGGTTTCGTCGCCTGCAGTCACCTCAATCCGCCAGCCGCTCGAATGTTCCAGCACTGTGCCGACCTGCGGCACCGCCTCCGCGAGGACGAAGGCAAGGCCGCCAAGCGTGTCGACCGCTTCCTCGACTTCGGCAAGGCGGGGATCAACCAGCTTGGCGATGTCATCCAGCTCGGCGCGGGCATCGCAATCCCACATGCCTTCGCCGATGGGTGTGATCAACTCCTGCGGGGTCTCGTCATGCTCATCCTCGATTTCGCCGACGATTTCCTCGACCAGATCCTCGATGGTGATGAGCCCGTCGGTGCCGGAGAATTCATCGAGCACGATGGCGAGGTGGACGCGCTGGCTGCGCATATCGGCCAGCACATCGAGTGCGCCGCGCGATTGGGGCACGTAGAGCGGCTGGCGCATCAGCGTCGTCCAGTCCGCGGGCGGCTCGGTGCCGTTTGCGAGGAAGGCGAACACATCCTTGATGTGGATCATCCCGATCACCGAATCCAGCGTCTCGCGGTACACGGGCATGCGCGAATGGCCGTGCTCGGAAAAGGCCGCGACCAGTTCCGCCCAACTAATCGACGCTTCGACAGCGATGATCTCGCCGCGCGGCACGGCCACATCATCGGCATCATGTTCGGAGAAATGGAGGAGGTTGCGCAGCATCTGCCGCTCGGCCCGCGACAGATCGCCGCCGGAATGGCTGCTGTCGTCGGTGCTGGAGGAACCGTTCACGTCCTCGTGCTCGTCGATCGCTTCCTCGAGCTGCTCGCGCAAGGAACGCGCGCCCTCAAACCCGAGGATCTTGCGCAGTGCAGGCCAAAGCCCGCTGCTACTGTCCGCGTCTCCCGATGGAGATGCGGAGGAATGGGAATCGGCCATGGCCTTCGAAACAGCTCCCTTTGGTTTCAATCGCCATATGGGTCAGCGATGCCCAGTTTGGCAAGTATCGCCGTCTCCAGCGCTTCCATCGCTTCGGCCTGTTCATCGGAATCGACATGGTCGTGGCCGGCGAGATGGAGCAACCCGTGGACGATCAGGTGGGTGGCATGGGCTGCCAGAGTGACGCCCTTCTCCGCGGCCTCACGCGCGCAAGTCTCGTAAGCGAGCGCGATGTCGCCGAGCATTTCGGGGGGGCCTTCGGCGGAGAGGTCTTCCAGTTCCTCACGCTCGAGCATCGGGAATGACAGCACGTTGGTAGGCTTGTCCCGCTCGCGCCATTCGCGGTTGAGGGTGTGAACTTCGGCGTCCGAAGTGAACAGCAGGCTGGCAAGAAGGCGCGGATTGGCGAGCAGCGGTTCGCCCTCCCCCACGGCCTGCGCCGCGCGCTCCGCCAGCGCGTCCCATTCGCCTGCGGGCCAATCTTCGATGTCGATATCCAGCTGCATGGGTCGCGCCCTTAGCGCGGTTCGCACCGGTGAGAAACGGCCTTGAGGGGTTAAACAGGAATGTCCGCTTCCGGGCGATGCAGCCGCCCCTGATTATGGCCGGGGTTGGGTGGTTAGCGGAATGGCGGGTTTACGCAGTCAGCCTTCCTCATTCACGAACCGGGTTCCGCATTTCGAACATTCAGATCGAAGCGGCAAATGCACGCCGTATTCCTTGCCCCAAAAGCGTGTCCAAAATCGGTTATCGATCTTCAATCGCTCGTTGGCTCGATGATCCTGAAATGCTGGATAGCCACACGCATCACACTTGATGTTGAACAGCGCGACGGCGGGAATGAAAAGGACCATCCCAACAGCCGATGGCCAGAAAAAGCCGAATGGCCAGCCAATAAAGCAGCTCAAAAAGAAGATGCCGGAGGCAAAGGCAGCTGGCCATTGCCAACGGCGAGCTATCTCAAAGCGCTTTGGAATGTCAGATCGACCCGCTGTCATACATCTCAAATATCAGCCCCAGCGAATTGCCGCTTCGGGGTCGCTAGGCTAATGTGTGCTTTCAGGTTTGGACAGCGCCAGACCTGACACGGCTTAAGCCCCCTCCCCGTCGCCATTACCCTCATAGGCCTCGACAATCCGGCCCACGATCGGGTGGCGCACCACGTCGGCGGCGGTGAAGCGGATGGTGCCGAAGCCTTCGATCCCCTCCAACCGCTCGACCGCATCGTTGAGCCCGCTCATGCGCGGACCGCCGGGAATGTCGACCTGCCGCGGGTCGCCGCAGATCACCATGCGGCTGTTCTGGCCGAAGCGGGTCAGGAACATCTTCATCTGTTCGCGCGTGGTGTTCTGCGCTTCGTCGAGGATGATGAAGCTGTCCGCAAGCGTGCGCCCGCGCATGAAGGCGATGGGCGCGATTTCGATCTCGCCATTCGCCAGACGCCGCTCGACCTGTTCGGGCGGCATGCAGTCATTCAGCGCGTCGTAGAGCGGGCGGAGATAGGGATCGACCTTTTCCTTCATGTCACCGGGCAGGAAGCCGAGCTTCTCCCCCGCTTCCACCGCCGGGCGCGAGAGGATCAGGCGCTGGACGCTCCCGGTGATCAGCTGGCTGACCGCCTGCGCCACCGCGATATAGGTCTTCCCCGTCCCCGCCGGGCCGAGCGCGAAGATGATGTCGTCCTTGGCGAGGCTGCGCATGTAATCGATCTGCGTCGCAGAGCGCGGCACGATGGTTTTCTTGCGCGTGCGGATCATGATCGGCGGGCCGTCCTGATCCCCCGATATGATCCCTTCGAGCGTCGGTTCGGACGACATGGCGATCAGCGATTCCACCGCGCCAGCATCCAGCGCCTCGCCGCGCGCCAGCCGGTCATACATGGTCTTGAGCGTCTCGCGGGCGCGGGCCACGTCATCCTCCGGCCCTTCGATCACCACCTGATGGCCGCGGGCATGGATATACACACCGAGCCGGTTTTCGACTTGCACCAGATTGGCATCGAACTGACCGAACAGCGGCCCGAGCAAGGCCTGATTCTCGAAGGTCAGATCGATACGCGCGCGCCGGGGCTCCGGAATGCCGCGGGGATCGGGCGAGAGAGCCGGATGTCCGGCACGGGAGGGTCTTCGGCCCATAAGGTCCTTTGCTTGAGGGCCAAAGGACGATCCCTTGCCCTTGAGTCGCGAAGGTAAGCCGGGGCGGGAGCAAAGCAAGCGCAGCACTGACACGCAGCGGTGGAAAGTCGTCAAACTGAAACGGTTTGCCCGACGAGCCCCTTCAGCGAAACCGGCCCTGCCGCTGCCAGCGTCACCTCGACCAGATCGCCGATCGCGGCTTCGCCTTCGAACCACACCGATTGCAGCCACGGCGATTTGCCGAGCCACTGGCCGGGGTCTCGTCCCGTGCGGTCGACCAGCACCTTGCAGGTTGTGCCGACGCTTGCCTGGTTGAAGGCGTATTGGTGGTGGGCAAGGCGCTCCTGCAAGCGCTGGAGGCGCTCGGCCATGACCTCGGGGGCGATCTGGCCGTCCATGGTGGCAGCGGGCGTGCCGGGGCGCGGGGAGTATTTGAAGCTGAAGCAGGCGGCGTAGCGGACTTCGTCGACGATCCTGAGGGTCTCCTCGAACTCGGCCTCGGTCTCGCCGGGGAAGCCGACGATGAAGTCGCCTGCGATGGCGATGTCGGGCCTGACGGCGCGGAATTTCTCGATGATTTTCAGATAGCTGTCCGCCGAATGCTGGCGGTTCATTGCCTTAAGCACGCGGTCGCTGCCGCTCTGCACGGGGAGGTGCAAATAGGGCATCAGCTTGTCCACCTCGCCATGGGCGGCGATCAGGGCGTCTTCCATGTCGTTAGGGTGGCTGGTGGTGTAGCGGAGGCGCTCCAGCCCGTCGATCTTGGCGAGGGCGTGGATCAGACCGGCAAGGCCGGTGCGGCGGCCCCTGTCATCCTCGCCGCGCCACGCGTTGACGTTCTGGCCGAGGAGCATGATCTCCTTCGCCCCCGCCTCGACCAGCCTTTGCACCTCGGCAATCAGATCCTTGAAAGGTCGCGATATTTCAGCGCCGCGGGTATAGGGCACCACGCAATAGGTGCAGAACTTGTCGCAGCCTTCCTGCACGGTGAGGAAGGCGCTCGGCCCGCGTTTCCGGCGCCGGGGCAGCGCGTCGAACTTGGCGATGGCGGGCATGTCGGTATCGGTCGCGCGCTCACCTTTTGCTGCCTTATCAAGCATTTCCGGCAGGCGGTGATAGGCCTGCGGGCCGACCACGATGCTGACCGCCGGGGCGCGCTTCATGATCTCCTCGCCCTCGGCCTGGGCGACGCATCCCGCGACCGCGATCAGCGGTTTCTTGCCCGATTGCTTGCCCGCCAGCACCAGCCGCCCGACATCGGAATAGACCTTTTCCTGAGCCTTTTCACGGATATGGCAGGTGTTGAGGATGACCAGATCGGCGTCCTCACCCTCGGCCGCGGGCTGGATGCCGCGCTCGCTCAGCAGCTCGGCCATGCGCTCGCCGTCATAGACGTTCATCTGGCAGCCGAAGCTTTTGACCCGGTAAGTCTGGGGAGGCGCGGAAGGTTTCATGATCGGCGGGCCATTAGCGCCGATGGGGTCCGGGTTCAATCATCGTGACCTGACCCGCCAAAAGCCAGTGTTTCACATGAAACATCGCCGCAAACGGCGTCTAAAGGGGGTCTAGAGGGGGTCTAAGGGGGGTCTGGAGGGGGTCAGGCGCGGTCTGCGGGGCCACAAACACCGGCTTACCGGCATCTCACTGTCCCGCAGCTGCGCCGGTCTCGCTCTGATCCTTGTCCTTGCCCTTCGGCTTGTCCTTGCGCAGGCTGTTGTGGACGCAAGGCTCGTTCGGTTTGGAGCCCGGCCCGGGATGCGCCTTGTCGTCCGGTCCGCACTCGACGAGAGGCTTGGCGATGCCGTTGGCACTCACCACGGCCTGCGCATCGGTGCTGGCATAGGCGGCGATCCAAGTGATGCAATCGGCGAGCGGGCGCACCTTGTGCTTGACGATCGCGTTCTTGCGCGGCTCGCAATTGATGGTGAAGACGTTGGCCGCGGGCGGCTCGTCATTGCGTGCGAACCGCCGCAGAAACTCGCCGCGCTCGTTGAACACGGTCCGCCGCAAGGCATTGGCGCGCACCTCGTTGCGGTAGAAGGGCGAGGTGTTGAACATGAAGGCGCGCACTTCGGGATGCGCGTCCGACACCTCGGTCGCCAGCGCCCCGCCCAGCGAATGGCCGGTCACCACCCACGGCAGATCATCGCCCAGCCGCGCCCGTTCTGCATTGAAATAGCGCAGCGCGAGCGCGATCTGATCACCGCGCAGCGTGCCGAAGAAGATGTCGCTCAGCCCCTTCAAATCGGTGCCACGGAAGGCGAGCACCCGCGCAACCGGCTTGCGGGCCGCATCGCCGCCCGATCCGGGGGCATATTGGTTGAACAGCTCGTAACTGAAGCCCTTGTCC
The DNA here is from genome assembly GCF_025917005.1 of Porphyrobacter sp. ULC335. Lineage (NCBI taxonomy): Bacteria > Pseudomonadati > Pseudomonadota > Alphaproteobacteria > Sphingomonadales > Erythrobacteraceae > Porphyrobacter > Porphyrobacter sp. ULC335. Next base: position 2,955,392 of record NZ_CP078091.1, read on the forward strand.
GCATCCTCGGGCGCAATCGGCAGGTGCTCGATCCGCTGGAGCACCCGGCCGGGCTTGGCGAACAGGTCGTCATCGCCGGTATAGGCGTTGGTCGAGGCGACCGCATAGGGCCACGCCTCCACCGCCGCATCGCGCACAAACCCGCACCAACCGCCCGGCTCAAGCTGGCAGGGCGAGCGCGATTGCGAGATATCGGGAAGCGTGGCGCAGCCGGAGAGGGCGAGGCCGAGCAGCAGGACGAGCGGGCGCAGGGTCAGGCGCAAGGCGCCGCCGCCTTTACTGACGTGCGTTCCGGCTGGCACCAGCAGCTTGTGACTACGGCGGTTTTCGAGGGAGAGGAAAAAGTCATGTGACTTCGCCACTACTGCCGTTGGAAATTCCGTTCAATCGAGTTCGTAGGGCGGATCGTCAGAGCGTTGCGACTGGGGCTTGTCGATCCGGTTAAGTCTGCCGGATTTGACTGCAGCTTCATCAGTATAGGCGGCAATCCAAGTAAGGCAGCCCGCCAGATAGTGCATCGAATGATCCTTGATCGCCCCCAGCCCGTTGGAACGGCAGTTGAGCGAGAGGTATTTCTGCGTCGCTTCGGAAGCAGGGGCGCGAACGAGTTTCAGGATTTCTCCATATTCCACCATCGCAATCCGCTCGACCGACTGGCTGCCGTTCCCGCGCCAATAGCGCGGCGAATTGTTGAAGACATATGAGCGGGACACAGCCACTTCCCTGCCATCGGACAAGGCGATTTTGCGCAGCGAGACATAGTGGGCGATACCCCCGCCGAGCGAATGCCCGGTGACCGACACCTCGACATCGGTCAGGCCGCGGTCGGCAAGATCCTGAAAAACGCGCTGGACAACTTCCAGTCCGCGCCTGTTCTGGCGGCCCAGAATATTGCCATGCCACCAGTCAGCCCAGCCTTCGGTTCCGCGGAAGGCGACCACAACTTCCTTGAGTTCGGCGCCTTCGAACCGCTCGAATATGCGGTAGGCGAAACCGATGTCGTTTTCGATGCGGGAACCGGCCACAATGCCATCGGGCAGTGCATACTCACCCCGGTCGGCGCGGTAGGCATTCTGCGACATCTGGGCATAGAGCCAGGTCTTGCGGGCACCGTCCTGAATGAAATCGCACCATCCGCCTCTGGCGTCGGGGCATGGCCCTTTGCGTGCCGCCGGAAGCTCGTCAATCGAGGCTGCCGCGGTAAGAAGGATCGCCGCGCCCAGGACAGCCGCAGGTTTCAGGATTCTGGTAATCAAAGTCATATGCTCCCCCAAGCACCTGATGTTCGGGGGAGCATATCAACGCTTGGCTAAATCCCAAGCAAATTCTGCTTAGGAAACAGTCGCCTTCACGATCTTGCCGGGGCTGCGCGGGGGCTCGCCCTTGGGGAGGGCGTGGACGTGTTCCATGCCGCTCGTGACCTGGCCCCACACGGTGTACTGCTTGTCGAGGAAGCGCGCATCGTCGAGGCAGATGAAGAACTGCGAGTTGGCGCTGTTCGGGTTCTGCGCGCGGGCCATCGAGCAGACGCCTTCGACGTGCGGTTCGGCGTTGAATTCGGCGGCGAGGTCGGGCTTGTCGCTGCCGCCCATGCCGGTGCCGGTCGGATCGCCGCCCTGCGCCATGAAGCCGTTGATCACGCGGTGGAAGATCACGCCGTCATAGAAGCCTTCGCTGGCCAGTTCGGTGATGCGCGCAACGTGGCCGGGGGCCAGATCGGGGCGCAGCTTGATCACGACGTCCTTGGACTCGCCGTCGCCGGTGTCGAGGGTGAAGGTAAGGGTCTCGGCCATTATGTTTCTCCTGCGGGAATTTGCCGCGCTTTTAGCAGCCAAAACGTGGGTGTCACCCTCCCCGCTTGCTTTTCACCCCTCCCTGCCTAAACCGCCACGATATGGCCGAAGACCGCATCATCGAGGACGATCTGATGATCGCCGATATCGGCGAGGCCGAGGTGCGTCCGGACGACCGCGTCAACGACGAGCGCCACGACGAGGACAACCGCCTCAAGCCCTCCTTCGTCAGCAAGGTGCATGTCGCGCTGGAAGCGGGCGACAAGGGCGCGGTCTATGACCTGGTCGAGCCGCTCCACGCCGCCGACATCGCCGACCTGATCGAACTGCTCGAACCGCGCGAACGCGCGCAGCTCGCCTCCACCATCAGCGACCTGATGACCGGCGACGTGGTTGCCGAACTGAACGATTACGTCCGCGAAGACCTGATGGACACCTTGTCCGCGCAGGCTGTCGCGACCATTGCCGAACAGCTCGACACCGATGACGCGGTGCAGCTGATCGAGGATCTGGACGAAGCCGATCAGCGCGCGGTCATGGCCGAGCTGGAGCCGGAGACCCGCGAGGCGGTGTCCAGTGCGCTCGCCTATCCGGAAGAAACCGCCGGGCGGTTGATGAGCCGGCACTTCGTGGCGGTTCCCGAACATCTCAGCGTCGGCGACCTGATCGATTACCTGCGCGAGGACGGCGATCTCGACCACGATTTCTTCGAGGTCTTCGTGATCGACGAGCGGCATCATCCGGTGGGCACCTGCGCGCTCAACTGGATTCTGACGACGCCGCGCAACGTCCGCCTGACCGATCTGATGAAGCGCGACCAGACCCTGATCCCGGTGACGATGGATCAGGAAGAAGCCGCGCTGATGTTCCAGAAATACGCGCTGATCTCTGCAGCGGTGGTGGATGAAAGCGGGCGACTGGTCGGGCAGATGACCGTCGACGATGTGGTGCACATCATCTCCGAAGAAGCGGCGGAAGATGCGCTGCTGATGTCGGGCGCGGGCGATGGCGACATCAACGAGCCGCTGCGCGAGGCCTATTCCAGCCGCGTGCGCTGGCTGATCGCCAATCTGGGGACGGCGGTGGTCGCCTCCTCGATCATCGCCTTCTTCGGCGCGGCGATCGAACAGCTGGTGGCGCTTGCGATCCTCATGCCGATCGTCGCCTCTATCGGCGGCAATGCGGGCACGCAGACGATGGCGGTGGCGGTGCGCGCGATTGCGACGAACCAGCTCACCCGCTCCAACACCCGCCGCATATTGTGGCGCGAGTTTCGCGTGGCGCTGCTCAATGGCGGCACGATTGCGCTGCTGATCGGGCTGGCGGCAGGCTTCCTGTTCTCGCCGATGATGGGGGTGGTGATTGCGCTGGCCATGATCATCAACATCGCGATTGCGGGCCTTGCTGGTGTGCTGGTGCCGGTGATTTTCGAGCGGCTGGATCAGGATCCGGCGGTCGCTTCCAGCGTGTTCGTGACGATGATCACCGACTCGATGGGCTTCTTCGCCTTCTTAGGTTTGGCAGTGGCGATGGGTCTGGCCACGTTCTAACCCTCTCCCGAACGATAAGGGGAGAGAGTGATGGCAGGACGGGTAGCGGGCAAGGTTGTGCTGCTGACAGGCGGCGCGATGGGCCTCGGCAAGGCGGCGACCAAGGCTTTGATGGCCGAGGGCGCGACGGTCATCATCACCGATATCGACGAGGCGGCAGGCCGCGCCACGGCGGCGGAGCTGGGCTGCGGCTACTTGCCGCAGGACGTCACCGACTGGGCGCGCTGGCAGGCGGTCATCGCCGAGGTCGAAGCCACGCATGGCCGGCTCGACGTGCTGGTCAACAACGCCGCGATCACCGTGTTCGGCTCGATTGCCGACATCAGCCCCGAAGATTTCAAGCGCTGCTACACGGTCGATGTCGACTCCATCTTCATGGGCTGCAAGGCAGCCATCCCGCTGATGGCCAAGAGCGGCGGCGGGTCGATCGTCAACTTCTCGTCTGCGGCGGGCAACAAGGTTTCGCCCGATCTGGCCGCCTATAACAGCGCCAAGGCGGCGGTGGTGACGCTGACCAAGAGCATCGCGCTCTACTGCGCGCGCGAGCAGAACGGGGTGCGCGTCAACTCGGTGCAGCCCGGAACGATCCTGACGCCCAACGTGGAGAGCGTGATCGCCGGCACGCCCGATCCCGACGCGACCCGCGCGGCATTCTCGGTCGCCCAGCCGATTGGCCGCATGGGCGAGGTTGACGATATCGCGCATCTCGTCGTCTATCTCGCCAGCGACGAGAGCAAGTTCGCCACCGGCGCGCCGTTTATTGTCGACGGGGGGTTGAGTATCGCCTGATGGCGGGCGCGGACGATCGCTTCGCCATCATCGATCTGGCCGCGCTCTACATGCGCGGGCTCGACCGGCTGGATGGTGACCTGCTCGCCGCGCAGTTCTGGCCGGATGCGGCCTGCGAATACGGCATTTTCAGTGGCAGCCCTGCGGAATTCGCGACGTTCTGCATGGCGGCGTTGGCGGATCACGATCGCAACCACCACATGCTCGGCCAGCACCTGATCGACTTCACTTCGGCAGACGAGGCCTTGGGCGAGGTCTATTATCAGGCGTACCACCGCACCACGGACGGCGACGGGGCGAAGCGCGATCTGTTCATCGCAGGCCGCTACGTCGACCGGTACGAGCGGCGCGAGGGCGTGTGGAAGATCGCCTACCGCTCCGAACTGGTGGACTGGCTGCGCGACGATCCGGCGAGCGACACCATGCTTGCAGCAGCACCCTTCATCATCGGCCAGCGCAAGCCGGACGACCCGCTCTACAATCGCGAGGCCATGCGCGCATGAGCAAGCCCGATCTCACCGCCCCTTCGGACCCCGCGCTGGCTCCCGGAGAGGCACGCTGCCCCGGCCCTTCGATGCAGGACATTCTCGATGGCGACGGGGACAATCCCCCCGCCGCGATGCGCCAGCAGGCCTACACCTTCCTCGGCGACGAAGACCTGCCCTTTGCGCGCTACATCGACCCTGAATTCGAAACCCAGGAGCTGGAGCGCCTGTGGCCGAACGTCTGGCAATGGGCCTGCCGCGAGGAGCACATCCCCGATCCGGGCGACCGGTATGTTTACGACGTCGGTCACCACTCGGTGCTGGTGGTGCGCGGCGCGGACCTGGTCGTCCGCGCCTTCATCAATTCCTGCCCGCACCGGGGCATGAAGTTCGCCGCCGAAGGCTCACGCGGGGTGCGCCGCGCCAACATCCGTTGCCCCTTCCACGGGATGAGCTGGAACCTCGACGGGACGCTTCGGGAAGTTCCGTGCCGCTGGGATTTCCCGCACGTAAGCGAAGAAAACTTCGGCCTTGATGAGGTCGCCTGCGACACCTGGGGCGGGTTCGTGTTCATCCACATGGGCGAAAACCCCCCGACACTGGCCAGCCAGCTTGAGGTGATGCCGGAGCACTTCAAACTCTGGCCGATGGATGATCGCTATGTGGCGCTGCACACCGAAAAGGTGCTGCCCGCCAATTGGAAGATGGCGATGGAGGCGTTTCTCGAAGCATGGCACGTGCTCGAGACCCACGCGCAGGCGGTCTACACCGCCGCCGACGCCAATGCGCAGTACGATATCTTCGGCAAGCACGTGTCGCGCTTCATCCACGCGGTCGGCGTGCCGAGTCCGCATATCCGGCAGGAGGTGAGCGAAGCGACCCTGTTCGGAAAACTCGGCCGCGATCCGGCGGCCTTGCCCGAAGGCGCATCGGCCCGTGCCGAACACGCCCGTCTGCTCCGCGATGAACTGGGCGCAGCTTTCGGCACCGATCTGTCGGGCGTTTCCACCACCGAGATGATGGATTCGATCGAATACTTCCTCTTCCCCAATGCCTTCTTCTTCCCCGGCATCAATATCCGCCTTTGTTACCGCTTCCGCCCGCTGGGGCCGGACGAATGCTTGCACGAAATCCTCGTCCTGCAACCCCTGCCCGCATCGGGAGAACGCCCGCCGCCCGCCACCCCGATCAGGCTGGGGGTGGAGGACAGTTACACCACCGTCCCCGGCTTCGCGCTGGCGGAAATCCTCGATCAGGATACCGAGAACCTCAAACTCCAGCGCGACGGGGCCAAGGCCTCGCGCAAGGGGGCGCAGACGCTCGGCAATTATCAGGAAGCGCGCATCCGCCAGCTCCATCTGACGCTCGACGAATACCTCAGTCGTTGACTCCGGCGCGGGGGTGCCGGAAAGCCCCCCCATGCCGCTGCACCTGACCAAGATCGCCTTTGGCGCGAAAAGCTATGACCATCTCGCCGGATGGTATGAGGGGCGCGGGGGCATCTGCCTGACCACCCGCAACCGGCCGACCCGGCACGAGGAGTGCGTCGGCGGATCGCTGTTCTGGATCATCAATCACGCCATCGTCGCGCGTTCGACGATCCTCGGCTTCGAGAAGACCGAGGACGGGCGCTGGGACATCGTGCTGGAACCGCGCCTGATCCGCGTCCACCAGCAGGCGAAACGCGCGCATCAGGGCTGGCGCTACCTCACCGATGACAAGGCCCCCAAGGACGTCGCCGAGGGTGAGGACATCGGCGATGCCCTGCCCGGCAAGCTGGCGATGAAGCTGGAACGGCTGGGGCTGGTTTAGCGCCCTACCCCGCCGCCGCGCGGGTCTTTTCCGCCACGCGGCGCAGGGCGTTCACATAGACCTCGGGGGCCTGCGCGCCGGGGATCAGGAACTTGCCTTCAACGATCATCGCCGGGACGCCCGAGATGTTCATGTCCCACGCTTGCTGTTCCTCGGCCAGCACGCGGGCTTCGAGACCGGGATCGTCGAGCGCGGCCTTGGCGGCTGCGCGGTGCAGGCCGACGCTGGCGGCGATATCGAGCAGCACATCGCGGTCGCCCAGCGGCCTGCGCTCGTTGAAATGGGCGCGGAACAGCGCGAGCTTGAGCGCGGTCTGCACCTGCGGCCCCGCTTGCTCCAGCGCGAAGCCGAGCAGCTTGTGGCAATCGCGGGTGTTCCACATCATCGCTGGCGGTGCTTCACCCCCCTCGTCTTTGGCAGCCTCGTAGGACAGCGACACGCCCGCGCCTTCCGCGATCGATTTCATCTGGTTGCGAAGGCCTGCGCCCTCCTCGGCGGAGCGGCGGTATTTGCGCTGGAGATGCGCTTCCTGCTCCTCACCCTCAGGCGGCATATCGGGGTTGAGTTCGAACGGCCGCCAGCGGATTTCCGCCGCGATCTCGCCTTCCAGCTCTCCCAGCGCCTTGGTCAGTTGGCCATAACCGATCAGGCACCACGGGCACATGACATCGGAATAGATGTCGATGGTGAGCTTCTGTTCCGTCACCGGTCGAGCCACCACGTCACGAGGTGATGCGCGATAGCGAAGGGGCGCGGGAAATAGAGGAGGTCGGTCCCCGCCTCGCCAGCCGCGCGCGCCGCTTCCAGTTCCTCGCGGGTGAACCAGCGCGCGTCTTCGAGTTCGGTGGTGTCGATGGTGAGTTCCGGATCATCCGCGACCGAGGTGCAGCCGATCATCAGCTGGCTCGGGAAGGGCCATGGCTGGCTGGCGATATATTGCACATCGCGCACCCGCACGCCCGCTTCCTCGTGGATTTCGCGCGCGACCGCTTCCTCGATGGTCTCGCCCGGTTCGACAAAGCCCGCGAGCGCCGAATACATCTTGGGCGGGAAGCGTGGCTGGCGGCCGAGCAGCAGTTTGCCCTCATGCTCGACCAGCATGATCGTCACCGGATCGGTGCGCGGGAAGTGGTCCGCGCCGCAATTGTCGCAGTGGCGTTGCCAGCCGCCCTTGACCAGCTTCGTGCCCGAACCGCAGCGCGCACAGAACCGGTGCCGCGCGTGCCAATCGGCAAGGCTGCGCGCCCCGCCATAGATCGCCAGATCGGGCGGGGAGAGCTGCGTCATCAGCTGCCACGCCCTCGGCATGGCATAGGCCGGGCCTTCCGCGCCCTCGCCCGGCACCGGGACGAAATGCGCTTTGCCGTCCATCATCCCGAGAAACACCAGTTCGGCATTTTCGGGTACGTCGGCAAGGCTGCCCCACACCAGACCGCCCGCATCGTCCACGCCCGGCAGCAGCCCATCAAGCAGCAGCACCCGCGCACGCCAGTTCATCAGGCCGGCGAGCGCTTCGTCATCGACGCGGATGTGATCCGCCCGGTCGAGCGGTGAGCCCGCAAAGGCCATGACCGGCGCGGAGGCAGCAGGTGCGTGCATCAGGCGGCCTTCTTCTTCGCGCGCATCGCGGCGAGATCGGCATCCACCGCGGCGAGGAATTCGTCACGGATCGGATAGGCTTCGGACGGCATGTACTGCGTCCACAGGCCGGTGCGCAGGCCGAGTTCAAAATCGACCGCGCCGAGCGTGCCTGCCGCCCCGCCCCAGCCAAAGGTCCCGCCCTTGGTCCGGCCGCCGGCACCATGGCCTTCGCCTGCGATCCAGCTGCCGGTCAGGTCGACCGTCGCAGGCAGCAGGTTCGACGTGCCAACCCGCACCGCTTCCTCGCTCATCACGAACTTGCCGTCGATCCGCCCGTAGCCGAGCAGCATCCGCAGGAAGCGGTCGTAATCCTTGGGGCTCGACACCAATCCTCCGCCCCCGGCAGCGACTTCGGCCGGATCGAGGAACACCGAGTTCGGCGCCGGATCGATCGGGAAAGGCGTGCCGCCGACGATGCCGTAATTGTCGGTCAGACGGTGCGCCTCGCTGGCGGGCACCTGCATCCACGTGCTGGTCATGCCGCAGGGATCGAAGATGCGTGCCTTCAGGAAGGCCTCGAACTCCATGCCGCTCGCCACTTCGATGACCCGCCCGAGCAGGTCAATCGAGCAGGAATAGCTCCACTTGGTCGCGGGCTGGTACATCAGCGGCAGTTCGGCGAGACGGTCGGCCCAGACGGCAAGGCCGGGAGCAGGCTTGACCGGTTCGATGCCGGGGATCGGCATACGGCTGACCCGCCCGCCGATCAGGCCTTGTTCGTTGAAGGCCTTCTGCAACGGCCCCTTGCTGATGATCTGGTAGCCGAGGCCCGCCGTGTGGGTGAGCAGCTGGCGGATGGTGATCGGCTGATTGGCGGGGACGGTATCATCCAGCGGCCCTTCAGGATCGATCAGCACCCTCATGTCGCGGAAGGCGGGCAGGATTTCGTGCACCGGCTGGTCGAGGCCAAGCTTGCCCTCGTCGATCAGGATCATGGTCGCCATGCCGGTGATCGGCTTCGACATCGAATAGATGCGGTAGAGCGAGTTTACGTCCACCTCGGCCGGCTTGCCCAGCGCCAGCGTGCCGCCGCCGACGGTGTGGGCGTGATCCTCCTGCCCCCAGCCGAAGGTCAGGAACAGGTTGGCGAGCTTGCGCGAGCTGACATATTTGTTGGCCATCGCGGCGACATTCGGCCAGTTTTCCTCGACATTATGCGCCAGCAATTGCCGCCCGAACGGCAGTGATGTCAGCGCAGCACCGCCCGCCAGCAGCGCACTGTTCCGGAACAGCGTGCGGCGCGAGAGTGCAGGCGAGGCGAGGTCGTGAATGGGCATGGGGACAGAATCTCCGAAACGGGTGCGCGGGCATGTCTGCGGCAGGAGCCCGCGCTGGTCAATCGCGCGCAAACCGCAGTGCGCTTGCAATCGGAAGGTGCCTTAGCCATATAAGACACATGCTCAACGTACTTGCCTATCTCGTCGGCCTTGTCAGCCTCGTGATCGTCATCCCCGCGCAGATCCCGCTGCTGGGCTGGGCCAACTGGCTCGCCCTGCCGCTGATCGTCGTCGGCGTTATCCTTGGCGCGCTGTCGTCGAAAGATGGCGGGCGCAACTTCTGCCTCGTGGTGCTGCTGATTGCGGCCGTCCGGCTGACGCTCGGCGGCGGAGTGATCTAATCCTCGGCGAGCGCGAGCTGGGCGGCCTTGGCGAAGAGTGTCGCCAGCCCCGCCTCGCCGATCCGCTCCACCGGCCACCACTGGCCCTCGCCTTCGGGTGCTGTCGATGTTTCGAGTGCGTCCACCTGCAAGGTCAGGCTCGCATGGGTGAAGCCATGCCGCACCGCGCCCAGCGTGCGCCACGCCCCCGCCAACGGCCCCTCACCCGATCCGTCTGAGCGCGCCGTCCAGCCATCGTCCGGCAAGGCGCGCATTCCGCCGAGCATCCCGGTGCCGGGGCGGGTGACGAGCCACACCTCCGCGCCGTTGTTGCGCGTTATCCAGAACGCCGCCCCGCGCCGTTCGGGCACGGGTTTCTTCGCAGGCTTGACCGGCAGACGTTCGGGCTCGCCAGCCTTGCGGCCCTCGCAATCCCCGGCCAGCGGGCAGAGCAGACAGCGCGGGGCGCGGCTGGTGCAGACATGCGCTCCGAGGTCCATCATCGCCTGGGCAAAATCACCAGCCCGCGTGTCCGGCGTGATCCTGTCGGTCGCCGCACGGATCGCCTTGCGCGCTGCGGGGAGCGGCTCGTCGATGGCGAACAGCCGCGCCGCCACCCGCTCGACATTGGCATCGACCACAACCGCCCGCCGCCCGAAGGCAATCGCCGCGATGGCGGCGGCCGTGTAATCGCCCAATCCGGGGAGCTTTCTCAGCTCCGCCTCGGTGTCGGGAAAGCCGCCCCGCTCCGCCACCGCACGGGCGCATTTGAGCAGGTTGCGGGCGCGCGAATAATATCCAAGCCCCGCCCATGCCGCCATGACGTCATCGTCGCTCGCAGCGGCCAGCGCCTCGACCGTCGGCCAAACTGCCGTGAACTTGGCAAAATAGGGCTTCACCGCCGCAACCGTGGTCTGCTGGAGCATCACTTCCGACAGCCACACCCGGTACGGCCACGCCGGATCATCCGGCAGCGCATTTCCCGGCGGCACGCGCCACGGCAGGTCGCGGGCATGGACATCATACCATGCGAGAAGCTGATCGGAGATGCTGGCAGTCACGCGCGGCCTATGGCATGGCGGGGGCAATCATGGGAAGCGACAAGAAAACCACCGGCAAGGCAGCGCCCAAACCCTACACCCGCCCGCGTGGACGGGGTGTGAAGGCGATCGGCGATCTCACCCCCGAAATCGGCCGCACCGCCTTTCGCCGCTTCGGCTTCGTGCAAAGCTCGGTCGTCACCCGCTGGCCCGAGATTGTCGGCCCCCAGCACGCCCGCGTGTGCAGCCCGGAAGCGATCCGCTTTCCTCCGGGAGAGAAAGCTGACGGTATCCTCGATCTGGTGGTCGTCGCCGCCCATGCCCCGCTGATCCAGCAGGTCATCCCCGAGATTATCGAACGGGTGAACCGCTTCTTCGGTTACCGCGCTGTGGCCCGGGTCAAGCTGCGGCAGGGCGCGGTCACGCCGCCCGCCGACGGGCGCCCTGCCAAGCCGCCGCCATCATTGAAGCCGATCCCGCTGGAATTGGGCGACAGCTTGCGCGATATCGGCGATCCGGAACTGCGCACAGTCCTCGAATCGCTTGCCCGCAGCCTCTCGAACAACGAGGCCGCGCCCCCTCAGGAAGACGACCTGCCATGATCAAGCCCCTCCTTCTTTCCGCCGCCGCAGCCGCCCTGACGCTGGCAACCGGCGCCGCGACCGCGCAGCAGAAGCCCCCGCAGGATCTTTCGCGTCCGGGCAGTGCTTTCAATCCCAAAGACAATCCGGGCAACTGGCAGACGACCATTTCCCGCACGGCACGCGGCCACATCATCGGCAATCCGGAAGCCGATACCAAGCTGATCGAATTCATCAGCTACACCTGCCCGCACTGTTCGGACTTTGCCGCGCGCGGCGAACCGGCGCTGGAACTGGTGCTGCTGATGCCGGGCAAGATCACCCTCGAAGTGCGTCCGGTGATCCGCAACGGGCTGGATCTCACAGTCACGCTGCTGGCCCAGTGCGGCGACCCCGCCGGGTTCAAGGGCCGCCATCAGGCGCTGATGCTCAGCCAGGCAGACTGGCTCGGCAAGGCACGCGCTGCGCCGCAGACCCAGATTGCGCTGTGGATGCGCGCGGACAAATCCGGGCGGATGAACGCCGCCAACGCCCTCGGGCTGACGACGATGCTCGTCCAGCGCGGGGAATCGCAGGCCGCGCTGGACGCCTGCCTGTCCAATGATGCCGCTGCCAAGGCGCTGATCGACAATGGCACGGCCGATGGTGCCGAATTCGGCGTGAACAGCACGCCCAGTTTCGCGCTGGATGGCAAGCTGCTGAAGGATGTTCACGGCTGGGAAGCGCTCTATCCGGTGCTGTCGGCCAAGTTCACCGCCGCTCCTGCGGACAACCCGGCTGCGCCCGGCTGATCCGAATTGTTCACAGCCCCTTGGCGAATGCTTGCTGCACCGCTGTGTGAGGGGCTATTCTCTCCCGCTCGACATACCAAGGATTGCCAGCTGATGACCGTGACCCGCCTGTTCTCGCTCCCCCTGCTCGCGCTTGCGCCGCTGATGCTCGCTGCGTGCGACGATGCCGCCACGGCTGATGGTGCCGCCTCGGGCGAGGCACTGCCCGCCATCGCCGCGCCGGCCGGGACCAAGTGGGCCGACACCGTCACCGTAACACCCGAAGGCGGGTACATGATCGGCAACCCCGATGCGCCGATCAAGCTGGTCGAATATGCCTCGCACACCTGCGGCCACTGCGCGGACTTTGCCAAGACCGGCAAGCCGACGCTCAAGGACAAGTATGTCGCCAGCGGCGTTGTCAGCTTCGAACAGCGCGAGGCGTTTCTCAATCCCTTCGACGTGGTGATCGCGGGCCTCGCCCAGTGCGGCGCGAAGGAACAGTTCCAGCCGCTGTCCGATCAGGTCTGGGGGAACCTCGAAAGCGTGTTCGCCGGGCTTCAGGGCAACCCGCAGGCGGTACAGGCGGCGAGCGCGCTGCCGCTCAACCAGCGCTTTGTCGCAATTGGCGAGGCGACCGGCCTTATCGAATTCTTCGCCGCACGCGGGCTCAGCGCCGATCAGGCCCGCTCCTGCCTTGCCGACACTGCCAAGATCGAAGCTTTGGTGAAGACCGTCGAAGCCAATAACGACAAGGACAAGATCGCCGGCACGCCGACCTTCTTCCTCAACGGCAAGAAGATCGAAGGCACGACCTGGGAAGTGGTCGAACCGGCCCTCCAGCGCGCCGGCGCGCGCTGAGGCTGACGGCGGGGGCGCTACGTCAGTCTGATGCAGATCCACCGGCTCAAGCTCAGCGGGTTCAAGAGCTTCGTCGAGCCGGCGGAATTGCGTATCGAGCCCGGGCTGACCGGCGTTGTCGGCCCCAATGGCTGCGGCAAATCCAACCTGCTCGAAGCGATCCGCTGGGTCATGGGGGAAACCTCGGCCAAGTCGATGCGATCGGGCGGGATGGAGGATGTGATCTTTGCGGGCACCTCCACCCGCCCCCCGCGCGACTTTGCCGAAGTGGTGCTCCACGCCAGCGATGACCGCGATGATGAACTGGTCGTCACCCGCCGGATCGAGCGCGGCGCGGGCAGCGCCTATCGCGTCAACGGGCGGGACGTGCGCGCCAAGGATGTTGCGCTGACCTTCGCCGATGCGGCGACCGGCGCGCATTCCCCCGCACTCGTCAGCCAGGGCAAGATTGCGCAGGTCATCGCCGCCAAGCCTGCCGAGCGCCGCGCGATGCTGGAAGAGGCCGCCGGGATCGCCGGGCTGCACGTGCGCCGCAAGGATGCCGAGGGCAAGCTGCGCGGGGCGGAGGCGAACCTCGCGCGGCTCGAAGACCTGATGGCGGGCCTCGACGCACAGATCGCCTCGTTGAAGCGGCAGGCCAAGCAGGCAGAGCGTTACACAGAACTCACCCACAGGATTCAGGCTGCCGAAGCGCGCCTGCTGTTCGCACGCTGGCGCGAGGCCGCAGCCGCCGCCAAGGCCGCGCGGGCTGCAGCCGAAGCGGCCAATGCTCAGGTTGCCGAAGCGCAGGCGGCTGTGGAGGTCGCACAGCGCGAACAGGCCGAGGCCGCGCAGGCGCTCGCCGATGCGCGCGAGGAACTTGCCGACCGCCGCGATGATGCCAGCGCCCACGGACATCGCATGGCGGCGCTCGCCGAAAAGCTGGAAGCGGCCGAAACGCGGCTTGCCGATCTGGAACGGCAGCGCAAGCGGCTGGAGGAAGACCGCAGCGACGCCGACCGGCTGACCGGCGCGGCGGTCGAGGCGCTGGGGCGCTTGACGCAGGAAGTCGCCGCCAGCCGTGACGCCGTCGCCGCCGCCGAGGCTGCGCGTCCGCTGATCGCCGAGAAGGCCGAGGACAAGGAACGCGCCAGCCGCGCCGCCGAACTCGCGCTGGCCAAGGCAACCGCCGATCAGGCCGGGGTCGAAGCCGAGTGGCGCGTTGCCGAAGCGGCGGTCGAACAGGCCGAAAACCGCCTCGCCCGGATCGAAGCCGAAGCCGCGCGCATCGCCCGCGCCCGCGCCGATTTGGCAGCGAGCGGCGATCCCGAGGCCGATGTCATCGCCGCGCGTGAAGCTGCCGAGGACGCGGCGGAGGAACTCGCCCGGCTGCGCGCAAAGTTGGCCGAAGATCAGGGTCGCAAGGGTGAATTGCAGACGCTGCGCGATGACGCGGCCTCTGCATTGGCCGCTGCCCGTGCCGAGCTCGCCGGGATCGAACGCGAGCACACCGCCCTCGCCCGTGACCGCGACGCCCGCGCCAAGCGGGAGGCCGGGCGGCAGGGCATGGCGACCGCGCTCGACCGCGTGACGGTCGCTCCGGGCTACGAACGCGCGCTTGCCGCCGTGCTGGGGCGTGACGGGAAATCGCCGCTGGGCGCCCCCGCCAGCCCGCAGGACGGGCGCTTCTGGACAGGTGCGCCTGCGCCCAAGCCGGTGGCCGACAGCTTGGCCGCCCGCCTCTCGCAATGCCCCGAAGAACTCGCCGCCCGCCTCGCGCTGGTGCATTGTGTCGATGCCGATGATGGCCGCGCGCTGGCTCCGGGCGAATGGCTGGTGACCCGCGCCGGGCACCTGCGCCGCTGGGACGGCTTCGTCGCGCGCGGTGAAGGCGCGGCAGAAGCAGCGCAGCTTGAAGCCGCCAACCGCTTTGCCGAACTCGACGCCGCCCTCCCCCCCTTGCGCGAAGCCGCCGCCCGGGCCGAGGCCGAGGACAAGGCGGTGCGCGAGGAGTTGGCGGCGCTCCAGACCGCCCTCGTGGCGCAGGAACGCGGCATCGCTGGCGCAATCGAGGCAGAACGTCAGGCGCTGCGCCGGCTCGATCAGGCCGAAGCCGCCAAGGATCGCCTCGCCGCGCGCCTCGCCGAACTCGCCGCTAGCGCCGGTGATATCGAAACCCAGATCGCCGCCGCGAAGGGCGAAGTCGTAACCGCACGCGAAGCCTGCGCCCGCCTCCCTGAAAAGGACGCCGGACGCGCCGCCTTGGAAGCCGCGCAAGCGAAGAACACCGCCGCCCGCGCCGCGGTGCAATCCGCCCTCGCCGAACTGGCCGCACAGGATCAGGCGCTGGCAGTCGCGCGTGAACGGCTTGCGGCACAAGCTGCCGACCACGCCGGATGGCAGGCGCGCTCCTCCGATGCCGAGCGGCGCATGGCCGAAACCACCCGGCGGCTTGCGGAAATCGCCGACGAACACGCCGTCCACGCCGCCAAACCTGCCGCGCTCTCCGCCGAGATCGAATCCGGCGAGGAAGCCCGCACGCGCTTTGCCGCGGAACTCGCCGCCGCTGACGCGGTGATGCGCGAGGCCGACACGCGGCAACGTGCCGCCGATGCTGCGCTTGCCACCCGTACCGAAGTCCTCGCCCAGGCCCGCGAAAGCCGCGCCAGCCTGGCCGCCCGCGCCGAGAACGAGGAGCTGCGCCGCGCAGAAATGGCGCGCATCTCGGGCGAACGCTTCCAGTGCCCGCCGCCGCTACTGGGTGAACGCTTCGGCTTCGACGAGACCGACCTTGCCCCTGCCGCCGACGAATCCACCGAGCTTGAAAAGCTCACCGCCGCGCGCGAACGGATCGGGCCGGTCAACCTCGTCGCCGCCGATGAACTTGCCCGGATCGAGGCTGAACATGGGTCCAGCGCCGAGGAGCAGGCCGAGTTGGTCGAGGCGATTGCGCGGTTGCGCGGTTCGATCGGCAGCCTCAACCGCGAAGGCCGCGAACGCCTGCGCGCGGCCTTCGAAGCGGTCGACGGGCATTTCCGTGTGCTGTTCACCCGGTTGTTCGAAGGCGGGCAAGCGCATCTCGCGCTGGTCGATAGCGACGATCCGCTGGAAGCTGGCCTCGAAATCTACGCCCAGCCGCCGGGCAAGCGCCTGCAATCGCTGTCGCTCCTCTCGGGCGGTGAGCAGGCGCTGACCGCGACCGCGCTGATCTTCGCGCTGTTCCTCACCAACCCCGCGCCGATCTGCGTGCTCGACGAAGTCGATGCGCCGCTGGACGACGCCAACGTCGAACGCTTCTGCGATTTGCTGGATTCGATGGTCCGCACCACCACCACGCGCTACCTGATCGTCACCCACAACGCGGTGACGATGAGCCGGATGCACCGCCTGTTCGGTGTGACAATGGCGGAAAAAGGCGTCTCGCGCCTGGTGAGCGTCGATCTGGGAGAAGCCGCGCTGCTGGCGGCGGAGTAGGCGTTAGGCCCCCAGCGCTGCCGCCAACCGTGCGCGGACCGCCTTCAGCCCCGCGATCACCTCGGTCATCTCGGGTGCTTCGGAAACCATCAGCCGCACGCCCGGCAATTCACCATCATCAGCGTCAACCCGCCTGTCGCCGCCGCGGCGATCATCCTTGCGGCGGTCGAGCGCGGATTTGGCTGCCGCGCGCAGCACTGCCTCGGCGCCCTTGAGGGTGTAGCCCTCACGGTTCACCAGCCGGTCGATGGTCTGGACCATTTCGATATCGGCAGCGCGGTAATAGCGCCGCCCGCCGCTGCGCTTCAGCGGCTTCAGCAGCGGGAATTGCGCTTCCCAGTAGCGCAGCACGTGCGGTTTGATGCCCAGCGCCTCGCTGACTTCGCCGATCGTGCGCAATGCGCCGTCGTCCTTGCCGTCATCGAAACCGGTCATCAAACCTCACTGTGTTGGCTCGCCTGAGGGGTACTTTACCCCTGTTGGCCCTTAGCCCTTGGCGATGCGTTCCTTGAGCAGCTGGCTGGCCCGGAAGGTCATCACCCGGCGCGGGGTGATCGGCACTTCGATCCCGGTCTTGGGATTGCGGCCGATCCGTTCATTCTTGTCACGCAGCACGAAGCTGCCGAAGCCCGAAATCTTGACGTTTTCGCCCTTGGCGAGAGCATCGCTCATCTTGGCGAGGATTGCCTCTACCATATCGAGCGACTCGGCCCGGCTGAAGCCCATCTTGCGATTGATGGTTTCTGCCAGATCAGCGCGGGTCAAAGTGCCAACCGAACGCATCATGCGAATTCTCCTTCGCGGCGCGACCCGAAAGAAGGCTTGCTGCTTACGATTTTTTCTGCGCCTTTGCAAAGCGATGCTGCGCGAAATGTGCAGTTTTCAGCAATAGTGTTAGCAAAAGAGACAGGCTGGCTTTCGGCCCGTCACATCCGGATCAGGCTGGCACCCCAGGTAAATCCGCCGCCCATCGCCTCCAGCATGACCAGATCGCCGGCCTTGATCCGCCCGTCCTTGCGCGCCACATCGAGCGCGAGCGGCACCGAAGCGGCCGAGGTGTTGGCATGGCGGTCCACCGTGACCACCACCTTGTCGGGCGAAATGCCAAGCTTGCGCGCGGTCGCGTCAAGAATGCGGGCATTGGCCTGATGCGGCACGACCCAATCGAGATCCTCGGATTTTAACCCTGTATTTTCAAGGACTTCCTTGAGGACATCGGATAGGTTCACCACCGCGTGGCGGAACACTTCCGGCCCTCTCATGCGCACATGGCCGACCGTTTGCGTGCTCGACGGCCCGCCATCGACATAGAGCAGATCGTGCTGATCGCCATCCGCGTGGAGCCGTGTGCCGAGGATGCCGGGAGCGTCCGGCCCCGCGTTTTCGGCAGAGGGCGCTTCAAGCACCACGGCCCCTGCCCCGTCGCCGAACAGCACGCAGGTGGTGCGGTCTTCCCAATCGAGAATGCGGCTAAAGGTTTCCGCGCCGATCACCAGCGCGCGCTTTGCCATGCCGGTGGTCAGCAGCGAATCGGCGACTGCCAGAGCATAAAGGAAGCCGGAACACACCGCCCCGACATCAAAAGCGATCCCGCCATTGCAGCCCAGCGCGGCCTGCACCTTGGTGGCAGTCGCGGGAAAGGTGTTGTCGGGCGTCGCCGTGGCGAGAATGATCAGACCGATGCTCGATGCCTCGACCCCGGCATCCGCCAGCGCGGCGCGGGCCGCGGCAATGGCGAGGGTGGAGGTGGTCTCGTCGGGTTCCGCAATATGGCGCTGCCGGATGCCGGTGCGCGCGACGATCCATTCGTCGGACGTGTCGACCCGCTCCGCAAGTTCGGCATTGGTCACGATCCGGCGGGGGAGCGCCGAACCCGTTCCGAGCAGACGCGAACCGCTCACGCAGGTTTCTCGCTGTCATTGGCGGTGGACGTGCGGCCGTTCTGACGCAGCGCGCCCTCACCCAGCCGCGAAAGATCCAGCGCGATCCGCTCGGTCAGCTTGTTTTCGAGCAGGCGGGCGGTGACGGCGACGGCGTGGGCCACGCCCTTGGCATTGGCGCTGCCGTGGCTCTTCACCACCACACCGTTGAGGCCGAGGAACACCGCGCCATTGTGGTTGTTAGGATCGAGGTGATGCTTGAGCAGCTCGGTCGCCGGGCGCGAGACCAGAAAGCCGATCTTGGAACGCAGCGACGACGTGAAGGCCTGCCGCAGCAGATCGGTGACGAAGCGCGCCGAGCCTTCGATCGCCTTCAACGCGATATTGCCAGAGAAGCCATCGGTCACGACCACATGGGTCTCGCCGCGGTTGATCTTGTCGCTTTCGACGAAGCCATCGAACTGGAGCTCCAACCCGCCATTGGCGCAGGCGGCGGTGAGCATGGCTGCGGCATCGCGCAGCTCTTCGGTGCCCTTGATTTCTTCGGTGCCGATGTTGAGCAGGCGGACGACCGGCTTGTCGAAGCCGTTGACGATCCGCGAATAGGCCGCACCCATCACTGCGTATTGCACGAGGTTGCGGGCATCGGCTTCGGTGTTGGCGCCCAGATCGAGCATCACCACATCATGCGCCTGCAAGGTCGGCATGATCGCGGCGAGCGCGGGACGATCAATGCCCGGCATGGTGCGCAGCGCGAGTTTGCTCATCGCCATCAGCGCGCCGGTGTTGCCCGCGCTGACCGCGGCGCCGGCGTCGCCAGTCTTCACCGCATTGACGGCGAGGCCCATCGACGTGGTCTTGGCGCGGCGGATCGCCTTGCTGGGCAGCTCGTCGCCGCCCACCACATCATCGCAATGCAGGATTTCGGAGGCCGCCCGCAGGTTCGGGTGGCTCTCCAATGCGGCTTCGATCCGCTTCCCGTCCCCCACGAGGAGGAACTTGAACTTGTCGTGATCACGGCGAGCAAGCGCTGCGCCTTCGACCATGACGCGCACGCCTTCATCGCCGCCCATCGCATCGACAGCGATACGCGGGAGGCTCATCGTGCGTTACTCCGGTCTAAGGTGAAGGCCACCGGCAATCAGCCGACGGCGACGACCTGACGCCCGTTGTAGTGGCCGCAGTGGCCGCAGATGTTGTGCGGGCGCTTCAGCTCACCGCAGTTCGGGCATTCACCGAAGGCTTCAACCTTCAGCGCATCGTGCGAACGACGCATGCCGCGACGTGAGGGCGAAGTTTTTCTCTTGGGGACAGCCATGGTGGCACCATTTCCTCAAATAAATACATTAGTTCGCGCCACCGGCACTGTGCTGAGCGAAGGCGTGATTCTCGAAGGCCGCCCTTACGGCAAGGAAGAGCGGCGCACAAGCAGCAGCAGGTGCGCGCATTCCTTGGCCAGCAGCGGCGGGAAGGCGCGCGCTATACCGGAAAATTCGCGCGTTGCAACCCGCGTGCGTGCGCCCTAGCACAGGGCCACATTATCGAGGGGATCTCATCCATGAACGTGCTTCCTGTAACGCTCGCCGCCGCGGCGGCTGCCGCCGTGCTCAACATCTGGCTGGGGATTCGCATCGGCGCACTGCGCACCGCGCTCCAGATCAGCGTAGGCGACGGCGGGAGCGAGGCACTCCAGCGCCGGATGCGCGCGCAATTGAACTATGTCGAGAACACCGCCTTCGTGCTGGTCCTGATCGCAGCGATCGAACTGGCGGGCGCGGGAAGCTGGTGGCTGGCCTATGTCGCAGCAGCCTATTTCCTCAGCCGGATCGCGCACGGCTTCGGCATGGACGGCGGCAAGGCGCAAGTCGGCCGGATGATCGGGACGCTGACCACGATGCTGGTGCAGCTCGGCCTGGCGGTCGTGGCGGCGCTGGTGGCTGCGGGGGTGCTTTAGACCCGTTCCAGTGGGAGAAACGGCGGCGCGGGCAGTTCCACTCTGATCGCGTCGCCAGCCTGCACTGCCCCGCCCGCCAGCACGATGCTCATGATCCCGGACTTGCGGATCAGCGTGCCATCGGGCGCCTTGTCCAGCACAGCACCGAGCAGGCCGGGCTGAAATGTTTCGATCTGGGCGCAGGGATTGCGCAGGCCTGTCACTTCCAGCCGCACGCTCTCGCCCACCGCCAGCACCGTGCCGCGCGGCAGGGCGAGCAGGTCGATCCCCTGCGTGGTGATATTCTCGCCAAGATCGGCGGGGGCGACGGTGAAACCCTTCGCCGCCACTTCGTCGAACAGTTCGGCGTGGATCAGATGAACCTGCCGCAGATTGGGCTGAGTGGGATCGACCTTCACCCGCGAGCGGTGCTTGACCGTGGTCCCCGCATGGGCATCGCCCTTGACCCCCAGACCGGTGATGATGGTGATCGCCTCCACCACCTCCTTCGAGAAACGGTGGGCGCCATCCCGCGCGACGGCGATGACCCGGCCTTCCATCGGCGGCTTCAGCTCAGCGCGTAATCGCTGACGAAGGCGTTGGTCTTGCGTTCACGCCCGAAGGTGCTCGTCGGGCCGTGGCCGGGGATGAACATCACGTCCTCGCCCAAGGGCCAGAGGCGCTGGGTGATCGAATCGATCAGGTCCTGATGATTGCCGCGCGGGAAATCGGTGCGGCCGATCGAGCCCTGGAACAGCACATCGCCGACAATCGCGAAGCGGCTGGGTTCGTGGAAGAACACCACGTGGCCCGGCGTGTGGCCGGGGCAGTGGATCACGTCGAGCGTCAATTCGCCCACCGTCACCGTGTCGCCATGCTTGAGCCAGCGGGTCGGGGTGAAGCTTTTCGCCACCATCCCCCAGCGCGGGCCGTCGTCATCCAACTGGTCGATCCAGAAGAGGTCGTCCTCATGCGGGCCTTCGATGTCGAGGCCCAGTTCGTCGGCCAGCATCCCCGCCTGCCCGCAATGGTCGAGATGCCCGTGGGTAACGAGGATCTTCTCCAGCGTAACGCCCGCCTTGGCGACGCCCTCTTTCAGCTTGTCGAGATCCCCGCCGGGATCGACCAGCGCGCCCTTCATGGTCTTGGTGCACCAGATCAGCGAGCAGTTCTGCTGGAGCGGCGTCACCGGGATGATCGCGGCGCGCATGGGGGGCGTGGGCTTGGGTGTGTCGGTCATGCGCCGGAGATGACAGTCGCACCGGCATCTTTCAAGTCAGTCGGACGCCCCATTCGCAAGCCAACTGTTGTAGCCACTGGTGCAGCCCGCCAAGTAGGCCGCAGCCAGATCCCGCCTAGACGGCTCGAACAACAGGTGGGTAGTCAGGAATTCCAGCTCCTCGAACAAGACGGTGAACTGCCGATCCATCGCATCGACGACAACGCCATTCTTTCTGGTCAACGGCGTCGCAATTGGCGGCTCAAGCCCGAAGCCATATTTGAGAGTCTCGAAGAGCAGATCTGTATGGGTTTCGCAGACCCCCTTTCGCGGTGTGCCAAATAGCCCGCACGGAAAATCGATGGTCCATTCGAGATTGCCGCACCGATCAACATGGCACCGCACTGTCACGTCCTCGCAGTGCACGTGGACTGACGGGATCGGGCCGTTTTGCAGCGTGAAAGTGCCTTCGCGCCCTCCCAGCCGCTGACTGAGTTCCCCCGCACGTTCCCGAAGGATCGTAGCAAGCTCGCTCGCTGTGGTGTCCCACGCCATCACACCCGCCCCCCCTTCCACACAACCCGCCCGATAATCGTCACCTCATCCACCGCGACCTCCACAGGCGGGTAGGCGAAATTCTGCGAGAGCAGCGCCACCCGCCCCGGCCCCGCGCTGGCGACGCGCTTCACCATCAGCGTCTCGCCCAGCCGCACCACGTGGATGCCGTCGCGGAACGGGCGCGGGCTGCAATCGATGAGGATTTCGTCGCCATTGTTGAGCAGCGGCTCCATCGAATCCCCCTCGACCGTGATCGCTGATAGCTGCGCGCGCTCCAGCCCCTGTTCCGCCAGCCAGCGGCGCGAGAAGCGGAAGGTGTCGAAGGCGGCTTCGCTGCCCGGCACCCTGCCCGGCCCGGCTGACGCGCCGACATCAAGCCGCGGCACATCCACCCAGTCACCTGCATCGCGCGTCCTGCCGGCCTTTGTATAGGAATTTTCCTGCGCCTCGCGCAATTCCTCCTCTCCGACGCCGAGAAAGCGCGCAAGCGTGGCACGGTCCTGCTCCTCAAGCTTGCGGGGTGAGCCTTTGCGAATGAATTGCTGGAGATAGGACGGATTACGCCCGAGCAATTCGGAGAGCGCGGCCAGGCTGACGCCCCGTACCTGCGACAATTCCAGCAAACGCGCCCGCGGGCCGGAGGGTGTTTCGGCGGGAATCTGTTGGGTTTCCTTCATGGGAACTTCCTACACGAAGGATTTTTCCTAGACAAGTAGGAAATGTTTTGAGACAAAACAGGAACATCGAGTGATTCGTCGATGCGCAATAACCCAGATCAGCAATCAACAGGGACGCAAACCATGCTGCTTCGGACCATCGAAACCTTCCTCAGGGCCCACGCCATGCCCGCCACCAAATTCGGGCGGCTCGCTGCCCATGATCCGCGCTTCGTGCTCGATCTGCGGATGGGTCGCATCCCCCGCCCCGATACCGAATTGCGCACCCGCGCCTGGATGCAAGGCTATGCCGCCTGCACCGCCGAACTTGTGAAGGAAGCCGCATGATGCTGACCGAAAGCCTGCGCGATCCCTTCGCGCATATCTTCGCCGATTTCGATTCCATCGAGGTCAAATCCGTCGCCGCCCTGCGCCCGCGCCGTTCGCTCGCGGACAGGATCCGGGCCGCATTGATGCAGCTGACCGGCGGCGCGGGCACGGTGCTGTCCCACGAGGAGAAAGCCTGGGCGTCGATCACCTTCGCAGGCACGCGGCATGAAATGGTGCTGGAATTCTGCGGGCCGGACGCGGTCGCGGCGGGCGAAGAGCTGATCGAGCGCTTGCCCGATCACGAATTCGCCCTGCCCGGCCAGCTGGTCGCCGATGCCACCATCACCAAGGTCGACCACCGCTTCGGCGCGATGGAGCGGCTGGAGGTGACGGCGGTGTTGTTGTTGCTGGAGGAGGGGTGATCTTCTAGCCCCCTCCTTTTCAGAGGAGGGGGTTGGGGGTGGTGGCGAGCGCAGCGAGCGCACAGCATACACCACCCCGCTGCGACTAGGCTCGCTGCGCTCACCAAGTCTCGCGCCCCTCCTCTGAAGAGGAGGGGGAGCTAAACCCGCCGCACCACCAGATTCCTTATCTCGCTCATGTCCTCCATCGCGAAACGGATTCCTTCGCGGCCCAGGCCTGAATCCTTCACGCCGCCGTAGGGCATGTTGTCGACGCGGTAGCTCGGCACGTCGTTGATGACGACACCGCCGACTTCGAGCCGGTCCCACGCGTCGAACATCTGGAACAGGTCGCGGGTGAAGATGCCCGCCTGCAGGCCGAACTTGGAGTTGTTCACCTCCTCCAGCGCCGCGTCGAAATGCGTGAAGCGTTGCAGGATGGCGAGCGGGCCGAAGGCTTCCTCGTTCTTGGCCTTGGCGTCATCGGGCACGCCTTCGAGCAGCGTCGCTTCCAGCATATTGCCGCGCGACAGGCCGCCGCCGCACAGCAGGGTCGCGCCCGCTGCAACCGCCTCGTCGATCCAGCCCTTCAACCGCTTGGCCTCGCCGTCCGAGATCATCGGCCCGATGAAGGTGTTGCGGTCCTTGGGATCGCCCGCGACAAGCTTGCCTGCGCGCTCGACCAGCATCGCCTTGAAGCGGTCGTAAACCTCGTCGTGGATCAGGATGCGCTGCACCCCGATGCAGGACTGGCCCGACTGGTAGAAGGCGCCGAAGATCACCCGCTCCAAGGCGTCGGCCAGATCGGCGTCGCGATCGATAATCACCGCGGCATTGCCGCCGAGTTCGAGCACGACCTTCTTCTTGCCCGCCTTGGCCTTCAGGTCCCAGCCGACGCCGGGCGATCCGGTGAAGCTCAGCAGCTTCAGCCGCTCATCCTCGGTGAACAGATCGGCCCCGTCGCGGCTGGCAGGGAGGATGCTGAACGCGCCCTCGGGCAGGATGTCGCATTCGGCCAGCACCTCGCCCATGATGATCGCGCCCAGCGGCGTCTTGCTGGCAGGCTTCATCACAAAGGGGCAGCCGACCGCGATGGCGGGCGCAATCTTGTGCGCGGCGAGGTTGAGGGGGAAGTTGAACGGCGAGATGAAGCTGCACGGCCCGATCGGCACGCGCCTCCACATGCCCATGTAGCCCTTGGCCCGCGCCGAAATGTCGAGCGGCTGGACTTCGCCGTAGTTCCTCACCGATTCCTCGGCGGCGATGCGGAAGGTGTCGATCAGGCGGGTGACCTCGCCCTCGGCATCCTTGATCGGCTTGCCCGCTTCCACGCACAGCGCATAGGCGAGTTCGTCAAACCGTTCCTTGAACCGCGCGACGCAGTGCATCAGCACGCCCTGCTTCTCGAAGCTCGCGAGCCGCGCCATCGGCTCGGCCGCACGCACGGCCCCGGCGATGGCTTCCTCGATCACATCGGGCGTGGCCAGCGCGGTGCGGAAGGCGACCTCGCCGGTGTATTTGTCCGTGACCTCCAAATCGGTGTTGGGCTGCACCGCCTTGTTGTTGAGGTAGAGAGGGTAGGTGGATTTGAGTTTCACGCGATGTCTCCAACTGTGTCATCCCCGCGAAAGCGGGGACCCAGAGCGGCAAGTCTCAGGCGTTGATCCGGTCGTAGAGATCGAGCCATTGCGGGTTGTCCCGCTCGATCAATTCGAGCTTCCACGCCCGCCGCCATTTCTTGATCCGCTTCTCCCGCAGGATCGCTTCATTCACGTCACCGAACGCTTCCACATGCACAAGACGGTGCACGCCGTAGCGCTTGGTAAATCCTTCTGTGGCTCCCGTTCTGTGTTGCCAGATCCGTGCAGCGAGGTCCCCTGTCACGCCAATATACAGCGTTCCGTTGCGACCGCTCGCGAGGATGTAGACGTGATAGGTCTTATCCATGGCCGCCCCTGGGTCCCCGCTTTCGCGGGGATGACAAGCGTCTGCGAAATGGGTCTACAACTCCTTGCTCAGCCGCTTGATATCGTGGTTCAGGATCTGGTCGTTCTCGGTATAGTCGACCGGGCAATCGATCAGATGCACCCCCGGCGTGGCGAGGCAATGAGCCAGCAGGTCGGTGAGATGTTCACTCGACGTTACCCGATGCCCGATCGCGCCGTAGCTTTCGGCATATTTCACGAAGTCGGGGTTGCCATAGGTCAGGCCGAAATCGGCAAAGCCCATGTTGGCCTGCTTCCAGCGGATCATCCCGTAGGCATCGTCGCGCAGGATCAGCACGGTGAGATTGAGGCCGAGGCGCACCGCGGTCTCCATCTCCTGCGAATTCATCATGAAGCCGCCATCGCCGCAGATCGCCATCACCTTGCGATCCGGATAGAGCATCGAACTCATCATCGCGCTCGGCAGGCCTGCGCCCATCGTCGCCAGCGCGTTATCCAGCAGCACGGTGTTGGGCAGGTAGGCGCTGTAACCGCGCGCGAACCAGATCTTGTACACCCCGTTGTCGAGGCAGATGATCCCGTCCTCCGGCATCGCCCCCCTCACCTGTGCCACCAGATGCGGCGGGAAAATCGGGAAGCGCGTGTCTGCGGCGAGCGGCGCGGTGTGCGCGACTTCGGCGGCGCGGTATTCGAGCATCCGGCGCACATCCCAGCGGCCTTGCGGGACGATGTCCTCCTTGATCTGGTAGATCGCGTTGGAAATGTCGCCGATCACTTCGATGTGCGGGAAGTAAACCGGATCGACCTCGGCCGTGCGGGTCGAGACGTGGATCACCGTCGGCCCGTCCGCGTGCATGAAGAAGGGCGGCTTTTCGATCACATCGTGGCCGATATTGACGATGCAATCCGCGTCCTGAATCGCGCGGTGGACGAAGTCTCCCGCCGAAAGCGCCGCGCAGCCGAGGAACAGCGGGTGGCGTTCATCGACCACGCCCTTGCCCATCTGGGTGGTGACGAAGGGAATGCCGGTCTTGTCGATCAGCTGGCGCAGCATCCGACCGGTCATCTTGCGGTTCGCGCCCGCGCCGATGACGAGGATCGGAGCCTTCGCGCCTTCGATCGCCAGCACCGCCTGACGCACTGCCTTTTCCTCGGCGCTGGGCCTGCGGGCAAGGCTGGCGGGGATCGGGCGGCTGGAGGTCTGCTCCTCGGCAATATCCTCGGGGAATTCGAGATGCACCGCGCCCGGCTTTTCCTCCTCGGCCAGCCGGATCGCCTCGCGCACGCGGCTGGGGATGTTGTCGGCGCTGGCCAGCTGGTGCGCGTATTTGGTGATCGGGCTCATCATCGCCACGACATCGAGGATCTGGAAGCGGCCCTGTTTCGATTTCTTGATCGGCTTCTGCCCGGTGATCGCCAGCGTCGGCATCCCGCCAAGCTGCGAATAGGCCACCGCGGTCACCATATTGGTCGCCCCCGGGCCGAGCGTGGCCAGAAACACGCCGGTCTTGCCGGTGTGCCGGCCATAGGTCGCGGCCATGAAGCCTGCGCCCTGTTCATGCCGGGTCAGGATCAACTTGATCTTGCCGGACTTCGACAGGCTTTCGAGGAAATCGAGGTTCTCCTCCCCCGGCACGCCGAAGATGTACTCGACGCCCTCGGCCTCGAGGCACTCGATGAACAGATCGGAAGCCTTCTGTGTCTCGCTCATGTCTGCAATCCCCCCATTGCTGCGCGCAGCCCTCCGGCTGGCGCTTGGTGATGGACCGCAATAGCCGCCTTGTATTGCAGAAAAGCGCCAAGCCGCGCTGCGGGCGGGATCAATACCCCAGACGCGGGTCAAACACCGGCGCGACAGGCTCTCCGCGCAAATATCTGCCGAGGTTTTCGAGAAAGCGGTTTGCAGAGCGCACGAACATCTTGTCCTGCGCGCGGCCCGACAGGTGCATCGAGATATGCGCATTGGGCAGCGACCATAGCGGATGGTCGGCGGGCAGCGGCTCGGGTGTGGTCACATCAAGGAACGCGCCGCCGATGGCCTTGTTCGTTAGCGCTTCGATCAGCGCGGGCTGATCGATCACGGAGCCGCGCGCGATGTTGACGATCACCGCGTCGGATTTCATCGCCGCCAGCTCGCCTGCGCCGATCATGCCCTCGGTTTCGGGGGTGGCAGGGACAGCGAGGATGATCCAGTCGAACTCGCCCAGCCGCGCGCGCCATTCGTCGGGGCCCAGGGTGTTTTCGCCCGGCGAGCGGCGCACCACGCTCACATCGACATCGAAGGCGGCAAGACGCGGCTCGATCAGCTTGCCGATCGCGCCGTAGCCGAGCAGCAGCGCCTTCGATCCCGCCAGCTCGCGCTTGCCGGGGCTGTCGAGCAGCCATTCATGCCGGTCCTGCGCGCGCACCACCTCGCGGTAGCCCTTGGCGATGTTGAGCATCCCCATCACCACATATTCGGCGATGGTGATGGCGTTGATCCCCGCCCCGTTGGTGACGGTGATCCCGCGCTCGATCAGCACATCCATCGGAAGAAAATCGAGCCCCGCGTAGATCGAATTGAGCCACTTGAGCTTTTTGGCCGCGCGCAGGGTTTCAGCCATTGCGGCCTGATCGTTCATGTCGAACCAGCCGATTTCGGCGTCCGCTACGGCGCTCTTGGCTTCCTCGGCGGACATGAACCAGCGCACATCAAGGCCCGCAGGCAGGCGCGGTTCGAGCATGGGGCGGATCAGGCCGGAGATCGCGAGAATGGTCATGTCCGGATCGTTACTGCCGGAAAGCGAGCCACGCCACCCCTGCCAGAACAGGCAGCCCGGCAAGGTCGACCTGCGCGATCTTGCCCAAGGGAGCAGGCGATCCGGCCTTCCAGTACAGAACGAGGAAGCTCACCATGCTGATGCCCACGACCAGCACCGCAAGCCGTCGCCCCTCCGGCACGAAGGCCGCGAAGATGCAGGCAACGAAGACGGCGACAAACAGCCCCGCGCGGTGATGCATCAGCAGGAACAGCGGGTTGTCCGGCTGGAGCCGGTAGAGCGTGGTGAGCTTCTCGGGCTGGAAGAACGCCAAGGCCGGCATGGCGTGGATCGCGGCGAGAATCAGCCAGAGGATAAGTTGCATCATGCAACTGGTTTAGCGTTGTTGCCCTGCCCTGTCCAGATCGTCTGCCCGGACTCCGAGCCAGGGCCCCGCTACCTTGAGGACGCGCAAAGAAAAGCGGGACCCCGGGTCAAGCCCGGGGAGACGGGATTATTCGCCAAGCCTCCACTCCCAGCCGAGCGGATCGCCATCCATCACCTCAACTCCTTGGGCTGCGAGTTCGTCACGGATCGCGTCCGAGGCGGCGAAGTCCTTGGCGGCGCGCGCTTCCTTGCGGCGGGCGAGCGCGGCTTCGATTTCGGCCTCGGTGATGGTGGCGGTCTTGGGCCGGATGCGCAGGTCGGCGCGGGTGAGCGTTTCAAGATTGAGGCCCAGCAATTCATCACACAGGAAAATGGCGGCAAGTCGGTCCGACGCGTAGCCCTTCCCTTCAGAAAGAAGCTGAGCATTCTCTAAAACACGTGGCGTATTGAGATCATTGGATATTGCTTCGTCGATCTGACGGATAGTCATATCGCCGGTGCCCGGTGGCTCTGCCTCCGCTCTGGCACGCAACCGTTCAATCTGCATCACCATCCGCTTCAACCGCGTCAGCGCCGCGCCGAGGCCTTCCCAGCTGAACTCCAGCTCAGACCGATAATGCGCCTGCAAGCACATCAGCCGGTACGCCAGCGGGTGATACCCCTTGTCGATCAGCAATTGCAGCCGCAGGAACTCGCCGCTCGATTTCGACATCTTCCCCGATCGTTCGACGAGGAAGTTGTTGTGCATCCAGATCCGCGCGCCCGAATTCCTCGGATCATCGAGGCCATTCGTGCAGCAATGCGCCTGGTTCTGCGCAATCTCGTTGGGGTGGTGGATTTCGCGATGGTCGATCCCGCCGGTGTGGATGTCGAAGGGGAAACCCAGCACCTCGCCGCTCATCACCGAGCATTCGAGATGCCAGCCCGGAGCGCCCTTGCCCCACGGCGAATCCCATTCCATCTGGCGCGTCTCGCCAGCCGGCGTCTTGCGCCAGATCGCGAAGTCGGCGGCGTTGCGCTTGCCCTCGACCGCCTCGATGCGGCCCTCACCATCATCGGTCACAGCGCGCGCCAAACGCCCGTAATCCGCCACAGTGGAAACGTCGAAATAGAGCCCGCTCTCCAGCTCATAGCAGTGCTTGTCCGCAATGCCCTTGGCGAATTCTATCATCTGCGGGACGTAGTCGGTCGCGACCGTCCACTGCGCGGGCTGGCGGATGTTGAGCGCCTTCACATCGGCCCAATAGGCCTGCTTGTAATGCTCGGCGATGTCCCAGATGGACTGCGCGCGCTCGGCCGCCATCTTCTCCATCTTGTCCTCGCCTGCGTCGGCATCATCGGTCAGGTGGCCCACATCGGTGATGTTGATCACGTGGGTGAGCTTCAGCCCCTTCCAGCTCAGCGTGCGCCCCAGCACATCGGCGAAGACATAGGCGCGCATGTTGCCGATGTGCGGGTAATTGTAGACCGTTGGCCCGCAAGTATAGACGCGCGCCTCGCCCGGGTGGACGGGCTCGAACACCTCGGCTTGGCGGGTGAGCGAGTTGAACAGTTTCAAAGGCGCGTCAGTCATGGGCGGGGCCTTTGCCCTATTCCGTCATCCCGGCGCAAGCCGGGATCGCTCGCGGCGAAGGTGGCACCTTGGGCCAGCGACCCCGGCTTCCGCCGGGGTGACGCGAAACGTCAGAACCCGATGAACTTCACGTGTTCCTCCAGCGGCACGCGCTGGCGCTCGAAATTGTTGAGCGGCGCGTCGGGATCGCGGTAGCCGATCGCCATGCCGCAGAAGAACATGTAGCGTTCGTGATCAAGGCCGAGGAAGTCGCGGATCGTGTTCGCGAAGATCGCCATGTATTCCTGGAAACAGCTGTCCAGCCCTTCCTCGCGCAGCAGCAGGGCGATGGTTTGCAGCCACATGCCGACGTCCGACCACTGCGGCTCCTTCATCAGGCGCGGGAAATAGACGAACAGCACCGCGGGCGCATCGAAGCTGGTGGTGTTGCGCGCCATCGCGGCCATGCGCCCCGCACCGTCGTCGCGGGCGATGCCCATCGCGCCGAACATGCCTGCCGAGACCGCATCGAGCCGCTTCTTGTAGGCTTCCTCGGTGCCCGGCGCGGCCCAGTCATACTCGGCGGCCTTGGGTCCCTCGGCGATCATCTTGGCCTGCAAGTCCTTCAGCGGCTGGCCGGTGACAATGCTCGCTTCCCACGGCTGGTAGTTGCAGCCCGAAGCCGCCCAGCGCGCCTTGTCCATCACGCGGGTGAGGGTTTCCAAATCAACCGGCTTGTCGAGAAAGTTGCGGATCGAGCGGCGGGTGGTGACGGCTTCGGTGACGTTCATTTGCGTAACTTTCTGATCAATCCATGTCTGGGCGCACCTTCGCGGTGATCCCCGCCACGGCAGGCCGAATTGGCGTGGTCTTCAGCCTGAAAGAGAGGGGCCGCAAGCGACAAAATCGCCAGCGGCCCACAATTTATCTTTATGCGGAGCGCGCCGCGTCAGGGATAGTTCGTCGCCTTGACCGCTTCGGACATGTCCTCGGCATCGACCAGCTTGGGGTTCTTGTGCTTGGCGCGGAACTCGGTCTCGGTGCTGGGCGCGATGTCGGCGCGGCCAGACATGAAGCCGGTCTTAATCTTGCAGCGGACGAACTGGGTCTCACCTTCCTCGATTTCGAGGGTAATGGCATCTTTGGTTTCCAGCGACTTGACGGTGAAGCTGCGCGGGCCCGGGTCCGAGACGAGGATGAAATACTTGCCCGACCCCAGCGAGCTGAGCTTGTCCTCGGCCCCAACATCGAAGACCGCGCAGCCCAGGGCTGCGCCGCTGATGCCGCCGGTGCGGTAGAACAGAATTTGCCCCTTGCCGGGCGGCGGCGGCGGGATCTTGAGTTCGCCTTCGGCCTTTTCCTCGGCGAAAGCGGCGGGCGCCATGGCGGTCAGCGCAATCGGCGCGGTAGCGGCGATCATGGCAGCAGCAAGCAGTTTCTTCACGGTAGTTCCTCCCTGTTTTCAACCTGTGGTTCAGCACTCTCAGCCGGCACGGCCTCGGCCGGCGCGGGGCGCTCGAATAGTTCGTCGTTGCGGGTCTTGGCGTTGGCAATAGTGCCCGGCATGACATTGGTGTTCCCGCCGCCGATAAAGAAACCGATCGGTCCGGCGATGGCGGTGGTCATGCTGGAGACACCGGTGTTATCCTGCCCCTTGCCGAGCGAGGTTTCGCCCGCCTCCATGAAGCGGAAACTGCGCAGCTCGATCCGGCGGCCGTTGAGATCGAGATAACGCGCGGCCAGCACCAGTTCGCCCGCAGCCCCGGCAAGTCCGGCCTTCTTGGCGTGGACGACCTCGCCCTGCCCTGTGATCCCGGCGGGCAGCACCTCGACCCCTTCGACAGACACTGCCTGCGCCAGGCGGATCGGGAAAGTCTCCCCCGTCTGGCTGATCTTGGAGCCCAG
Organism: Porphyrobacter sp. ULC335; assembly: GCF_025917005.1. Taxonomy (NCBI): domain Bacteria; kingdom Pseudomonadati; phylum Pseudomonadota; class Alphaproteobacteria; order Sphingomonadales; family Erythrobacteraceae; genus Porphyrobacter; species Porphyrobacter sp. ULC335. Next base: position 2,987,269 of record NZ_CP078091.1, read on the forward strand.
CTCCTTGTCGATCGCGATGATAAGCGGCGTTGTCCTGGGCAGAAGCAGGCCTTCAGGCTGCACAGCGACCTCGGCCGCGGGCGTTTCGGCAACCGCTTCGACGGCCGCAGCTTCCGGTTCCGTGGTGGACACGGCAGGCTGCATAAACAGCACGAAAATCGATGAAATCAAGCGACCCGCCCCTAAAACTTGCTTGAGCGCGACACATTCCGCAAGCTGCGGTTTCGGTCAACCGATTTTCAGGTGCCCCTGATCGAATTTTGGCAGACGTTGCCGCCGAAGTTCAGCGCTTCCCGCCACCCTTCTCATCTTCAAACAACTCCGCGAGCTGCTCCATGATCGTCCCGCCGAGTTGCTCGACGTCCATGATCGTCACCGCGCGGCGATAATAGCGCGTCACATCGTGGCCGATGCCGATGGCGACCAGCTGGACGGGGGAGACCTTCTCGATCCACTCGATCACGCTGCGCAGGTGCGCCTCGAGATAGCCCGCCGAGTTCACCGACAGCGTCGAATCGTCCACCGGCGCGCCGTCGGAAATCACCATCAGGATGCGGCGTTCTTCGGGGCGGTAGAGCAGGCGGCTGTGCGCCCAGATCAGCGCCTCGCCGTCGATGTTTTCCTTGAGCAGGCCTTCGCGCATCATCAGGCCGAGATTGCGGCGCGCACGGCGCCACGGTTCGTCGGCCTGCTTGTAGATGATATGCCTGAGATCGTTGAGGCGGCCCGGGTTCTGCGGCTTGCCATCGGCGAGCCAGGCCTCGCGGCTCTGCCCGCCCTTCCATGCGCGGGTGGTGAAGCCGAGGATCTCGGTCTTCACGCCGCAGCGTTCCAGCGTGCGCGCGAGAATGTCGGCGCTGATCGCAGCAATGCTGATCGGCCGTCCGCGCATCGAGCCTGAATTGTCGATCAGCAGGGTGACGACCGTGTCCTTGAACTCGACATCGCGTTCGACCTTGTAGCTCAAGGCCGTGCCGGGCGAGATGATCACGCGGGCGAGGCGCGCGGCATCGAGCACGCCTTCCTCCATGTCGAAATCCCAGCTGCGGTTCTGCTGCGCCATAAGCCGCCGCTGGAGCCGGTTGGCAAGGCGCGTCACCACGCCCTGCAATCCGGTCAGCTGGCTATCGAGATAGGCGCGCAGCCGGTCGAGTTCTTCGGCATCGCACAGATCGGGCGCCGCGACTTCCTCATCGAACTTCGTGGTGAAGGCCTTGTAGTCGACGCTGGCGGGCACTTCGGCCTGCGGGCGGTTGGGGCGTACGGGGGCGTTGGAGGCGTCGCCTTCCTCGCCCGGTTCGCCTTCGGACATGTCGCTATCGGTCTCGGCGTCGGAGGATTGCTCGCCGTCACCCTCGCCTTCGGCCATTTCGCCGGCCATTTCGGCGGACTGCGGATCGCCCTCGCCCTGATTGTCGTCCTCGCCCTGATCATCGTCGCTGGGCGCGTCGTCATCATCGGCGTCGTCGGTGTCGCTCTGGTCGGGGTTATCGGTCGGGCGGGTCAGATCGAGTTCGCGCAGCATGTCGAGCGCGAGCTTCTGGAACGCCTCCTGATCGGCGAGCTTTTCCGCCAGCGCGCCGAAATCCTTACCGACTTTCTCTTCAAGGAAATCGCGCACCAGCTCGATCCCGCCCTGCGCCTTGGCGGGGATAGCCTCCCCCGTCAGCGCCTCGCGCACCAACAGGGCGAGCGCGGTTTGGAGCGGCACTTCGGAAGAGTTCTGCGCGCGCACGATCTTGTCGCCTGCGGTGCGCATTTCGGTCGCCGCGTCGAGATTGGCTCGGATCCCGCCAAAGCGGTTCGCGCCCAGCGCCTCGTACCGCACCTGCTCGATCGCGTCGTAACAGGCGCGCGCGATCGGTTCAGGCGGGGCAGACTTGGCGTGCAGCGCGGCATTGTGGTGGCGCAGCTTCAGCGCGAACGAATCCGCAAAGCCCCGCGCTTCGGTCACCTGATCGGCGGGAAGATCGCGCCCCGGCAGCGGCACGCGGAAACGGTTGCCCGCCGCACCCGGCACATCCGCGCTCCACGCAACCTCGACCTCCGCATCGCGCGCAATCGCCCGCGACGCGCCGGTGAGCGCCTGTTTGAACAGATCGAGCGGGGACTGGTCGGCCATTATCCGTTTTCTTTAGCAACTAAGATGACAAGCGAAAGCCGCAAAAACGTCAGGCCAGTGCGGAGCGTCAGAGGATGCTCTGCCCGGTCTTGGCCCAATCGGCCATGAAGCCTTCGATGCCCTTGTCGGTGAGTACGTGCTTGAAAAGGTCGTGGATGACCTTGGGCGGCGCGGTCATCACGTCGGCACCGATCTTCGCAGCCTGCAGCACGTGGGTGGTGTGGCGCACGCTGGCGACAAGGATTTCAGTGGCGAAATTGTAGTTGTCGTAGATCAGGCGGATGTCCTCGATCAGGTCCATCCCGTCAAAGCCGTTATCATCATGCCGCCCGACGAAAGGCGAAATGAAGCTCGCCCCCGCCTTGGCCGCCAGCAGCGCCTGATTGGCCGAGAAGCACAACGTGACATTGACCATCGTGCCTTCGCTGGTCAGCGCCTTGCAGGTCTTCAGACCATCCACCGTCAGCGGCACCTTGATGCAGACATTGTCCGCGATTCTGCGCAGGACTTCGGCCTCTTTCATCATGGTCGCGTGGTCGAGCGCGACCACTTCGGCGCTGACCGGACCATCGACGAGCGCGCAGATTTCCTTGGTCACTTCCATGAAATCTCGCCCCGACTTGGCGATCAGCGAGGGGTTGGTGGTCACCCCGTCGAGCAGGCCGGTGGCGGCGAGTTCGCGGATCGGTTCGATCTCGGCGGTGTCGACGAAGAATTTCATGGGTTCACTCCAGTAGAAATACGATAGCCAGCACCATGCGGCGGGCCTAGGTGGCGGGCATGAATCGGATGCCTTTGCGAATTGCGACGCTGCTTGCCGCCACGCTGGCAGCTTGGCAACCGTCGAAAGCGCAAGCCGGGGAAGAAGACACGCAATTCTGGCTCAACGCCATTGCCACCGGCAAGATCGGCGAGGACACCACACTCACCATCGATGCCACGCAAAGGTGGCGCGGCGCGGACGAAGTGGGTGCCGATCAGCAGACCATCCGCGTCGCTCTCGACCAGCAAGTTGCCGATCGAACCCGCATCGGCGGCGGGATCATGCTGTTCGACACGGCCGGGCTGACCGAAATCCGCACCCACCAGCAAGTCACGTTCACACTTGGCCGGGTGGAAGCGCGCACCCGCCTGGAAGAGCGCTTCTTCGACGGTGCTGACCGGATGGAGCTGCGCCTGCGCCAGCGTGTCACCTACAATCAACCGCTGGCAAAAGATTGGCGCGCGGTGGCCGGTGTCGAATGGCTCGGCATCGTCCAGTCGCGCAGCCGCGACGAAGGAACCTCGACCGAACAGTGGCGGTTCCAGACGAGCCTTGTCCACCGCGTCAACGAACGACTGGATGTCGGCGCGATCTACTGGATGGTGGTCTTCCCGCGCGGCGATCAGCCGGCACGCACCAGCCATATTCCGCAGGCGGTGATAACCTACCGCTTCTAGTTCTGGCTGCCCGCTAGACCCGGCTGCCCAGCCCGAACACGCCGATCAGCATCGGATCGCGCGTCGCCTCGGGGTTGGCGCGGATGGCGGCTTCCTCGCGCGCGATTTCGCCCCAGATGGCGTCATCGACCTCGCGGCCCAGCCGGTCGGCCACGCCGGAAACATCGACCCCGGTCAATGCCGACAGCGCCTGCCCGACCAGCGGATCGCGGCTGACACGGATCGCCTCGCCCAGTTCGGGCACGACCGCATCGAGCAGCGCGGTGCCGACTTCCGCGCGCAGGTAGCTGCTCGCCGCATCCGGACCGCCGCGCACAAGCGCAATCGCATTCTCGAAGCCGATGATCTGGATCGCATCGGTCACCACCGGCGCAGCGCGGAAGCTGGCATCGATGGCGAAACCGGCAAAGCGTTCTTCCAGCCGCTCCTTGAACAGCTGCGAAGTGAGGACGCGTGACAGCACATCGCCGCGCGCACCCAGCACACTATCGAGCCCGATGCGCGCCACCTGCTCGTCCCAGAAACCGCCCGGCTCGGTCAGGCGTGCAAAGGCGTTTTCGGAAGCGAGCAGCAGCAGGCGGCGCACGGCCTCGACCATGGAAAAGCCTCCGCCCATGCTGGCGCATCCGGGCAGCAACAACAGCGCGCCTGCCCCCGCTGCTCCGGCCAACAGGCTGCGGCGGGTCGATAGGGTGGTGACAATTGCGGTCATTTGTCGGGTCTCCATGCTTGCCCTTGCCCTATGCCGATCTCCATATAACCCCAACATGAACCGTATTCGCCTGCTTGTCCTCAACGCCGCGCTCGGCCCGCTGGATTACCGGCTGCCCGAAGGGGTGAGCGCGCCTGCGGGAAGCGTGGTCGTCGCTCCGTTGGGGCCGCGCAAGGTCACCGGGATCGTGTGGGACGAAGGCCGCTTGCCGGGCGACGAGATCGCCTTTGAACGCCTGCGCCCGATCCTGGAGGTGCTGCCGGTGCCGCCGCTGCCCGCGCCCTTGCGGCGGCTGATCGAGTGGACAGCGGATTATTACTGCGCGCCCCTCGCCAGCGTTGCGCGGATGGCACTGGCGAGCGGCGGGGCGCTGGGCGGTCCGGCGACAATGACCGAGTACCGGCTGACCGGAGCCGAGATTGCGGGCCGCCTCACCGCGCAGCGCAAGGCCGCGCTGGAGGCGCTCGCGGGCGAACAGGGCACGATGCGCGAGCTGGCGGCCATCGCGGGCGTATCCGAAGGCGTGCTGCGCGGCATGGCGGGCGCGGGGTTGCTGGGGCCGGTGACGGTCAATATCGACCGCCCCTACCCGCCCGCCGATCCCGATTTCCACCAACCCGATCTGTCGGAAGCGCAGGCCGAGGTCGCAGGCACGCTGGTCGATGCCGTAACAGCGCGCGCCTTTGCCCCCTTCCTGCTCGACGGGGTGACCGGATCGGGCAAGACCGAAACCTATTTCGAGCCCGTGGCCGAGGCGCTGCGGCTGGGGCGGCAGGTGCTGGTGCTGCTCCCCGAAATCGCGCTGACCGAGAACTTCCTCGCCCGCTTTGCCGCCCGTTTCGGCGCGGCGCCGGTGCTGTGGCATTCCTCGCTGCGATCAACCGAGCGGCGGCGCGCATGGCGGGCGATTGCGGATGGTTCTGCGCAGGTGGTGGTCGGCGCGCGTTCGGCGCTGTTCCTGCCCTATGCCAACCTCGGGCTGATCGTGGTCGATGAAGCCCACGAGATCAGCTTCAAGCAGGATGACGGCGTGCGGTATAACGCCCGCGACGTTTCGGTGATGCGCGCGCGGTTCGAAAAGGTGCCGGTGATCCTCGCCAGCGCCACGCCCGCGCTGGAAAGCCTGCACATGGCGGATATCGGCGTCTACACGAAGCTCGACCTGCCCGCCCGTTTCGGCGGCGCGAGCCTGCCGAGCGTGCGGCTCATCAACCTTACCGAGGAAAAGCCCGGCAGCCAACGCTGGCTGGCGGGGCCGCTGGTCGATGCCCTGCGCGACCGGTTGGACAAGGGCGAGCAATCGCTGCTGTTCCTCAACCGCCGCGGCTATGCCCCGCTGACGCTGTGCAGGAATTGCGGACACCGCTTCAAATGCCCCTCGTGCAGCGCATGGCTGGTGGAACATCGCCTCTCCGCCCGCCTCGCCTGCCACCATTGCGGGTTCGAAACGCGGGTGCCCGAAGCCTGCCCCGAATGCGGCGAGAGCGACTGCCTCGTCGCCTGCGGCCCGGGGGTGGAGCGTATCGCTGCGGAAGTCGCCGACCTGTTCCCCGGCGCGCGGGTGGTGGTGGCAACGTCCGACACGCTCAACACCCCCGACCGCGCGGCGGAGTTCATCGCCATGGCGGAAGGGCGCGCGATCGACATCATCATCGGCACGCAGCTGGTCACCAAGGGCTTCCACTTCCCGGAACTCACGCTGGTGGGGGTGGTCGATGCCGATCTCGGCCTTGAAGGCGGAGACCTGCGCGCTGGCGAGCGCACCTATGCGCAGATCGCGCAGGTTGCGGGCCGTGCCGGGCGCGGAGCCAAGGCGGGCGAGGTGCTGATCCAGACCCGCCACCCCGATGCCCCCGTCATCGCCGCGCTGGCCGACGGCGACCGCGACGCCTTCTACGCCGCCGAGACGCAAGGCCGCCGCGATGCCGGCGCGCCGCCATTCGGGCGCTGGGCAGCGATCATCCTCTCTTCCGAGGACGAAAAGGAAGCGCGCGAGGCGGCGGTGCGGCTGGGAGATGTGCGCCCGCGCCTCGCGGATGTGCAGATCCTCGGCCCCGCCCCCGCCCCGCTCGCCCTGCTGCGCGGGCGCTATCGCTATCGCTTTCTGGTGAACGCCAAGCGCAGCGCCAATCTGCAAGCGGTGCTGCGCGACTGGATCGCAGGCGTGAACTTCGCCCCCGGCGTGCGGGTGGGCGTGGATATTGACCCCTATTCCTTTGTCTGACGAAACCAAAGACGGGTGCCCCGCGTAACCTCCGCATGACCCGTCCCATCCTCGTGCCGATCCTCGGCGACCAGCTTTCGCGCAATCTTGCCAGCCTCGACGGCCTCACCCCGTCCGAAACCTGCATCCTGATGATGGAGGTGTGGGACGAGGCGACCTATGTGAAGCACCACAAGCAGAAGATCGTGCTGATCTTTGCGGCCATGCGCCACTTCGCCGAGGAGTTGCGTGCAGAGGGCTGGCAGGTCGATTACGTCCGCCTCGACGATCCCGCCAACACCGGCAGTTTCACCGGCGAGGTTGCCCGCGCCTGCGAACGCCACGCCCCGTCCGAAGTGCGCGTCACCGAGTGCGGCGAATGGCGCGTGGCCCGCGCGATGGAGGAGTGGGAGGGCCGCTTCCCCTGCCCGGTCAGCATCCTTCCCGACACCCGCTTCATCGCCAGTCACGCCGATTTCCGCAAATTCGCGGACGGTCGCAAGCACCTGACGATGGAGTATTTCTACCGCGAGATGCGCCGCAAGACGGGGCTGCTTATGGAGGGCGAAAAGCCCGTCAGCGGCGTCTGGAACCTCGACAGCGAGAACCGCGAGCCGCCCAAGGAGGACCTGCGCGCGCGCCCCACCCCCAAGTTCGCCCCCGATGCGATCACGCAGGAGGTGATCGAACTGGTCGGACAGCGCTTCGCCGATCACTTCGGTGATCTGGAACCCTTCGGCTGGCCCGTCACCCGCACACAGGCTCTGGAAGCCGCCGAGGCCTTCTTCGCCCGCCGCCTCAGCCTGTTCGGCCCCTATCAGGACGCGATGGTCCACGGGTCGGACGATCTCTACCACTCGATGCTCTCGACCAGCCTCAATATCGGGCTGCTCGACCCGCTGGAGCTGTGCCAGCGCGCCGAGGCCGAATATCGCGCAGGCCGCGCGCCGCTGAACTCGGTCGAGGGTTTTATCCGCCAGATCATCGGCTGGCGCGAATATGTGCGCGGGTTCTACTGGTACACCATGCCGGGGTTGGCCGAGGCGAACGAACTCGCCGCCACACGCCCGCTCCCCGAATTCTTCTGGACCGGCAAGACCGATATGCGCTGCCTGTCAGACTGCATCCGCACCACCCGCGAGGATGCCCACGCCCACCATATCCAGCGCCTGATGGTGCTCGGCAATTTCTGCCTTACCGCCGGGATCAACCCGCAAGAGGTCGCCGACTGGTATCTCGCCGTCTATGCCGATGCCTTCGAGTGGGTCGAGCTGCCCAATGTCGCCGGCATGGTGCTCTATGCCGATGGCGGCCGCCTTGCGACCAAGCCCTATGCGGCCAGCGGCAACTACATCAACAAGATGTCCGACTACTGCAAAACCTGCCGCTACAAGGTCGCCCAGAAGACCGGGCCGAACGCCTGCCCCTTCAACCCGCTCTACTGGCACTTCATGGACGCGAACCGGGCGCGGCTGGAGAGCAATCACCGGATCGGGCGCATCTTCGCCACCTGGGACCGCATGGGCGAGGCGAAGCAGGCCGAATATCTGGAAAGCGCGGAAAAGTTTCTCGACTCTCTCGAACCCGCGCGCAAAAGCTGGGCGCGAAACTGAAACGGGAGCCCACCATGCTGACCATCCACCACCTGCGCCTGTCGCAATCCGAACGCATCGTCTGGCTCGCCGAGGAACTGGGGATCGATTACGAGTGCAAACTCTACACCCGCCGCACCGATAACCGCCTCGCGCCCGATGAATACAAGGCGCTTCACCCGATGGGCATCGCCCCGGTGATCACTGACGGCGATCTGGTGCTGGGCGAAAGCGGCGCGATCATGGACTACATCATCGCCAAGTATGCGCCCGATACGGCGCTTGTGCCGGGCGTGGATCACCCCGATTTCGCCGACCACCTGTTCTACCTCCACTGGGCCAACGCGACCTTCATGACCAACGGCATGATGGCGCTGGTGGCGCAGTTCATGGGCGCCAAGGAGCTGCCGCCGTTTGTCGCCGACCGTGTGGCGAAAGGCTGGGCGATCGTCGAAAAGCGGCTGGGTGAAGCAGAGTATTTCGGCGGATCGCAGCTCACCACCGCCGACATCATGATGGGCTTCCAGCTGACGACGTCGCGGGCGATGAGCGGGATGGCGATTGACGGGATGCCGAACCTGCAAGCCTACCTGAAGCGCATCGGCGCGCGGCCCGCATATCAGCGCGCAATGGCGAGGTGCGAGCCGGGGATGCCGCCGAAGTTGGATTGAGGTGCGCCTGTGTTCGACAGCATCAGGAAATGGCTAAGCAAAGGCAAGGACCCGACGCAGCCTCGGTCTGAGCCGCAGCCGCAGCGAGAACCAGAACCAGAGCCGGAAGGGGATGAGCTCGCGATCCCCGCGCATCCCGAGGTCGGGCATATCTATGCCTTCCGGACGCGGCCCTTCTGCACCTTTTCCCCGCAGGAGACGGGGCGATATGCCGCGATCAAAGTGCTGGGCGTGTCGGACCTGCTCGTGGTCGTCGCGATCCTCGACGGCATCTGGCAGAGCCGTCCCTCGCTAGCCCAAGCAGAGCGCGCAGGCCTTCTGACCGAGCATCGTTTCGCGCACACTGGGCGGCTAGCCGTTTTCGGCGCGTATCGAAAGACGTGGGACATCGCGGAGGCCTTCACCGAGCCGCGCTTTCTCGGCCATGGCAGATTGACCGGCGAGGAGCGCGCGCGGGCCGCGAGCATCCTACGCGGCGACCTCGGCACAAGCACCGCATGGCTGACATTCGCCAATCATGCCCCGGAGGGCGAATGGCGGTGGACCCATGACCGCGAGGCCTTGCTGGAAGAAGTAACCTTGCGCGATGCCAAATCGGCGCGAGAGCAGGCGGAAAAAGAAGCGCGTTACAACGAAAGGCTGAAAGGCCTGACGCTCGAAACCCTGCTGGGCGAAACCCCCTTCGCCCGCTGGTCGCCCTCGCCCCCCTTTCCGCCCGAAGACTTCACAAAAGACGCTCGTGCAGCGATCCATGCAGCGTGCCGCGATATTCAGGCGCTGGGAGACAAGCCACGCAAGGCGGACGTCCGCAAGGTGCTCAAGCGCACGATGGAGTGGTTCAACGCCGCGGACGAAGCCGCCGGAAACGTGATCGAGACCGAAGAGCGCGAAGACATCATGGCTGTTTTGGAAGAAATTGCGCACGCGGCAAAACACAAGGCACTGGTGCCCGAAATCGACGATTGGCGCGATTGGTAAGTGCGCAGGTTTACCCCCCTCACCGCCCCTCCCGCTTCAACAACTCCGCCTTGATCTGCAATCCATAGGCATAGCCGCCCAATGTGCCGTCCGCCGCAATCACCCGGTGGCAGGGGATCAGGACCGCCACATGGTTCGCCCCGTTCGCCCCGCCGACCGCGCGGCTGGCCTTGGGGTTGCCCAATGCCGCTGCCAACTCCCCATACGACCGCGTCTCGCCCGAAGGAATGCGGCGCAGTTCTTCCCAGACGCGCTGCTGGAAGGCGGTGCCTTTCACGTCGAGCGGGATCGCGGCGGAGCCCGGCCCCGGCTGCTCGACCGCCTCCACAACCTGAGCGAATAGCGCCCTAAAATCCTCGCCCGCAGCGAACAGCTCGGCCTTCGGAAAGCGGGCGCGCAGTTCTGGCTCGCCCTCGCCGAAGGCCAGGCAGCACACGCCCTTGTCGGTCGCGGCGACCAGCATTGCGCCCAGCGAGGTCGGCAATACCGCCCAATGCACCCGCTTGCCCGCGCCGCCGCGGCTCCAGTCAACCGGCTTCATTCCCAGCCTGCCTTTCGTTTCGGTGTAGAATTGTTCAGACCCCCCGTAGCCCGCCTTTGACAGGGCCTCGGTCACGCTTAGACCCTGCCCAAGTGCCGCCCGCACCCGCTCCTCGCGCAGGGCCTTGGCGAAGGCGGCGGGCGACAGGCCGACGGTGCGTTTGAAAAGGCGCTGGAAGTGCGTGGGGGTGTAGCCCGTGAGGTCGGACAGCGCCTCCAGCGTCATCGCGGCCCCCTGTTCTCCCGCCGCCCGGATCGCCGCAATCGCCGCCAACACGCAAGCCTCTTCAGCGCTTTGGGTGTTGGGAGAGCAGCGTTTACAAGGCCTTAGGCCCACCTGCTCCGCCTGCACCGAGGTCGCATAGAACCGCACATTCTTGCGCAAAGGTGCCCGCGCCGGACACGAGGGGCGGCAATAGATGCCGGTCGAATGCACGCCGGTGACAAAGGCCCCGTCGAACCGCCGGTCCTTGGCCAGCGCGATCTGCCATCGGTCATCATCGGTGATGTTCTGCAAATGTTTCACGTGAAACACTCTGCCACAAGCCTCCCCCCGCTGCACCCCCGGTCTTTGCGCTCAATGTCGCGTGCAATCTCGCGCTGGCCGAAAAAGCGGCTATAACCCGCGCCATGACCCGGCTTCTTGGCGCGCTCGCCCTGCTCCTGACCCTGCTTGCCCTGCCCGCATCCGCCGATCCCGGCGATGTCGATGCGGCGTCGCGCGGGGTGGTGCGGGTGGTGATCATCGGCGAGGAAGGCGGCCAGCCCACGCCCATCAGCCACGGCACCGGCTTTGCCGTCTCGCCCACCCGGATCGTCACCAACGCCCACGTGGTGAGCGAGGCCGCGCAGGATGATACGCTGCGGATCGGAATCGTCCCGTCAGAGGGCGAAGGCGGGGCCTTTGCGCGGGTGGTGGCGATATCCCCGCGCAACGATCTGGCCTTGCTGGAGATTGCCAAGGGCAGCCTTCGCCTCCCCCCGCTGGCGCTGGCGGCAAGCGTCAACAGCAACCTTGGCGAGGTATCGGCGGTCGGCTATCCGATGAATGTCGATCTGGCGCAGGGCCTTGATATGGGGGACATTTTCCGCGCACAGCCGCCCGTCAAATCGCGCGGATACCTGTCGGGGGAGCGGCCCTCGCGGCAGTTCGACACGATCCTCCACACCGCCCCCATCGCGCGCGGCAATTCGGGGGGGGCCATTGCTCGATCCCTGCGGGCGGGTGATCGGGGTCAACTCCTTCAGTGCGGATTCGAGCGGCGGGGACGGCGAGTTCTACTTTGCGGTGTCCTTGCGCGAATTGCTGCCCTTCCTGCGCAAGAACGGGGTGGAGCCGGTCACCAACACCCTCCCCTGCCGCTCGATCGAGGAACTCAACGCCGACGAGCGCCAGCGGCTCGAAGCCGCGCAATCACAGGCCCGCGCAGCGCTGGCGGAGCGTGCCGAAAGCTTGCGCGAGGTGCGCGAAAAGGCGCAGCTGACCGCGCAGATGGATGTGCTCGAAGCGCGTGAGAACCGCATGGCGCTGGCGCTGATCGCGCTGCTGGGCGCCATCGGCGCAGGCTATGCTGCGATGGTGTGGCGCGGGGATGCCGAGCGCCGCACCCACACCCGGATCGCCGCTGCCTTCTCGGCCGCGGCGCTGGCGGCGGCGGTGCTCTTGTGGTTCACCCGCCCGGGCCTTTCCGAGATCAATGACCGGGTCGAAGCCGCCGTCGCCAAGGCAGAAGGCGGCGATGCACCCGCCCCCGATGGTGGCTCGGACGCCTCAGAGGGCGCGCTGATCTGCACATTGGTGCCCGAACGCAGCCGGGTGACGGCGGCCAAGACTGACGATGTGGCCTTTGAATGGTCGGCGGATGGCTGTGTCAACGGACGCACGCAATATGGCCTCGGGCAGGCCGGCGAGTGGCAACGGGTCTTCGCCGCGCAGGAGGACTCTGCGGTGGCGGTCAACACCTATGATCCCGAAACCCGCACCCTGCGCACCGATCGCTATCTGTTGGGGCAGGACGCACTGGCCGAAGCGCGCGAGGCCCGCGCCGCCTACGCGCCGCCTTCCTGCGGGGTGAGCGACGCGGCGCGTACCCTGGGCGAACAGCAATCGGCGCTGATCTCCAAACTGCCCGAGCGGCCCAACGAGCGGCTGGTCTATTCGTGCACGGCCAAGAAGTAGCGGCGAGGTGAACCGGGCCAAGTGGCTGGCGCTGATCGCGGGGGTTCTGGCCCTTCTGCTGGGCGGGCGGATGGTGCTGCGCTATCTCGACTGGCAGGCCTCCGATGCTGCGCGAATCAAGCCCGGAACCCCACGCCTCACGGCCGTTGCGGCGGGCTTCTCCGAGGTCGAGCGGGCTTCTCTCAATGCCTGCCTGTGCCGCCGCAAAGGCGGGAGCGATGCAGCCTGTGATGTGATCTATACCGGCACGCGCGATCAGATGCTGAAGCGGGTCTTCGGCAATAGTCCGCTTCCT